>NZ_JAEQMG010000052.1 GCF_016680995.1 Ruminococcus difficilis | reverse complement strand
GGTGAAGAAGTCCAAAAAGCTGCTCAAGTTCACTATCTTTGACGGAGCCGACGAGCGCACCATCGTGAGCGGCATCGCGATGTTCTATCAGCCCGAGGAGCTGGTAGGCAAAAAGATTTTGTTCGTATCGAACCTCAAGCCCGTAAAGCTCTGCGGCGTTGAAAGCCACGGAATGATCCTCTCCGCCGTTGAGGGCGAGGGCAAGGACGAGAAGCTTCAGGTGCTCACAATAGACGGTATGCCCGCAGGCGCGAAAATATGTTAAGGAGAGAAAGTTGTTAGCAGGTAGTTGGGCAGTAGGCAGTTGGCCGGGAGTTCGATCTAAGCTGACGCATACTGCCAACTGCCAACTACTAACCACCGAATAAATACTATGAACAATATCTTCGACTCGCACGCACATTACGACGACGGCTGGTTCGACGAGGACAGAGACGCGCTGCTCGGCTCGCTTCCCGAAAAGGGAGTGTGCGGCGTTGTGAACAACTCCGTCGATATCGAAAACGCAAAGCGCGTTATCGCAATGGCGGAGAAGTACGGCTTCATGTACGCGGCTGTCGGGGTGCACCCCGAGAACCTCGAGAACCTGCCCGGCGATTACCTCGATCAGATCGCGGAGCTGACAAAACACCCGAAGGTGGTGGCTGTAGGCGAAACGGGTCTTGACTACCACTGGGATATTCCGCGCGAGCTGCAAAAGCGCGTGTTTGAGGAACAGCTAAAGCTTTCGCTCGACCTCAAAATGCCGATAATCGTTCACGACAGAGAGGCTCACGGCGACGTATTCGACCTGCTGCGCAGGTACCGCCCGAACGCTCTTGTCCACTGCTTTTCGGGCAGCGTCGAGCTGATGAGAGAGGCGGTGCGCATGGGGATGTACATCAGCTTAGGCGGCGTTGTCACGTTCAAAAACGCGCGTCACAGCGTTGAGGTCGCGTCGGAGATACCGCTCGACAGGCTGCTGCTCGAAACCGACGCGCCGTACATGGCGCCGGTGCCGTTTCGCGGAAAGCGCTGCGACAGCTCGATGATAATCTTTGCCGCTGAAAAAATCGCTCAGCTCAGAGATATGACGGCGCAGCAGGTGCTCGACATCACCGCCGAAAACGCAAAGCGGTTTTACTCGATTGAAAATTAAACGTATAAATCAACAGGACGGCTCAAACGAACCGTCCTGATTTTTTGATTTAAAGGCTCCTTTAGTAAAGAAGCTGTCAGCGCAGCTGACTGAGGATTTATGCACCGCGCTGTCCGTAACCGCCGATTTTGTTGTTATTAACAAACGCTGTGTTTTATCGGGAGATGTTCTCCAAGTGCGGATAACACCTGCCGTGTAAATCCTCCGTCACGGCGCAAACGCCGTGCCACCTCCATTACCAAGGGAGGCTTTTTCCGTTCTTTCGATTTTGATCTCGAACCAGAACGTGCTGCCCTTGCCGAGGGCAGACCTTACGCCGTAGCGCGCGTTGTGGGCGTCGAGAATGCTCTTTACGATAGAGAGTCCCAAGCCCGAACCTATCACGCCGCGCCTGTGCTCCTTGTCGACCTTGTAGTAGCGCTCCCAGATGTACTCGAGCTTGTCGGCGGGAATGCCCTCGCCGTGGTCGGTCACCTCTATCAGCGCCTTGCCCTTGCTTACGGTCTGGGTGACGATGACGGTCTTGTCCTCGCCGACGTGGTTGACCGCGTTGTTCACAAGATTATATACAACCTGCGAGATACGCAGCTCGTCGGCGTTGATGTAGACGTTCTCCTTTGCCTCGAAGATGATGTTGTAGCCGTCCTGTTCAACGAGCTTTGAGTAGCGGCTGAAAATCTCGCGGATGCTGTCGGTAAGGCAGAATTCCTTTTTCTCAGCCTGCAATGCGCCCGACTGCAGCTTTGAGAGGTCGAGAAGGTCGTTGACGAGGGTCGAAAGGCGCGTTGCCTCGTCGATAATTATCTGAATATTTTCGGGCGTGTTCTCGCCGGGCAGGTCGCGCATGACCTCGCCGTAGCCCGTTATCATCGTAAGCGGAGTGCGCAGATCGTGCGAGATGTTCGCAATCAGCTCGCGCTGCAGCTTTTCGGTTGCGGCAAGCTCGGTTTTGGCGTAGTTGAGGGTGCCGTTAAGCTCCTCTACCTCGAGATAACCGCGCGCGTTGAAGTCGACCTCGTAGTTCTTTTTCGCAAGCTCCTTGGCGGCGCTGTTGGTCTTGGAGATAGGCCGCGCGATACGCATGCTCGCAAAGAGCGAGAAGATGACCGAAAGAATGATGTACGCGATAGATACCCACAAAAGCTGACCCTGGATAATGTCGAGGGTGTTGCTCAGCGGCGTTATCGACGAGGTGACGAGCAGGAACATCTCCTCGCCGTCGGGCTTTGCGGCTATGGCGGCGTAGACCATGTTTTCAACGTTGTCGGTAGTGCTCGACTTGTAGTGCACCTCGGGCGCTGCGCTGTCGCCGGACGCTCCCGAAAACGCGTTGCGCAGGTTCTCGATTTTCTGCCGCGCGATATCGGCGACGGAGTTTGAGTCCACCGTCATGTAGGTGCCGCCGTTTTGCCTTGCGAGGAGGTAGTAGGAATTGATCTCGTGGGTCTCGACGCTGAGTCTTGCGACGGGATTGTCGTAGTTTATCTCGTAAATCGGCGAGGCAAAGCCCAGCACCGACTCGGTGCCGTAAACGCTGACGGTCAGCGAATTGTAGCTTGCAACGTTGTCGATAGTCGTCCAGATGTTCTTGTTCTGCTCAATAGCCTTTACTATCCTCTCGGCGCTCTGCTGAACGCTCTTTGACTTTTTGGTGGTGTAGTAGGGCTTCAGCAAAAAGCTCTGGAACACCCACAGCAGCACAAGGATTATCGCGCCGAATAGCAGAAAGTACGCCAGCAGCTTGAAGTGAAGCGTGGCAGGACGCCGTTTAAACAACCTCTTCAAAGCGGTAGCCAACTCCTCTCAGAGTCACAATGCACTTGCTGTACGCGCCGAGGCTTTTGCGAAGCAGCTTGATGTGGGTGTCGAGGGTGCGCTCGTCGCCGAAGAAGTCGTAACCCCAGACCTCGCTTATCAGGCTCTCGCGTGTGAGCGCAAGACCCTTGTTGCGCACCATGTAAAACAGCAGCTCGTATTCCTTTGGCGTCATTTCAACGCGTGCGCCGTCGACGGTGACGATTCGCGCCGAGAAGTCGATGACAAGTCCCTTGAAGGTGTAAACGTCGCGCTTCTGCTCCTCGGCGCCGCCGCCCGAACGCTTGATGACCGCCGCGACGCGCATCATAAGCTCCTTGGGCGAGAAGGGCTTTACGACGTAGTCGTCCGAGCCGAGCTCAAAGCCGTGGATCTTGTCGTATTCCTCGCCGCGCGCAGAGAGCATGATGATAGGCGACGAACAGAATTTGCGTATCTCGCGGCAGGCTGAAAAACCGTCGAGCTCGGGCATCATAACGTCCATGATAATGAGGTCGTATTTGTTTTTGCGGCAGACCTCTATCGCCTGCATACCGTCTACCGCCTCGGCAACCTCGTAGCCCTCAAACTCGGCGTATTTTCTGATAATCTGACGAATGCGGTATTCGTCGTCAACAACTAATATTTTAGGCATATTAACGTTCTCCTTTTCGCAGTTTTGGGTTCTGCCATCTTTATATCACATAAATGTGACAGAAATATGTATACTCACAGTTATTATATCATAAATTTATCAGTATTGAAATAGTTTCAAAAATAATTTATAATAGTATAGGCTATATATACCGAAAGGATTGATACTATGGAATTCCGCGCGATTTCCGCCGAAGAGATCACCTCGGCTGTGAAAAAGCTTTTTACGGACTGCAACTACTTTATCGGCAGCGACATTCTCTGCGCGCTCAGCAAAGCCCGCGATAACGAGAAATCGCCCGTTGGCAAAAGCGTTCTCTCGCAGATAATCGAGAACGACCGCATTGCCGCCGAGGAGGAAATTCCGCTCTGTCAGGATACCGGCATGGCTGTGCTCTTTGTCGAGTACGGCGACAAGGTCTGCGTCGACGGAGATTTTGACGAGGCTGTCACAGAGGGCGTGCGTCAGGCGTACCGCGACGGCTACCTGCGCAAGAGCGTTGTAAGCGACCCTGTTTTCGACCGCGTCAACACCAAGGACAACACGCCGGCTATTATCCACACCAAGATCGTCAGGGGCGACAAGATACGCATCACAGCAGGCGGCAAGGGCTTCGGCAGCGAGAACATGTCCGCGATAAAAATGCTCACCCCGTCCTACGGCGTTGAGGGCGTAAAGCAGTTTATTCTCGACACCGTATTCAAGGCAGGACCGAACCCGTGTCCTCCGATAGTTGTCGGCGTGGGAATAGGCGGCACCTTTGAACGCGCGGCTCAGCTCGCGAAAAAGGCGACCTTCCGCGCGATAGACACCTCAAACCCCGATCCGAGATACGCCGCTCTGGAGGATGAGCTGCTCGGCGAGATAAACAAGATGGGCTTCGGACCCGCGGGACTCGGCGGCAGCACAACCGCTCTCGGCGTTAATATAGAAACCTCGCCGACCCACATCGCCGGAATGCCCGTTGCGGTAAACATCTGCTGCCACGCGGCGCGCCACGCAAGCGTTGAAATTTAAGAGTTAAGAGCGGAGAGTTGAGAGTTAAGTGAATGTCGCACGGAAAGAGCGGCTTTTCGGATAAATCGGTGCCCGACTGAATAAGTATTGGCTTGATTTTTCAAACAAAACGTTTCCTCAATCAATATAAATCGGGTGTGGGCAGAGCCCGCCATTCACTCCACTCTCAACTCTTAACTCTCCACTCTCAAAAAAGCTCTGAAATAAAGGAGAAAAATATGACCAAAAGGATTACACTTCCGATCACAGAAGAGGCAATAGCGGATTTACACGCAGGCGACAGCGTGCTGCTGACGGGAACCATTCTCACAGGACGCGACGCCGCACACAAGCGCCTGTATGAGCTTATCGAAAAGGGCGAGCCGCTGCCCGTAGACATAAAGGGCGAGCTTATCTACTACGTAGGACCCGCGCCTGCAAAGCCCGGCTACGCTGTAGGACCCGCAGGACCCACATCGAGCTACCGCATGGACAAATACGCGCCGTCGCTGCTCGACCTCGGATTAAAGGGCATGATCGGCAAGGGCGCGAGAAACAGGGACGTTATCGACGCGATAGTCCGCAACAAATGCGTATACCTCGTCGCGATAGGCGGAGCTGCCGCGCTGATCGCAAAGAGCATCAAAAAGGAAGAGCTTCTCTGCTACGAGGACTTGGGCACCGAAGCGGTAAGGCGCTACACGGTCGAGGACTTCCCGTGCATAGTCGCGATAGACAGCGAGGGCAACAACGTTTACGAAACCGAACCGGTTAAGTACAGAGAAGATTGATTCTCCTCACAAAGCCTCCCCTTAAGGGGAGGTGGCTCGGCGATTAAGCCGAGTCGGAAGGGTGGGTTCGGAAGATGATACTTTATCAAATTCCGATAGTAAGGAAACGAATCCGCCTTTGTCCACCACCCTTCAGTCGCCTTTGGGCGACAGCTCCCCTCAAGGGGAGCCTTTAAAGTGTGCTCTCAAAAAAGCACTTGATTTAAATTTTTAAAAATATTATAATAAAGGTTGAATAACTTTACAAACAAACCTTCGGAGGGATATTTTATGAGAATAGTCGTTCTGGCAGGCGGCACAAGCACCGAACGCGACGTGTCTATTTCATCGGGTATTTTGGTTGCGGCGGCTCTCAGAGAAAAGGGTCACGAGGTAGTGCTGCTCGACGTATTCAAGGGTTATGAGCGCGACATCTGCGACGTTTACGCGCTGTTCAAGCAAAACTACAGCTTCACCGACTCAATCAAGGTCGGCGAAACGATTTCCGATATCGACGAGCTTAAAGAGGAAAGACGCGACAAATCAAACCGCTACCTCGGCGAAAACGTGATCGACATCTGCAGCTATGCCGACATCATCTTCCTCGCGCTTCACGGCGGCGCAGGCGAAAACGGTCAGATTCAGGCTACTCTCGATTTGCTCGGTCTCAAGTACACCGGCTCGCCGTACCTCGGCTCCGCCCTCGCGATGAACAAGGGCATCACAAAGAGCGTGCTCATTCAGAAGCATATCCTCACCCCCATGGGCGAGATCTACAAGTCTGCCGACGACGCAAAGGCTTGGGATAAGTTCCCCTGCGTTGTAAAGCCCTGCTCGGGCGGCTCGAGCGTCGGCATCACCATCGCTCAGAACGCAGACGAGTACAAGGAATCCGTCGCCGAGGCGTTCAGCTACGGCGAGGATGAGATCGTCGTTGAGGAGTATATCACGGGCAGAGAGTTCTCTGTCGGTCTGCTCGGCGGCAAGGCGCTTCCTCCGATCGAGATCATTCCAAACGAAGGCTTCTACGACTACAAAACAAAATATCAGGCAGGCACAGCGCGCGACGTTTGTCCTGCCGACATCACCGCCGACGAGGACAAAACTCTCAGAGAGGCTGCCGTCGCGACCTACAACGCGCTTCACCTCGAGAGCTACGCGAGAGTCGACTTTATCCTCACCGCGGACGGCAAGGCTTACTGCCTTGAGGCGAACACCCTGCCCGGCATGACGCCCACCAGCCTTCTTCCTCAGGAAGCAAAGGTCGAGGGTATCTCCTACGCCGACCTCTGCGAGCAGATCATCAACATTTCGATGGATAAATACAAGAAATAAGGTGGAACCATGAAGCCTTTTACTCTACAGGAAATCGCCGCTGCCTGCGGCGGTACATACGTCGGCAGCGACGAAATGAAGTCCGCTGTCATCACCTCCGTTGAGCGCGACAGCCGCATGATTAAGGACGGCTCGCTTTTCCTCGCGATAAAGGGAGGACGAGTCGACGGCCACGATTTCATCAATAAATGCTACGAGAGCGGCGCGGTCTGCGCGATCTGCGAAAAGGCTCCCGAAAACGCCGAAAAGCCGTATATCCTCGTTCCGTCAACTCTCGACGCGGTAAAGAAAATCGGCAAGGCGTACCGCGAGAAATTCGACATCCCGATAGTGGGCGTGTCGGGCAGCGTGGGCAAGACCTCCACAAAGGAAATGCTCTACGCCGTTCTCTCGCAGAAATTCAAGACCCACAAAACTCAGGGCAACCTCAACAACGAATTAGGCGTGCCGCTGACCCTGCTCTCGATGCCCGAGGACGCAGAGGCTGCGGTTATCGAGATGGGCATTTCTGGCTTCGGCGAGATGACAAGGCTGACCGAGATGGTTCAGCCCACCTTCTGCGTGCTGACGATCATCGGCTGCTGCCACCTCGAAAACCTCGGCGACCGCGACGGCGTTCTCAAGGCTAAAACCGAGATGTTCAAGTCCGCACGCGATAACGCCGAATATATCTTAAACGGCGACGACGACAAGCTCGTTACCGTGACCGAGGTAAACGGCAAAAAGCCCGTGTTCTTCGGAATAAGCGAAAAGAATCCGTATCACGCGGAAAACATAGAAAACAACGGCGAGGGCGGCGTAAGCTGCGACCTCTGCTTTGACGGCAAAAGGCTGCACGTGGTCATTCCGGCGATCGGCACCTACATGGTATCAAACGCGCTCGCTGCGGCGGCTGTGGGCAATCTGCTCGGCATGACCGACGACGAGATAATCCGCGGCGTTGAGGCGTTCAAGACCGTAGGCAGCCGCGCCAACGTTATCAACACCGCAAGGCTCAAGATCATCGACGACTGCTACAACGCGAACCCCACCTCGGTTCAGGCGTCGATCGACACTCTCGTCAACCTGACGGGAAGAAAGGTCGCCATTCTCGGCGACATGAAGGAGCTTGGCAGCGAGGAGCTTGCCCTCCACTACAGCACGGGCAAATACGCCAAGGACAAGGGCGTTGACCTCGTGCTCAGCGTCGGACCGCTCGCAAAGGAGCTGGCAAAAGGCGCGGACGGATTATGGTATGCCGGCATAGAGGCGATCTGCGCAGAGCTGCCGCAGCTGCTCAAAAGCGGCGACACGGTGCTCGTAAAGGCGTCGCACTCCATGCAGTTTGAAAAAATAACGGAATTTTTGAAGGAGTTTTGATTATGTCAGTATCGTATATGACGCACCCTCTTATCAAGCACAAAATCACCCTTATCCGCAGGGAGACCACAGGCACGAACGAGTTCCGCAAAATCATCGAGGAAATCGCGATGCTCATGGGCTACGAGGCTCTCGCCGACCTGCCCACCACGGACGTCGAGGTCAAGACCCCGATCGAAACCACGATCCAGCCCGTTATCGACGGCAAAAAGCTCGCGGTAGTTCCGATCCTCCGCGCAGGACTTGGCATGGTAAACGGCATTCTCGCGCTCGTACCCTCCGCAAAGGTGGGCCACATCGGTCTTTACCGCGACCCCGAAACCCATCAGCCTCACGAGTATTACTGCAAGCTGCCCGACAGCATTGAGGAACGCCAGATCGTCGTAGTCGACCCGATGCTCGCGACAGGCGACTCGGCTGTTGACACGGTAACGATGATAAAGCAGCACGGCGGCAAAAAGATAAAGTTCATGTCGATCATCGCGGCTCCCGAGGGAGTAAGCGCGCTGATGAAGGCTCACCCCGACATTCAGCTCTACGTCGGCTGTCTTGACCGCCAGCTCAACGAAAACGCCTACATCTGCCCGGGTCTCGGCGACGCCGGCGACAGAATCTTCGGCACTATTTAAACGCAAAAAAGCTCCCGACGGGAGCTTTTTTCAGTGTGGAGAGTTTAGAGTGGAAAGTGTAGTGAATACAATATAAATCGGGTGCGGGCAGCGCCCGCCGTTCACTCAACTCTCAACTCTCCGCTCTTAACTCTATTCCTAAACTTTCAGCTGACCCAGAATCTCTCCGACCTTGTCGTGGAAAACCAAGTCGGCATGGGAGTCAAAGGGAGTAGCGTCGCGGTTTATCAGAACGATTGTGTTTCCTCTGAAATAGCGAATGAATCCCGCGGCAGGATAAACCGTCAGGCTTGTTCCGGCGATGATCAGCGTGTCGGCGGTCTGAATGGCGTTCAGCGCGCCCGTAACCACACTGTCGTTTAAGCCTTCCTCGTAGAGCACAACGTCGGGCTTGATCACTCCGCCGCACTCACAGCGCGGAATGCACTCGGAATTTTTGATGAACTCCGCCGAATAGAACTTGCGGCAGTTGCGGCAGTAGTTGCGCAGCACGCTTCCGTGAAGCTCGTAAACGCGCCTGCTGCCTGCCGCCTGATGCAGCCCGTCGATATTCTGGGTGACGACGGCTGAGAGCTTGCCTGCCCTTTCAAGCTCAGCGAGCTTTAGGTGAGCCTTGTTGGGCTTCTTGTCAAGACAGAGCATTTTGTCGCGGTAAAAGCGGTAAAACTCCTCTGTCTTTTTCATAAAGAAGGTGTGGCTGAGAATCTCCTCGGGCGGATAGTCGTACTTCTGGTTGTACAGTCCGTCGACGCTGCGGAAATCGGGGATTCCGCTCTCGGTGCTCACTCCCGCGCCGCCGAAAAACACTATGCTTTTGCTTTCGTCAATAACCTTTTGCAGCTCCTCTACAGTTGCCAATTTCATCACTCCTCAGTGCTTTTTTATTATATTTTAGCGCGTTGAAATCGCGTTGTCAATATGGACAAGCGAGGTCTTTTGTGCTAAAATGAAGTCGGTGATGAATATGACGAAAGGCGAAATCGCAAAAAACAATTTTCAAAACGGCTGCAACTGCGCACAGGCGGTGCTGCTGGCTTTCTGCGAGGACTACGGCATGGAACGCGAAACGGCTCTGACGATCGCCGCCGGCTTTGGTTCGGGCATGGCAGGTCTGCGCGAAACCTGCGGAACCGTTACCGGCGCAAACATGGTGATCGGTCTTGCCAAGGGCAAAAACCGCATGGAAGCAAACCGCACCTTCCGTGAGTTTGCAGACCGCTTCCGCGAAAAGAACGGTTCCCTCGTTTGCAAGGAGCTTCTCGCGGCGCGTATAAAAACAAGACTTACCTGCGCGGATTTATGTTACGACGCAGGCAGCCTGCTCGAGGAAATCCTCGCAAAATAAGCAAAAGCCTCCCATCTGTCCGGGAGGCTTTAATATTTTAAATTACTGATCTACGGCACTACATCTCGGTAACGATCTCGTTGATCGTCTTTCCCGGAGGGATCATCGGGAGGACGTTATCGTCGGGACTGATCACGCAGTCGATAACGACGGGACCGTTGAGCTCCATAGCCTTGCGGATAGCAGGCTCTATCTCGGCGTCGCAGGTCACGCGCATGCCGGTAACGCCGAACGCCTCCGCGAGCTTAACAAAGTCGGTGGCTCTGTGAGGGTCGGTCTGCGAGAAGCGGCTGCCGTAAAAGAGCTTCTGCCACTGACGAACCATGCCGAGAACGGAGTTGTTCATAATCAGCACGATCACGGGCAGATTGTAGGACTTGAGGGTGACAAGCTCGTTGAGGTTCATGTGGAAGCTGCCGTCGCCGGTAAAGAGGAACACGCGCTTGTCGGGGTTGGCTATCTGAGCTCCGATCGACGCGCCCATGCCGAAGCCCATCGTACCCATTCCGCCCGAGGTGAGCAGAGTGCGCTGATTCTCGATTTTCGCGAACTGGGCAACCCACATCTGGTGCTGACCCACGTCGGTCGCGATGATGTCGCTGTCTGCCTTGAGCCTGTTCACCGCGTTGATGATATCCTGAGGCTGAGGGTATTCGTCGTTATAAAGCTCCACGTCGTCGAAGTGGTGCTTCCAGACCTCGATCTGCTCAAGCCATTCGGAGTGCTCAAGCTGATCCATTCCTGCCGCGAGAGCTGTGAGGCTCGCCTTGAGGTCGCCGAGGACGTACTCGTCAACATGGACGTTTTTATTGATCTCGCGCTCGTCGATTTCGAGCTGAACGATCTTAGCCTGCTCGCCGAACTTCTCTCTGTCGCCGGCAACGCGGTCAGAAAAACGCGCGCCGCAGGAGATCATGAGGTCGCACTCGGCGGTGACCATTCCGGTTTCGTAGCCGCCGTGCATGCCGATGTTGCCGACGCAGAGGCGGTGAGACGCGGGAATCGCGCCGAGAGCCATGAGCGAACAGCAAACGGGAGCGTCGATCAGCTCGGCAAAGGCTACGAACTCGTCGCAGGCGTCCGCGCTGAGAATACCGCCGCCGGCGTAGATCATCGGGCGCTTGGCGTTTGCGATAAGCTTCTGGATCCTGCGGATGCTCTCGGGATTTTTTATCTGAATAAGCTCGGGAAGCTCAGGCTCCTGAGGCTCGTAATCGGTGGTCTGGGCGGTGAGGTTCTTGGGAACGTCGAGAAGAACCGGACCCTTTCTGCCGTGGTTGGCAAGCGAAAACGCCTTGCGGATAGTGGGCGCAAGATCCTCTACGCGCTCGACAAGGAAGCTCGCCTTGGTGATGGGCTTAACGATGTTGACGATGTCTACCTCCTGAAAGCTGTCGCGGCCGAGCTGGTCGGTGTTGACGTTGGCGGTGATGGCAACCATCGGGATAGAGTCGATATTCGCGGTGGCAAGACCCGTTACGATATTGGTCGCGCCTGGACCCGAGGTGGTGAGCACAACGCCGGTTTTGCCGGTTGAACGGGCATAGCCGTCAGCCGCGTGAGAAGCGCCCTGTTCGTGGGCGGTCAGGATGTGACGGATTTTGTCGCTGTATTTGTAAAGCGCGTCGTATGTATTGAGAGCCGCGCCGCCGGGATAGCCGAACACGGTGTCTACGCCGTGCTCGAGCAGACATTCGCAGATGATTTCCGCGCCTGTTAACTTCATAAATATAACCCC
>NZ_JAEQMG010000051.1 GCF_016680995.1 Ruminococcus difficilis | reverse complement strand
AACTGGCAGGCGGCTGTCGCTTCGATCACAGGTCTTATCGCAAAGGAGAACATCGTCGGCACAATGGGCGTGCTCTACGGCGGCGGAGAACTCAGCACTTGGGCAACGCTTGCACAGGTATTCACCACTGTGACAGGCTTCTCCTTCCTTGTGTTCAACCTGCTCTGCGCTCCTTGCTTTGCGGCGATGGGCGCAATCAAGAGAGAAATGAACTCTGCGAAATGGACGGCTTTCGCTATCCTTTACCAGTGCGGTTTCGCTTATGTCATCGCCCTCTGCATAAACCAGATCGGCGGCGCGTTCACGGGCAACTTAAACGTTATCGGCTTGATCATCTCAATTCTCCTGATCGCGTTTATGCTGTTTATGCTCTTCAAACCGTACAAGGAAGCGAATAAACTGACAAAGAAGGTCAAAATAAAGTAAGGAGTCGAGCGTATGATTCAATGGATCATAAGCAATATCTGGACAATCATAATCTGCGCCGTGCTGATCGGCATTGTTGCCGCGATCATCATTAGTATGGTCAGAAAAAAGAAGCAGGGCAAATCAGTCGTCTGCAACTGCGGCAACTGCAAGAACTGCGCTATGAGCGGCTCATGTCATAAACGATAAGCTCTAAAACAGCAAAAAGCCCGATAAAATCGGGCTTTTTCTGGTGCGGATAACATATGTTTCAGCTTTCTAAGCCCTCCAGCTCGTTTTATGCGGCGTGAGCGAGGCTATAAGTCAGCGTAGCTCTCTCACTAAAAACGTCACACAGTGACGTTTTTGCCTTCGGCACGCTCGCCTTCAAGTCCGGTTACCTGCTTTTACCAAACAAAAAAGACCCCTTTTTGGGGTCTTTTTGTTTGGTGCAGGTAACAGGACTTGAACCTGCATGAAATTGCTTTCACATGGACCTGATGGTTACACCACGTCGGTGAAACCTTATTTTTCCCATTCCTATGCGATTTGTTGGGTGTAGTATAGCATAGAGCAGTGGGTAAGTCAAGAGGTTTATTTTACTCAATGCGGTGTTATAAATCAATCGCATTTCCCGCAACGTGTACAGCCGTTGCAGATGATCTTCATTCCGCAGGTTTGGCATTTATCGCCGAAATACGGCTTGTAACGTCTTTCTTCGGAAATCGGCATACCGAGCAAGTTACTGAGCTTGAAATCTATCGGATTGCCCTTGAAGCTCAGTCCCGATTTATACGCCTGATTCGCCTGTAACTCACTGCCCTCGATTTGATAGGTCTTGCCGTCCTTGACGAAACGTCTGCCTGTGCCGATAAAGGCAAAGGTGACGTTATATTCCTCACACTCGTCACGGAGCCGCTTTACCCACTCATAATGACACGGACGGGCTCCTGCGTAATTTTCGCCGTCGCAGATCACCTGTTCAAGCTGTCCGCTTTTGAGGTAATCTTTAATGCTAATCTCACCTATAAACGGTGCGCACATAATACCCTTGTGCTTGAACGGCAGTGAAAGCAAAATCGGGATACGCTCGTCGGCACGCTTTTGATTCTCACAGCTGACGTTGAAAAAGACATTCTCCCAACCGTCGCCCCAATCAAAGGGCAGACAATCCTGTACCCTCTCGGGGCGTTTGGTCAGCAGAAAGAATACTACATCGGGACGTTGACGGATGATGTTCCACGCTTCATCACGCCATTCGTCCGCTTCCTCAAGGAAAAAGTCGGAGGTCATACACACGCGGAGCTGTTCGCCGCTTTTGACTTTGTATTGTCCGCTTCTGTCCTTCGACAGCGGATAGTTGAAGCCCGCTTTTGTGCGATAGATATCCGCACCGTTCTTGCCGCGCTGCGCGTCAAGAAAGTACATATAACAGTTCGCGCAGCCCTCGCTGCACTTTTTACAGCCGTGCCACGGATTCCAGATGTCGTGCATAACCTCACCTCCCTTTTCGGAATACAACTATTAGGTCAAATCTTCAATAACCTTGCCGATGTCGGCGTTGATACAAACGGATTGGCCTGCGATCTCATCGGGGCAGAAGCTCTCACCGAGATTGATACAAGCATAAACGGCATTTTCATTCTGTGCCGTCAGCTGCCAAAACGGGTATTTAATAATGCCGGGCGTATTTCCGCCTACGCCCAATTCAAGATAAACGACGTTCTTATTTCTGTTCTTCTCGATAAAGGTGTTGTACCGTTCAGCCGCCCTGTGCCAGCCCTCGTCCTCGACAAATCTATCGTCGGAGCGCAGGTTCATTGTCATCGGCTTTCCGCATACAGGACAGTGTGGGCTCAGCTCAGACGGGACTTTCATATTCTCCTGCTGTTCGATCATTGATATTACCGCATCATAGTTATCGTAGGTCTTGTCGTGACAGGGAACGGAGCATTGGAACAAACCGTAATCGCCCTGCGTGTAGAACAGCCGCTCCTTATCGAAGCCTGCAAGCTGGAATTGGTGATCGACATTCGTCGTCAGGACAAAGTAGTTTTTATTCTTAACAATCTTCAAAAGATCATCATACACAGGCTTAGGCGCTTTTTCGTAGCGGTTGATTGAAATAAAACGGCTCCAATATGCCCAGAACACCTCCAGAGGATAGCGCATCACCATAAAGCCGCCGGAATACATATCGGCGATTCCGTATCTCTCGGCAAAGTCGGAAAAGTGCTTGTAAAACCGCTCGCCCGAATAGGTAAAGCCTGCCGAGGTTGACAGTCCTGCTCCCGCGCCGATGACAACAGCGTCGGCGTTGTTTAGTTTATCTTTGATTTGCTCAATCTGCTGAGAGTAATTCTCGGTAGATTTGTTTATCTGAATCTTTGAAAACATTGAATATCACCTCGATTTCGTGTTCCTTCTGATATTCTTTGACTGCTTTAACTGCGATTTGTGCCGCTTCTTTTTGCGGAAATCCGAAAACTCCCGTTGAGATACAACAGAAAGCGATACTCCTGCAGCCGTTTTCCTCAGCGAGTTTCAGGCAGGAGAGATAACAGCTTTTTAGCAGTTCGCAGTCCTCGCCGGTCAGCCTTCCACCGACGATCGGTCCGACGGTGTGAATAATATATTTGCAAGGCAGATTATAGGCAGGCGTGATCTTTGCCTGACCTGTTGGCTCGTCAAACCCCTGTTCCGTCATTATTTCATAGCATTTGCAGCGCAGTTGTACGCCTGCGTATGTGTGGATCACGTTGTCGATACAACCGTGACAGGGATTGAAACAGCCGAGCATCTGACTGTTGGCGGCGTTGACGATAGCGTCACATTTCAGCGTGGTGATATCGCCCTGCCAAAGATAGATGCCTTTCTGAATTGTTTCTAAATCCGCAATGTCAGTAATACCCTTTCGCCTGTTCTCTTCCTGCAAATACGCGTCTTGGATTTGCAAAAAGTCATCTGTAACTGCCTTCGGCATACGGATATTGAACAGTGAGCGAAGCAGTCGCTTTTGATTATACTCGTCTGTAGGTATTTCAATTCTTTCTCCGCGTTCGGATAAAAGAGTATTGATTAAAAACAATCGTCTTTCTGTCTGCGTCATAACATCACCTTCTCAAACTTCTACTACTATTTTACCATTCACCTTTCCGCTGTCAAGAGCGATACAAGCGTCTTTGATGTGTTCAAAATCATATGTCGCTCCGATAAGCGGCTTCAGATGATGCTCGTCCATAAAGCTGAAAATATCCTGTATCATTTTCTGCTTCGGATAGTTGCTGAAAAAGCCTGTCAGGTACACACCGTTGGGAATATCCTTGATCGGGTCGAAGCCGTTCCACTCATACACCTTGCCAAGCACGCCTGTGTTGCAGACAACCGCTCCTTCGTCAAGAGCGAACATCGTATCTCTGAGAGTTTTGATACCGACTAATTCAAGCGCCTTAGTAACACCGCTGACCTTGCCCTTTATAGTGCCGTCATCAAGAATACGCTCGTCACAGCCTGCTTGTTCCAAAAGTGAGAGTTTATCATCTTTATGTGTTGTTCCTACGACTTTACAGCCGAGCGCCTTTGCAAGCTGAATGGCAACATAGCCGAGAGCACAAGTCGCGCCTCTGATCAGAAGTTTATCATCAGGCGTAAGCCGCAGGCATTGAAACAGCGATCCCCAAGCTGTAAAGTAGGTTTCGGGGATCGCTCCCATTTCCGTCCAAGACAGATTACTCTCAACAGGGAAAACGTGATGGACAGGAAGCAAAGCGTATTCAGCGTAACTGCCGCCAAAAGAACGTCCCATACCGCCCATCAGAGCGACGACCTTCTGACCGATTTTCAATCCGCTGTCGGACGGGTCGGCGATTTCTCCGACACATTCAATACCCGGGATGATCGGTTTGTTGATATAGTCATTTTCTATTTCAAATTCTCTTAAAACCTGTTCCGAGTGATTCAGTCCGAACGCTTTGATTTTTACAAGCACCCAACCGGGCTTTACCGTGGGCACTTCTACCTCTGACAGAACGATAGCCTCTGCCTTTGTCGGCTTTGTCAATACAACTGCTTTCATCATCTCACCCCTCAATCAGTCCATTCTCTACACTTGCCCAGCACTGCGGATCATCGGCGTAGAAGTCGCCGTTTGTACCTTTTGCTACTGCAGGACAACCTCTGCACCACGCAAGCAGCTTGCACCTTGAACACTTGTTGAATTTATCGAAATCTCTGTAATACTCCATCGAAGTCAGCCAAACATCCGCAAGCCTGTCCTCAAACACGTTGCCGACCTTGCTGTCCGCTACTCTGCGGCAGGCGAAAATATCGCCTGTCGGAAGTATCGTAATATGACACGCTCCGCAGTTACAGCCGCCGTAAATCATACCTTTCTCGGCATTTTCGGGAAACGTAAACTCGCCTGTTTCATATTCATAAAGCGTCCAGAGGTGGTCTTTTTTATTGAAATAGGTTTGACAGCCCTCGGCTTCATACTCCTTGAACTTCTTGTCGCAGGCGGCAAGCAAGCAGCGGTACTCCTGCGCCGTCATACTCGCGTCAAGGTCGCCTCCGCTCGGCACATAACGGGCGAAGGCAAATACATTCGCTCCGGCTTCTGCAACCGCGTCGATAATGCCCGTGACCTCGCTCATATTTGTCTTGGAAACCGTCGTCATAATCACGGAACGGATGCCGGCCTTGTTAATGCACTTGACCTTTTCGAGAGTACAGTCATATGAGCCGGGCTTTCTGAACCAGTCGTGTGTTTCACGCAAACCGTCAAGCGAGAGCTGATATTTCTCGCAGCCGAACCATTTTAACTCTCTGCACACTTGGTCGTTGAGGTGGAACGGATTGCCGAGGATCGTGAATTTAATGTCGTGATCGTGAAACAGCTCCAGCAGCCGCCAGAAGTCAGGATGTAAAATCGGATCGCCGCCCGTCAGATAAAAGTACGGCATGCGCCCGAACACCTCGCAGAAGTCAAGGCAGTTGTAGAAGGTGTCCTGTATCTGTTCCCAAGTCATTGATTTCAGGCAACTGTGCTTACCGTCTGAGAAGATATAACAGTGCTTGCAGCGCTGGTCGCACTCGTCTGTGATATGCCATTGAAAAGAAAAATACGGTTTACTCATAATAATTACCTCATATATTAACAACCTAAGTTGATGATTATATAATTGCCCTCCGAGTAATCAGAGGGCATTACGGACAAAATTATTTGTCACCTGCGCCGCAGGCTGAACCGCAAGCACTTACCTTTTCGGCTGTGCCGCAGGCGGAAGCCTTCTCTGCAGTACCGCAAGCCGAAGCCTTTTCAGCAGTTCCGCAAGCAGAAGATTTACCGCCCTTTGTCCAAGAAGCAATGTTGGATAATGCCATAATCGTTCTCCTTTCGTTTATTTGCAGCGTTTTATTGCTTACAAGTTTATTTTACAGTACGGAGAACAACATCACAAGTACGCACTTTTCTATTACATAGTCACCTTTTTGTAACTACTCGACAATTCGGCTTAGGTCTGTTATACTGTATTCAGATATAAATATTACACTATTTTATATACCAACGGAGGTGCGTTATGAAAACCAAAGCCGAGTTACCCGATTGTCCCGTAGCAACAACCGTCAGCCTGATCGGAAGCAAATGGAAGCTGCTGATCCTGCGGAATCTTCTCGTCAGACCGTGGCGGTTCAATGAGCTGCGCAAAAGCCTTGACGGAATCAGCCAGAAGGTGCTGACCGACAGCCTGCGTTCGATGGAGGAGGACGGTATCATCACCCGCACCGTTTATCCCGAGGTGCCACCGAGAGTTGAGTATGCCCTGAGCGATCTCGGCGAGAGTATGCGCCCGATCATCAAGTCGATGGAAACGTTTGGGATCGATTATAAGGAACAGTTTGAAAAATAATAACGACCGATAAAATGAGCAGGACAGCAAAGAAACTGTCCTGCTCATTTTATTATGGAGTGGTATATATGTTTTTATTGAATTGGTTGCAGCAGCGGAATCAAAGTACTGATGAGCATATAGGTTTGTGTCGGGAAAGCAAAGATCATATTGCGCAGCTCTGTCCCTGTCATTTTCTTGTTGATGATGAGCGTCAGGAAATCGATCCATGTGCCTGCCTCGCTGCCATAGAGCGCCGCACCGGCAAGATAGCCTTCCTTGTTAATGATATAGGTCATCTCGATATCCAATTCTCGGTTATTGACCCATTCGTTCATCTTGCCGTAGGGGATCTCGACAACTCTGTACTGATCGGGAGCGGCTTTTGCTTCATCAACCGTCACGCCGATCTGTGCGATACGCGGAAGTGTAAAGACCAGATTTGGCACAGCCGGATAACAAATTGGCGCGTCGCTGAGACCGAGAATTTGCGAAGCGATATAGTTCGATTCAAATTCAGCGGTCGGCGTCAGCTTCGGAATGGTTTTGTCGATTGCGTCGCCGCTGACATAGATGTTCTTCACGCTTGTACGCAGATGGTCGTCAACAACGATACCTCTGCGGCTCGCTTCGATCCCAAGCTCCTCTAATCCTAAGTCCTCGATGTTAGTGACTCTGCCTGTTGCGTCGAGCACATAGTCGCCCTCGACAGAGAGTCCGTTCTTCGTCATGACCTTAAAGCCGGCATTGGTCTTTTCCACGCCGCAGACGGCTTCATAGAAGTGGAAGTCAGCACCATGAGCAGTCATTTTTTCAACAAGGTTATTGACATACTTTTCGGGATAAGCGGCAAGCGCGCGAGGCGCATATTCGATAAAAGTGACCTTTTTTCCGAGTGTGAGCGCCATCGAGGCAAACTCCATCGAGATGATTCCCGCACCGATACAGATCAGGTGCTCGGGCATCTCTTCAATATCCAAAAATTCACGGCTGCCGTGCAGAAATTCCTTGCCGGGGATATCCAGCTGCGCGTTGCGCTGTCCTACGCCGAGTACGATATACTCAGCCTTTAAGGTTTGATTGCCTGCCTGTACGGTATGCGCGTCGATCAGCTTGCCGCGCTCGCGGATAAAGGTGATGCCTGCTTGCTCAAACATACCGCCGAGCATAACGGGGAACGGCGCGAAATGCGCCTTTTTATATTCCATCAGCTTTTTCCAGTCGATGTCTCCTGCGTTATCCACGCATAAGCCCTTATAACGCTCCAAGCCCTCAACGAACTCAAACGGTCCGTCTAAAAGAATTTTCGCGTCACAACCGTAGTTGGTACAGGTACCGCCCGCGACGTCATGGTCAAGGATCGCTACCTTCTTGCCTGCCGCCGAAAGGGTGACCGCGCCGTGCCAGCATGCGTGACCGCTGCCGAGATAAATTACATCATACATTTTTCTTCCTCCTGTTCAATTCCGTTCATTTTTAATAATGCTGAATCTAACAACAGCTTTAACTGTTTCAGCTCTGCTTTGGATAAGGGAATACACCCCTGCATTTCTTCGGGTACAGCTATCGCGTTTTCCTTGAGCGCTTCTCCCGCATTTGTTAGCGTTACCAGCAGCTTGCGCTCGTTGCTCTCCAGCCGGCTGCGTGTAAGCAGGCCTTGTTTTTCAAGCCGTTTGAGCAAAGGCGCGAGCGTGCCCGAATCCAGATGAACGATCTTACCCAGCTCGCCCTCGGTGATATCGCCCTGTTCCCACAGCACCATCATCACCACATACTGCGTGTAGGTGAGGTTTAGCTTTTCGAGCGGCTTGCGGTAAAGACGGATAACCTCCTTAGAGCAGGCGTACAGCGGGAAACAAAGTTGATTTTCGAGCTTTATGGCGTCGTAATTTTTGATGAAATATCACCTCTTTATGCATAATAAGGCTGTCGAAGAGAACGACAGCCTTATATCATTTTTACAGTGCTTTTGCAAACTCTCGGATCTCGTTCATCTTTGCTTCGGATTTATTCTCGTCTCCTGCGGCGGTGAAGATACCGGCGTTCTCGATGCCCATATAACCAATCATATTCTGATAGGTCACGATCGCGCCCTCGCCGGTGTCAGGTGAGCCGGAGCTGATCAGCAGGGCGGCTTTCTTTGCCTTCGGAGTCTTGCCGATCGCGTAAACACGCTGCATCGCAGCGCTGAGCTGTGCTGTCACATCAAAATAGTAGACCGGCGAAGCGTAAACGATCATATCCGCGTCAAGATAGGCAGGCATGACCTTATCCATATCATCCTTCTGGATACACTTGCCATCACCCTTGGTGTGGCAATACTCACAGCCCATACAGCCGCCTATCTTCATCTTGCCGACATGGAGCACTTCAACCTTATGTCCGGCTTCTTTTGCACCCTCACAAAACGCATCGACCATTGCGGATGTATTCTGTTTTCTCGGGCTTCCGTTCAGAATCGCTATTTTCATATCAGTCACCTAACATTTCGATAATATAGTTCTCCATACCAATCTGCTCGATCAGGCAGAGATGACCCTTGACCCAGTTGTAGTGATCCTGTTCGTCGATGATGAACTCCTCGATCATGCGTTTGGTAACATAGTCGTCGTCAAACATAGCAAGGGATTTTGACATCATCGGCAGCGCTTCTGCGGAATCCTTGCAGTCATATTCTAGCATCTCTTTGATGTCGGTTATTACGGGATAGGCTTCGATCTCTACAACAGGGGTCTCGCCCAGATCGATGAGTCTGGCGTTAACCTTTTTTGCTTCCTCCCACTCTTCGTCGGACTCAGCCATAATTTTGTCGGCAAGCTTGTTAAGACCTCTTGCCTTTAAGAGCTGAGCGTGAATGGAATGCTGCTGAGAGTTGCCGAACCAGCCCTTTGCGAATGATTTTAACAGTTCGATTTTTGTCATTTGAATTACCTCCGTCAATATTTATTGTCCGCTTTATGGTTGCGCACAACTTGTTATTTACAGAATACCTTATAATCCAAATAAATACAATTCAGAAACTTGCGATAATTTCTCATTTTGAGAAAATTATCGTAAATCCTCTCATTTTCAGTACAGATATGGCCGGAGCTGCTGTGGCAGCGTGTTTTCGTATATCTCAGCGAGTGTTTCAAAATCTGCCTCAAATTGTCCGAGCAGCCAGTCGCAGGTCAGCGCCACGGTCCCATGACAGTACATCCGTATATACATATCTGTTTTTGTGCTGATTTCATCGACATTCGCGGCGTTTTGGATTTTAAGCTTCAAGCTCATATAGTTGATCTGTGACATATTGCGGACAAAGCTCATATATCCGGTGGTATGCAGAAGAAGATTAGACAGATAATCTCGGTGCTTTTCATAATACTCTGCGGCGTTAGTCAGTGCCTTTTTCCATGACGATTCATCATACTCGACCTTCTTCATGATCTCTTCCACATCACGCGAATACGCCCATGCGATCAAATCGTATTTATCGTTAAAATGCCGATAAAAGGTCGCTACCGAATAACCGCAGTTTTCGGTAATATCCTTCACTGTGATTTTGTTGATCTTCTTTGTCTTCGCCAGCTCTCTAAACGATTCAGCGAGGAGCTCTTTTGCTGTCATTCGTTTCATTTCTGATCACCCTGTTCATTTTACACTACCATTATAATAAAATATTTTATTTCTGTCCATACATCAAAGCAGAATAAAGCTCCTGTGGCATTGAGTTGAACATCATTTCGACGACTACCTCTGCGGAGGTGGTGTTGTCGTATAACAGCCACTCCTTTGTCATACCCACAGACCCATAACAGTAGTGGCGAATACTGAATTTGAGCTGTGTATCGAGCACTTCGGTATGCAGCTTTTCTTTTGCGATTTTTTCATAACGCTGCACAAAGTATTCGAGCATATATGCCCATAGAGCGTTTTGAGACGAGTCCTCATAGGCGCGCTTGTAGAACAGAAAATCCCGCTTCATCTGCTTCATACTTTCGGCGGCTGACTCGACAGAAACAATATCGGTCTTATTAGCCGATTGAAAGAAGATCCACGCAACCAAATCGTACTTGTCCTTGAAATGATAGTAGAATGTCGGGCGCTCGATCTCCGCCGCCCTGCAGATCTCTGTCACGCGGATCTTGTCGATTGGCTTTTGCTTCATTAATTCTTTCATTTTGTCCGCTATCCAAAGCTTTGTGATCTCAGCCATCTTATCCTCTTTTCTTACAAAGTCCTAATTCTGTAATATAACTTATCACAATTATATTTCTGTAAGTGGAAATTGTCAATCTTTTCGGGTAAAATAAAGATAACAAATTGAAAGGATTGATTGTATGAACCGTGTATGTGAAATCTTAAATATCGAATATCCCGTTATTCAGGGCCCTATGGCGTGGATCACCTCGTCCGAGCTTGTTGCCGCTGTATCAAACGCAGGCGGTCTGGGCGTTCTGGGAACAAGCGCAGACTCAGTTGAAATTGTCCGCGGAATCCCCGATAGTGTAGAGGAAATGCGCAAGGCGATCCGCAACACCAAGGCGCTGACCGACAAGCCGTTCGGAATCAACGTATTCCCCGAAGCAGGCGATCCTTACGGTTTCAGCAAGGCGATGATCGAACTGGCGAAGGAAGAAGGCGTGATGATCCTTGTCGTTGCCGGAAATGTATCTCCCGATGAGATCAGACAGTGGAAAGAAGATGGCTTCACTGTGATCATGCGCGAGGCGAATCCCTCTGTCAGAGGTGCGATCGAAGCCGAGAAAGCCGGTGCGGATATTATCGTAGCGACAGGCTGCGACGAGGGCGGTTGTATGCCTTCTCTCTCGACAGGTACAACTGCCGCGACTGCTCTGCTCAGCGAGTATGTCAGCATTCCGGTTCTTGCCGCGGGCGGTATAGTCAATGAGAAGATGGCAAAAGCCGCACAAGTTGTCGGAGCAGAGGGCGTATTTGTCGGCACACGTTTTATTCTTTCCGAGGAATGCCGTGCCGCAGATAAAACCAAGCAAGATATTTTGAATACCCATCCCGATGATTTTCTTGTATTCACGCAAAGCTATGGATATTCAAAATGGAGAACCGTGCCGAACAAAATCGGCAGAGAGGGTATTGAAGCGAACAACAACGGCGACTTCAACCCGCCTTCGGGCAGCTTCTTCTACGGTATGCTCAAGGGCGACCCCGACGCGGGGGTCAACACCGTTTGCAATGTCGCAAGCCTTGTAAAGTCGATCGACCCGTGCAAGAAGATCGTAAAGGAATTAGGTAGTATTTTTGTAGAGTAAGAAGGTTTTGATATAAACTTTTTTGAATTGGCAAGAGATAGATATTCCGAGCGCAACTTTGACAGCAGACCGGTTGAGCAGGAAAAGATCGATAAGATTTTGGAAGCCGGAAGAATCGTGCCGACAGCCTGCAACTACCAGCCGCAGCGGTTCTATGTGCTTAAAAGTGAGCAGGCGCTTGCTACCGCAAAAACGGTCACGCCATTCACCTATAAAGCGCCGCTGATGATATTGGTTTGCTATGATATAAATACCGTCTGGACAAATCCGCAAGATAGCTATTATCAGAATTATAACTCAGGCGAACAGGACGCGTCTATTGCCGCGACAACGATGATGTACGAGGCTGAGGAGCTCGGCGTTCACTCTATCTGGATTCGCGGCTTTGACTCTAAAGCAGTCGTCGAAGCCTTTCATCTGCCCGATAATATGATCCCCGTGATGTTCCTCGGACTCGGTTATCCGAACGAAAAATCCAAGGCGCACGCATGGCATTACCGCAACAAGCCGATAGAAGAAATGGCAGTTGAACTGTAAGGAGGGCGTTATGCATTTTACAGGAACCGTTTACCGCAATCCATATTGGCCCACTTTTCCGCTGTTGGAGATCACGCAGGGCTGCACGCACAACAAATGCAAGTTCTGCACAATGTACCGCGACGTTCCTTTCAGGATGTCCCCTATTGAACATATCGAGGAAGATTTGCAGGAAATCGCGGCTATTAAGCCAGACGCAACGACAATTCAGTTATTGAGCGCAAATCCGCTTGCACTTTCATTTGACAAATTAGAGCCGATACTTGTGATGATAAACAGGTATCTTCCCCAGATGGAATATATCTACGCCGCGACCCGCGTTACTGATATTCGCAACAAGACCGTTGAAGAATTGAAGAAAATGCGTGAGCTCGGAGTGAAGGAGATATCTCTCGGCGTTGAAAGCGGCGACGATTGGACGCTCGACCGCATCAACAAGGGCTATCACGCCTCGGACATTATCGAGCAGTGCAACAAGCTGCACGAAGCCGGTATAGACTTCTGGATGTCGTTTCTCAACGGAGTTGGCGGCAAAGAGTACAGCCGCGACCATGCTATCAATTCAGCAAGGATTTTCAGTCAGTGTAAGCCGATGTTGGTAGGTACAGGCGGACTTGTGCTGTTCCCCGGAACTCCGCTCTTGGAAGAAGCGCAGCGCGGAGAATTTACGCCGCTTTCCGAAAAGGAAATGCTGGAAGAGCTACTGCTGTTTGTTGAAAATTTGACCTGTGATTGCACCTTCATCACCCACCATACCGTCTCAGGTAAAAACCTGACGGGTCCGGATTTTCTACAGCGAAAGGACAAGATTGTCACGGCGCTGAAGAACGAGATCGAGCACGGCGATATGGATATGCTCGCTGCGATCAGAAGAAATAAGAGGACTCTATGATAAAAGATTTTATCAGAACAGACAATCAATTTTCACTTTGCGGACTTAATTGCGGACTATGTCCGTATCAGCTTCAAGGCAATTGCCCGGGGTGCTTTGCTGACAGTCCATGTGCACGGATATGTCCGATAGCTCCTTGCAGTGTAAAGCACGGCAACGTCCAATATTGTTTTGAGTGCGAGGAATATCCCTGCGAAAAGTATGACGGTATTGATCAATATGATTCGCTGATCTCACACAAAAATCAAAAGAAAGATTTAGAAAAAGCAAAGCAAATCGGTATAGATAAATACCTTGCCGAGCAAACAGATAAGAAATGGATATTGAACCGCCTGCTCAGTGAGTATGACGATGGCAGAAAGGATGTGTTCTTCTGCCTTGCGGTAAACTTAATGGAACTTGACGATTTATACTCCATTCTCGCAGAAGCGGACAGTGTAACAATAGAAATGCCGTTATCTGAAAAAGCTGCGATCATGAAGCAAATGCTCATCGCTGCCGCCAAAAAGAAAAAAATCACGCTTGAATTGCGAAGATAAAAATATGCCGATTAGGGAAACCGATGAAGCGCCTGCGTCGCGTGGCTTGTGCGCCTCTATCAAAAAATGACAACATAATAAAAAATAAAATCACAACCCCGCTGCCGGATAACACTTTACCGTTATCTGACAACGGGTCTTTTTTGTTATATGGACTTTTTTAGTTTGGCTATAGCCCTCTCACAAACCCGCTTTGCTGTATCCGCATCGCTAAAGCCGTGATTGGTGGCGATGTCGGTATAGGGCAGCGGCTTGATTGGTTTTTCTTTCGGATTTCCGTTTTCGTCTAAATCATTCTTGTCAGCGTAGCGAGTGCTGAAACATTCCGGGCAAAAGCCGAGGTGTTGGGCGAGCATTATCTTCTCCGTATATTCTAAGCCGTCATACCGATATTTAAGGAGTGTTGTTTATGGTTGGAGCAATTGTCGGTGACATAGTCGGATCAAGATATGAGTGGAATAATATAAAAACAAAAACGTTTCCGTTGTTTGGCAAGGGCTGCCGTTTTTCGGATGATACTGTCATGACGATTGCGGTTGCTGAGGCGGTTATGAACGGAGGGGAGAGAGATGATTTTATCGACGCCATGAAAAAATACGGGCGCATGTTCCCTCGCGCGGGGTATGGCGGCAGATTCTATTCATGGCTGTTTAGCGATAATCGCGAACCGTATAACAGTTTTGGGAACGGTTCCGCTATGCGTGTTTCTCCCTGCGGCTGGATTATGGATTGCGGCTTTACGGCAAGAACAGGATTTTTTCCTTCTAATGCCAGAGAAATGGCAAAGCTGTCAGCTGAGGTGACCCATAACCATCCGGAGGGGATAAAAGGCGCGCTGGCAACGGCGGATGCTATTTTCTTGGCTCGTTATTATTTTGGCGGGTATTGCGGTGATTATGAAGAGGCAATCAATGATGATCCTGCAGAATGCAAAAAGCGTATCAAGGAATTCATCGAAAATGAGCATGGGTATAATCTTTCACGCACGCTGGATGAGATTCGCCCCGATTATCGTTTTGATGTATCCTGTCAGGGAAGCGTGCCGCAGGCAATTATCGCTTTTCTGGAAAGCACGGACTTTGAGGACGCGATACGAAACGCCATATCTCTCGGTGGAGACAGCGATACAATCGGCGCTATAACCGGAAGTATTGCTGAAGCCGCATACGGTATCCCCGAATGGATTGAAAAGACAGCAGTTTCATATTTAGATAAACCGTTGGTTGATGTGCTTGATCGGTGGAAAAAATTTACTACAAAAAATAAGCCGGATGGTAAAGGAAGCCTCTGAACCTTGTTGGGATCAGAGGCTTTTTGTCAACGCTTTTTCAGTATCCTTGTAATAGACAGCTCCGTAAAATCTTCGGGGCTGTTTTTAAAGCAACGCCGTAAATAACAATGACCGCCATCAACGGAAACGCTACCACAGGAGCATGTCTTGTAATTGTGGAGATGTGTACTTTCAATTATGTCACCGCAATGCTTACACTGTATGGAGTTTTTTATGATTATTTGGTTCATTTCTGCTTTCCATCCTCAGTTCCTTTTTATGCTGCGGGGTCGAAGCACTCGGGGTTTTCCTCGGGAGTGACAACAAGCCGGTAACGGTTGCCGTTTTCATCGATGTTTTGATCCAATAAACGCAGCAGCGTCAACTTGTGCAGCGAGGCGTAGGTGTAGGAGACAGAATAATTCAGAGTGGCGATAAACATATCCGAGGAGAATTCATCACATCCGAAAGCCTCATAGATTGCGGTCAGCGTTTTCTTTTGAGTCGGACGAAGCTCGGGGCAAAGCTCTTTGTTCATAGAATAGCAGTCCGGCGACTCCTTACTGATGAGCCCGAG
>NZ_JAEQMG010000050.1 GCF_016680995.1 Ruminococcus difficilis | reverse complement strand
TTTTGTTTGGCAGAGGTTGTCTTGCCGCATCCTTTGGGACCTTTGATCAGTGTTGCGCCGAATGACTCCAGCTTGAGATCAAGAAGACCATCTACGATTCTCTTTTTATAATCCTTTTTTTCCATAGCATCCTCCATGGTTTATATCATATCCATTATAACGCGTTATACTATCCGTGTAAAGATATTTTAATAGATTCCACTAAATTAATTTAAGATATCTGAGATAGAATATTTAATACATTTGAGATAAATAATTTAAGAAATATGACAATATATGTTTATCAATTAAACAAATCAATGCCGGATATCGACATTGGCAGCTATTGAATAAGAAGTTTATGGTTCTGAAAATTGGTAAGTAGATATCTGTCGATTATCGTGAGATTCAATCATAGTAGCAATCATTTGACCTGAGTACCTACGAGTATGATTCTCCTGTTATTCAGAGTCCATTGATTGAAAACACGGTACTTTTACCGAATTTTTTCTACAAAAAGAAATATATCGAGATGAGAGATTGTTATGCTAAGATATTATAAGAGTATCCTTATGATAAGAAAATCAATACCGCTGAATAGGATTTTTTCATCTTCTATGAAAAAAGAATTGAACAGCTAAAAACTCAGGGGACAGTCTTGCGTTTCTTTCCCCTGAGCGATATCTATTTGTAAGGATAATAATGGCTTATTGATGAGGTTATTCAAACATTACACTGCCAATCCGTATGTATAAATCACCCTCTCCGCGTGCTCATAACAAGTCTGATTATTCCTGATGATTTCAGCTTGTCGTACGCGCCACATTACGTTGAAAGTTGGAAAATCTTATGAGAAATGGAAGATTTTGTTATTTATCAGTCAAACAATGTCGGGTCACTCATAGGCTGGATGTTTGATTATACCGTATCATGCGCTCTTGTATATATTCAAAGGATGCTCATTTACGAATACAAGTATTTTTCGGGCCGTATTTAACCCTATTTTGCTGACATCTCCGTTTTTCAAAAAAGCGTTGACATTACCGGGATTCAAATCAAGCGATTTATAAATACGGTAATTCGTGATGCCTTTCTCTTTCTGCAACTCAACAATTCTTTTCTGCATTAACGCTTTGATTTTATCTTCATTGGCTTTTGTATTCTTGTGACTCAAGTAGTTCTCGTAGATAGTAGCATATTCGCTCAGCGATCCACAGAGCTGCTCAAGCGGCACGCCGCTCAAACGTTCACA
The DNA here is from genome assembly GCF_016680995.1 of Ruminococcus difficilis. The sequence goes on along the minus strand of NZ_JAEQMG010000050.1, from coordinate 17,040 downwards.
TTCTATGGCAACATAAGAAAATCTTTTGCATAACTGCTTTTTCAAATTATCCGGAACAAAGTTTACAAGGTACAAACACAACACACTCTTTAATCTTGCATTTCTTTCCGCAAGCCGGGCAAATTTGTATAATGACTTGCTGTTACAACTGGAAAGCTCACATAGTTGCTGTTGCAAATATCCCTTAAAAGTCAACTCTCTCAAATAAATCGCTCCTTATAATTTTCGTATCTCATCCGCAAATGGTTTTCATCATACTCATTCAGCATTCCGTAACAAACATCTTCAATCAATCTATCCATCAACTTCCAGTCCAAGTTTTCCGTTACTTCTTTCGTTTCAATATCTTCAAAATCCTTATCCCTGCTTGCGCACAACTTTGAAACCACCAAGTCTTCTGTTGAAACAGTATAGAACTTTACTTTCTTCGTCGCAATTTCAACAGGAACTAACCGCTCACGATAGTCGTCCGGAAAATTGGTGAGATACGCTTTTACATTCATATTGATATTATATGCTTCCAGCAAAGGCTGGATCTTTTCGCTTGAAGCGATAGAATCAATATCATGCGTGGAACGATAAATCTTATCCATCAAAACCAACGCGCTGCCGCCAACAATTACACAAGTATACAAATCATCAGTTGAATCAATCAAAGCCATATCACTGTCTAACTGTTTTAGTTTTTCAATAATTTCTTTCTTATTGGGTTTCATAGCATCACCATATATTATATTTTCAATAATAGTATTATTTATTTTATTATATACTTATATTCTCGAATTGTCAAGGAAAAACAGCGACACAGAAGATTTTCTCTGCATCGCTGTTTTCTTATACCGCCAACGCGTATTGATATGTAATCCTCTCAACCTGTCCCCTCTCACACCACGAACTCCGCATAAAATCTGTTTGTCGTACGTGGCACATGACGTTTGGCATGGAAGAATCTGACGAAACAGGGAGATGTTGGTCATGCTTTGTCGTACAATGTTGGAATGCCGATTATGGGAGCAACATATACACTGTCTTCTCTTCTATACGCATAGGGAGAAATGTCGGTCGGTACCATTCCGATGTTGCTGATCCCCTCGGTGATGATTAAAACAAACCGACATTCATTCTTTACAGCTTACTCAATTCCTCCATCATGGCGCGGCGGTTTCTGTATTTGACACGCCATTCGTTTGCGATTTGCTGTGCAAGTTCCTTTCCGCCGTCGATTTTCTCCATGCGCTTCAGCAGCCGCACCCATTCCTGATAGGTGCTTCTGTTGCTTGCCTGCGTCGCCGCTCTGTTTAGGCTGTATCTGTATTTCGTCAAAATCTCCGATGCATATTTCGGCAGCAGCACGTCTTCATATCCCAATATCATCTGTAAATCCTTTTCTTTCAAAAGCTCCCATAACCTGTCATAGAGCTTTTCTTCGCAGTACATATCCGCTAACGCGAGAGAGAAATAGCATTGAAACACTTTCTCGCGTTCACACTGCCATTCTTCATCCGTATAATGACTTTTCAGCTCCCGATAGTATTCTTTTTCACCATCTGTAACCAACAGCCAAAGGTATTCCATATATTTTTCATCATTGCCGATCTGCTGATAGAGTCTCAACAGCTTATCACGGTATTGATTGACAAGCCCCCGATATTCACGATCGAGCTGAATACCCTCCTCATATACCTGAATGGCATCCTGAATTTGTCCGCGCAGTTCGTAATGTTTTGCCAGCCATTGGCGCGCCGAATCACTATCCCAATATTCCCGACACGTTTTTTCAATTATCGTAAAATCCGTTCCTGTTTCCGACATCAAATTGAGTTTGCGGAGAACCATATTTCCGTATTGGTACCTGTCATGTTTTACAGATTCAATTTCACTATCCAGCGTTTCAAACAGCTTCGGCAAATATCTCGGTTCGCGAAAAGCATGGAACAAAAAAGTCCTGATATATTCGTCCGGATACAGCCTGTGATTAATGCCGTTAAAAAGTCTTTCAAAAATGATATTCTTTTCTTCCGCTGTCGCGGTTTCAGCTATTTTGTACCAATACTCTGCCAGATGATCATACAGCAAATAGACATCCTCGTGTTCCGGATCGGTCCCCTGTGTTTCCTGCAAAATATAAAGCGATATTTCAAATGCGTCAAGCGCTCTTCCGTCTTTGATCAAGAGGTCGAGATCATAGACAATATCTAATAATTCATCAATCATCGCCTCTGCGTCACGGTACTCGACATAGCCGCTGTGGTTGGTATGAGAACGGATGATCGCATCAACAAATGCCTTGTAATCTTTGACAGAACGCTTCCGCTGATTCGGAAGCATCATCATAAATCGCTGACAGATCAGCTCGTTTTCCTTTAAGATATTTGCGAGAAAATCGCGCACATACTGTTCATCGGCACTGTTTACCATTTCGGTAATATCTTGATTTGCAGAATTATTCTTGACGGGAACCTCTTTCGTATCCTCCAACTCATACAACACCGCCGCCATATGCTTGCAGTAAAAACCATCCTCGGCGTAAGGGCAGGTACAAAACAGTTCTTCAATCTCGTTTCCGTCAAAAATGATTGCCACCTCGTAGTCCTCGGTTCCGTTTACGACGGCGGTAATCGTATCCCCATCACGGAATAAATCCTCCACCAAACCATCCGTGTAATACGCATATCCGCGATCCAGTATCTTCGATGTAAACATTTGCTTCCAGTTATTCATCTTGACCCTCATTCATATAATACGATATTTTTTCTCTCCTCTGCCAGCTTTACCATTTTTTCGGTATAACCGTTGAAGCTGAAAAAGACGAAATGTTCTTTTCTGGTCAGCTTTCTCCAGTCGACCTTTTTGATCTTTTCCAACAAATGATAATACACATCCACATCTATTGGGCTGCTTGTAAACTTGCATTCACCGAAAATGACGTTATCCGTATGCTCGTCAATGGCGACAATATCGATTTCCGTATCCGAACGATCCCACCATCTGCCGATTTTTGAGGGAACAAAATCCCATGTTTCTTTAGTCACCAAATCTGTCATATACTCTTTGCGGCATATATCCTCATATACAAATGCCGCATGATTCGGCACAAATCCCTCCCGGATTTTCTTCATGACAAAATCCGTGTTGTCCATTTCGATATAGGAACGGTACGGAAAGATAAACCGGAACCAAAACCGGATGTAGTTATCCTTGATCCGGTACAGCCCCATCTTGCTTTTTTCGGGCTTGCTTTCCGTTACGGGAACCTCGCGTTCCAGAATATCCAAATCGATCAGAACCCCAAGGTACTTTGGCAGATTCGTTTGCGCGACACTCAATGCCGCGGCGATCTCTCCGGGCTTCTCCTTTCCCGCCGCGATCGTTTTGATAATGGAGAAATAGCTTCCGACATCCTGCACCTCTTTCTCTAACAGGAAGTTCGGTTCCTCATACAAGTAGCTCTCCCGCGACAAAACGCAGTTTTCGACGGCTGTATAAATATCTGAGTACGGCTCAAACGACTCAATATATTTCGGCACACCGCCTGTAACGGCGTAAGACTCAATGAGTTGTCTTTCGTTCAAATCCCGAAAGAACCGGTGATAATAGCGAAACGCGATCTGCTTCATTTTGATCTGTCCGGTCCGTCTGCCATATAGGGGACTGTCATATGACAACGTTTGTGCATACATCATATGGACAAGCGAACCGCACAGGATCAGCATCACGTTTTTATCACTGAGCATGGTGTCCCAAATCTTTTGCAGTACCGAGATAAACGCGTGATTGGACTTTCCGATATACTGGAATTCATCGATTATGATCAGCTTTCGCGCATCCGGTCTGTCTTTGAAGATCAATTCAAACAGCGTCTGCCAGTCGTCGATATTGGTTTGACTGAGTAAAGGGTTATGAATATACCCGGCAACCGCATTTTTGAAAGCGTTTCTGTTTTCGGCTTCGCTTTCCTCCGTTGCCAGAAAAAACAGTGCTTCTTTGCCTTTGATAAATTCCTTGAGCAGCGCAGTTTTTCCGATTCTTCTCCGACCGTAAATGATTATCATCGAAGCTGCATTCTTTAGAAACTCCTTTTCCAAAAATTGTTTTTCGTTCTCTCTGTTGACAAATTCCCGCATCTCTTTTCACCTCGGTAAAAGCTTATAAGCATATTATACCACAAAGTATAATAAAATCAAGTATAATTATTGAGAAAGACAAAAAATTCCGAAGATTCCTCGGGATTTAATTCTATAAGATGCTACACCGCCAACCCGTATGTATAAATTACTCTTTCCAAATGCTCCTCACATGTCCGATTATTCCTGAGGATTTCTGTCTGTCGTACGGGACAGATGACGTTTGGCATGGAAGAATCTGACGAGACAGGGAGATGTTGGTTAGGCTTTGTCGAACAATGTCGGGTTGCCAATTGCCTCATTTAGAAGTTTTCCCGCGAGCGAGGCGTTGATCAGGCGCAGTACCGATGATTCTGTGCGGTTATAGGATAGCGGATTGACATTGCCGTACCAGACGATTTGGTTGTCGATGACAGTGTAGGTTTGGCGGACTTTTTCTTGGAAAATGAAGCGTACGTTTTCCGGTTGGTCAAGTTCTTCTATCGGGGCAGTGATGATTGTCAGGTGGACACTTTCGGGGAGCAGTGGCAGGAAGCGCTTCAGGTAGCTCATTTTTATCGTCGGTGCGGAAATAACAACTTCTTTGACCGCGCTGTTGATATCGTCGGAATACTTATTGAAGAAGTTGCCGCTGTCATAGACAAGGCTTGTTTCCGCTTTATCGGAGCCGTTCATGACATAGCCAAGCTCCGCGTAACCGCGGATCCGCTTGTGGTACATCCTGTCGAGCATGGGGACGAAAATATCGGCGTAATCGTGGACTGTCGCCTCGGTTTTTCCCTCGTAATTACGGTGCAATCTGCCGACGTATTGCGCGAGCGTTCCTTTCCATGAGATCGGCATAGCGAGAAACAGTGTGTCGAGCCGCGGCTCGTCAAAACCCTCACCGACATACTTGCCCGTTGCGACAATCACCATGTTTTCCGCCCGCGGAACGGCTTTGATCGCTTCGAGCTTTTCGCGTTTTTCTTTCGCCTTGTCTTTGCCGCTGAGGAGAAACACGTTGCTGCATTTGGCTTCAATAGAGTTAAACAGAACCTCCGCGTGTTCCGTTCGCTCGGTCAGTACGATGCAATTTTTGCCATCTTGATACGCCCGAATAACATCGTTGATGATCCGGCGGTTGCGGGCTTCATCAGCGCAGAGTTTTGCGCAAATGTCCTGATATTTCAAGCCTGCTTCCGCGACGCGGAAATCGGTGAACTCCGGAATCACAAAATGGGAAAAATCCCTCTTGACCGACTGCGCGAGCGCGTCCACCTGATAGCGGATCGGACCGCACTGCATCGTGATGATCGGCTGGTGACCGTCCTGCCGTTTGGGTGTCGCGGTCAGACCGTAAACATATTTCGCGTTGACTTCACGCAGGATCTTCTCAAAGGTAAATGCGGAAACATGATGGCACTCGTCAACGATGACCATGCCGTAGTTTTTGACAAAATCCCTGACCTCGTCTCCGCTGACAACAGACTGCATGATCGCGATATCGACGATGTGATTGAGCGTGTTTTTCGTCGCGCCGAGCTGACCGATATGCGAGAGCTTTCGTTTTCTGCCGCGCGTCTTGGGCGGCTCGGGCAGTTCATCCTCAAAGGGCAAAAACTCCGAGAGGGATTTCTGCCACTGTTGCAATAGGGCAGAGGAGTGCACCAGAATCAAGGTGTTGACTTTTCGCGCGGCTATGAGATAGGAGGCGACAACAGTTTTGCCAAAGGCGGTTGTCGCGGATAAAATGCCGTTTTCATGCAGGAGCATTTCGTCAGCCGCCGCTTGCTGTTCCTCTCTGAGCTTTCCGTTAAAGTGAAGGCGGATCGGATCGCCGCTGTTACGCTTATCGTCAAATTGAATCGCGGAATTTGCCGACGTGATCAAATCCGTCAGGCTTTCCTTACAGCCGCGCGGAATGCAGAGATACTGCTCTGTTTCCTCCGATGTATCGATTACCCGAGGCTTGTTATACACGGGCAGGCGCATCGCCTGACTTTTGTAGAAATCCGGATTTTTGAATGCCGCCAGGCGTTTGATTTTGTTCAAGGCTTTTTGTGAGATTCCCGACTTTTCGATGTATAACAGATTCGCTTCCACGACATTAACAACAGCCGGAAAATCAAAAGCCGTCACCGGATGATCCGCTTTTCTCTCCCAAGGCTTTTCGTCCTCGGCTGCCAATTCACCCAACTCATTTTGAATATGCAGTGTGGCAAGATAACGGTCGACATCCAAAGGGGTTATCTTTTTTATTCGATAAAGATATTCCCATTGGTCTAAGTATGACTGAAAATTCTCGTCCATAAACTCGCTGTTGTGCCCTTTTCTCGCCTTGCCTTGCAGAGGAAGCGCGATCAGGTTGCCGAATCCGCCTTTCGGCATGGTATCCTGATTGGGAAACATTCTGTCATAGGAGTTGAGCTTGATCTCGTGGCGTTCCTCCATCGCTTTTGTCAGGATCGCGCTGCCGAGCTTTCGAGCGGTTGCAGCCGCAACAGGTTCATCAAAGAAAAGCCAAACGTGAGCACCGTTGCCCGAGCGCGAACGCTCGACGGCTGCGGGAATGTCATACTGACGGCAAACGGTTCTGACTGCCGTGACGTCCTCCTGCCAGCTTTCCTCGTCAAAATCAATCGCGAGGAATCTTGTCGTTTCGTCCGGGAGCATCACATAGGTGCCGATGACGTCGCGGCAAAACGCGTCGTCGCCCTTCAGGTGATTGTATATCGCGCGGCTGTTCACAGCAATAAAACTCTTGTTGGGACAAGCCGCGCACTTGTACGCCTTCTTATCGCAAACGCCCTGCACCCACTCGTTGGCGCAGGCGGGGACATAGCCACTGTTACCGGTTTTTGTGTTGTAAAAGCGTTTGGCGTAGACATCCTCTCTGCCGATGAACAGGGACTTGAAAAGCGCGATCTTTTCGTCGGGCGAAGCGTATTTGTTGAACTCCGATATGGGCTTCACCGTATGGCTTTGCCAAATATCTATGTCACAAACAAACGGACAGCCGTGCTCGTCCTCGCAGAGCACAGCTGTCCTGTCGGTTGTAATATCGGTAACGGTTTTTATGAAACTGTATTCTTTTCCGTTGATAATAGCTGTTTTATTCATTGGGGTATTCCTAACTTTGTTCTCTAATTTTTGCAACCTAAAAAATTCAGCCGCGCCTGTTGATTATAGGCGCAGCTATGCTATGTTTGGCTATATTGTACTTGCAAATATCTTTCAACCTCGCTGACAAAGAATTCGGCTCTTTGATATTGTAACATGACATCTTCTTTTGAGATGATATAGAAATCATCGTAATCGCTGTCTTCTCTGATAACCTCCAAGTCATCAATTATCTTGGACATTTCCGTGCTGAATGTTCCGGTTTTGATGTAGCTTTGTCTGAATCGGGCGATGATTCCGGAATGCTTTTTGGAGTCAAAACCATCTAAAGCGAGCACAGCTCTCATCGCGGAAAAGATCGCATAATAAAGCCTGTTTGCCACAGATTTATAATCCCCGGCATCTAAAAGTATTCCGGCTGTATTCATTCTTTCGTGAGCAAGCTCTATTCGCCTTTTTGATAGCTCTATTTTGTATTCATGCTCCAATGCGGATACCCTCCTCATGTACATTTTGATAGAAAGGTAATACGTTCATATACTTATTGAAGGTTTCTGCGTCCTTGATCAGCGGAACAATCAAAAGATCATATTCCAGCCCCAATTCAGATGATTTTGAGGTTATTGACGATCTGTACTTCCACAGTTCCTCGGGAGCTATTCCACGCACCAAGATCATGATATCTACATCCGAATCAGATGTGTAATCGCCGCGCGCATAGGAGCCGTAGAGAATAACCGAATCAAGCTGCTCGCCGAAGGTCTCTTTCGCTGTCTTTGCGATCTCGGTCAGGATAATTTGCAATTCACTTTTTGAGCACATAGGAACACTCCTTTCACTTTGATAGTTTGATTATAACATACCCAAATTGTTTTGTCCATACGAGAACGGCTGCAACAATCAAAAATGCTGCAGCCGTTGCTTTATAGCGCAATTCCGTAAACGTATGTAACCCTCTCAATCTGCTCCCGGTTATCCCATTTTGAGCGGCTGTATTCTGTTTGCCGCACGGAACATATGACGTTAAAAGTTGGCAAATCTTACGAGAAATGGAAGGTTTTGTTATTTATCAGTCAAACAATGTCGGATCACTCATCACGTTTTTCGTCAGCTTTAGTTGCTTTCTTTCTGTTCAATTCGATAATAGAATGGATATTGTCAACAATAAAGTGCTGGGCATTAAGATTATACGAAATAGCTTCATACGTGCTTCCCTGTTGATTCACACGTTGCTCTGAGATAATACCGACACTCCTGCCGTTATCTGTCACGCGCTTTTTGGATTTGTTATTGATAATAACATTTGTCAGCATTCCGATTTCAGTCAGCCATTCCGTGATAACGCCGTTTTTCAGCGTGGAACATTGCAACGGATTCACCAATTCATTGAGACGTTTGGTGATTTCCGATACTGTCAAAGGCGTTTGTGAATACGCAAACCTTTCAAGCTGCTGTGCTGATAAGGAAAATTCTGACTTTTGTATTTCAAAAGAACCTGTTGTGGTGATTTGCTTCAAAATTCCTGTCACATAATACAGACACCTTGATATTCTCACATTATTGACAACATCATTTTCTGCGACTTCTTCGTCCGTCAGCGGATTCACACCGTTGGCGAGCTTTTCCAGATACATCTGCGCTCTGGCAATGATTTCTATTTCATTCATGTCGAAATCTCCTGCTAATCCTTAAGACATCCGATGGGAACAACATAGATTCCATCCGGACGGCGGTACGCATAGTCACCGATACCGGTCAAAACCATTTTGAAGGAAGGCGCCTTCATTTTATCCGTATCAATACCGGCTTCCAAGGCATTCAGCGTTTTGACGCCTTCTTCAATCAGCATATCACCGCCCAGCTTAATTTCAACCAAACCGTAAGAACCGTTGCGAAGATGAACGACTGCGTCACATTCCAATCCTCTGCTGTCACGGTAATGGTATACTTCGCCCTTCAACGCATCGGCAAACACACGCAGATCACGAATACAGAGCGTTTCTAATAGCAAGCCAAAGGTTTTCAAATCATTGATCAAATCATTTGGTCCCAATCCAAGCGCAGCCGTTGCGACAGAAGGATCAACAAAGTATCGCGTATCAGATGTTCTGATGGCTGTTTTTGAGCGCAGATTTGGATTCCACGCATGTACGTCCTCAATGACAAAGATTTTATTTAATGCTCCAAGATAGGAATACACGGTATCCAAGTCAAAATCGGCGCTGTCATTCGCTTTGACGTCCTGTCGCATTAGTTCAGCGGAAGCCTGAGTTCCCTGGTTGCGCGCATAAGAGCGCATCAGCCGTTTTACCCTTTCCGGATTGCGGGAAACATTGTCCGCACGGCTGATATCCGACTGCACAACCGAGTCGTAATAATCAAAAGCCTGCTCCAAGGCGACCTCGCCGCTGAGCTTCGTTGCTTGAGGCCAACCTCCGCGGCAAATGACAAAAGCGAGTTGATCCATATTCAAAAGATTCAGACCGAAAATCTCTTTTGGTGATTGAAATAATTCGCCCAGACTGATCTCACCCGAGGAATCACCTGATTCAAACAGTGACATCGGTCTCATTTTTACCCACGCAACTCTGCCCGTACCTGTGTGATGGATCTCATCAAAAGATGCGGGAACAGCGGAGCCGGTCAGTATGAACTGTCCGAGATGTTCTCTGTGATCTACCTCAAAACGGATCGCATCCCATAGCTTGGGCGCTAACTGCCATTCATCTAACAGCAACGGCGTTTTTCCCTGCAACAAACGCTTAGGGTTGATATCCGCCATCGTGCGGTATTGCGATTGCTTTTCAGGGTCAGACAAATACAGTTTGGTTTTGGCGATTTGTTCGCAGGTCGTGGTTTTCCCACACCATTTAGCGCCTTCCACCAACACGGCGCCTTTCCCTTCCAGCTTATTCTTTAATAGCTTATCGGCAATTCTCGGCTTATAATATTTCATAACTACATCCTCTTTTTGCAAGTGGTTTTCTAATTTCAATTATACCCAAGCAACTCTTATTGTCAATGGTTTTCGGTAATCTGTTGATTATTTTTTCGGTAATTTGTAAGATATCAATTCGGTAAGATATTTTATATTGTTTGGGTAATTCAAAAAAGGAGAGCCGATGTTGCTCTCCTTTTTTATATTTTATGAAACTCTGTCGAGGTTATACCGCCAAGCCGTATGTATACACAACACGCCCGATTTGCTCCCTTGAAGCCGACGAACTCCGCATAAAATCTGTTTGTCGTACATGCCACATGACGTTTACCATCTGACCGCCGACGGAACCTGCTTCTCTTGAAGAGAGGTCGCCGTTGTAGCCCTGCTTGAGGTTTACGCCGACTTCGTTGGCGCACTCCATCTTGAAACGGTTCATGGCTTCCTTTGCCTCGGGTACGTTGATCTGATTATTATTGTTTGACATGGTTTTTTCTCCTTATTTCTATCTATCTCAAGCGGCGGATTGCCTTCGCAATTTGTCGCCGCATTAGTAGTGTTTGGAGAAATTCATTTTTTATGATTTGTAAATATTGTCAGTTATTATACGGTGACAAAACGAAGGTGCTGTTCGGGATAATCCGTGCTGCCGCGTGAAAACTCCCCTGCCTGTGCATCGCTCAGGTTCAGGGGAGCTTGTTGTATTATTTGTTATTGTCCGATTCGATAAACCGTAGAATATCGTTATACACGCGCAGCTTCTCTTTTTCGTGAAGGATATCGTGGCGCATGCCCTTGTACAGCCGACAGCGCACGTCGGTGTATCCGATGTTTTTCATCAGCCGCATCGCTTCCACGAATTTTCGGCGGGACAAGGCGCATGGGTCGTCCTCAACGGAGAAAAACCTCACGGGCATATCGGGATTTTGAGGGGTGTAACCGCACGTATACGCGAGCATCGCCATTCTGAGCATCTCCTCATAGCCGTTCAGGGTGAAGTTGAAGCGGCACAGCGGGTCGTTGTTATGCTCGATGACGGCTTCACGTTCGGAGTTTGTCTGGGCGTTTCTCAACCCCTCGTATCTGTACTTTCTCTCATAGGAAACACCCATGATGAGCTTTTTGGCGAGCGGAGAGCGTGAACGTTTGCCTTCGATCGCCTTTAACAGCTTCAAGACGCGCAGACCTTTTTTGATATTGTCGGAGCGCGACGGAGAACCTGTGAACCTGTCAGGCAGAGCTTGCTGATATCCGCGTCATATTTTCTGATGTAGCAGCGCGCCGCAAGCGCGCCCCTGCTGTGACCCAGCAGGGTGACCGGAAAGTCGCTTCTGCCGCAATGTTGAGCCGCGTAATTTTTGATGTCCAGCGTGATCTCGTGCAGATCCTCCACCAGCGCGGCGGTGCCGCCCTGATAAAAATAACCTCTGTCCTATGGGTCGATAATACTTTCGCCGTGTCCGCGGTGGTCGTTGATGATCGTCAAAAAGCCGTTGGATGCGAGAAAACGCATAAAAGCGATATAACGCCCTTTGTGCTCATTTTTGCCGTGTACCAGCTGAACGATACCCCTGATATCCTTATAGTTTTCCCACGCGTCCAGTTGATTAGTGATCTCGCCGAGCGTCCGATCCTCATCGGACAAGTCCGCGTTTGCGGGCTTTTTGGTGTTCCTGTCAAAATAATTCTGCGCGGCTGTGCCGTAGTTCAGCATTGATTTTACCAGCGGAGCAACCTTTGTGAATTTCCAATTGCCTTCCGCGTGCGAGAGCAGAGCATCCGCGTATTCCTTGACGGAATAGGTGTAAACGGCGCCCGACTTGCCGCTTTCGGGGTCAATGATCTGCGCCTTGATCTCTGACGTCATTTCCTTTGCCGCGACATCGCACTGGAACACGTAACAGCCGTCCTTCCGTTCGGCTTCACTCACCGGAATCGTCTCGGTTTCGGTCTTGTCGCCTGTGGGAATGGTGAACTGTATATACGCAGTTTCGCTTGCCGCGATTTCGGGATCAATCTCCATATAGAAGTTTACGCCGACGTCGCCTTCAACCGAGATTGAACGACCGACAAGCCTTGTGCCTACGCCGTCGGCATATTCAAATCCTCCGCTGATCGTTACATTCTCGGCGGGCATTGTGAGAACGCCTTCATTGAGGGCACCCGCGCTTGCCTTATATCCGCTGAAGATATAGCCTTCCGGAGTATCCGGGTGGCTAAGTGTGAGCGATACTTCATCTTCCTCGCCCGCGTATCAGGTACCGTTGTACTGCAAGCCGCTGTTGTTTTTGCAAGCCGTGATACCGCTTACTTTGTATTGAGTCTCTTCGCCGCTGAGAGCAAGGGTGACGTTCTCTCCGGCGGTGACAGAGTATCCCAGCTTTCCCTGATTGTCGGAATCCTCGCCGAGCGCACAGAAGTAGTAGCTGTTGTTAACAGAAGCAATGCTTCGGGCAAACACGGCGCTGCCGGTGCCGCTGACAGTTACCGATTCAGGCGCAAAAATACTGTCGGAGATAGTGATTTGTTTGGTACGCCAGCCGACAAAGCCGCCGCAGTTGTTCGTATCAGCTCCGAGGAGACTTCCGATAAAGGCGCAGCCTTCCAGCGTGATATTGCCGCCGTTCTTGCTCTGGACACCGATAAAGCCGCCGTGTGTGCCGTCGCCTTCTACGCTGCTGTCAATCGTCACACTGCAGAGGCAGTCTGTGAGATTACATACGCCGCTTGTCTCTGCCACAAATCCTGCCGCGAACTTCGCTGAGGTTTTGATGGTACCGTCGACGGTGCAGCCGGAAATGTTGAACGTTCCGTTATTGATCTTGCCGACATATCCCGCGGCATATTCCTTATTGGTATCAATGTCAATATCCATCGTACAGTTTTCAACGTTCACTTCACCCCAGCACTGACCGATCAGTCCTGCAGCGTGTTTGCCGCTGCCCCTGATAGTGCTCTTGACATTGAGGTTTTTGATGGTGACGGGAACGTCCGGATCATCCTCCGAACTGTCGGCAGGCTTGGTGACGCTGACATAGCGGAACGGGGCGACAAATTCGTCGCTGCCGCTGCCGTTGTAGTTGAAAGTCAGCGTATGTCCCTGTCCGTCAAAAATACCGCAGAAGTCGTGCTTGCTGTAAGCCCGCCTGTTGGCTGACGGTGATGTCATTCTCGAGATAGACGGTCTCGCCCGAGAAGCGGTTATACGTATCATTATCACCCAGGCGGCTGCAGAAGGTGTTCCAATCGGTCTCGTCTTTGATACGATACTTGCGCTCCAGCGTAATTGTGTACTCCCCGTATCCGTTTACGTTGCCGGGATCTTCCTCATCATAGTATTTAAGATCCAGGCTAACGGTAGCGTCATACGAATACCCGTCCGGCGGTACTGTAATGTTTGGTTCTACAAGATTCAGCTCAATTGACGGCGGGGTAAAACCTGGGGGATATCGAAATACCGGAGTCGCGCGATCAAAACCATAGTCGGTAGTATCAGACCCCCTGGCAAATTGATCGTAAAAATTATCATTTACGCAGAAGTGGAATTTGTACTTTTTGTTGGGAGTCAGGTCTTTGAAGGTATACTGATACAATTTATCCGACACCTTTGTCATTTTCGCAGACCCGCCCTCTAATAAGTGGGGGTCTTTGCCGTCATCGCGGACGTAAATCGATTCGATCGGATCATATTTATACTCCGGAGGCACGGAAGCCCCCACTTCAGCATCGTCGAACGATTTGCCTGAGTACGCCTGCACATCCGTCTGATTGACTGAAGCTGCTTTCACAAATACCAACGAGAAAACAACTAAGGTAACAACGATACTCAATGCAAGCCAAATTGAAATATTGCGCTTCATATTATCCTCCTTTACTTATTTCATTTCGGACTAAGCCTTTTTTAACTAAAACCCTACCCCATTATATTTTATCAATATTTGAGCAAAAAGTATTTGAGCAAAAAGTCAAATACTTCTGTATGATTATTCGCAAATAAATTATGCTTCGCAGGTAAGCAGCGCATTTTTCAGAGCTGTCATCGCCTGATTCTCCATACTGCGCAAAGGCAGATTATTCGTCATAGCCGCCGTAATCATCATACAGAAAATCACCCCAGTAATACTGGCTCATATATTCGTTCTGATAGGCATTTACCGCGCCCGCGTCTAGCTCCCGAAAGCGGTAGTAATCACAGTCGAGCTTGTCGACGTCGACCGCAAGGGCGTTGTAGCTTTTTACGATCGCGTCTCCCGCGCCGACCTTTTTAAGGCTTTTGTTCATCGCCGCAATCAGCGTTTGAAGATAGCTCTGCTGATTTTTGCCGTAGGGCTCGTCCTCAAAAAGTGCCGCGGCGATTTCTCTTGTAGAGCAGGAGCTTCCTCGGCGGTGAACCAGATAGGCGAAAATCTCCTTTGAACGGCTCCTTTCAAAGTGAACATGGCTTCCGTCAGGGGTAAAAACGTCAAAGTTACCGAAGCACTGAACCCGAAGAAGCGCGTTTTTACGGGGAATTACGGGAAAGCGCAGATCCTCCAGCTCCGCTTTGACCTCCGCCGCCGTGACAGGCTTCATGATATATCCCGACGCTTTCATATCCATCGCGTCGCCCTTGTACTCCGAAAAGCCCGTGACAAAGATGATATTCATTTTAGGGTTGATGCCCTTAAGCGTTTTCGCCACCTCAACGCCCGTCATTCCGCGCATATGGATATCGAGAAAAGCAACGTCGCAGCCGCCGCTTTCCGCCTCGGCAATCAGCTCCCTTTGCTTGGAAAAGGTCAGGATCTCCGCCTCCGGCTTAGCTTTTTCAACCGCGAGCTGCAGCATTTTCAGAGCGAGCGGCTCATCATCAAGACACAGTATCCTCAAAGTTTTGTCCCTCCTTCGGCAAAATCACCGTGGCTGTCGTGCCCTTTCCCACGGCGCTTTCAATTTTTATCTCACCGCCGCACATCTCTTTTATGCGGCGCTTTGTATTATCCATTCCCACGTGCGTGCGCCCGTCGTCCTTTATGGGCGCCGAAACGTCAAAGCCCAGTCCGTCGTCGGAAATAATCACCTCAAAAGCGGTTTCGGTTTCGCGGGTGGAGATCTTCACGGTGCCGCCGTCCTCCGCCATGCCGACGCCGTGCTTTACGGCGTTTTCCACAAGCGGCTGAATACTGAGAAGCGGCAGACGGAAATCCGTCGCTGTGATGTCATACTCGATGTTCAGCATATCGCCGAACCGCAGCTTTTCGATATACAGATATTTTTTGAGGTGTTCAAGCTCCTGTTCAAACGCGACCGGCGAGCTCTGCCTGAGCGAATCCATATTGCCGCGCAGATACTTCGCAAATGTCACCGTAGCCTCCTGAGCGGTGTCGGGATCTATCCGGCACATCATGGCGATCGACGTAAGCGCGTTGTACATAAAATGCGGCTGGATCTGGCTGACCATTACATTTACCCTTGCCTCGTAAAGTTCCTTTTCCATGGCGATATGCTCCTTTTCGCGCTTTGTCACCAGCACGCCGAACACCAGCACGATCGAAATCAGCATGGCGCAGTATTCGGTTGAAAGCTCAAAGGAGTAGAGGGTGATGATCTGGTTGAACACGGGTATCAGCACAAATGACGCGGTGATCAGTCTGTCCTTTACGGGAACCTCGGACACAAAAAAGCCGATCGTCGCAATGACAAGACCGATTCCGAAATATAGCTGGCTCCACAAAAACAGCGGCTCGCGGAAATAGACGCCATCGTCGGAAATGCTGAAATACAGCGGCACAAACAGATTCGCAAAGCAGGCGAGAACCGCAGGAACAAGCAGTATATTCATTATGATATCGGCAATGCGCCTGTACGCACCGTCGAGCCGCAGCGCTGTGACAACATACCGCCAGAAATAGAATATCAGCATGGTGGTAACGATGAACCGGAAAACATTGATCAGAAGGTTCCAGAGCCGCAGCCCGGAAATGCCCTCCACAACCCACCACGCCGCGTCCGAAAACAGCAGTGCGGCGGTGAAAAATATCAGCATAGCAAAGGTGACGGTGTATGCGCTGAAGCCGTCCTTGTCCTGCGCAAGGCTGTACAGCAGCACCGTACATATGCACAGGCTCACAATATCCGCGCCGATGTTGAATACGGCATAGCTCTCCATTCCGTCAAAACCGCGCACACGGCACAATGCTATTGCCGTCAAGCTGAAAACCAGCGAGGCGATAAAGCTTGCCGGTATTATCCATTTATATTTGCCCCACAAACGACGAAGCCGCGATGATTTTTCCATTTCTTCACTTCCTTAAGGCAATTTTACTATAATTAAAAAATTATTTCAATTATTTTTAAAAAACAACAGATTTTGTTGTACTTTTGGTGTAGTCGGTTTGCTATGCTATAGACACAACAAAGAGAAACACCCTTAAAGGAGAGATCAACATGAAAAGAACAAATACATTATCAAACAAAAGCACAGCCAAAACAAATTTCGAAAGCAAAGGAGCGATCACAATGATGAAGAACAACACCAGGATCAAAAGACTGTTAGCCTCCATTATGACAGGCGCGATTATTTTATCGGCGGCATCGGCAATGTCGGTAACGGCGGCAAGCGCTGTGACCACTCAGTCCATCTGTTTGCAGGCAGAACAAAACAGCGAAGTCACCGACGGTCTGTTCACGGCAGCCGAAACGCTTATGGGCGTTGTGACAACCGCAAATCCTGCGGCAGGCATTATCGGCTCGGGTCTGCTGGGAGCGTTCAAGTCCTTCTACTGTGACTCAATGAACTATCTCAATCTTTGGGACACGACGATCACAGACAACGAAGCCAAGAACGCCGGCGGCGGACTCTACGCTCAGAAGGGAAGCGCTTCCTCCTGCGACCCC
>NZ_JAEQMG010000005.1 GCF_016680995.1 Ruminococcus difficilis | reverse complement strand
CCCAGAGAATAAAGCTTGCTGGCGATGAGCATGAAGCTGACCGCTACAAAGAAGGTGATTGAGCCGTCCAAACCGTCGACGCCGTCGGTGAGGTTGACCGCGTTAACAACTCCGACGATCACAACCGCAGCGATAATATAATAGAAGAATCCGAGGTCTACCGAGCCTACAAACGGAATTACGGTAGAGGTGCCGTAGCCGGCGATGCCGAGAGTGGCGAGATAAGCCGCCGCGACAGCGAACTGTAAAACGAGCTTCTGAATAGCCGTAAGACCGAGGTTGCGCTTCTTGACTACCTTGGTGTAGTCGTCGATAAAGCCGATAAGGCCGTTGGCGAGCGCAAGACCGAGTCCCGCGAAGATGAAGGTGACCTCGCGGCTGATGTCCGCAAAGTAGGTTTCAATAAAGCCTGCGCCCGTGAGCATATAGACCACGGTGCTGATGACCGAAACCGCTGCGATTGCGATGATAAACATGATACCGCCCATAATGGGAGTACCCTGCTTGCTCTTGTGCCACTTGGGACCGTCCTCAAGGATAGTCTGCCCGAAGTTGAGCTTGTGAAGGAAGGGAATCAGAAACTTTCCCGTCACAGCCGAAATCAGGAAGGCAGCGATAGCCGCGCAAAACGTCCATATTCCGTATACTAACATATTTACCGTTCCTTTCATTTTCGCTTGTATGCCAATGTAAACCGGGATAACCGGAACAAATGCCGAAATAAATCAGTCGCTGTTGCCTTCGCTCGTGTTGGCGGCAAAGGTGACGCTGATAACCGTGCCTCGGCTTACCTCCGCACCCTCCGCTATACTCTGGGCAACCGCTACGCCGCCTGCGCTTACCGCGCCGTTGTAGCTGACGTTGACGCCTGCCTCAAGCGCCACGCTGTTTGCCTCGTATGCCGCGCAGCCGATAAAGCTGGGCACCGTAACCTTTTCGGGCTGGTTGCCCTCGGTGTAGAGAACAACGCTGGAACCTGCCGCAACCTGATTCGATACCGCGGGTATCTGCGAGAGTACGGTTGAGCCGGAACCGACAACCGTTGCAATAAAGCCGTCAGCCTCAGCCTTCTTGAGCGCCTCGTCAACCGAAAGCGTCGTGTAGTCGCCCATGCTGACGTTGAGGTACGCAAGGTCCTCGTCGGAGTAGTCCGTCTTGATTTCGAGATACGGAAGCAGCTCCGTCATAATATTGATGAAGATAGGCGCCGCAATCTGCGAGCCGTAGTACGCACCGCCGTCGGGAGTGTCGAGGAAAACAAGCAGCGCGATCTGCGGATCGTCGGTCGGCGCGATACCGCAGAACGACGAGATGTAGTCCTTCTCAAAGGAGCTCTGCTTCTTTTCAACGCCGATTTTCTCGGAGGTACCGGTCTTGCCGCCGGTCTTGTAGCCGGCAACGTAGCCGCCCGAAGCGCCGTTTGCCTCGGGGTAAGCGGCGAGCATGTCGCACATCTTCTTTGAGGTCTCGTTCGAGATTACCTGACGCTTTACCTTTTTCTCCATCGTCTTGATAACGTTGCCGTGAGAATCGGTGATTTTCGAAACAACGTAGGGCTGGAGAACGTAGCCGCCGTTGCAGACAGCCGCGCAGGCGGTTATCATGCTGAGCGGAGTGATGTTGAAGTTCTGTCCGAAGGAAGCAACCGCGAGGTCGACCATGCCCATCTCGCCCTCAGGCCAGAAGCTGTCGTCCGCCTCGCCGGGGAGGTCGATGCCCGACTTCTCAGAGAAGCCGAAGGCGGTGTAATAGTCGCGGAATTTATCTATTCCCACAAGCTGACCGATCTGAATAAAGGCAGGGTTGCAGGAATGGCAGAAGGATTCGAGGAAGGTCTGGGTGCCGTGACCCGAGGTTACCGAGCAGCCAATGTCGTAGTCCTCAACGCGCATGTAGCCTCCGCAGGTAAAGCGCGAGCTGTCGGTGATTTTGCCCTCCTCAAGAGCCATTGAAGCGGTACACATCTTGAATACCGAACCGGGCATGTATGTATCCGCAACGCACTTGTTACGCCACATTGCCGCGAGAGATTTGCTCTCCTCTGCGTCCTGCTCCTTCTCGGGCAGCTCCTTGATTTTGAGCTGCGTATCGGTCGGAAGGGTGTACGGGTCGTTCAAGTTGTAGCCGTTGGCGGTGACCATAGCGAGGATCGCGCCGGTGTTGACGTCCATCGCAATGCAAACGCCGCGGTTGAGTACGTTGTTGTCGATTATCGCCTGAGCCATGTGCTTTTCGCAGATGCTCTGAATGCCCTCGTCAATCGTGAGGTAGATGTTGTTGCCGTCCTGACTCTCAACGTTCTGCTCAAACTGGAAGGGCATGTTGGTGCCGCGGGCATTTTTGGCGGTGACGATTCGTCCCGGGGTGCCCGAGAGGTAGTCGTCGTATTTGTACTCAACGCCCTCAAGACCCTGTTCGTCCGCGCCGGTGAAGCCGATTACGCAGGACGCGAGGTCGTCCTTGGGATAATAGCGCTTGTAGTCGTCGAGGAGCTGAATGACCGCGCCGCAGTCGTAGTCCTTCGTGAGCTTTTCCTGAAGCTCGATGACCTTGTCGCGCTGCTCAACCTCGATTTTGCGCTTAACGACAGTGTAGTAATTCTGCTGTTTGGTCTTTTCGAGAACGTTCTCGTAGTCAAGACCGAGAATTTCCGACAAGCCCTTTGCCGCCGCCTGACGCTGTTCGTCGTTTGTGAAGTTTATCGGCGCGAGCACTACCTGCCATACCGACGCGCTCTCTGCAAGGGTGGTTCCCTTTGCGTCGTAAATCGAACCGCGCTTGGCTGTTAAAACGGTGTCGCTAAGCTGCTGGTTTACCGCCTTCTCCTGAAGCTCGCTGCCCTGAACCATCGTCAGAAACGACAGGCGCAAAAGAGTAGCGCCGAAGCCGACGACGAGGATGAGTATTATCAGGACCGCCGTACGCTGACGGAGCCGCTGGTTGGGTCCCTTGTCGGCGCGCTTTTTGGGAGGCGTTGACTTTTTCTTGTTATATTCCAAAATAAGCTCCTTCTACCGCAATCGTGTATTAGTTTCATGCAATATGTCAGAGAAATCAGACATTTTGCGTTTGCCCTCTATAAACAAGGAAAAGAGCCAAGACATTTGCAGTCTTAACTCTCATTCTGATTTGTCAGTTCATTATATTTAATTTCAATGAATGTTATGACCAAAGATTTTTAATTGATTCGATAAACTGGGTGAAAATATTCTCACTTTTCTGAACGCTTACCTCCGCTTTATCTCCGCCCTCAAGAGAGATAAACTCCTTCTGGGCATTGGAGGCTTTGGTCATACCGAGAGAAGCGGCGTACTTCTCGATCTCGGCGTTAGAGAGATTCGCTTCAAGCTTCATCTGGTTCTGGGTGTAGATGCTCTGGGTGTCCTCAAGGGTCTCCTGAGCTGTAATGATCTGCTGGTTAAGCTCGGTGAGCTGCACCTGACCTACAATGATAAAACCGATGATCACGGTGACTACCGCCGCGCTCAATCCGCCGAGCACCATCTTGAAGGGATTATGTCTGCGGCGTCTTGATTTGAGCTTGTCCTCCTCGGAAAACTCAACAACGTTATTCTTAGCTTTTTTCTTAGGCTTTCTGACAGGCTCCTCCTCGCGTCGCTTGGGAGCGGCGGAGGAATATGTATTTTCCTCGTCAAAAAGCGTTAAGTCATAAGCAGCATTATTGTTGTATGCCATTGGATTGCACCTTATGCCTTTCTCTATACAAAATTTTCATAAAACACACGTTTGCGCCGGTTCTCGAAAAACGAACGGCAATTTAATTCTTATAAATCAAAAAGTTTCAAAATTTTAACAATTTGATTTCGGAATTCACACACAATCTGTCCGAAATTACGGTTTGAAGCCGTTTTTTACGGATATTTAGTCATAACAGCTTTGTAAATCACAAGCTGTTGTAGCTGTAACATTATTTACAGTTTTGTTATATTTTACACCAAAATACCGCGTTTGTCCATAGCTGAGAAGAAAAAACTTAAATTTTTTCGCATATTCTCAACTTTGCACTCCTCGCTCTGGGGTTTTCTGTCAATTCTGTTTCATTTGCACAAATGGGTTTTTTATTGACTAATTTTGCTTTTGGAGTGTTTCCGCAGACGCAAACCGGGAAGTCCTTGGGGCATGTACAGCCCTGACACCACGCCGCCATCTGCTGCTTTACGATCCTGTCCTCGAGCGAGTGGAAGGTGATTACAGCGAGCCTTCCGCCGCTGCCCAAAAGCTCAAACGCGTTCTCCAGTCCGCGCTTCAATGCGCCCAGCTCGTCGTTTACCGCGATGCGTATCGCCTGAAACGTCTTGCGCGCGGGGTGACCGTCGCGCCTTACCCTCTGGGGCACGTTTGCCTTGACTATCTCGGCGAGCTCAAAGGTCGTTTCGATCGGCTTTTCTTCGCGCGCGGCGATTATTCCCTTCGCGATCGAGCCTGCGTACTTCTCCTCGCCGTACTCAAACAATATCCTGCGCAGCTCTTCGAACGGCAGGGTGTTTACAAGCTCAGCCGCCGTCGTGCCCTTCTGGCTCATGCGCATATCCAGCGGCGCGTCCTCGTGAAACGAGAAGCCGCGCTCGGCGGTGTCGAGCTGATGCGAGGAAACGCCGATATCGAGCAGTACGCCGTCGACCCTGTAGAGCTTTCTCTGGGCGAGAATCTCGCGCATATCGCCGAAATTACCCTTGACGACGATCGAATTCTCGTTCTTGCAGAATCGCTGCGTCAGCGTCTGGATCGCGTCGGGGTCACGGTCGATGGAAATCAGCGTACCGCCGCGGAGGCGCTTGAGTATCTCGCTCGAATGGCCGCCTCCGCCTGCTGTTCCGTCCACATATATTCCGTTCTCTTTTATTGCGAGTCCTTCGATCGCCTCGTTGAGCAGGACGGGCTTGTGAGAAAATTCCATAACGCCCTCCTAGAACACGAAGTTCTCCAGCGCCTCGTCAAGCACGGGCTGCTGCGACAGCATGAACTCGTCATATACCTCTTTGCTCCAGATCTCGATTCTGGTATCCATTCCCAGCACAAGCGCCTCGCCCTCGATTTTGGCGATCTTGCGCAGCGCGGGCGGAATCACGAACCGTCCCTGAGCATTCGGAGTCACTTCCGAGGCGGTCACGGTGAAGTTGTACTGCATAGCCATCGCCTGCTTCGCGGGAAGCTGGCGGATGCGCGCGGAGATATTCTCGTACTCCGTCTTTGACATCACCTGAACGCATTTTGAGTTGAAGCCGTTCGCGACAATGAAGCTCTCGCCGAGCTCCTCACGGAATTTCGCGGGCAACACGATCCTGCCCTTGGAGTCTATATTATGGTTTGACATACCCAAAAACACGTTTGCCCACCTCCGTTTTGCGAATTTCGGCACTCAACTGTCACTTAATGACACAAAATGACACCGACTATCACTATTATAACCTATAAGGCTCCAAAAATCAAGCAGATATTACAATTTAATAAAAATTTCGTTATTATTCCCAAATTACTCCGTCAAGTAATAAAACACATACAAAATGCCGGATTTTGCCCGCTATCAGCCAAAAAATAAAGGCCTGACTATTTCGTCAGACCTTATAAAAGTATCAGAGATATTACTTTTTCTGGGAATTTGCAAGTGTCGAGCGTGTCTTTTTGATGTCGGTGAGCTGGGTTGAAAGGCTCTCCTCGGCGCGCTTGAGGATACCGTCGGCATAGACGTTGGCAGCCTTGCGGATCTCGGCGGACTTAGCCTTGGCGTCGTCTACGATCTCCTTAGCCTTAGCCTGCGCCTCGCGGACAAGCTCGTTCTGGTTAAGCATGATCTTCTTGCGCTCCTCGGCAGCGCGGATAATGTTCTCCGCCTCGCTGTTGGCCTCGTTGAGAATCTGCTTTCTGTCAGCAACGATGTTCTTTGCCTGTCTTACCTCGGCGGGCATAGCGTCCTGAATCTGAGCGATAATCTCAAATACCTCGTCGCTGTTAACCATTACCTTGCCGCCCGAGAGGGGTACCGGTCT
>NZ_JAEQMG010000049.1 GCF_016680995.1 Ruminococcus difficilis | reverse complement strand
TTCGCTTCCACTCCAGCTAGCAATACATCGAACACATCAAGAACAGGGCTATCAGTTTTCGCTTCATCTTTTTCTGAATTATCATTATATGATGGGTTATCTTTGGGAATAATAGAAACATTCATTCCCAATTCTTTATTCACATCCAGATTATCAAGTGAGGTTTTTCCAACTTTAATAGCATAAACGCTCAAATCCATTTTTAATAAATCGCTAATTGTATATCCGTTTCGAAAAGAATTAATATTAAATCGAAGTATTACACGACTATTTCCTTTTGTTCCGACAAATTCATAGTAACCCTTTGCGTTTTTTAATACAGTATCTAATTTTTCTATAGCAATGCTATATTCACCAGCGGGTATTGAAGTACCATTCTTAAACATACTTAAATATGGAGAAACCATCACTATGTATGATAAGGAGTTTTCTACGGTAGATATTCGATAACCTTTGAATTTTTTTATAGTTCCTTTTGGAAGGCGTGAAACTGCTTGACTTTTTGTCGAGCCTTCTTTTGTCGCACCTTCTATAGTATTAAGAAAATCTGTAAGTATGGTATTTTTAACAATATTCTTAACCATTTTATTGGTATTAAAGGTTAGACCTGCTGACACCTCCGCAGAAGCGCTTGCTTCCCACCCAAGAAGAGCTTTAAAAACGCCGCTGATTCCTGCCTTACCTTTTGCATTACCACTCTGACCCTCACTAGCATCTCTTGATCGTAACAGCTCAGTGGTGGACTCAAGCTCCCCTCCTGCAACTATCTGAACATAGTCGGTTATGGACTCTTCATCAAAATAAACTATTTTACATATTTTTTCCATTATAAAACCTCTTGTAGTTGCTAAAAATCGAATTTATCTCGGTCCCAAAAACTTATCACCATTCAGGTGAATCATATGATCCGGCATATCGGCAATCCACACTTCTGTTTCCCAAGCAAGTGTTTCGGAAAACTTTTTAAATGTTTTGAAATCAAGGAAAGCCGTAACGAAGATTTTACCAGAAGATATATCGGCAGTCATTTCGTTAATCTCAATAATTCGTTTTGGATCCATAGGACCTACAGATGTGACCGATTCAATAAAATAAATCCAATTTCTTTCTTCCGAATATAGAACAACATCCGGCATTTTATCGTGCAAAGTTATTTCGAAGCCTAACTCCTTGAGCTTTTCTATGTTTTTAACAAGGTCTTTTTCAGTAGTATCACCAACATATAAGCATTCCGCATTTGGTGCAAATCTTGGAGCAAATTCTTCAATTATTGCTTTTTGAAGCTGATTATGTTTTCCCGGCGAGAATGTGAAATCTATTCCATTAATTCTAACAGGCATTTTTCTGAGCTCACGTTTTGATGAATATTGACTAACTAAAGACTCGTGGTTGGAAAGGAAAGCCTCTTTTTCAGATTGCCACCAAACGGTTCCGTATGTTTGAATTACTGCAAGCATTTCATCTGTTAACCGATAACGATAATTTGGACTGTTGGTCGCTTTTCCGTTATCCTCGATAAAGGCTGCATTTCTGTAATGATGTAATGCTTGTTTTCGGATAGTTTCACGACTGTTTTCAGCATATTCAACGTCATATTGCTCTTTTATATAACCAATAATATCGTGAATACGAATCCAGTTATTTGTAGCTTCAGACCAAGCTTGTTTTTTGTTTATCTGTGCCATTGCCAATAAAACATAACAGCACATATCAGACTGCTGCTTAACCGGCACTTGCAATTCTTTCAAAATATCTCTTGCTTCCTCTATCCGTTTCACAAATAAAACTCCTTAATATTTTATCACACGATTGCACCGAAGTATCGTGTTCGGCAATCAAATTTTTACCCATTGACTCAATCACATCCATAGGAGGAACAGGCATTGCATTAATCTCTGTGGAATTGACTTGTGTCGATCCATTCAATATACGATAATAGTCGTCGTATAACGTAGAATTGAATAGAACATATAGTCCGTAAATGATACACTCAGATAGATTCCTTAATCCACCGATAAAGTTTATCTTGTTTTGCGTACTGATTTGTTTATACTTAGGATAAACTCTCGATAAATAAACACCACATTGAAGTCTTCTGTGTTCTTCTTTCGCTGTAAAGCGTTTTACAAACAGATAGTTTGCATTATCTTGTAATAAACCTTGTTTGTCAGTAACGATATACTCGTTTTCTTTACCGATAGGAAAAATTACTTTGCCATTTTGTATATGCTGTGAATAGAACAACGGAACTGCATTATCCTCAGCTTTATTTCTTAATGTTTCTCGGTTTCTGAAATCTACAGTCAATCCTGTTTTCATTGGTATTCCCAACTTTGGCAGAGTATAAGACCAAGTATTTACTAATTCTAATGTTTTGATTTCAGAGGAATTAGTCGCTAAATATACATATTTATCTGCGCCCGAGACAATTGTATCGTATGGTGCCCAAAATGTTGATATACTTTCAAAATCCCGACTGCTTTGCGTCGTTGTAATACAGACTTTCTCAAGCTTTTCGTTTGATTTTTTTATCTTTATGATAATAGTTTCCTGCAATACGCTCTCTTTATCAAAAACCTTATCTCGACTTTCGAATAGGTGAATATGCTCTAAAACACATTCATTCAGAAGCTTTTGCCTGAATTTTTTAAAATATGCTCCCGATGTCCAAGAACGAGGAATAATATAAACCATCTCTGCGTTTGGCTTAAGATTGAAAACCCCCATAGCAGTAAACAAAAAATACAGATTGGGCGCGCCATAACATACATCAGGCATAGCTTTTGCTTCTGGTGCATCTTTTCCAATCTTCATATATGGAGGATTGCCGATAATTAAATCAAATTTTTCCGGTGTAGGATTTGCGCCAAGCCAATTGTTATATTCAAAGACTTGACTTGTAATATAGTTCTCTGTTCGTATCTCGTAATCAACATCTATGTTAGAATGCTTTGAAACCCAATTAAGATTATCTTCCAGAAGAGTGATAATATTAGTGTCGTTTTCATAACAAACAAGCTCAATATGATTGATTTGGTTATGAGAATGCAATTCCTCGATCAATGCTACGGAAAGAATACCTGATCCGGCACCTGCGTCCAATATTTTCAGACTTTGCTTATTAGATGGCAATACAAATAAGCCTGCCATAAACGAAGCAGTTTCTTTACTGGTAAAAAACTGTCCATAACGCTTGCGTAATGACTTAGGCATATTTTCAATATATTCATTTGTCTTGTTAATAACATAATCAAGAAGCTTCATAATACACGTCTCTATTCCGTAAATAATTAACCTAACCCATATTAATTATAATACAAAAATATAAATCTTTCAATACCGATAAACCAAAAACAGCCGCCAAGCAGGAATCATCCTACTTGACGGCGTTGCCTTTAGGAGTAAATCAACTCTGCGTTTATGATTTCCGTTGCACGGTTGCGGATATTGTTCATTCGCTTCACCCACAGCATTTGGTTTTCTGCTTTGAGCTGTTCGGTTACACCTTCCTTTTCGGCAAGTTGTTTTACTAACCGAAAGAACATATCCTCTGCCTGCTCGTCGATGTCGGCGAGGTAGGCGGTGAGCTTACAGCTTGTCAGCAGATTGGTATAGCGGATTTTGTGGTGTTGCTTGATGTAGCGTAAATGCCGCTTGCCCCAAATGCCGATTTCTACCTTTGGCTGTTCGGGCAGCTTCAAGCACGGCAGATAATAATCGCCTTGCAGCTCGTAGTGAATGCCTGTCTTTTTGTCGTAAATTCTCTTTTCCATTGTTCATCAACCTTTCATAATATATTAGCGTGCGTCACGCTGTTTTGACTTTTTGTATCCTCTCGCCTGCTCGATCAGATTGTTGAGTCTGTGCTTTCCAAAGCTTCTGACCGGTTTTTATTTTTCTTGAAAGGAGGGGTTAATATGTCGGAACAGCTCGTTCAACAACGAATCGAAACAGATGAAACAGAACAACAAATTTTTAATGATAACAAAGGAGAAAGATATGAAAACAATAGACAACGCTGTTCTGGCTTAGACAAACTCACGACACTTCAATCATCAACACCACCTCGCTATAAATGTATTCATTAGGGTTTGTACCCATTCTATTGCGTTCATGCAGCTACCTCCTGCTGAAAACAACATCTGTGCATTGCTATTCTGATATAAATTCAGCAACAGCCTTTTTAATTTCTTCACCATGACCTGTTAGCAAATGACCTCCGCTTTCAAATGAAATAAATGTGCAGTTTGGAAACCGTGATATTACCTTTTCTGTATCAGTATAGCTTGCCAGTTTATCGTCCTTAGCGTGAAAAATCAAAGTCGGAACCCCTAAATCTTCAATAGGATAATCTTCAAAGTTTCTTGCCATGTCGGGATTTGTAATGGAAGCGTCCAGTATCACACCGTCTTTCCTATCTTTGACAGGAAGCATACTGTAAATTGTAGACGGTTCCATTCCCATGATTGGCTCAAACAATGGGCTAATCAAAAACATTGCATAATCATTGCATAAGAACGCAGGCGGTCCTGCATATTCGGCATAGCTTTCGGGCTTTTCTGTGAGTGGCATTGCAGAACAATATAAAATCAGCCCCTTTGTCCGTTCTGGATAATCCAAAGCAAATCGGATTGCGATACTTCCGCCTGCTGATGTTGCCAAAAGATACACCTTTTCTATCCCTAATTCATCTAATAGTTCTATATATGCCGTTGCCTGCTCGGCAGGAGTTCCATTACCCAAAACATCACTACCTAAATATTCAAACCTTGACGGCGCAATGATTCTGTAATCAGCACTGAAATCTTTACAGGTATTATAGGCTTGGTCGTAGCCGCCAAAAATGCCGTGAACAGATAAGATTACTTCACCTTTGCCCTTATCAACATAGCTCATATCTCCATAACTCAAATGAGCTGTTTTTGCGCCATAAGCAGCAAGGCTCTCCTCGCTGGATTTTACTGCCATATTACACCGTATTCCTTGAACAATCAGATAGACTGTAAGGACAAGTAAAATACCACCCGTTATGTATATCCACATACGCTTATACCAAACCTTTTCTGTTGATTTTTTCATTCTCGCAGCCCCTTTCGCTTATAGGTTTTACAAAACTCTTGTACCATTAAGGCGAGTTCCTGTTTTGCTTCCTCTACCTCGTTGGGGCGCATATCATATTTTTGCAACAAATAAAAGATAGGGGTATAAAAGCGTAACGCAATAATATGGGGGTTATCCCTCTTAATAACTTTGGCGTCCATAAGGTCAGAAAATATTTTTTCTTCGTGGGCAACAGCACCACCTATGAACAAATCTTCAAACAGTTTATTAAGCTCTGGGTTATGATAGCGCTCTATCATCAACATTTTTCGGAATTTTGCTGCCACATTATCCTGTAAATAAAATAGAAAAAGTCCATTTGCTACCTCAATAAGCTGTTCTTCGGTAACTGTCTCATAAGAAAAGGAAGCTGTCTTGCTTCCCGGCAGTTGCAAATCGTTTCTGATATTTCCCATGCGCTCCGAGAAAACTTCAACACAGGAATTAAAAATGTCCTGCTTGTTTTTATAGTGCTTATATAGTGACGGCGTTTTAATGCCTACCGCTTCGGCAATATCCCCGACATAAACCGCACTATATCCTTTTTCTGAAAAGAGTGATAGGGCTTCATTCAATATTTTTTGTTTTGTTGTCATACTGCACCTCTCTTTTTGCTAATTCTAATTAGCCTTCTTTATTATAAGCTAATTCTGATTAGTTGTCAATCCATACGAGTAAAAGTTTACAAATAAATCGGATTTTAGCCTTTTTATTTCCACTTATAAGAATTAGAATCTCCTATCACAAGAGATTTCACATCGTTTAACTGGAAGCCACATCTCTGTAAAATATAAGAGTAAGATTTTCAGAGTATAGGTGGTGAGCTAATGGACGAAAGGAACAATCATTTTGATTTCGATTTCACTCCGATAGGACAGGCAATCAAAAAGCCCGTGAAGCCAGAGGAATGACAAGGGAACAGCTTTCTGGAATAATCGGCTATGCCCCCAGACACATTCAATCTATTGAAAATGAGGGGCAGTAATATGTAAGCCGTCCTGATGGGCGGCGATTTCTATTTATAGTTATATCTCCAATCGTCATACTGTTCTTTACTGATTTCGCCTTTAGAATAGCTTTCATACTTCCTATGCCATTCGTTAATTGCCATTTTCAGTTTGTCGGATGCGCAGTTTTCAAGCGTGAAGCGAAAGCTGTATAAATCCTCCAAGATAAACAAGGTGTGCATCACGCCGGATATGGTATCAAGATCGGGAACGGAGAATGTGTCGGGAGAAACACCAAGTTCGTTAGCGATTTTGAATAAGAGATCGTCTTTTGGCGTTCTCGTTCCGCTTTCATACTGCGAGATACGAATATCCGCGTTGTTCTCAGGCAAGCCTACCGCCATACCCAAATACTTCATTGTCATATTCCTCTTTTTACGAATGAATCTAATTCTTTTGCCTATCATTTCAATAAGCTCCTTTCAACGTTATGTATCAGATACCGCCCAAACGGACGGTATCTTTTGCTTTAGTATGCCGGAGCGCCGTAGCCCTTTATCTCATAATAACCGATAGGATATGAGTTTTCCTGACAGGCGTCGCTTGAATTGCCTTCGATAGTGTAAACTCTGCCGCCTTCGACTTTCTCGACGATACCTGTATGATCGCCGCCGCCATCGAGACCGTCATACGCCCAATCGAA
The DNA here is from genome assembly GCF_016680995.1 of Ruminococcus difficilis. Next base: position 1,216 of record NZ_JAEQMG010000049.1, on the reverse strand, counting down.
GAAGATTATCATTCCTGCCTGCGGTTCCTCGTCCTTGTCAAGCCACTGACCTTTCGCCTTGAACCAATCAGCGCCGTCATCGACGACGGAATACTTCGGAATGATACCGTCCTCGATATAGCCGCACTCATTGGCGCACCAACTGACGAAACAGCAGCACCACTCGACGCGAGAGCTGAATCCATACCAAGACCAATAAGGCTGACCACCGACATTACCGAGCTGTTCCTGCGCTACCTTAACAATATCGCTGTTCGCGCCGCCCGATATGCCGTGCAGTACATCAAGCCAAAGGACATTGTTCTTGTCCTCCAGAAGCGCACGGCACATTTTCTTTTGTTCGGCAGTAAACGATTTCTTATCCATCATCGTTTCGAGATCGAGGTGCGAGGTCGTGATATACAAGGTTAGTATTATGAATGAAAACAATGGTAAAGGCTGGAGGTGTGGATTATCGGCGGTTGTTTTTTTGTTTGTTCTGATTGTATCCGTCAAAACGGGGCTTTGGATGATATCACTTCTTTTCCTTCTGATCTATATTCCCTTTGGGATATACGCTTGGTTTCGGGAAAAGCCGCCTGAATCTTCCGAAAAGCATCCTGAACCCCAAAAAGCCGTCGTTTCCGAAGCTTTGGCCGAAAAGAAAAACTCACCTGCGCCGCAAGAGGCTGGTTCAAGAAAGAAAAGTCTTACACTGTTGGGGGAATGCGGATTATACGGAACCGGCGCGCGGATAATATCGACCGACAAGGGTTTTGAGCTGTTCGTTGAATATTACGGTTCAAATACTTATGAGCATTTCGGCGTGAACGATTTCGTTCCGGATGAAGTTATCAGGCAGAATAGTCTGCAGGCGTTGCAGGATTGGATGAACGCTCACCCCTCGCAGACGTTTCATGAAGAAATAACGGTTAAGGAGTCCGATTACATAGAGTTTCTGCGCAGCTGCGGCATTGATGTGGAAGCAGGGAGCAGTCAAATAATTGATGAATATCCCATGACGGATGCGACGCCAGAATGCGCGGAGCCCTACTGGAAGCTCTTGCTGCAAATCGGCGAAGCAGCCTGCGCGGCAGACGCGTCAATGGTTACTAAGATATACCGCGATCCCAAAACGGATTTGTATTATCAGACCGATATCAACGGGCGCGTGCTTGTTTCGCTTACACAGGAACAAGTCAAAGCGATACAGCAAAAACACAGCCAAGGGGATTAG
>NZ_JAEQMG010000048.1 GCF_016680995.1 Ruminococcus difficilis | reverse complement strand
TTTTTCTCAATTCTTTTGCAAAGGGAACATTCTCTTTATTATGTATTCTATCCATAAAAACTACCTGATTCGGTTGGTCGCGCTGTAAGCGCTCTATTGATGCAATCCCTCAGTCATCGGCAAGGTATTGCCGATGACAGCTCCCTTTACCAAAGGGAGCCTTGGCTATCTGCTTTCCGCAACCTTATACATCAGGATGCCGGCGGCTACCGAGGCGTTGAGGGAGTTGATCCTGCCCTTCATCGGCAGGGATACGATCACGTCGCATTTTTCGCGCACGAGTCGGGAGATCCCCTTGCCCTCGTTGCCGATGACCAGTGCCGCGCCGCCGCTGAAATCGGTTTTGCGGTAGTCTTCGCCGTTCATGTCCGCGCCGTAGATCCAGATGTTGCGGCGCTTCAGTTCATCGATGGTGTCCGCGATGTTGGTCACTCTGGCGACCGGCAGGTACTCGAGCGCACCCGCCGAGGCTTTGTAGGCGGTATAGGTCAATCCCGCGTTGCGGCGCTTCTTGATGATGACGCCGTGCGCGCCGACACATTCCGCCGAGCGGATGATCGCGCCGAGGTTGTGCGGATCCTCGATCTCATCGAGGATGATGACAAAGGGCTGTTCACCGCGCTCTTCGGCGAGCTTGAGGATATCCTCCACGGAGGAATACTCCTTCATCGCGCAGAGTGCCGCGATCCCCTGATGCGCCGCGCCGCCCGTCATGAAGTCCAGCTTTTTGCGCTCGACCTCCTGTACGGGGATACCGGCTTTTTTGGCTTTGGCGGTGATCTCCACCGCGGCGCCGGATGGATTGCCCTTGGCGACCATCACCTTGATGATCGAGCGTCCCGCGCTGAGCGCTTCGGCGACCGGGTTGCGTCCGATCAGCAGCTCGTCATTCTGATACGGCTGATTCTTTTCGTTGTTCATAGGCATACCTACACATTATAATCATACTTATACCAATACAGTATACCATATATAGTATGCGGCTTTGCTTCTTCGCAAGAATAAAAGCGAAAAATGAGGCAGAATTTATGAAATAATTATCGCTCTTTTTCGGCGATTTTCTCCACGATCCCGAATCCGCCGCTGACGGGGTCGCGGAACAGTTCTGTTTTCGGCGGAAAAATCGTGAAGGAGAAGAACATCAGGTAGTACAGCCCCAACAGCATCAGCGCCGGATAGAAATAGTCTTTGAGTCGGTTCTCATCGGTCTCCAGTCGATAGGTCAGTCCCTGTGCCGTGAGCACTGCGATCAGTGACGCGGCGATGTCCGCCCAAAGGACGGCATGATCCGAAAACAGCGACATGAGATAGGAGGAGCCGATGATCATACCCGCCAGCAGGTAGAGACCGATCACTTTGGCGACGACATACTGCCGAAAGTGTACCCTCAGCCAGCACAGTTGTATCAGCGCCCAGCCGATGTAGGGCGCGGCAAAGATCTTGGTGTGCTCCCATACGCTCTCGTTGACCGCGCCGAATACGATACTCAGCGCCGCGCCGCAGCTGAGCGGATAGGCAAAGTGCAGCAGCACGGCGACGCTGTAGATCAATACACAGCCCGCCGCCTCCGACAGCGCGATATTCTTCTTATCCATATGAACCCCTCAATTATCCGATTATCATTGTATCGGGTCGTACCGAATGGTGACCCGACCGCTGTGACAGCAGTATCCTGTTTTCGGCGAAAGGCGATAAACAGTCGGTAATATGATATGAGAGGCGCCTTGTACACTATTCCGCTCCGGGGCGAAGGTTACAAAGGGCTATATTTTCAAAAAATAATTATTTTTAAGAAATTATACGATTTGTATTATTCGTATTTTTCAATAAAAATGTTGATAACTCTGTGGATAAGTGGAATAACTCAGGGGTCAAATCGCTCAAATCGACTGATATATCCATCGTTTTTTTGACTTTTCATAGTTTTCCATAATTTTTTTAACAGAATTATCCTATCTTCTTTTTGTGAAAAAAGGGGAAATGATTATACAGTTTGTAATATCATGCTTGTCAATTATCCAACGGAATAATACAGAATTATTTCAAAATTGTAACATTCGGGTCATGCAGGCAGTCATCAGAAAACGGTCGGATAAGAATGGTTGAGTATATATTGACAGTCAGAATGTTTATTCTAAAAAAACACCCCGTGATCGTCACGAGGTGTTCATGTTATTCATTTGAAGATAAACGTCTTAAAGATCAGCGTGACCCATGTGCCGTTGATGACGCCCAGCACAATGCCGCCCAACACGTCGGTCAGGTAGTGTACCCGCAGATACATGCGCGAGAACGCGATCGCGCCCGCTAAAACCAGCGCGGGGATCCAGATCCACGGGGGACAGCACCAAGCCGTGACCGTAAAGGCACAAAAGGAAGAGGCGCTGTGACCCGACGGGAAGGAATGATCCTTGGGCTTATTGATTTTCATGTCTTCATCCGATATCCATGTGGACGGACGGTTGCGGCCGACGGTCTTTTTGATGAGGATCTCACCGATCAGATAGTTGACGCTCAGAGCCGCGGTCATGATCGCGCTGGTCTCGCGGTATCGGCGGGAGATCAGGAAGGGGATCACAAAAGCGACCCACCAGATGAATCCGCCGGTGCCGGCATAGGTGAACATCACCATGATCTTGTCCAGCACGGGGCGGTGGATCTCAGACATCCGCTTCAGCACGCGCTCATCCATTTCACGCAGTTTATGAAACATAAGACGCTCCGTATTGATTCAAATAGTCGTTGTGAGGGGCAAACACGTGTTTTGCCCAGTGGCAATCTCATTAGATCATCATTATAGTTTCATTATATATGATAACAGAGAAAGGTGTCAATATTTCGGGCAAAGTTTTTGTAAAGAAGTCAAAAAAAGCTCCCTTGCGGGAGCCTTATCATTTGCGGTTATGGATATTGTTCAGGATCGTTTCGATATCGTCCTCCGTGGTGGAGGCGTCGAGCTGCACATCCTCGGTCGGATCCTCCGCCTGAAAATCCTCTGCCGGGGCTTCTTTTTCTTCGACATTCACACGGCGGGGGCGCAGAGAGCGGCGGCGCGGTGAGCCGTCCTTTTTGTTGAAGGGGAGCACATCGGCGAGCAGCTGACCCAGATAGCCGCACAAAAAGTAGGCGACGATATAGATCAGCACCGTGTACCACGAGGCTCTCCACATGCCGTAGAGCAGCGCGGCAAGCGCGTAGAAGATCGGCGCGATCAGGCACAGATAAAGATTGTTCTGTTTTTTCTGGAGCTTATAGAACACGCCGCAGCCGAAGGCGGTCAGCGGAAAGACGCCGATCTGGATGATATAGGTCGCGGCAGACGCGGTCTTGCCCATGAAAAGCGGCAACAGCAAAAAGATGATGCCGGTGACGATGATATATGGTAAAAGCTCCTTGAGCGTTTTTTCGAGTTTGTCGTTCATTTTTTCTCCGTAGTATGATACTTGTTTCGTTTCTGTTTTTCAGCAGCTCTAATTATAGATTATCATTTTCATAAAATCAAGATAAATATTACCTAAAATTCGTCGATTTTTTGATTGACTTATTAGTGACAGGGGAGTAAAATAGAATTACTGTGGGGATAGGGCATAAGCCGATATCCGACAGAATCCAATCACGAAAGAGGCGAAGATATGGACACCGGAAGTACCGGCGGCGCTGCCGGAGGGCGACGAAGTGTCAAGTATTGCGGTAAGGATCCTGAGGATCCGGTTTTCAGTGAAAAGCAGATGAACAGCGCGTTTGCGAGGTTCTGCAATGACAGCCCGTAAAAGGCGCTTTGCGTGACCGCGCGAGCGGCGTCGGAGTTATCTGTTTTTCACTGAAAATCGGCAGACAGCCGCAATACCCCTTCTACAGTGCCTCCGCGAGACCAAAACGTAGGAGGTTTTTTTATGGAAAGGAATACTGTGAGCTTGTTCGAGACGATCCAGACCCTGCTCGATAACAAGCGTTATTCCACCCTGCGCGACATCCTCAACACGATGAATCCCGTCGATATCGCGGCGGTATTTGAGGATCTGCAGAGTGAGAAGACAGCTCTGCTGTTCCGACTGCTGCCCAAGGAAACGGCTGCCGAGACCTTTGTCGAGATGGATGAAGAGACCCAGCAGCTGTTGATCCACGGCTTTTCGGATACGGAGCTCAAGGAGGTCATCGACGAGCTGTATGTCGATGACGCGGTCGACCTGATCGAGGAGATGCCCGCGAATGTGGTCAAGCGAATCCTCAGACAGGCTGATCCCCAGACAAGAAAAGAGATCAACGAAATATTGAAATACCCCGAGGACAGCGCCGGGTCGATCATGACGACCGAGTGCGTGATCCTCCGTCCCAAGATGACCGCGGAAGAGGCGATCAAGCGCATCCGCCGCACCGGTATCGACAAGGAGACCATCTACACCTGCTATGTGTCGGACGCGTCCTCCACCCTGATCGGTATCGTCACCATCAAGACGTTGCTGCTCAGCGATGATGACGAGGTCATCGAGAACATCATGGAGACCAACGTGATCTCGGTCAACACCCTTGACGACCAGGAAGAGGTCGCCCAGATGTTCAACAAGTACAATTTCCTCGCGCTGCCCGTCGTCGATAAAGAGAACCGTCTGGTCGGTATCGTCACGGTCGATGACGCGATCGACGTCATGGAAGAAGAGGCGACCGAGGATATCCAGAAGATGGCGGCTATCACGCCGACCACCGACAAGCCCTATGACCGTATCGGCGTGTTCGAGACCTATCGCGCGCGTATCCCGTGGCTGCTGATCCTGATGATCTCCGCCACCTTCACCGGTATGATCATCACCGGCTTTGAGGACGCGCTGGCGGGCTCGCTGGTGCTGTCCGCCTTCATCCCGATGCTGATGGATACCGGCGGTAACTCCGGTTCACAGGCGTCCGTCACCGTCATCCGCGCTCTCTCGCTGGATGAGATCGAGTTCAAGGACATTTTTAAGGTCATCTTCAAAGAAGCGCGTGTATCGCTCTTGTGCGGCGTCACGCTTGCCGCGGCGAACTTCGCGAAGATCATGCTGTTCGACCGCCTGGTGCTCGGCAATACCGGCATCACCGTACAGGTGGCGCTGGTGGTATGTCTGACGATGGTCGTCACCATCTTTATCGCAAAGCTCGTCGGCTGTACCCTGCCGATGATCGCGGCGAAGATCGGCTTTGACCCCGCCGTCATGGCTTCGCCGTTCATCACTACCATCGTGGACGCGATCTCGCTGTTCGTCTACTTCCAGATCGCTCAGGCGATCCTGCATTTGTAGACCGCGCGTCGTAAAGCGCTATTTGATCTCAATCAGAAAAACGACTCCCTCTGTAACTTGTGTCACAGGGGGAGTTTTAGTCTGTAAAAAACCGTGATGTTGACGAATTGTATTGCATTATAAAAATAACTACTGTATAATAAAATATATATAATCATATTGAAAAATCATAATCAATATGATTGATTCGGAACAAAGGGGATAGGTAGCATGAAAACGAATTGGAATAGACGCATATTTTCGCTCGTGCTGTGTATGGCGCTGCTTTTGACCGGCTTTTCTGTGGCTGTATACGCGCAGGAGGCTCAGCCGGCGGGTGAGATCACCGGCTCCGGCGTTGCGGAAAATGAAACGCCGATTGAGGTGGATGTTGCCGAGGCGGAGGACGTGCCTGTCGACGGCAGCTTTACGCTGACCGATGACGGTGAACCGGTGCTCGAGGTCACGCATCAAAATGAGCGCGCCGTGACCGGCGCGTATGACGGCACGATGATGAACGGCTTTTATACCGCCGACTTTGTCATGCCCGATACCGGCTACAATGTATTCCTGACCGGACTCACAAAGAATAATGTAGCGCGGATCAAGCAGGCGATCATCGACAATTATGTGGAGGGCAAGCTCTTTGAGATGAAGAACCTCGGCTTTATCGATGTGGAAAAGACATGGTATGGAGGCGATGACTCCCTGATGTGCGGGCCGGCGGCAGCCTCTAATATGCTGGTCGGCTCCGGCTGGGCGGCGCAGGCGGGCTTTACCAACAGCGACGATGTGTTTGAGGCGATGCTCGACGCGTTCCCGAATCAAGGTACTGCTGAAGAAACTGTTATCTCTTGGTTTTTCAGCGGAATTACCAGCGGGAGCTATGATTCCCCCGGGTTCAAGGGATATTTACCGCAGTATAACTATGAGAATAATGATATGATGGAATACTTTGGCGATTTTGATAATCAAATCGGAACCATCTACAACAGGCTTCATGAGGGCTATACGGCTTCGATCAGCTTATATCTGTATCGCTTCGAGGATCATGGATGCTTTGGTGCTCACGCGGTCACGCTGTGGGGCTTTGTGACCGATCCCGGTTATCCCGCAAGTAGCAAAGAGCATTACAAGTATATCTTCGTCACCGATTCCGACTCCAATCTGGCGAAAAAGGGAAAAGACCGCCGCACCGCGCCTGACGTGATGAGCATGATCCCGATCGAGTATAAGAATCTGTACGAAAAAGGCTGGGGCTATTGGTACAGCGATCCGCCCGTCTGTGATGTCAGGATCTATGGAGCTACTACTCTCAGACCATACAGCCCTGATATTCCCTATGAAACCTCGCCCGACGCGACGTTGGACAGGGCGAATGATCCGGACGTTGCGGTCGACGCGCTGATCCTGACCGATGAACCGAAGGACAAAGAAAGATTCGATGAATTGGATCATGAGGAGATCGTATCGGATCCGGATTATTGGATAGAAGAATATGAGCCTAATTATGCTTCGGAATATGATCGCAGCAAATTAAAGACAGAGTTCACTCCTGACGTGACGATCTATTTCTGTCCGTACCTGAAAAACAAATCGAATGTTGTTTATCGTTGTAGGTATGATGATGAGAAAGGTATATATTCGGGGATTTATACACGCCTTACGGTGACCGATGCACAGGGAGAGGTGATTTTCCTAAAAAATTATGATGTTCCGACATACTTCGGTATCCGCAATGGTAACTTGGGTGAAATCTTTTACAGCTTTAAGGCGCAGCTGCCACCGGGTGATTATACAGCGACCTTCGAATTCAACCCGAACCATACGGTGCCGGAAGCGCTTTATATGAATAACACAAAGAGCGTCGACTTCAAGGTCAGAGAGCCTCAACTGCTCGGCGACGCCGATGAAGACGGCAAGATCACGATCCTCGACGTGACCCAAATCCAGCGCGTTCTTGCCGGCTCAAAGAACCCGACCGCTTCCATCAAAAAGCTCGGCGACGTCGATCAAAACGGCGATCTTGATGTAGTCGACGCGACCCTGCTCCAGCGCTGGCTCCTCGGTTTGGATCAGGAGCTTACCATCGGCAAGAAGGTCTGATCCTTGTCTGCGTTGCATCATAAAAAACGACTCCCTCTGTGACTTATGCCACAGAGGGAGTTTTAGTCTGTAAAAAACCTGTGATGTTGACGAATTGTATTGCATTATAATAATAACTACTGTATAATATAATATATAAAATCATATTGAAAAATCATAAACATATGATTAATCCACAACAAAGGGGATAGGTGGCATGAAAACGAATTGGAATAGACGCATTTTTTCGCTCGTGCTGTGTATGGCGCTGCTTTTGACCGGCTTTCCTGTGGCTGTATACGCGCAGGAGGCTCAGCCGACGGGTGAGATCACCGGCTCCGGCGATGTGGAAAATGAAACACCGATCGAGGTGGATGTTGCAAAGGCGGAGGATGTGCCTGTTGACGGCAGCTTTACGCTGACCGATGACGGCGAGCCGGTGCTCGAGGTCAAGCATCAAAACGAGCGCGCGGTGACCGGCGCGTTCGACGGGACGATGATGAACGGCTTTTATACCGCCGACTTCGTCATGCCCGATACCGGCTACAATGTGTTTTTGACCGGGCTCACGAAGAACAACGTAGCGCGGATCAAGAAAGCGATCATCGACAATTATGTGGAGGGCAAGCTCTTTGAGATGAAGAACCTCGGCTTTATCGATGTGGAAAAGACATGGTATGGCGATGACGACGACCTGATGTGCGGACCGGCGACAGCCTCCAATATGCTGGTCGGCTCCGGCTGGGCGGCGCAGGCAGGCTTTACCAACAGCGACGATGTGTTTGAAAAAGTTCTCGAGGCTTTCCCAAATCGAGGTACTGATAAAGCAACTGTTTTCTCATGGTTTTTCAGCGGAGTTGCGGAGAACTGGGAATACGATTCTCCCGGATTTGGCGGGTATTTTCCGCAGTATGATTGCTTTGACATGATAAAGGGCTACGACTTTGACGAAGAGACCGAAGCCATCTACAACAGGCTTCGCGAGGGCTATACAGCAGAGCTCAGTTTGGATCTGTACCGCTTCGAAGAATATTCATATTTTGGGCTTCACGCGGTCACGCTGTGGGGCTTTGTGACTGATCCCAACTATCCCGCCGACAGTAAGGAGCATTACAAGTATATCTTCGTCACCGATTCCGACTCCAATCTGGCGAAGAAGGGAAAAGACCGCCGCACCGCTCCTGACGTGATGAGTATGATCCCGATCGAATATAAGAAGCTGAAAAATAGAGGCTGGTACTATTGGTACAGCGATCCGACCGTTTGTGACGTCAGTATCAGTACAGCCTATGTCCTAAAGCCATACAGCCCTGATATCCCCTTTGAAACCTCACCTGACGCGACGTTGGACAAGTCGACTTCGCCGGACGCTGCAATCTACGATTTGAAACTGACCGATGAACCGAAGGATTATGAAAGATTCGATGAATTAGATCATGAGGAAGTCATTTCGGATCCGAATTTTTGGAGTGATGATTATGATCCTTGTGTGAAACGCTATTGGTACTTTAAAGAATCTAAAACAGAGTTTTCCAAAGACGCGACGATCTATTTCTGCCCGTACCTGAGGAATCAATCGGCAGTTGACTATTTCAATCAGGAAGAGGGGATATCTACACGGCTCACGGTGACCGACGCGCAGGAAGAGGTGGTTTTGCAAAAGAGCTATGCTCTTCCGAACTCTATTCGTATCCCTACTACAGATTACTATTTGGGTTATCTGTTTTACAGCTTTAAGGCACAGCTGCCGCCGGGGGAATATACCGCGACTGTAGAAGTTAACCCGAACCATACGGTTCCGGAGGCGCTTTATTTCAACAACACAAAGAGCGTCGACTTCAAGGTCATAGGACCTCAACTGCTCGGCGACACTGACGAAGACGGCAAGATCACGATCCTCGATGTGACCCAAATCCAGCGCGTGCTCGCCGGCTCAAAGAACCCGACCGCTTCCATCAAAAAGCTCGGCGACGTCGATCAAAACGGCGATCTTGATGTAGTCGACGCGACCCTGCTCCAGCGCTGGCTCCTCGGTTTGGATCAGGAGCTTACCATCGGCGAAAAGGTCTGATCCCCGTCTGCGTTGAACAATAGAATCAATAAAGCTCCCTCTGATTTTTGCACAATTTCATTAAGTTAAGGAAACTGTATCTCGCTGACGCTTGGACGTTTGATACAATCCCTCAGTCACCGGACACGAGTGTCCGGCGACAGCTCCCTTTACCAAAGGGAGCCTTCCATAACCTATAATGAAGCTCCCTCTGTCGGTGACAGAGGGAGCTTTTTAGTTGAACGATCGTTAATCACGGATAGAGGGTCAGGGCTTTCTCTACATAGGGCTCGCCGGCGAGCTGTTTTTGACGGTAGAGTACCGTCGGATTGCCGGCGTCGTCAAAATATATAAGGTTGAAAACGTCGACAGGGGAGAACATCTCTACCGTTTCCCGGTACAGATCGTCGATGACGTCCTCGGATGTTCCCGCGGGAAATTGATCTTTGGTGAAGAACTGCCCGACCTGCTCTGTAAAGGCGGTCTCGATGAGCTGAGGATCTACGCCGTAGCTGTTGAGCAGACAGAGGTTGTCGATCTTCTTTTTGGCGGTAATATCGATGTTATAGATGAAATGCTGATCGGGTGAATCCGAACCGCCGAAGCCGATCGTGCTGATGACCAGGGACAGTACGCCGTTCTGACCGTATACCGAATAATCGGCGGTCTGATAACCCGGGTGATCGGTCGCCTTGCGGTCGGGGTTCTCGATCATAGCGACCCCTTCATTGAATAATTCGAGGATCTCTTTGTTGATGGCTTCGATCTCTTCACCCTCCAGATCGATCTGAGGGATGCGATAATGCAGGGTTTTCTCTTTATTGGAGATGACCACCTTGCCGGATACGTCCTTGTAGGTACTCACGAGAGAATGGACGTCGCCGCTGTAGTCGCCCGCCTTACGATCCGGAGCCTTCCGATCGCCCTTCAAGCTGTCGATCATACCGTCGACCGACATGAACTCGGGTGTTTTTGCCTGATCGACGTCATAGTAATCCTTGATCGCCGAGGGAAGATCCGCTTTTACCGAAACGGAAGGGTTTTGGGTCAGATCCGAGATCTTGGTGTACGGATCGCCGTCGCCGAGACGATCTTCCGTCAGATAATAGGTGATATCCTGCAGCTCTCCGTTGAAGTAGCAGATCCACGCGTAGCGGCTCCTTTGCGTAGTGGCTTTCCCGGTGGTCTTGTCCGCGACATTATTGATGATTTGGCTGTCCTTGTTGCTGAGCAGGAACCTGCCTGTTTTTTCGAGATAGGAGAAGTCGGTCTGCTCCGCTGCCATGAGGTCTTCCGAGATAGTGAACAGACCGTTTTCGGTGATATAGGTCAGCATATCGTCATGATTCTCGTCGTCGGTATCCAGAACCAACTCGGGTACCTCGTCGTTGTTGAGATAGATCAGAGCGCATCGTGGATATGCCTCGCTGTCGAGCGAGCGTAAACGCTCATAGTACAGGCTCTGCCAGTCGATGTCGGCGCTCAGCGTCACTTCGGGCATATTATCCGGATCCTTGAGCATCGGCGCGGTGTCCGATGTGGCGGTTTCTGTATCGCCCGCTGTATTCTTGTTGTTTCCGCAGGCGGTGAGGCAGAACAGCAGCGCGAGGATACAGACTGCGGATGAGATTTTATGAACAATGTTGTATGACATGGCAGTTCTCCTGAAGACGCTTGTTATATCGGTTTTTATTGAAAAATAGTATTATTTTGCCTGTTTGTTGATATATCTCGCCCGGCGCTTGGAGTACATGATCTTTTGTCCGGAATACAGGCTGTAGTAGCCCGACAGCATATAGCTCACGCAAAGGGCAACAGCAAAGAAAATGAGCCCGTTGCTCCCGAACAGCTCGATCGAGAGGATGACAGAGGCGATAGGGCAGTTGACCACGGCGCAGAACAGCGCGATCAGTCCGACCGCCGCGCCGAAGGAGCCGGACAGTCCCAGCAGGGGTGCGATGGTCGCGCCCATCGCGGCGCCGATGAAGAAGGTGGGGATGATCTCGCCGCCTTTATAGCCGAAGCCGATGGTGATCACGGTGAACACCATCTTGAGGATAAAGTCATAGGGCAGCGCCTTGCCCTGTGTGATCGCCTCGGCGATGACCTCGCCGCCGATACCGTTGTAGCGTGTTCCGATCAGCAGGGTCAAGAGGGCGATCGCCGTACCGCCCACGGCAGTGCGCAGGTATTCGTTGCGGAAGAATCGCACAGCGTATTGATGCGTTTTCTCCAGAGTGAAGCAGAATATGATGCTCAGCACCGCCGCCGCGATCCCGATCACGGCGACCGTGAGGATGTTGACGATGTTCAGCTGCGGGATGTCCTCGAGTACGTATTTGGTCGGAGACAGTCCGAACAGGTTGGTGACGCCGAAGGCTGTCAGCGCCGCGACGATGCACGGCAGAAAGGCGCTGTAGTAGATGATGCCGACCGAAATGACCTCCATCGCGAACACGGTAGCGGTCAGGGGTGTGCCGAACAGCGCGGAGAACAGTCCGCTCATGCCGCACATCAGGGCGATGGGCATATCCTTTTCATTGAGTCTGACGACCCTGCCGATGAAGCTGCCGATACAGCCGCCGAGCTGCAGCGCCGCGCCCTCTCGACCCGCCGATCCGCCGAAGAGGTGGGTGATGACGGTGGACAGGAAGATCACGGGCGCCAAAGTGATGGGCACCTTGTCCTCGGAGCGCACCGAGTTGATGATCAGGTTGGTGTCCGCGTGACCGCTGAGCTTGGTGACGCGGTACAAAAAGGCGATGATCACGCCGCCCGCGGGCAGCAGATAGCACAGCCACGGATTCGCCGTGCGGATATCGGTGACGTAGGTGATCGCCCAGCGAAATCCCGCGCCCAGCGCGCCGCCGATCCCGCCGGTGACCACCGCGATCAGCGACCATTTGAAGAATGAGATGATATATTGTCTGACACGAACGGCGTCATGCCGCACGGTTTGTTTGAAATGATCCATTTTTTCGTTTTCAGTGAGGGTGTTAGCGCCATTGCGCTCATGCTCAATCGGTTGTATGGCATACTCCGATACAAAAGGGCGCGGTATCGTCCGCCATAAACTCCTCACTCCTAACTCCTCACTCCTAACTTCTATCTGAATCGTCAATCTGCCTAAAAGTATACCTCATTTTTCAGTAATATTCAATATCGAAGGGGAATTATTTTCTTGAAAAACCATTTTGCGTGTGTTAATATGAAGATTAGCGAGTAAAAGAATTAAGTTGAGATTGCCACGGCTCGTTGCACGTGAGTGTGCAACGCCTCGCAATGACTATTGAAATAAAAAGGCTACGGTGATGTTTTGCGTAATATTTTGACAAAAATCGCTGAATTCATGCAGGGTCGTTACGGAAACGATAAATTGAATACTTTCATTTGGATCGTCACGGCAGTGTTGTATGTGATCAACCTGTTTGTCCGCAACTCGATCATCATGATCGTCGTATTGCTGTTGGGCGCGTTGGCGATCTTCCGCGCGCTGTCCACCAATATCACCAAGCGGCTGTATGAGAACAACCGCTTTCTCAGCATTTATAACGTTGTGGCTGAGTTTTTCAAGCGCCAGTACATGAAGATCCGGGATTTCAAGACCCACCGATATCTGACCTGTCCCTACTGCAAGGCGCAGTTAAGGCTGAAAAAACGCACCGGCGTACAGCAGATCCATTGCCCGAAATGCGGAAAAGACTTTAAAAAGAATATACTGTTTTAATGAACTGTAGGAACGGTCATTGACCGTCCGCGGACGAGCAATGCTCGTCCCTACAATTTTTTATCATTCACCATTCACCAAAAAGAAAGGAGGTTCGCATATGGTATTTTCGTCACTGTTATTTTTGTTTATGTATCTGCCGATCGTGCTGATACTCTATTACGTATGCCCGCGCCGCTGGCGCAACCTCCTGCTCTTTATCGTCAACCTCGTCTTCTACGGATGGGGTGAGCCGGTCTTTGTCACCCTGATGATCTTCTCCACAATCGTGGACTACACCTGTGGTTATTTCATCAACAAATACCGCGAGACGAACAAAAAACGAGCCAAGGGATTTTTGATCGCCTCGGTTTGTATCAACCTGAGTTTGCTGGGCTTCTTCAAATACGCGGGCTTCCTTACGAACACGCTCAATTATCTGCCGTTCCTGAATATCCCCGCGCTCAAGATCCCCCTGCCGATCGGTATCAGCTTCTACACCTTCCAGACGATGTCCTATTCGATCGACGTCTATCGCGGCGACGCGCCGGTGCAGAAGAATATCATCACCTTCGGTACCTATGTATCGCTGTTCCCGCAGCTGATCGCGGGCCCGATCGTCCGCTATAAGGACGTCGCCTATCAGCTCGACCATCGTCGCGAGACCCTCGATCAGTTCACCAAGGGCGTGTGCCTGTTCTGTGTGGGATTAGGCAAAAAAGTCCTGATCGCCAACCAGATGGGCGCGTTATGGGACAGTATGCGTGAGATCGGCGAGATGGGATGGCTCGGCTCATGGGTCGGCATCATCGCCTATACCTTCCAGATCTACTTCGACTTTTCCGGCTACTCGGATATGGCGTGCGGTCTGGGCAATATGTTCGGCTTTGAGTTCCTCAAGAACTTTAACTATCCTTATATCAGCAAGAGCATCACCGAGTTCTGGCGCAGATGGCATATCTCGCTGGGCACATGGTTCAGAGAGTATGTCTATATCCCGCTGGGCGGTAACCGCAAGGGCGTGCCGCGTCAGATGCTCAACCTGCTGATCGTCTGGTTTTTGACCGGCTTCTGGCACGGCGCCGATTTCAACTTCATCTTCTGGGGCTTGTACTTCGGTCTGCTGCTCGTGCTCGAGAAATTCGTGCTCAAGAAGTGGCTCGACAAAGCTCCCGCCGTGATACAGCATATCTACGCGCTGTTCTTCATCATCCTCGGATGGGTGATGTTCTACTTCAGCGATCTGGGCGAGATGGGCTCGTTCTTTACGTCGATGTTCAGCTTCGGCGGCGCGGCGATCACCCCCGACGCGGGCGCGCTGACGCTCTCGTACCTGCCGATGCTTCTGGTGGCGGGACTGGCTTCCACACCGCTGTTGGCAAAGCTCTACAAAAAGGTAGAGAACACCAAGGCGGCTTCGGTATTACAGGCATTGTTCTGCTGTGTGGTGCTGGGTATCGCGACCGCGCTGCTGGTATCCCAGAGCTATAATCCGTTTTTGTATTTCCGTTTCTGATGAAACATATGTAGGGGAGGGTCTTGACCCTCCCGTTCGCCAAAGGCGATATAGAATGAAATCTCTGAAAGTATCCTCTGAAAATCAACTTTGATTTTCAGTCGGGAGGGTCGAGACCCTCCCCTACAAAAAGCGTGAAAGGAGGAGCATGATGAAAAAGGCATATAAATTCCTGCCCGCGGCGATCTTTTTGATCTTCATTATCGGGATGATGGTACTGTTCTTTGTACTGCCGAAAAAAGAATACAGCTCCTCCGAAAAGCGCTATCTGGAGCAGGCGCCGAAGTTCACCGTTGACAGTCTGCTGTCGGGTAAGTTCGGCGAGGATTTTGAAAAGTTCCTGTCCGACCAGACCGCGGGGCGTAATTTCTGGGTGGGCTTATCCGCCTATTACAACTACGCCATCGGCAACAACGGCTCCAACGGCATCTATCTGGGCAAGAACGGTTATCTCGTCAATGATCCCGAGAAGATGGATGATCTGAGCCGAAACATCGGCTATATCAATGAGTTCGCCGAGAAATGTCCCGTCGACACCACCGTGCTGGTCGCGCCCTCTACGGGCTATGTCTGCGCCGATATCCTGCCCGACGTCCATAAGCAGTACCGCGATGACGATCGCTTTGAAGAAATGATTGCGGCGCTTCCGTCCGCGAGGTTCGTCGATGTGCGCGAGGCGTTCAAAAAGGAATACGCCGACGGCAATCAGATCTACTACAAGACCGACCATCACTGGACGGCTTACGGCGCGTATACCGCTTACCGCGAGCTCGGCAGTGTGCTCGGCTATACTCCTCACGCCAAAGAGGATTATACCGTGACCTCGTATCCCGGCTTCTACGGCACGACCTATTCATCCTCGGGCTTCTGGCTGACCGATCCCGATACCGTGGAGGTGTGGGACAACCCCGCGAATGATACTACGATCGTGACCGCCATCACCGATAACGGAAATGTGACCGAGCAAAAGGATATGTTCTATCTGAGCCATCTGGAGGATGACGATAAGTATCCCATCTATCTCGACGGCAACCATCCCTATACGGTGATCAAGAATTCCGCCGCGAGCTCGAATGAAAAGCTGCTGGTCATCAAGGACAGCTTTGCCCATTCGATGGTGCCGTATCTCGCCGATCATTACAGCGAGATCATCATGGTCGACCTGCGCTATTATTCCCAGCCGGTAAGCAGACTGGTGGAGACCGAGGAGATCGACCGTGTGCTGGTGGTATATTCCATCGATAATCTGGCGACCGATACCAACCTTGGCTGGTTGGAATGATAGTTATCGGTTGAGATTACCACGTCGGAAAAATGTTCCTCCTCGTAATGACGATTTGTATGCGCCCCGTTTTAAACGGAGATCGATACGATTCCTCCGAGGTTGTCCGGATGCGACCCCACACCCCTTGCTGAAAGGGATGTTGATCAAAATAAAAAGTAAGGAGAGAAGCGTTTGCTTCTCTCCTTTTTGTATGGATGTTTGTTTTACGAATGGTTGGTCTTCCACTGACCGATCGCGTCCTCGAACGCCTTCACTTCATCCGCGCTGTCACACTGATCCAGATAGGCGGTGAACAACTTGATGAAGCTGTTGTCGGGGTTCTCGTTCAGATACTCTCTGATACAGTAGCTCTCTTTGCTCAGCTTGGGCACGAATTTACGCGCGTAGCTGCGGGAGACAAGCTCGAACGAAACGACCTCGACCAGGTCCTTCTTCATCAGGGATTTGATCAGGGAGTGTACATAGCTGTCTTTCCATGTTTTGTCGCCGGACATTTGGATGATCTCGGTGCAGGAAAGCGGCTCGTCTACGCCCCACAGCAGATCCATGATTTGCTTCTCGCTTTTTGTCATCATAACATACCTCTTTCTTGTAGTCGAAAACATCGGGATGAATCGAAAGATAATGCAATTTGTGTATGATTATGGCGAAATTATAATATAAAATCGGAAATTAGTCAACAGGTATTTGCAATATTTTTATATATTTTTGTGAACGGTGCAAAAAAGAGGGAGAATGTTAAACATTTAACGGATTATTCGGAAGTTTGACGATCGGGAACCGAGGCTCACAGTTTCGTGATCTCATCATACAGCTCTTTGTTTGATTCGATGTTTTCGGCGCTGCCGACGGTGCAAAAAGAAGCATTGTTTGCATATTTATTCAATTTATCGCCGATTGCGTTCAGATCATCGACGGTCGTGGACAGCAGCTCGTCGCGCTCCTTTTGGATCGCGGCGTTATCTCTGCCGAGCAGATGATAGACAGAGCTCAGATACGCGGTCGCGCGCGGTAGCTGCGGGTTGTCGAGCGAGCGCACGACGCTGATGATATAATCCTCCAGAGCACGGTCGCTGAGCTGTAAGGAGCTGAGGAACTTTGCCGCGTTTTGGAAGGTGTTGAGTGTGATCGCGATCTGCGGGTCACGGTAGCTCCACATATCGAGGCGCTTGGCAGAGTTCGGGATCGTGCCGCAGCCGTAGGCGCCGTTTTCAACGCGGATCTTCTGCCACAGGTATTCGAGGGAGAGGATCTTTTTGGCGAGCAGTAAGCCGCCGCCGCTGAGCTCGTTGTCCGCGTTAAAGCTGTAGCCGTTGAATACGATGTCACAGGGCGCGCACAGCGCGACATTGCCTGACAGCAGGGAGCTTTGTGCCTGACTGAGCGCGTCGGTCAGGCTGCCCTGCATCGGCAGGGGAGCATCCTTGATCTTGTCGCAGCTTTCTTCATCGCACGCGAGGGAGTATACCGCACTGCCGTTTTTGATGAAGCGATCGTACACGTTTTCAAGGCGGGCTTTGAGCGCTGAAAAGCTCTCAGGATCGGAATCCAACGACTCTTTGAGCGCTTTGAGTCGCTGATAGAAGCTCAGTCCGCCGGTCTTGTCGAGAATCGCGTCACGTGTGTTGTGGGTCGCGGCGGCACGGATCGCGGCGATCTGACTGGAGTTGTTGATGAAGCCCAGCTGCAGCTCGGTCACCATCTGGTCGATCAGATCACAGATCGCTTTTTTGTCGTCAAAGACGGTTTTGGTGAGGATCTCTTCGGCGAGCTTTGCCGCCTGACTGTAGTTGTCGGCGAGCGCCTTGAAGCGCAGGACAGCGGAGGAGATCACTCTGTTGTTATAGCTCGAAACGGAGCCTGACATACTCAGCGAGCCTGTATAGAGCCCGAGCCTGGTTTGCAGGGTCTTGCCGTCGGTGTCCGCGGTGGCAATGTTGCCGAGCAGAGAGGACAGGATGCTGATATCGAAGAGCTCGTCATCGTTCGCCTGTCCGATATCGAAGAACAGATCGGCATAGACGATGCCGTCCGTTTTCAGCGGATGATACAGATATGAAGCTTCTTTCCCTTTTACTTCTGTCAGGAAGGGGACAGCTTTTTTATCAATGTCACTGATGTTCAAATGCGGGATGCGCGCGTCTTTTTCGGCTTTTTGATCGGGGGAGCTGTCGTTCGCGGTGACAGCGGCGTCCGCGTCGGGCTCGGCATATTTCTTTTCGGTCGCCGTGGGCGTCATCACGACGATATTCCGCTCTTTGTTCCACAATAAGAATACCCGTATCAGATCCTCAAAATAGCCTTTGTCGATAATGGATTTGATGGTTTCGAGCGACTCCTCGTACTCAAGGTAGCGCCACGGCTCATAGCCGTACAGCCATGTGTCGGCGATCTGGATGTTGTAGTACAGTCCCTTGGTCAGTCCCGCGGCACTGCCCTCACGCAGATTGAATTCGGTGGTGCTCAGCTTGGCGCTCACCGCCTCTTTGTCCAGCCCCTCGGCACATTCCGTAAGGCACGCGGTGACCTCGCGTTCGATCTCGTCGAGGCGGCTCGCGTCACAATGGCGGAGCTTGATCGTAAAGAGGGGATAGGCGATATCCTCGATCATCTCGCACTCACATTCGACTGCTAAGCCCTTGTCGAGGATGCGCTTTTTGAGCGGATCGTAGTTGGTATCGGCAAGGATGTCGGTCAGGACGCTCAGTCCGAGGTAGGTGGTGAAGGAGGGCATTTCGCAGATGGGATAGGTGAACGCGATATAATCCTCGTTCGTCTTTTCGCCGTCCGCAGTGTAGGTGCAGTAGAAGGGCTTATCCTGCTTTTTGACCGTGATCTTCGGCTCCTTGACCGCCTCCCGCGGCTCGACCTTGCTCAGATACTCCTCATCGAGGAAACGAAGTTTCTCTTCTATTTCCATCTTGCCGTAGAGGTAAAATCTGGCATTGGACGGATGATAATATTTCTTGTGGTTGGCGATGAAATCCTCATAGGTGAGCTTGACGATATGGTCGGGATGACCGCCGGACACGGTGGTGTACTGGCAGGGCTCATAGCTCTCGCCGAACACCGCCTGATAGAGGTTTTCATCGGGGTCGCCCAAAGCGCCCTTCATCTCATTGTAGACGACGCCCTGATAATAGGGCTTTCCGTTCTCGTCGCGCTCGATATGCCAGCCCTCCTGACGGAAGGCATTCTCATTATCATAGATCAGCGGACAGAACACCGCGTCGGTGTAGACCGACATCAGGTTCATCAGATCCTTGTCGTTCATGCTCGACACAGGGTACATCGTCTTGTCGGGGAAGGTCATCGCGTTGAGGAAGGTGTACAGCGAGCTTTTCATCAGCTCGACAAAGGGATCGTCAACGGGATATCTCCGTGAACCGCAAAGCACGCTGTGTTCGAGGATATGGAACACGCCGGTCGAATCATGCGACGGAGTCGCGAAGGTGATCGAGTAGGTCATGTTGCGGTCGTCGTTATCGACGTAGCATAAGAGCGCGCCGCTGTGAGTGTGGCGCAGGATATACAGGTCGCCGCCGATCTCCTTGACATGACGGCGCTGTTCCACCACAAAGCCGTGGATGGTATCACCAATGTTGTATTTCATGGGAAAATCCTTTCCGGAGAACGGTTAACAGTGAACGGTTAACGGTGTCGGTTACTCGCTGCGCTCGGACAATTCTATTATCGATCCAAAACGCGAAGCGTTTCCCTTTACCGTTATCCGATATCCGTTAACCGTTAACCAAACCAGTAGTTTTTTTGATCAAAGTAATTCATCGACCGCTTCGATCGCGTTCTTTACGCAGTCCTCGCAGGAGCAGAGCATATGTCCCGTCACCACGCCCTTGAGGTCGATACAGCGTGACGCGCCGCATTTCTCTTCAAACGCCTGAAACAGCTTGCGGCTGACAGGGTTCATGCCGCGGGTCTGCTTACTGAGGATGCCGAGCACCATCTCCGCGCCGATCAGCGCGCCGCAGGTGCCCATCATGCCGCCCATGCCCGAACCGAAGGTCGAGCCGAGCATCAGGAGAGATTCTTTGTCATAGGGGAGTTTGTCCTCAAAGGCGAGCAGCACCGCCTGACAGCAGTTGTGGGAGCGCTTGAGAGAAGCGCCGAGTTCAGATCGGTTCATCATATCATTCCTTTATGTATGTGATTAGTATTAGTATAGCTTTCACGTTGTTCATTATCCTACTTTTCTGTGATGATGTCAACCGCCGTGTTTATTATTTTCTCAAAAACTTTGCTCGAAAAAGCACGCCGTCTGTACAAATATCCGAAATCTCGTCGGGATTATTGACACACCGCCTTATCTGGTGTATAAAACCTAATGTAGGGGAGGGGCTTGCTCCTCCCGTACATGAAACGTTTGCAGAGAAATCCGGGAGGTAATTATGGAAAAACGTGAACAGCTCTATGAAGGTAAGGCAAAGAAAGTATTTTTGACCGACGACCCCGAATGCTATATCGTGTCCTATAAGGACGACGCGACCGCGTTCAACGGTCTGAAGAAGGGCACCATCGTCGGCAAGGGCGTCATCAACAACAAGATGAGCAACCTGCTGATGCAGAAGCTCGAAAAGGAAGCGAACATCCCGACTCACTTTGTCGAGGAGCTCAGCGACCGTGAGACCGTGGTCAAAAAGGTTTCCATCGTACCTCTCGAGGTCATCATCCGCAACATCGCCGCGGGCTCTTTCTCCAAGAACTACGGCGTGGAAGAGGGCGTTGTCTTTGAGCAGCCCACCATCGAGTTTTCTTACAAGAACGACGATCTCGGCGATCCGCTGATCAATGATTATCACGCGCTGGCGCTCAAGCTCGCTACTGAGGAAGAGATCGAGACCATCAAGAAATACGCCTTTGCCGTCAACGATTACATGAAGGCTTATTGGAAAGAGCGCGGCGTTATCCTTGTCGATTTCAAGCTCGAGTTCGGCAGACTCTCCGACGGTACCATCGTGCTGGCTGACGAGATCAGCCCCGACACCTGCCGCTTCTGGGACGCTGAGACCAAGGAAAAGCTCGACAAAGACCGCTTCCGCCGCGACCTCGGCGGCGTAGAGGATGCTTATGCCGAGATCATGGGAAGACTGTCTTAATTAGGAATTAGGAGTTAGGAGTGAGGAGTTTTGGTTACTCGCTTCGCTCATACAATTCTATCATATAATGATGAAACGCTTGCATACCGCTATACAGGTTGCAAGCGTTTTTTGTTGGGATCATCCGCTGCTTTCGCTGCCTCCGACTCCTTGCGGGAATCAGGTGTGGACGGAGTCCGCCATTCACTCCTCACTGCAATTCTTTTCCGCTTTATTGACTTAAAGTATACGGTGTGGTATAATACGATTGGATAAGTATTTGGAGGGAAAATATGAGAATCGTGATTAAGGTGGGCACCTCGACGCTCACCCATTCGACGGGACTTTTGAATATCAAACGTGTCGAGAAGATGTGCAAGGTCATCTCCGACTTAAAGAACGCCGGCAATGAGATCGTGATGGTGTCGTCCGGCGCGATCGGCATGGGTCTGAGCAAGGTCGGCATCCATCGTCGACCCGATGACATCTCGACCCTGCAGGCAGGCGCGGCGATCGGGCAGTGCGAGCTGATGTATGTCTATGATAAGCTCTTCGGCAAGTACAATCACGCGGTCGCGCAGATCTTGATGACCGGCGCGTTCGTCGCGATCGACGACTACGGCAAGAATCTCGACAACACCCTGCACCGCCTTTTGGAGCTGGGCGTGATCCCGATCGTCAACGAAAACGATACCGTCACGACCGATGAGATCGTCATCGGCGACAACGATACACTCGGCGCGATCATCGCCGACCGCGTTGACGCGGAGCTGTTGATCATCCTCTCCGATATCGACGGACTGTATACCGCGAACCCCGCCGTCGACCCCGACGCGAAGCGTCTGGAGGTCATCGAGGAGATCACCCCCGAGATCGAGGCGCTCGCCGGATCGGCAGGCTCCAAGCTCGGTACAGGCGGCATGGTGACGAAGCTCAAAGCGGCTAAGCTGGCGACGGAAAACGGCATCGAGGTCGTGATCGCCAACGGCAGAGATCCGGATATCCTGTATGATATCATGGACGGCAACGCTGTTTGTACTAAATTTGTAGCGAAGAAGTAAAAATATAATGAGGAATTAGGAATTGCGGGCGGACGCTGTCCGCACCTGATCGATAAAGTGAAATGAAACGATTTCGATTCATCCAATAGGAATCAAAAGCCGAAGGCTTTTCCTTAATTCCTAATTCCTAACTCCTAATTCCTAATGAAAAGAAGGGATCTACTATGACGACACATGAACTCTTGGTAAAAGCGAAAGAGGCGAAGGCGCTGCTCGGCGCTGTGGAGCCTCAGGATATCGACCGCGCATTGTTATTGATGGCGGATAAGCTCGAAGAAAACACCGAGGCGATCCTCAGCGCGAACGCCCTCGATATCGAAGCGGCACGCGGTAAGATCAGCGACGTGATGATCGACCGCCTGATGCTCAGTGATGAACGCATCAAGGGCATGGCGCAGGGCATCCGCGAGGTAGCGGCGTTACCTTCGCCGCTCGGCAGAGTGTTAAAGCACCATGAGCGTCCCGGCGGACTGGTCATCGAACGTGTATCCGTCGCGCTGGGCGTGGTGGCGATCATCTATGAGAGCCGTCCGAACGTTACCTCCGACGCCGCCGCACTCGCCTTGAAGAGCGGCAACGTCTGTGTGCTGCGCTGCGGCAAAGAAGCGCATAAAAGCGCCGCGGCGATCGTCAAAGCGCTCAGAGCGGGTCTCAAAGAGGCGGGACTGAATGAAGATATGGTACTGCTCATCGAGGACACCACCCGCGCGAGCGCCAATGAGCTGATGACCGCCGACGGCTATGTGGATCTGCTGATCCCGCGCGGCGGCAAAGGTCTGATCTCCGCTATCGTGAAAAACGCCACCGTGCCCTGCATCCAGACGGGTACCGGTATCTGTCATATTTATATCGACAGCGCCGCCGATATCGACATGGCGCTGAAGATCGTAGAAAACGCCAAATGCTCGCGACCCTCTGTCTGTAACGCCGAGGAGGTGCTGGTAGTCGCCGAGGATATCGCGGAGGAATTTTTACCGAAGCTCAAAGCGCTTTTGGTCGATAACAGAGAGGTCAATCCCGTCGAGCTGCGCCTCGATGAAAAGGCAGCCGCGATCATCGACGGTACCCCCGCGGGTGAGGATGACTTCGACACCGAGTTCCTCGATTACATCTTAGCGGTCAAGATCGTGAAGGATGTGCGTGAGGCGGTCGCTCACATCAACGCTCATTCCACCGGTCACAGCGAGGCGATTGTCACAGCTGATGAGAACGCCGCCGCGGTCTTCACGCGCGGTATTGACAGCTCGTCGGTCTATGTCAACGCGTCCACCCGCTTCACCGACGGCGGTGAGTTCGGACTCGGATGCGAGATGGGGATCTCAACACAAAAGCTCCACGCGCGCGGCCCGATGGGTCTTGAGGAGCTGAACACCTATAAATACATTATTACGGGAAGGGGCAATATCAGATGAGTCACAAATTCGGATTCAGCGGGATCGCGAACTTCGGCGCGCATGTGCCGAATATCCGCGCGATCAATTATCGCTTTGGTTTTATCGGCGTCGGCAATATGGGCGGCGCTCTGGCAAGGGCGGCGTCACGCTCTACCAAACAGATCATCGTCTGTGACCATGACGCGGCAAAAGCCTCCGCGCTGGCTCAGCGTATCGGCTGTGAATTCGCCGACAGCCGCACGGTCGTAGCGGAAAGCGAATATGTTTTCCTCGGCGTCAAGCCCCAGATGATGGCTGAGATGCTCGGCGAGATCAAAAAGGAGCTCGAAAAGCACAAGGATGTGATCCTTGTCACCATGGCGGCGGGTCTGTCCATCAAAACGATCCGCAAGATGGCGGGCGGCGACTATAAGGTCATCCGCATCATGCCTAACTTAGCGGTCGAGGTCGGCAAGGGCGAGATCCTCTATACCACCTCAGAGAACGTCAGCAAGAACGAGATCGGCAAATTCCTGAACCTGATGAAGCATGCGGGTCATCTGACCGGTATGGAAGAGGAAGAGATGGACGCGGGTTGCTCCGTATCCGGCTGCGGCCCTGCTTTTGTCTATAAATTCGTCCGCGGTATGGCGCAGGGCGGCGTCGATGCGGGCTTGGATGAAGAGACCGCTTTGGCGCTGGCGATCCAGACGGTACGCGGCGCGGCAAAAATGCTGGAGAGCAATGACGCGCCCCTCGACAAGATGATCGAGAACGTCTGCTCACCCGGCGGCAGTACCATCGAGGGCGTCAAGAAGCTCGACGAGGCGAAAATGGAAGAGGCTGTCCGCGACGCTGTCGCCGCCGCTTATCAGCGCAATATCGAATTAGGTAAGACGGAATGAGCATGGGGACAGGTCTGGTCTTAGAGGGCGGCGCGATGCGCGGCATGTTCACCGCGGGTGTGATCGATGTGTTCATGGAGAACGGCGTCGACTTCCCCGCGATGGTCGGCGTGTCGGCGGGCGCGGCGTTCGGCTGTAATTTCAAGAGCCGTCAGCCCGGCCGCGTGATCCGCTACAACAAGCGCTTCTGCCGTGACAGCCGCTTCTGTTCAATCCAATCATTGCTTATGACCGGTGATCTGTACGGAGCGGAGTTCTGTTATCGTACCATCCCCGAGGAGCTGGATATCTTCGATAAGCAGACATTTGAAGAAAACCCGATGGAATTCTATGTGGTCTGCACCGATGTGTTCACGGGCGAGCCTGTTTACAAGCGTGTGGATCGCGCGGATGAAAACGGTTATCTGTGGATGCGCGCGTCCGCTTCGATGCCGATGGTGTCAAGACCCGTCGAGGTGGATGGCTATACCCTGCTCGACGGCGGCATGAGCGATTCGATCCCCCTGCGCTTTATGCAGCGAAAGGGATATGAGAAGAACGTGGTCGTCCTGACCCGTCCGCGCAAATATCGCAAGCAGGCGAATAATAAGGCGTTGATGCGCGCGATACTCCGCAAGCATCCCGAGATGGCGCGCGTGATGGCTGACCGCCACAAGATGTATGCCTTCCAGCGCGAATATGTTTTCGCGTGTGAGCGCATGGGCAACACGTTGGTGCTCTGTCCCGATATGCCGCTCGATATCTCGCGCACGGAGCATGATCCCGATCGACTGCAGGCGGCATATGACGAGGGCAGAAAAGTTGCCCTGCGTGAGCTGGATCGGATAAAAGAATTTATCAAGTAATATGTTAAAGGCGAAGATGACGCTTGTCACCTTCGTCTTTTTTTCTTTCCGTCGAGGTGAGGCTTTGTGGAAACTATCTAATTGGGCATGTAAAATTCCCGACAGAATAGCCATAGGCTCCCTTTGGTAAAGGGAGCTGTCACCAAAGGTGACTGAGGGATTGTAAAAATGTACGAGTGTTAACGAGTAACTATTGATTTATGCGCCGATTTGGTGTAAACTTATTTTGTTGTTATCAAAGAATAGTATTGTCATAGCACAGAGCTGCGGCGATCTCAAACCTTTGGAGGGTATTTATGTCGAAAGAATTCAAGATCAGAACCAGAAATCCCGAATTGTTCCTGCGTGTGCAGAAGGGACATTTCGCGACGATGCACAGCCACACCAATTACTATATCGACGTTACGACACAGAAATATCGTATGTCGGAGGCAAAGGCGGTCGCTCATGAGATCGTGTCCTTCTACCGCACCAATACCATCATCGACACCATCATCTGTCTGGACGGTACCGAGGTGCTGGGTGCTTTTGTCGCGCAGGAACTGTCCGACGCGAGCTTCATGAACCTGAACGCTCACCACACCATCTACATCCTCTCGCCCGAGTTCATGGGCAACGGTCAGATGGTGTTCCGCGATAACACCAGTCCGATGATCGAAAACAAGCACGTGCTGATCCTCGCCGCGTCCGTCACCACCGGCAAGACGGCGCTTGCCGCGATCGACGCGATCAAGTACTACGGCGGTCATATCGTCGGCGTATCGTCGATCTTCGCGACTGTCGGCGAGTGTGATGAGATCCCCGTCACCTCGATCTTCAACCCGAACGATCTACAGGATTATCAGAGCTATAAGCCCCACCGCTGTCCGATGTGTCAGAACGGCGAGAGGCTGGAGGCGCTGGTCAACAGCTACGGATATTCAAAGCTGTAATAAAAACGATAAAACCCCGTTGTCATTCGAGTGAATGGCAGCGGGGTTATCTTTTTGTAGGGCGGGGACTTGCTCCCGCCGAAAAATATTTACTCTGTCAAAACAGCGGAGGCTGTCGCCCGACAGCATTTACACAATTGCTTTTCGGGTAGGTCGGATCATCAGGAAGGTCAGTGTGCCGATCAATCGCCCTTATAGGTGTGACCGTCCATCGTGTCGGAGAAGACCGCATCGAGCACCCATCCGGTCTGACCGCGATAGATCACCTCGAGATAGCGCTGATCGTTCACATCCTCGGATCTGCCGGTGCAGCAGACCGGTGAGTCGGTGTAGATAGAGGCGATGTTGTTGTTATTGTCACTGCCCGGCTTTGAGCGCAGGTTGGCTTGCTGGCGGGCGATACAGTATTTGACATATCTGCCGTTCGCGGTACTTTCCGCGGTGAAGAACGCCTCCATCACATAGCCGATCTTTCCGTTGTAGCCGACCTTCATGAAGTCGGAATCCTGTACATACGCGATGAGATCGACAGCGGCGTATTTGGGGATCCGGGTGATCTCGGACGCTTTCATCGAAGCGGATGAGCGCAGGGTGACATATTCTTTGCAAAGCGTGTTATACAGGACGCCCTGTGAAGCGTATGCCGGAGGCGGATCGCTCGTGTCGTTGCCCGCGTCATTGGAGTTGTCCTCGTTGCTTGCGCTGTCTGTATCGTTACCGGACGGTGCTGACGCGACATACAGCAGGACGGTATCGCCCTTGTTGAGCTCTCTGCCGGCGTTGACGCTCTGGCGGATCACATAGCCCTCGGCAACGTCGTCGCTGAGTTCCTTTCTTGTCGCGACGACCAGCCCCTTTCCTTCCAGCTCGGAGGTCGCGTCGGAGAGCAGCTTGCCGCTGACGTCGGATACGACAACGGTGTCGCCCGACTGTGAAACGGAGGTCGAGTCACCCGATGCGAACCACTGCTGTCCGAACAGCAGAAAGACGACTACCGCGCCGATCACGATCAAAGTGAGCGTGACAAATAACGCGATGAGTCCGCTGTAGCTCTTGCGGGGTTGTTCCCGCGGCGGTTCGCGATAGGTGTTTTTGGGAGCACTGTAGGGATAATCACGGCGCGGCGGAGCATAATCATAGGCGCGTCGCGGACGGGACGTCGTGGGGATGTCATCCGCCGCCGCGGTGCGATAGATGGTATCGTCCGCCATCCGCGGCGGAATGTCGTTTCCGGAGCTGAACGCTCTTTCGGTGTAGCCGATGAGCTCCTTCATGCTGCGGCACCGCTGTTCGGGAAATACCGCCAAGCCGTACATCAAAACAGCTTCCAGCGCCGGAGAAATACCGACGCCCATTTGAGAGGGCTTTTTCAGCGTATCGGATTTACAGCGCAAAAGAGAGTCGACGGGCGTGTTGCCGGTGATACACTTATACATCGTGGCGCACAGTCCGTAAACGTCCGTCCACGGCCCCTGATCGCCCTTGGAGCTGTACTGCTCATAGGGTGCGTAACCGGGCTTGAGCATGACCGACATGGTTTTCTTTTCGGATTCGGTGAAGTATCTGGCGGAGCCGAAGTCCATCAGCCGCACGGAGTGATCCTCGGTAAACATGATGTTATCGGGGGAGATGTCGCGGTGGATGATGCCGGTGTTGTGCATCTTGTCAAGCGCGTGCATGACCGGCAGCATGAGCTGAAAGACTGCTTGCGCCTCCATCCTGCCGTGTTTTTTGAGATATGCCGCCAGCGTATCGCCCTCCAAATATTCCATGATGATGTAGGCGGTGTTGTTCTCGGTAAAGTAATCGCGTACATCGACGACGCCGTCTTCCTTAGAGAATTTGGCGATATTCTGCGCCTCTCTGAGGAACTGTTCCTTGCCGTTCTTGAAGTACTCGCCCTCGTGCTGGTAATTCAACGTGACGTTATTGCCCAGCGTATTGTTGCGGTTGGCGTAGCCGTTGGGATAGAACTCCTTGATGGCGATCTTCAGCTCAAGGTTCAGATCGAAGCCGACATACGTGATGCCGAAGCCGCCTTCGCCGATGGCGTCGCCCACCAGATATTTGTTGTTGAGGATGGTGCCTTGACGCAGGTGATGCGGCACCACCTGCACTTCGGTGCTCTGTCCGCAGTGCGAGCATTGCCGAGCGCCTTCCTCCAGCTTTGTCATACAGTGATAACAGTACATAGGATCCCTCATTCTGCCGTGTTACATTAATGCTATCACAATCAGACGAACTGTGCAAGGCGTTAAAGGAATAATAAGGGATTTATTTGGAGGATGCTGTCGAAGCAGACCGGTGATGGATCGTTTTAACAGGGATTAGTGCAGAAAAACATGGCTCACTGCCGTAAAAGATTATGACGGAAGCACCTTTACGGTTTCTCCTCATAATTTTAATGGTGGGCCATCAGTATGTTATATTAGGAGGAAGAAGGTTGCCTCGCCTTGGGAGCGACACCTCGTCGTCGCGCACTTCGCTTAGTCGCCGTATCAGGCGTGATACGGCTTGTTCGCTCCGTGGCTCCTCCTCTCCCCGCCACGCGGGGCGTGCCGGGAACCCCGGGTCTGATCTGCGCTCTCGCTCAAAATGATTCACCGGATCATTTTGCCCCTCAATATGCGCTTACGCTTATATTGAGGGCACGCTCGCCTTCGAGTCCCTGATGGCTCCACTAATAATATGGATAAAGCAAATGGAGATACCGTTATGGTATCTCCATTTGCATTAATATGGTGGGCCATCAGTATGTTATATTAGGAGGAAGAAGGTTGCCTCGCCTTGGGAGCGACACCTCGTCGTTACGCACTTCGCGTAGTCTCCGTATCAGGTGCGATACGGCTTGTTCGCTCCGTGGCTCCTCCTCTCCCCGCCACGCGGGGCGTGCCGGGAACCCCGGGTCTGATCTACGCTCTCGCTCAAAATGATTCACCGGATCATTTTGCCCCTCAATATGCGCTCACGCTTATATTGAGGGTACGCTCGCCTTCGAGTCCCTGATGGCGCACTGCTGATAAAGTTTAAGGCGTGTATACCATAAAGGTATACACGCCTTAAATCTTAATGGTGGAGCAGAGACGAATAAATCCGAAAAATCCTCCAAATCCTTCTGATAAAGGGTTTCGGCGTTCTCTTTATAGTTGAAGTAGAAGATGATCTTGTCATCGTACAGCACAATCGCGTTGACAAAGCTGTCGATCATGTTTTTTCTGTGCTTCGGATTCTTTGGATCGAAGGTTCTGAATCGCTGAAGCCAGAAAATGATCTGTTCCCTTGTCAGGATAGGCTTTTTGATCGTCTCCGAAGCCAGCCTGACCTCAAGTTCCTTTTTCCGATCCTCGAGCTTGATCAATCGGTTTTTGGTGGTCTCGGTGATGATTCCCATCTCGATCGCTTTCATCAGGTTTTCGATACTCGTTTCAGCCTCTGCAAGCTGGCGCCTGAGAAGTTGAATTCCGTTATCCTCTTCGCCTTGTGTCTTGATGATTTTGTCTGCGATCAAATTGATAGCGGAATCGTCTCGGATGATCTTTTGGATTTGATCGATCACCAGATCCTCGATCAGATCCTTCTGAACAGCTTTCTTATCGCAGCCGCTTTTCCGCTTTGCAGACACGCACTTGTAATAGCGGTAGGTTTTATCCCATCGGCTGGTACCGCTCTCGCCGACCATGAAGGATTTACAGTTACCGCAGTAGAGCTTTGTAGTCAGAATATATTCCTCGCCTGATTTCTTTCGGGCGGGCTTTTTTCTGTTCGCGCTTAGTTTGTTGTTGACGGATTCAAACATCTCTTTCGGGATGATGGCAGGGATACCGTTTTCGATAACGATCTCTCTGAATTTGTATTCTCCGATATATCGCCGATTGGTCAGCATTTTGGAGACAACGGATATCTTGAATGGATTTCCTCTTCTGTTGCGGAGTCCTTTATCGTTGAGCGTAGTCACGATTTCTTTCATTGTCATCCCGCTGTCGTAAAGCTCGAAAACTTCACGGACGATAGCCGCGGTTGCGGGTTCGATCTGCAGATGCTGTTCGTCATCTACATAGTAGCCGTATGGGATCGTACCTCCGTTAAATTTGCATTTGTAAGCGTTCTCGTTCATTCCGCGGAGCACCTTCTCGGCAAGCTCGGCTGAGTAATACTCCGCCATGCCTTCTAGGAGAGATTCAAGGATAATGCCTTCGGGACCCTGCGAGATCGCCTCGGTAGCGGAAACCACACGCACGTTGTTGCGTCTCAGGATCGCCTTATAGTGTGCAGAATCGTAACGATTTCGGGCGAAGCGGTCAAGCTTCCATACGATGATGACCTCGAATTGTTCTTTGGCACTGTCCCGAATCATTCGCTGAAACGCGGGACGGTTATCTGTCTTTGCGGAGAGCGCTCTGTCGATGTACGTCTCAACGATTTGAATATCGTTCTTCTCGGCAAACGCCATACATTCTCTCAGCTGTCCTTCGATACTTTCTTCCCTTTGATTGTCGGAAGAATATCTTGCATAAATTACACCATTCATTCGTTCTCACCTCTTCTTCAAAGTTTGTTAGATATTAGCGCGCCAGAAACTATTTGTCAACTAAAACAGATCCTCGATCTCGCATGCCAGGATATCAGCAAACAAGTTCAGTGTTTCGAGCTTTGCTCGCTTGAGATCCTTCTGCCCTTGCTCATAGGCTTGGATCGTTTTCAGGCTGACGCCGGATATTCTTGAAAGGCTTGATTGGGATAATCCCATTCTTTCTCTCTGCCGTTTCAAGCCGATTTGTTGATTCGCCGTTCGCTTGTCCATCTTATCAAAGAACTTCTCGATCGGCGCCTCATGCAGCGTTTGGTACATTCCTATCAATTCCGAAAAGCCAATGAGCGAATGGAGTTTTTTGTAAGACTGCTCCGACTTGATCTGGTATTGAGCCAAAGCCCAGCCTGCCCAGTATTCGGGTGAGCGTTCAAAAGCAACATAGTCGGTGTTATCGGAGGGGATATTCACCTTATCAAATACCATGTTCACGATCTCTACAGCGGAGTGTCCCAATACAAACTTCGGATTGCCGTCCTCCAGCTGCTTGGCAATGCCCGAGATAACGAGGTAGTTCCAGAAATCGTCTCCGTCTGTTTTACAGAAGTTGACCGCATAATCAAAGCACTCGGCGACCAGATCGATCGTCTTTTCATCAGAATAATTATCTGCTAAAGTCTTCATTCTTCATGTTCCTTCCCATGATGTCCCGCATAAATAATCCATTCACGACGTCGTTGTATCGTTCAACGCTCAGGTACTGTGTTCTCGCTTCGCTGTCTCTCTTCTCTCTCAACGGGAAATAGATACTGCTGTCAGCGTATTCGCATTTGTCTCTTTCAAACTGAACAGCATCAAATGCCTTCTTTGATTTCAGCACCACCTGCTCGCCGAGCTTGCCCAGGCGCATCGCGCGGGATAACTGCTCAAGGGAGATCGTGTTGCTGATGAAGTCCTTCGCGAAGGAAAAGTAGGAGTCATCCGCACGGTAGCCGATGATGATATCATAGGGAGAAATATCGACGGAAAAATTCTCGATGATATACTGCTTGGCGACCTGAGCGATCGGAACCGTCGTGCTGAAGCGTCTGTTTTTAATCAGTATTGCCAGCCAGTTCAGGATATTATACTTTTCGTCGGACAGGTTCAGTATGTTCAGCCCGTCGGTGTCGATGGTATAAGCGTTGGCATAGCCGTCCTGCCCGCGCTCACCGCAAGCCCATTCTTTCGCAAGCTCAATAGATTCGGTGCAGTAAAAGCCCATTCCGTAGTCGTTGTCAGGTTTGCCTTTTCCGAAAATAGGCTGACCTACGATGTGATCACTGCCGTGATATAATACTAACTTGCTCATAATTTCACCTCTGTATATACTATACTACTAAAGTAGGACAATGTCAAGCGTGCGAAACAATAAAGTATAAATCCTTCCGGAAAAGCACATTTCAATGTATTGTGTCGAATGAAAGGATGTGTTATAATTCAATATGGAAAAGTATAAGGATATTTATCCTTGGATAAAACATTTGGGAGTATATCATGACAGATAAGGAACTGAAGAAGCTAAAAGACGATTTATGGCATGCGGCGGATATGCTTCGTGCCGGCGCGCATATTGCCGCCAACAAATACGGTCAGCCGATTCTCGGCCTGATCTTCCTGCGTTATGCGGATATTCTGTTTAAGCAACACCACGATGAGATCATGGCGGAGTACGAGAAGTACAAAGGCACCCGTATGGAAAAGGATATCAAATCCATCGCTGTTGAAAAGTGCGGCTTCTTTCTGCCTGAATGTGCCTACTATGATTTCATCAACAACGCTCCCGATAACGCCGGGAAAGCAAAGCTCGTGAAGTCTGCAATGCAGGCGATCGAGGATGAGAACCCCAAGATGGCAGGCGTTCTGCCTAAAGAGGTCTACGCTCAGCTTGTTCCTGATGAAGAGCCTGAGTTGCTCTCCAACATCATCCGTATTTTCAAAGACATCCCCGAGAACAGCACCATTGACATCTTCGGTGAGATCTATGAATACTTCCTCGGCAATTTTGCGCTGTCAGAGGGTAAAGACGGCGGAACATTCTACACGCCGGCAACCGTTGTCCGCTATATGGTAGAGGTGCTCAATCCCGAGCCCGGCGACAAAAAGATTCTTGATCCCGCGTGCGGATCGGGCGGTATGTTCGTACAGGCGGCGCGATATATGCATCGTCATAACGCAACCGAAGCGGATCAGATGAAGTTCCGCTGCTATGGTATCGAAAAGGAACCCGACACCGTCAAGCTCGCCAAGATGAATCTTTTGCTCAACAATGTGCGCGGCGAGATCACTGAGGCGAATACATTCTATTCCGATCCCTACAATACGGTCGGGAATTTTGACTATGTCATGGCGAATCCTCCCTTTAACGTCGATGAGGTCGTATACAGCCGCGTTATTGAGGATGAACGCTACAGCACCTACGGCGTGCCGCGCAACAAAACAAAGAAGGGCGGCAAGAAGGACAGCGATAAGAAAGAAACCGTCCCGAACGCCAACTACTTGTGGATCGGTCTGTTTGCTTCCGCGCTCAACAAAAACGGTAAGGCGGCGCTGGTCATGGCGAACTCCGCGTCCGATGCAGGAAAGAGTGAGTATGAGATTCGCAGAAAGCTGATCGAAGAAGGCGTTATCAGCCAGATGGTCACCCTGCCGTCCAATATGTTCACCTCCGTCACCCTGCCCGCGACGTTGTGGTTCTTTGACAAGCACAAGCCGCAGACGGATAAGAAGGATGAGATCCTCTTTATCGACGCGCGTAATATATTCACTCAGGTTGACCGCGCTCACCGTAAGTTCAGCGATGAGCAGATCAAGAACCTCGGTATTATCACCCGATTGTATGAAGGTGACACCGAAGCGTTCAACGCGCTGATCAAAGAGTATAAAACGGCGCTTGCGGAAGCGCCCGAGACCGCTGAGGATAAGGATACCAAGACCAAAGCCTACTGGCAGGAGCAGATCGACTGGCTGATTGAGCGTTTCCCCGAGGGAAAGTATCAGGACGTCACCGGACTGTGCAAGGCGGCGAAGGTCGGCATATCTTATGAGATCGACAAAAAGGGAAAGCAGATCGAAGTCATCGAAGAGGACAGCATCGCCGATCAGGACTATTCCCTCAACGCGGGACGCTATGTCGGCGTTGTGATCGAAGACGATGGCATGACCGAAGAAGAGTTCAAGGCGACTATGCTCAATCTTAATGAAGAGTTTAAATTGCTGAATAAGGAAGCACAAAATCTTGAATTAGAAATAACAAAGAATATCAGAGACTTGTTTGAAAATGAATAACAATTTTACTCCTTGGCCAGATATTGATTTTTCATGGCCAAATGATGCTATTTCTCGCATTTCAGAGGCAATACGTTCATTAGCAGATGCTATGAGCGAAGTTCAAACTAAAATATCGCCTCTTCTTGAGACGATTGAGCAGTATAAACAGCAATTTAACAACTTTGGAACCGATTTAGCAAATGCTTTACGCCCGTTAGTTGCAATAGAAAAAATGGGAAATGCGCAGTTCGTTTATTGGGATTATATGACCTCTGGATATGTGAATACAATCTTAGACGCGAATAACACAAATAAAATACTCCGAGAACTCATGTATAAAGATAAGTTTAATACAGTAAACAATACGATCGATAAAACAATTGCTTCTCCTGAATTGTGTAAACATATGCGCCTTTATTCACAGTCTGTAAAGGCTTTTCGACAAGGTGACAGCGACTTGGCTGTTACGGGATTCACTTCTGTTTTTGATGGTTTGCTATCTGATATCTCAAAGAATACATCTTCTAACCTTACTCCTCGTATTAAAACGATCAAAGAGAAACTCGAAAAAGATGAACTTCTCGATCAAGATGAATATGCAACGTTAACACTAGCGCTGACGTTTGAAAAGACATTGGATACTTTTTCGGCATACTCAAATTTTTCTCAGAAGGAGCCAAAGGGGCTCAACAGACATTGGATTGCACACGGGCGTTCCACACGAAAGAAAACTAAACTAGACTGCGTAAAAATGATTAACCTGATATATGGGTTACTATTGATTGAGCAACTCGACTCAAATGATACAAATTGATGGATTTTGGTGAATGAATATGGGAATTGTTAGATTTGGAGAGCTATATGCTATTCCTTCGGGTAATGGATTATCTCGACCAACCGCTGTTCGTGGCGAAGGATATCGAATGATTGGTATGGGTGAGCTGTTTGCCAATGACATTATTACAGATATGGAAATGGATCGGGTAAAAATGTCCGAAAAAGAGAAGAAAAACTTCTTTGTAGAGGAAGGCGATTTACTGTTTGCTCGACAGTCTTTGGTTGCGGCGGGGGCTGGAAAGTGTTCTATTGTTAAGCAATTAATCGAACCTACTACATACGAATCTCACTTAATCCGTGTACGTTTGGATAAATCAAAATGTAATCCGTGGTTCTATTATTATTTGTTCAAGCTTCAAAACAATCCCATTAAAGCAATCATCAATCAATGTGCACAGGCTGGAATCCGTGGTAATGAATTGATAAGGGTAAAGGTTCCCCTTGTGGAATTGAGACTGCAAAACCATATGGTTTCTATCCTTTCGGCTTATGATTCCCTAATTGAAACCAACAACAAGCGCATCAAGGCGTTAGAGCAGATGGCGGAAAATCTGTATAAAGAATGGTTTGTCCGTTTCCGCTTTCCCGGTCACGAAACCGCCGAGTTCGAAGACTCAAAGATGGGAAGAATTCCTTCTGGCTTCTGTGTTAGAAAGATGCAGGATGTTATTTCTGATTACATTGGTGGCGGATGGGGAAACGATGAAGAGGACAAAGATTATGCAGTAAAAGCCTATGTTATTCGTGGAACAGACTTTCCGAATGTTAAAAGAGGAAATGTATCTTCTTGCCCGCTTCGTTATCATAAAGATAGTAATTACAAGTCACGAGAATTACATGATCTGGATATCATTTTGGAAGTCTCCGGAGGCACAGCTGAACAGCCTGTAGGTCGAACTCTACTTGTTACACAGGACACCATTGATCGCTTGGGCGGACAAGTGATTTGCGCAAGCTTCTGTAAACAAATACATCTGAATAAAGATATGGTTTCGCCGTATTTTTATTATTATTGGATGCAGTTTCTATATGATACCAGAATAATTGATCGTTTCCAGCTACAGTCAACAGGTATCATAAACTTTCAGTTTGAGTATTTTGTTAGAAAAGGCGAAATACTGTTACCGCCAAAGAAACTTATGGAAAAGTTTGATCAGATTATTATTCCGATTTACAATTCTATTTCGGCTCTCTCAAAACAGAATGAAAACCTCATCAAACAGCGCGACCTATTACTCCCGCGCCTGATGAGCAGCAAACTGGAGGTGTAAAAAACGGTTACAATTCCTGCCCAAGAATACTATTATGATAAAGCTATTATTTCGGATTTTCGACAAGCGATAAATGCTTCTCCGATCTATTCAAAACAAGAGGCCCATAAGCATAGATACAATTTAATTTGCGTGTTTATGGACAGAATAGATAGTGCGATCGATTATTTGAATGCTCATATTGATAAACCACAAACAGAAGAAGGCTTGATTTGTTTTCTCGTTTTTGCCAGTATGATTAAAGATGGGGTTGAAAAGTTGTATGAAAGTATTTTTAGCAGAAAGCCTCCCTATAGAGACGATAAGCAGTATTTCAAATCTGCCATGTTTTATGATAAGCCTTACTTTACGGAGGAAACCTGCCCCACTGATGATGTGTTTTTTGAGTACATAAGAGCTTTGGCTTTTGCACATCCTTATGAAACTTCACATAGAAGAGAGCGTCCCTTTATGAAAAAAAGCGAAACACACTACTGTCCGTGGGTTATCGTTAATACTTATGATTTTGATAGTGACAAAGTCGGTATTCGTATATATTCAAATATTGATGAAGAAAGCATCACTGATATTACCTTTCCTTTTTCTGCATTAAAAGAATACATTCGCTATAGATACAACTATATTAACGAATTGACTCAATGGGTGAAAAATCAAAAGAGCGAACAAGAAGAAAAATGGGCTTCACATCAGATTAACAGAAACCAGAATCCGGTTGATGTATTAATGGAAATCAAATCAGTATTAGATGAGCGTTTTCAAGATGCTGATACCATAGAAACGGCCATTGCTTATCTGACATGCCCTCTGTCTGTTGAAAGCAATCAAGAGAACGTAACAGTTTTTAGAGATGCAATCGTAGATGAGATCCCGAAAGTATGTGACTGTATTGATAATCTGGATTACGAAGGTATGGAAGAGGCGTTCTCCTTGCTGACTGTCGTCCCGGATTCCGTTCATCAAATGTGCAACTATCAATTGGAAAAAATATTTACATATTTAGATTCGCGCAGCGAAGTTGTTGATGAGTTTTCTAATGAACGTTGGGGATTAAAACAAGCAAGAGCTTTTTCCAATCAGTTTGCAAAAAAGTGGGTAACAATTGATGCGGAACATATGGAATACGATGAGATCAAACTGTTGGTAAGAACTGCTTGCTACTTAGAAGCAAAAGAACAATCGGAGGTATAAAGTGATCAGCACTATTGATGAATTGACACCAATAATACAGGAAAGCAACTCCGCATTAGTAGGTGCTTTAATTGGTGCGGCAGTAGCATTACTTGGTGTTATTATAACAGAAATCATAACATCATATCGGCGAAAAAAGGACAGGATTGCAAACGCAAAGCCAATTATAATTAACTATCTAAATGAAAGCGTTACCACAAATCCATTAACGACATATATCTTCCGTTCCGACAGTGAAGATACTAATGATATTACTGGTAGTTTCAAAAACACAGATAACGGGTTGTTGTTTTTGGATTATGTTGATATAGGATCAAAACGTTTTATTCCAAAGAATTTTGCAGTTGTCGATAAGAATACGGAATTCAGTATTACGTTACAAGGATTAGGCGGAGCTTCCCTTGACAATGAAATAAGACTCTACTTCCATGATATATTTGGAAATCAATATTACTATAGGCTAAAACAAACAAGCTCTTCAAGGAAGTATATTAGAATTGCATTAGCTGATGATGAACCGCAATCAGTCAAAATGGCAAATAAATAAGAAATCGTTACTATGTGTGACTTCATTTCTGAAAACCACATAGAACAGGTGCTACTGGACAAGTATAGAACGAAGTATTCATGAAATCATATATAATACGTTTATTTATTTCTCAATCGTTGTTAAATTGTATGAGGGAGATTTTATATGGACAAAAGATTAGAAGAACTTGGAAAAATTAATAGTATTTCACCACGAACTGGAAGTGACGGTGTATTTAAGTCAACAAAAACCATTTTCAATCAACCAGAGTTTATTGAATGGAGCGAAAAAGCAAAGTACATTTTAAACCGCTTGCAGCCGAATCCACTTATCGAGGAAATAATTCAAATAATCGACGGACTGAATGGTTGGAAAGATGAAAGAGATTATGCAAGGATACGTTCTAAAATCCAGTTGATCATAGATAATCCGGATGAGTTTCTTCCTATTGAAGTAACAACCCATGTTTCTACAGAAACATCACTTTCAAAAGGAACGGATATTCAAACAGCCTTTGAAGAATACCAATTGATAAAACAAATAGGTCAAGGCGGAAACGGACGGGTTTTTTCTGCAAAGGATTCTGATGGAAATGATGTCGCTATTAAGTTTGTTGAAAGGGATATATCCAAAAGAAAATACAAGCGTCTGAAAAATGAAATCAACTTTTGTGAGAAAAACATGCACAAAAATATAATTCAGATCATCGATCATGGTATTGCCCGCTTTAGAGGAAAAGACTATGTCTTCTATGTTATGCCGCTATTTCCCGTTACTCTGGAAAAAAAGATCAAATCAGGTATAGAACCTGATGTGGCTATATTGATCTTTATTGGGATTATTCAGGGATTAAAATTCGCACATGACAAAGGAATAATTCATAGAGATATTAAACCTGAGAATATTCTGTTTGCTGGCGATAGTGATGATCCGGTAATCTGTGATTTTGGTATTGCTCACTTCTCTGAAGACGAATTACTGACCGCCGTTGAAACCAAGGCTGGAGAGAAACTGGCAAACTTTCAGTATGCGGCACCGGAGCAGAAAGTTAAGGGAGGAGCTACATCTGTTACAGCAAGAGCAGACGTTTATGCAGCCGGCTTGATTCTTAATGAGATGTTCACAGGTGATATTCCACAAGCAGGAGGTTATAAGACGATAGCAGAGGTTGAACCTGAGTATGCTTTTTTAGACAAGTTGTTTAATAAACTGTATCAGCAAAACCCTGATGATCGTTTGTTTCCTGCTGATAAAATATTAAACGAATTGTATGCGCTGATTGAGAATAGTGAGATTGAAAAGAAAAAAGCGGAATTAGAGAAAGCTATAATTCCCGATAACGGAGATATGGATTTCAATCTGAATGTGGTTCGTTATTATTATCGTGACAATGGAATTGTGTTTGAATTAGATAAAGCTTTCCCAGTGGAATGGTTTTCATTGCTTGTTCATCTAGATTCGTATACATATGTTATGGGATATGAGCCAAAAAGGATTCACGGTGCTGATAATGAACAATCATTAGTAATGCCCATTAAAGGAAATGTAGATAAACAATTGTTAAAACAAATAATCGAAACGGTTAACGAGTGGATTAATCAAACGAATATAAATTATAGAAACTTTCTTAAGAAAACGGCGGAGAAAAAAAGAAGAGAAGAAATAGAAGCTAGAGCAAAAGAAGTAGAAGAAGCTAAAAAAACACAGGAAATAAATGCTTTACTTGCTGAATTGTAGAAGTATGTAGGAGGTCATTATGTTTGCTGCAAGTAGTTATGAAGAAATCGAAAGAAGAGAACGACAGATAGAGAGTTTAGAGATTGTAGTTTTTCTTTTTGCTCGTTCTACAGAAACAGAGATTTTGAAAGAATTTGAATACATCCATTATAATTCAGCAAAGTATTGTTCGATATATGCAATAGGTTATACAGATGATTTTACAAAATCAAAAGATCCAACCTACAAAAGAGTAAATGAAGCTATGTCGGGAGATTGGTATTTCAGTAATAAAGCATTTGTCGACTTCAAAAACAAATTGGAAGATAGAATTAATTGGAGATATTCCGGAGAAACAGAGATTTTGGTTTTACAAAACAATCCCGGAAAACGAAATGTTTTAAATTTCCAAAACTATGTAGCAATCGATGTAAGAAAAGGCATACGGGAAGGGTATCTTGATTCGTTTCAAAACTTCATGGAATCTTTAATTCGAAGCGCAAAATCAGAGGTAACTGCAAAAGACGTAATGAAACGAGTGAGGTTGTCCAGAATCAGTGTGAAAGACATTCTTTCAAGCGCAATTGATAATTGCAAGAAGGTTCCAACACCGGTTAAAACGATAATAAAGGATCAAATATTCTATCGTTCAGCCCTTTCAATAAAAAAAGAGGAAAGCTATGCGTAACTTCATTTCTGAAAACGATATAGAACAGGCGATATTGGACAAGCTCAGGGCGAAGCCTTTTGAGTATGACGTCATTGTCTGTGATGCTGATCCGTCAAAGCGTGAAGCTCTGCCGGACGGTACCGGTCGCGCTTCTAAGAGGGAGTGCGTATTGCCGGATATCCTCCTCAGCTCCTTAAAGCAGATTAATCCGACGGTAGAGGATCAATATCTGGAGCAGATCGTCAAGGATTTGCGCCGTGATTTCACCGGAACGGATATGACCGCTACCAACTATAAGCTATATCAGCAGTTACGCAACGGCATCAAGATTACAGTT
This sequence comes from Ruminococcus difficilis, assembly GCF_016680995.1. Next base: position 372,433 of record NZ_JAEQMG010000048.1, on the reverse strand, counting down.
CGCAGAAACGGAAAAGAGGACTTTGATTTTGTTAAGCTGATCGACTTTGACCGTCCCGGGAACAACTCCTTCACCGCAGTATCGCAGATGTGGATTCAGGGCAGGGTGTATTATCGCCGCCCCGATATTCTGATCTTTGTCAACGGTCTGCCGCTGGTGTTCATCGAGTTAAAAAACAGCGTTATCAAGGTAGAGGAAGCGTATAATAAGAATCTGCTGGATTATCGCAGAGATATCCCCAACCTCTTTGCGTTCAACCAGATCTGCGCTCTCTCCAACGGCATTCAGACGAAGCTCGGCGCATTCAACGCTACCTTTGACTACTTCTTCGAGTGGCTGAAAGTCAAGGACGAAAAAGAATCACTCGACAGAGAGCTTCTGGCTGATCCTGATAGTGTTGAGGATAGTTCCGTCAGATACTTTGTTGACGGTCTGCTGGATAAAGCTCGACTGATCGATTATATCGAGAATTTTATCCTCTTTGAGAATCAGAGCGTCAAGATCATCGCTAAGAATCACCAGTATCTCGGCGTTAATAATCTGATGAAATCCGTGAAGAATCGTAAAGAGTTGAACGGAAAGCTCGGTGTTTTCTGGCATACGCAAGGCTCCGGTAAATCCTATTCGATGGTCATGTTCGCCCGTAAGGTGCGCCGTAAGATCGAGGGCAATTTCAGCTTTTTGATCATTACGGACAGAGAGGATCTGGACACCCAGATACACAAGAACTTTGTCCGCACCGAGGTCATCGGGACGAAAGAAGAGTGCCAGCCTCGCAACAGCCGTCAGCTCAGAGAATTCCTTAAAACAAACAAGTCATTCATCTTCACCCTGATACATAAGTTCCGCTACGACAAGGGTAAAAAGTACCCTGTGTTGTCTGAACGTGACGATATCATCGTGTTGGTGGATGAAGCGCACAGAACACAGTATAAAGATTTGGCGGAGAATATGCGCATCGCTCTGCCGAACGCGAACTATATTGCGTTTACCGGTACACCTCTGCTCGGCTCAAAGCGCCTGACGAATCAGTGGTTCGGCAACTATGTATCGGAATATAACTTTGCTCAATCGGTAGAGGACGGCTCGACAGTACCGCTGTACTACTCGCGCAGAGTTCCTGAGGTCGGATTGGAAAACGACTTCCTTGATGACGATATCGTCGATATTATTGAGGATGAGAATTTGAACGAGGATGAAACACGTTTACTGGAGAATTCGTCATCCCGTATTTTAGAGGTTATCAAGCGCGAGGACAGACTGGATAAGATCGCTCAGGATATCGCGCATCACTTCCCACGTCGGGGATTCCTCGGCAAAGGCATGGTGGTATCGGTTGATAAGTATACCGCCGTTAAGATGTATGACAAGGTTCAACACTATTGGAAGATTGAACGACAGAAGATCGTACAGGAGCGAAACGCCGCAAAAACAAAAGAAGAGCGCGACCGCTTAAAGAACATCCTGAACTATATGGATAGTGTAGAGATGGCGGTTATCATTTCTGAGGAGCAGGACGAGGGCGAGAAGTTCAGCAAGCAGGGCTTGGATATTACTGAGCATCGCCGCAAGATGAACGAAATCTCACCGGAAGGTCTGGATATTGAAGATCGGTTCAAACTGGATTATGATCCGCTGCAGCTTGTCTTTGTCTGCGCGATGTGGTTGACAGGATTTGACGTCAAGAATCTGTCTACCCTTTATCTGGACAAGCCGATGAAAGGGCATACGCTGATGCAGGCGATCGCTCGTACTAACCGCGTCTATCCCGGCAAGGCGTGCGGTATCATCGTAGACTATGTGAACGTCTTTAAGTATATGCAGAAGGCTTTATCTCAGTATGCCACCGGTAATGATGGCACAGAGTTTCCTGCAAAAGATATCGACAAGCTGATCGGATATATTGACGCAACAATTGCAGAAGCGGATGAGTTTTTGCTGTCACTCGGGATTGATATCAGCACAATCGTTGAGAATAACAACGTGCTTGACCGTTTGGATATGTTGCGCTCTGCTTATGATACCATTATAGCTAACGATGATGACAAAGAAAAGTTTAAGGTCATTTTGAATACACTGGTTAATCTTTATGACGCATCAAAGCCCGAAGTATTTGAAAAGAACTGGGAGAATGACAAATTCGCCGCGCTGGTTTATCTGCACGGTTTGTTCCGGCATACGATAGACGATGAAAAAGTCGCCCGCGCCAGAGTCAGAATGGCAAAAGTGCTGGATGGCAGCGTATCTGCTAATTCATCTCTTGAGGACGATGCAGAGTATGTGATCCACCGTACAAAGGTAATTGATCTATCAAAAATCGATGTAGACGAACTGAGAAAAGAAATCAAGGTTGCCCAGTATAAGGCAATTGAGATCGATGATCTCAAGGATTATATAAAGAAAGCACTGCAGCAGATGCTTAACAAAAACTGTACCCGTAGTAAGTTCTCTCAGCGTTATAAAAATATCATTGATCGGTATAATGCAGGCGGTTCTGAGAACGAGGATTACTATGAGCAATTGATTAAACTCATCGAGGAATTACAGCAGGAGAATGAGCGAGCTAATACTGAAGGACTTACCGAAGAAGAACTGGAAATCTATGATCTATTAGCAGCCGGAAAAAAGCTCTCTCAAAAGGAAGAGCAAAAGGTTAAACTGTCCGCTAAGAATCTATTCAAGAAACTGACAGAAAGTCGTAACGAATTGCTGGTAGTGGATTGGTACAAAGATGACCAGACTAGAGAAACGGTGAGATCAGCTGTAGCGGTATCGCTCAACGAAGATTTGCCCGATAGCTATGACAAGGTCTCATTCGATTCCAAAATCAACTTGCTAATGAATCACTTTGTCGATATGGCGGTACAGGGCTATGGCTGGATAGGAGAAGTCGCTTGATTATCAATTTAGAAAGTGATTAATTCTGCTTGACTTTTTCGTTTTCTGTGGTATTGTATTGTGCTTGTAAGGAGCGTGATACCATGACCACGTTAGAAGATTTCTACTTCGGAAATGTGAATCCAAGCGAGTATAATCAGGGCAGGGACACCAAGAAAAAGCTCTCAGAGATGGCGAAATTACTCGATGAGTTTCGATCAATAATCACTTCGGAGCAGCAAAAAGAAAAGCTGGAACAGATAGAAAGCTGTCAGCTTTCGCTGATCGCTCTGTCTGAGAAGGATGCTTATATCGAAGGCTTCAAGCTCGGCGTGAAGATCGCAACAGAGATTTATACAGAATCATAGCAGCGGTGAGACAGATAATCTCACCGCTGTTCTCGTTTCTGATGAGCAAATTTGGAATGATTTTCGCTATTTGAATCGTAAAATTATGGTTCTTAAACATCTGGTTTTGAGATGTGTTCTTGGAGAAGAATTATAAGGTGATTGACCTTCTTATATCCTCGTTTATTACTCGGGGACGGTGGGGACGATATTTTTTCTACACACCACCAAAACATCGAAAAGCGCTTAGATAAGCGCCATTTTAGTACAATGCGTTGTCGTCCCTGCATAATACCGTCCCCAAAATGAATTAACGCTGAAGGCTTATTCTATGAAGTGAATTGTTCATTATGACGAATACGGTGTAAGTTCGATTTTGAAGCAGGTGAAAAGGAAGTGGGTTGCTGTTTCAAGTTATCGGGCATCACAACGGACGGCAACGCCGACCGTTAAGCCATTTTTGAGACCTTTATTGGGCTGGTTTTTAGGTGGGTTGCTACTGAAACATTTTTGATTTTGTGGGTTGCTGAGATTTTCTGATTACGAAATCAAGCCAAAAATCAGTGCTTAAAGTGGGTTGCACTAGATTTCGGGCAAAAAAGTGCACAAAAGAGAAATTATTTCTCCGCTTAGACAAAGAAAAAGTTGTCCGGTTTTACTGGGTGTAATAAAGAAAAAGCCGTCCCGAAGGACGGCGATTCTTGTTGAGTTATCAGCATGTATATTCCTTGATAATACACAGCTCACCCTGCACATCATAGCGTAGGATGCAATCATCGTACTCGACCAGGCATGCGCAGTGACCGCCCGGAACGGCTGTATTGGCGTACAGATTATATGTAACGATATGGCGATCACAGTGCTGGGTTGCTTCACCACCGGGGTATAGAAGCATGGATTCAAGTCCCAGATCGCGCGCAGCAAAGGCGGTCAGAACCGCTCCTTCAACGCACATGATCTGATCATATGTGTAGTGATCCCGTATGTATTCGGCGAAGGCTTTCATCTTTTCTCTGTCGTTCATGGACGAAGTCCAGCACACTTTCTCTGCCGAGCGAACAACATTCAACGTCTTTTCAATATCATCGGGAGCACGGTTGACGTCGACCTTGACGTTCACTCGGCGGATCAGTTCGCCCTTGTAATACAGCTCGATCGGGAAGCTTCCGTGCGCTTTTCCGATACAGCTGACCGTTGTCTGGAAAGGAAAGTACAGTCCGCTTTTGTAATGAGCATAGACGTAAGCGAGAGGATTATCCACTCTGTCGGTCACTTCACAGTCGTAGCCGTAGAGAATTCCGTTCTCCTTTTCAATCAGGTAACTCTCCTTGAAACGGCTGTCGGTGTAGTCGATCTCGTTTCGGTAGTGACCGTTGTTGACTATCGTCGTGATATCGTGCGGATCGATTTCGCTCTTTGGCAAGAGCATCAAGGTAATGCTTTTATCGGTAAGCATGATCTCCGACGGAACCTTCTTCAAATCGAAGGTGACGCCCTCGACCGTAACATACCGATCGGTCGGTGACGGTTCATAGACAGGCTTCGAGATCGGATAGCTATCTGATACATTCACCATCCAGCGTTGGATATGTGAAGCATCCATCACGGTCACAGCATGGTCGCCGTCGATATCCGCAACAGAAGAAGTAACGGCGACAGGCGTCTTGATACCGACCGTATATCGCTGAATGACGGTAGCATCGGTGATACCGATCTCACCGTCACCGTCGACATCGCCTAATATTCGGCTCTGAGCATGAACGGAAACGGTCATCATCATAGCAATACAGAGTGATAAAGATAATACAGATTTGATTTTCATAACAGAAACCTCCTTCACGGTTTGGTGTATTTTAGCTTAGATCGGGAGGTTTTACAAGTAAAAGTTTTCAGTAAATATTTGTCCGGTGTGATACAAATCCGTTGTCAAATATTGTGGCGCAATACAAAGAAAACGCCGAACGGCTCTGAAGAACAGTTCGGCATATGTAAAGGCTCTACTAATGATAGTTCGAAACCAAAGTCTTGACAAATATGTTCGAATTTGATATAATAACAAACAGAAAGATAACTGAATACAGCCGATTCATAGTCTTGTGTGTCAACCTGCTTGACACATGAGGCTATTTCATTTTCAGTTACTCTTTCCAAATAGCAAAAACAAATGTCGGAGGAAAAATGAATTACAAATCCACCGCCCGATGGGCACAATCAATCTGATATAAGAAGGAGGAATGACCAACAAAGATAGAAGCGTTGTCTTATGGCAACAACACGCAAGACAATCACTGAAGCCGACTTAATGGGATTACCGCCCGATCCTAACACCGAGTGCGGAATCCCGGAACATGTATTGGAATCCATTGCACGAATGGTTCTCCCCGACATCATTGCCTTCTTTGAGACCGAGGAAGGACAAAAAGAGTTTGAAGAATGGAGACAGGCGCAAGAGCTTTTGAAGCAACAGGACGAAGAACAGAGCGAATGTGGGCCGGTGATCGAACAGATGTAAATATCGCTGCGAGAGTAAAAAACAGGCAGGGAGCGTCAAAACTCCCTGCCTGATTCGATTATACGGATATAGCTCACATTCAGACAAAACCACGGAAAATGAGAAATCCGAAACAGTCACCGACGATGACGATTTCGGATTTGCTCTGCTGTGGTGGTCCATCTTTTTTTGAACTCAAACCCTTGGAGGGCTTACTGTGTTCATCTAATTCTGAAAGGAGTGTGTCTGATATAGTTACAGGCTCGTCGCCTGAATTAAATGTTATTGTTACTTTATCATCGTATAAATAGATTTTATTGACAAACACATTCACCAGCAATTTGCGGTACTTAATATCATTGATATTGCCTTTCTTCAAACTCGTTAAGAAGAATAGTATACTTGATTCGGAGATAGAAGCAAATAACCGCTCCTCTGCTTCAATCTGTTTTTCGATTTCCTCGTGTTCAGCTTCTAAGACAGGTATCTTAGTACCCAACGCCTTGCGTACACTTTCAATATCACTTTCCATGATTGCGTTTATGGTGTTTTCGTGCTTTCTTTCGTTATCCTTTAGTGCTTTTCGTAAAGCCTTTAGATTTGTAGTGTCCTTTTCTCTCTCGGCGGTAGCAACTAATTCTTTAGTTATCCGTTGTATGTTTTTGGTCGTCAACAGTTTACGGCACCGTTCTATAACCAAATCTTCAATATACTCTTTATGAACCGCTTTTTTATTGCAGTTTTTTGGAACTTCTTTAGTCTTGTTACAGACATAGTATCTATAGGTTTTCTTTAAGTGTCCTGTAGCGGAAAAGCCTGTCATCATACCCTTGCAGTGTCCGCAAAAAAGTTTAGTTGTAAGTATGTATTCGACCTTAGCCTTTGCTCTCGCAGGGGCTTGCTTGTTTGTAGCCATTCTTTTTGCAACTTTATCAAACAGTTCATCTGATATAATCTGCGGTATTGCGTCAGGAATTTCCAATCCATCAAATGTATAGTACCCTAAATACTTTTTGTTTTTCAATAGGGTATGCAGGGAATTCTTGTTGAAAGGTCGCCCGAAAGAGGTTTTCGCTCCTTGTGCATTTAGCTTTTTAGCTATATCGGCAACGGTTACACCGTCGGCGTACCATTCAAATATCATTTTTACAATCGGGGCAGTATCGGGATTTATTTCGTATCTTTTATCCACAATTTTAAATCCCAGTGGTACGCTACCGCCGTTATATAAGCACTTATCAGCATTATATTTCATGCCTCGTTTAACTTTCTCCGCCAACTCCTCGCTATACTTTTGTGCGTCTGCCATTTGCACAACTCGATAAAAACGTCCCCAAGGAGAATCATCAAGGGGCTGTGTCACCGAAATGACTTTTTTATTGTTTTCAAATTCTATTTTGTATAAGTTTTCAAGAGCAAGTCTTGTATCTCTGCTGAATCTATCCATAGCATAGATCAATACTACATCAAATATATTTTTTGAGCAGTCTGAGAGTAGTTTCTTTAACCCCGGTCTATCATCTGTTCGCCCTGTCTTTGCTTTATCAGAATAGACCTTAACAACTTGATAATCATTATTGCGTGCGTAGTTTTCGCACACTTCAACCTGTTGCTCTATGCTTGCCTCTCTTTGTGCTGATGAACTATATCTTGCATAAATAACAGCTTTCATATGAATTCTGCTCCCTTAATCTGCTTTGCTTAAAGTATATAGAAAAGTGAAACTAAAATCAACCCTCAACCATTTTCAAGTATTTATAAATCGTCGGGTACGAAAGATCACAAAGTCGGGAAAACTCCTTTTTGTTGATTTCTCCGTTTTTGTATTTCGGGTAATGTCTGTAGAAAATGTTCGGGATGTCGTCGGCTGTTGTTTTCGGTCGTCCGATTGACTTCCCCTTTGCTCGAGCATTATTCATTCCGCTCTTGACCCTTTGACTAATCATATTCCGTTCAAGCTCGCTGAACACGCCCATCATTTTTAACATTCCTTCGGTCATCGGGTCAAGCTCTTTGGTACAATCAACAACAAATGTACCTAATACCAGTCTTATATGCTTCTCTTTAGCGAATTCTATGATCTCACATAGTTGTTTGGTGCTACGGGTCATTCTACTTGGTTCCGTTGCAATAATCGTATCGCCTAAATTAACAGCCTTTAGCAATTTGTTTAATTCGGGACGATCAGATTTCATACCGCTTTCATATTCATAATAGATCGTTTCGTCTTTAGCTCCTTTATGTTTTAGCTCTCTAACTTGCCTGTGAACGTCTTGTAACTGATCATTTGTAGAACATCTTGCATATCCGTAAATCATAATTATAATTCCTTTCGAGAAATATGATAATGATATTATAGTATATAAACGAAAAGAAATAAAGTGTTTCTTTTATATTATTTACGGTTTTTTAAAAGTTTTTTATTAGATTCTTGACCTCAAAAACTATAAAGGAAATGAGATGTTTGTTTTTATATAGAAAAAACCACGCAAGAGATCGGTCGCTCCTGCGTGGCAAGACGTATTTGATTGTGTTTTAAGCTATGGAATCAGGTCGCCGATACCTGCGGGACAAGTAAGGTTTACCAAGTACCGCTGAATACAAGTTGCGTCGATGATTGTTACGGAGCCGTCGCCGTCTGTGTCTGCTGCTTGTTCAATATACTCATAGACAGGTATCTCCGCAAGGTGCCGCTGGATAAGGGTTGCGTCTATAATGCTGACCTCACCATCGCCGTCAATATCACCGAGATATTCTTTGTCGCTTATTTCTTCAAAAATAAATCTGTTTAGGAAAGCATAAACTTCGGTAGTGCTTCTCTTGTACCCATACATTTTAAAATCATCAGTTCGTTCTAAGTCATATTTCCCTGTATTATAGTTATACTCTCCTGTAACATAACCAAACGCTTCATCTGATATTGTAACTTCAGAGTTTCTGATAGTTATATCCTTTAATGCTGTATCTTTAAATGCATATTCACCTATTTTAGAAATGTTACGACTCATCCTGACAGAACAAAGACTTGTACAGTTTTGAAATGATGCTATTCCTATGTTTTCTACGCTATCAGAAATATAAACATGTTGCAGACTTGAACAGTTTTCAAATGCTTCAATACCTATTGTCTCTACGCTGTCAGGAATATAAACATGTTGCAGACTTGAACAGTTTTCAAAAGCTCCATCATAAACGGTTGGACCCCAAAGATAACTGGTACGAGTACTGTTAATACTTGTTACTCCCATAGGTATGTTGATCGTTTCAAGGTTATTGCAGTTATAAAATGTACTTCCCTTTATCTCGGTTAATCCATTGCCGAGGTGCACTTGTTTTAATTCCGAGCAATTTTTGAATGCTCCCTCTCCGATTACTGTAACACTGTCCGGAACGGAAATGCTTTCAATATTACTTCTTTCAAAAGCATATGAAGTTATGGCTTTTGTTCCGTCCTTTATAGTAACAGTTTCGGGATGTTCTGTGTTTTTATATGAATATAATACTGTGCCTACATAAACAACACCGTCAGGTTGATTCGCATACCAAGCAGTATCATCAAGGGCACCCCGACTAACTCTTTCAAGACTTTCGGGGATATTGAATTGTTCAAGTTGAGTGCAACCTTTGAATGCCTGAGAATTGAATACAGTAATACTATCAGGTAACACGATTTCTTTTAGGTTGTAACAATTTTGAATATTTCCTAATTCGGTTATTTTACACTTGATTTCAATGAATGATATATGCTGCATATTGCAAAACAGTCCATCGGGAATAGAATTGACAGAATCTCCAATACAAATAGAATCAATGTACATTGTATGCGGAAAAGAGGATTCAATAATATATGATTCTGAACCATCATCATGATATGAATATGATTGATAATCACAATTTGAAGCATTGAAATACAGTGTGTTAATTGAAGCATCTTCGTCAAAAACGTAATTTCCCATTGAGATGATGTTTTCAGGTACAGTAAAAGAATCCAAATGTTTAATCCCCCTAAATGCTGCGTTTGGTATTTTTGTAACATTATCTCCAATAGTAATGCTATCAACAGATGGACAGTTTTGGAATACGTGTGATTTAAGTTCATCATCATAATCTTCGCCGTAATATACCAGATACCCCATGTGATCACAATCTGTTGCCTTATAATTTATTTTTTTAAGACATAAACAATTTGCAAATGCGCAGTCACCTATATAGGACACATTTTTAGGAATAGTTATTTCTTTCAGCTTTTCACAGTTTGAAAAAGCACCAGAGCCGATAGTGGTCAATCTTTCAGACAAGGTGATCGTCTCTAAACTTGTACAATCGGCAAATGCACAATTTCCGATAGACTGAACAGTATTTGGGATAGTAATACTTTCAAACTGAGTTAATCCATTAAAGGAATACTGTCCGATAGATGTTATGCTATCAGGGATTGTTATATCATTAAGATAGTTTAATCCATAGAAAGCAAAATCAGGTATTGTTTTCACATTTTCACCGAACACTATCTTTTCAAGTGACGTAAACCCGTCAAACGCGGTTTTTATAGTATTATTATTGTTTTCATTAACGAATGAGCCAATTTGTTTACAATCCACGGCATTGAAATTAATCGTCTTCACATTTTGAAATGCTGAGAATGCTCCCGCTTCAATATGGGTTATACTCTCAGGGATTTTTATTGAATCCACAGTTATTATGCAGTCATGGTAACGATAACCGTCATATAATATATTACCGATTCGGGTAATGGGTTTACCGTAGTATGATGACGGAATATCACTGTAGTATGATGATGAGAAACTATAATAATTAGGAAAATATCCATATGAATCAGACGGAATATACAGATATGTTTCTACCGTGTTGTCGGATAGCTGTCTAAAACACCATTCGGGAGAAGGAATAGGCGGTTCAGTTCCCACATATGGATCATCATAATATCCTGTTTGTAAAATATCAGCCGAAGCCGAGAATACCATCACCGACATCATTACAGATGTCAACAATGCCGCTGTCAATAATATACATATCAGTTTCTTCATCAAAACCATCCTTTCGATATGTCAGATGTTAGCAGTACTAACTTATGGAATTCACCTCAATGAATAACTCTGGACTGACCTGCAAGGCTATGCAGATCGCCTTGAGATCGTCCGCATACAGTGTTCTCTTTCCGTTCATAATCGCATTGAAAGTCACATTTGAAATCCCTGCTTTCTCTGCGACGGTCTTTTGCTTCAAGCCCTGTTCGTCAATATAAGCTCGAACCTTTTCATAAACTCTCACTTTTCATCACTCCTTTTACAGATTATCTGTATTTATTATCATTATAAAACCGTTATTCTGTAAAGTCAATATATTATTACAGAAATCCTTGATTTTTCATTGCATTTTTTCACCAAATAAGTATAATACTTATTGAGGTGAGTTATCGTGAGCAATTCTAAGTATGAAATCGGTGCAAGAATTAAGAAATACCGTGAGGACAGGGGCTATAGTCAACGTGAATTCGGTGAAATGATCGGCGTCAGCAACAGCCGAGTATCTAACTGGGAACAAGGGGTCAATCGTCCCGACGCCGATATTCTGGCTGACATCTGCATTGCTTTAAATGTATCTCCGAGTGAATTGCTCAACGTCCGTCTTGCTTCCGATGAATTGAACGATAAAGAACGAAAAATCATTATTTCATACCGAGAGAAAACAGACTTACAGAAAGCAGTCGATATACTGCTCGGTATCGAATCGATATAATCCGCAATTGCCTCAAATAAAAAAATACCTTATATATCTATGAACAGAGAAAAACCTCTGTACTTCATGCATGAAAGGATATATTTGAGTATGATAAGGGTTTACCGAGAAGGTTCAGGTACTGAGCAAGGCAAAAAGGTGCATAAACCCCGATTGAGCAAGAAAGAAGAAAAGCAGCCGATCACTGCCTCGACGGATTCGCTGGATTATTTTACTGCGGATGACATTATATCTTTGATGACCGCTGTAGACGAACTGAAAGATATGTTAGTCCAAGCCGTAAACTGCGGTGACGGTCTGTGGGAATTCTTGGTTGGCGACAATGTCTATCGAATTGACACAGGCTTGATTTAATTATAGTTTATACCTACTAAGTGATTAATAACGAGCAAGAACCATTGAGACGTTGATTTGTCCCAATGGTTTTTGTTTATGATGTGACCAGAAAGGCTGATTGATATGTAGTTTAAAAAAATCCCGAAGAATCCACAGGGTATCTGTGTTTTGAAAACAGTGTATGGTGTTTTAATTACGCTTACACATAATTCATTAAATGCTTATTAATCTGAATACTTTATTTTGAAGTACTATTTGTCCGTCCACCGCTATCTACGACTTCTCAAACTATAGGCTGAGTGAATTCATCTTCGAATTCAATCTCCCCATAGTATTTTGTATATGACCAATCGTCATCGTCATCTGTTGATTGCTCGACTTCTTCAATATTGTTTTGCTCTTTGTCATAAGTTTCGAAAAAATCAAAATCGAGTATGTTTTGCCATTGGTTTTTACACTGAGCTATTTCTACAACATAATTCTCAGAAAGTATGTTTCCAGATATTTTTATGAATTCTATTACTTTTCTGAGAGTTTGTAAGCATGAAAGCACCTCTTTCCTGAATCGAACAATCCCCTGGTGATAAAAGTATTTGGACTTACGATTATCTTGCAAAAGTTCATTGGCATATTTATATAATTGAATATTAAGTTTATAAACAGAGAACAACTGTTCTTTTGAATCATTTGGTAGCAGTCTTCCTGTAATATCTAATACAGAAATAATACTATCAAACATAGGAATACCTTTCACGAGAAGCTCTGTTGTTTCATCAGCTAACATTTCAGTTTTTTCTTCAAAATAATTCAAATCATATTTTTCTAACATAAAATCCTCCTGTTAAATAATATTTTTCAATTTGTGTCGGGCTCGTATGTGCTCGCCCTCCGTGCGCGTAGAGGACGATTACAGGGACGAGTTAAAAAAATTGAGATAGGTTTGGATAAATGCCATCATTAACACTTCCGATAATATCTTGAAGTGCTCTGGCAACATCCTTTAAGAACTCCTCAGGGACAACACCCTTATGGTATCCTGCCCATCCTTTTGTTATAGGCTCTAGTTTATTGAGTACATCTGATAATTCGTCATACCCAAAGATTATATCTCTAGCCTTTTCAAACAGGGATTCAATATTACTTCTATCAGCGACTATCAGCGGGAGTTCTTCCCCCGTCTTTATCGACCAGCCTAAGAAGCTGAACCCTTTGTTTGCTTCGGTTATGATAGTCTTTTCCTTGGATAGACTTAGACCTCTGACTGACAGAAATTCGTTGATGATTCCGATTGCTTTGCCTAACTTACCTGCATACGGACTGAGAACAAGAATGTCATCAGCGTAGCGAATAAACTCGGTGTCTTGCAAGGAATCTGTCAATCTCTGTTCTAACCCGTCAAGCGCCATGTTGCAAATCATCGGAGATATAGCCCCACCTTGCGGAACACCGCACTTTGTGGTATACTTTCTACCATGGTGGACGACCCCGCATTTTAAGAATTTCCAAAGGATCTCCTTATCAATTGGGATATTCTCCATGATCCACTCATGACTGAGATTGTCGAAGCATGATTGGACATCTGCTTTCAATACCCATCTACAATCTTCTTGATTATACAGGATATTATGACATCTAATCAAAGCATCACGAGTAGACCGCTTCGGACGAAATCCATAGGAATGCTCGTCCGCCAACAATTCAGATATAGGTTCCAATGCAAACTTATAAAGAGTCTGCATAGCCCTGTCTTTCATCGTTGGAATACTCAAAGGTCTAACCTTCCCATTCCGCTTCGGGATATAGATTCTCCTTAACGGTCGAGGAACATATCCCCGCCGGTTCAAAGATAAAGTAGCATTATACTTGTCCTCATGGGACAACCATAATACATTATCTATACCAGAGGTATATTTACCATTATTAGTTGTAACTATTTTTACAGCTAACATTTTAGCAGAATAAGAATGGACTATTAGGTTTTGCAAATACGAAACCTTATCAAATTCTCCTGTGAGCAGAGCCTTGTCAATGCGTCCTTGCAGCTTTCGAACGAGGCGCTCCGCTGACTTGAAATCAAATCCAAGCCAGCGTTGCTCCGCGTCACAAGAGGCGTACGGTCTCCCGTTCTGTTCGCTACCCTTGTTTAGAAAGTTCTGCCCGGGCGCATTGTGTGCTTTTTGCAGAATTATCATCTCACTTTCCTGAAGCATTTTACACTCAGATACTCAAGCATAAAGAGCACTCGCGCACACAAGTATAAAAAGCTTATATTTTGCCTGAAATGATTATCAATCAATCATAGGCACCATCTCCTTTTTTTTGTTTTTTTATATCTAATACAGCATAGCTGATTAAATATCAGAGTTATTTTTTGGTTTGATATTTCTTTTGTAAACAAGGATATTCGATATTTAAGAAATCCTCATATTCCTGCTGATGTGCTTGAATGTAATCGGCAATATCTCCATAGATAGACCGCGCGATTTCTTTAGTTTGTTCCTTGCTCAAAATGATTTGAAGCGCGACGCGATCCATAGTTGAAGACCCCCTGCTCGCAAAAATCAGTATGGTTTGCTGTTGATGTTAGTCTTAATAGCTAGTTGGGTTAAAAAGTTCCCTTTACGAACCAAAAGGAGTGTTCTTATATTGACAGACTTATATAGCTTTGATGACTTTTATGATTTGTTTTTCGACGAAAAGCATTGTTTAGATTACTTGTATGCATTAAGGTGGTCTAATGGTTTTTGCTGTCCGCGTTGTGGTTGCAACGACTCTTGGGAAATCAGTCCATATAAAAATAAATGCCGTAACTGTGAATATCAGTGCACAGTTACGGCGGGAACTCTATTTCATCACACACATTTGCCGTTGACAAAATGGTTTAGGGCGGCATGGTACTTAACAAATATAAATAGTAAAGCTACTGCGGAAGAAATAAAAGAATTAATAGATATAGGATTAAGAGCAGCAAAGTCAGTAAATAAAAAACTGAAGTCTGCAATGGTTTGCGATGATTTCAATACTAGAAAACTAAAAGGGCTTGTCGAGATAAGCGGAAAGCGTAAACCCACTGACCAAGAAAAAAGAAAGTACCGTTACGCAAGAAATGATAAAAATGTAGATTTTGAAGATTTTGTGTATTTAGCTGTTGAAATAGTCAATAAAAAAGTTCAAAGAATAAAAATGTCTGTTTATCCTTATGATAATAAAGAATCTTTTACCGATTTTGTATGTAACTCTGTTGAAGAGAATAGCACTTTACAGCTCTCGTTTCCAATTAAAAGAATAAGAATCGAGATAGATCATTTAGACAAAAGAATTAAAAAAATGGGAATTTCTTTAATGCGGAAACCTGATACATATAACTATCAGTTCGTAGAGAAAACATTTGATGATTTTATGGATTTCTATAAAGCAAATAGTTACAGACCAGAATCGATAAATGAAGCAGTAAATGAATACACAAAAAGGATCAATGGGTTTAATCCAGAAATCAGTTTTGAGGATTTAATGCAAAATGCCATAAACAATAATACTATTGATTTTAGGCGATTACCAATTATTAAATAAAAAATAGCAGTTAGCTTCACGCTCGATTAAGCGTAAAACTAACTGCTATTCTTCGTTAAAACCAAACCGTGACGGCGAACCCGCCGACATAATAATATGGGTTTGATTTATATTGGGATGGTGGGCCATCAGGGACTCGAACCCCGGACCGACCGGTTATGAGCCGGTTGCTCTAACCAACTGAGCTAATGGCCCTTGTGCAGCGGCGTCATGTCAGGCGCCGTAATGATCGCTTTACAGCCCAATCATTATAGCAAGTTATCCCTCGTTTGTCAACACGAAATTTGGCATTGTCATTGACGGAAAAACGGCGTATTAATCGGGCGTTTCAGCGTTCTTTTCTACAGTGTCATCCTCGGGAGAGGAGCCGCTTTTCACTGCCTTTTTCATGTCCTTTTTGCGATTGCTGTTTTTGCGCAGGCGCTCGAAAATCGTGTGGGGCTCTTCTTTTGAGAGCTGTTTTCCGATCACGTTGATCTCGAGGGTATCGCCCTCGCGGGCGTCGGGGCAAAGCGCTGATGACAGCTTGTATGTATTCTCGTCATCCGCTTCTACGATCACGATGTTTTCTTCGATCCTGTCAACGATCACTTTCATGCTATCACCTCAAAAATACTTTTCAATAATACTTTACACTGAGCAGAAATCTTTGTCAACCGTATTGTATTCGTGCTCCGCGTGGTGTATAATAAAAACAGTAGAACGATCACGGATGATGCGAGAGCTTTTGGAGAAAGAGGCGTTCGGTATGGTAGAGATCTATTACGGTGAAGCAAACGGAAAAACCAGACTGTGTACCGGTACGGCGATCAGAGCGGCGCTGAAAAAGAAGAACGTTTTGATGGTGAGCTTCGGCGAGGATTATGACGACTACAGCGGGCTGTTTGAGATCGCGCCGCATATCACGCGGCTGATGCTGCCCGCGAATGCCGGTGTGCGCGAATACTTTGATCACGCGGCGCGTATCGCGATGACGTTTCGCTACAGTGTGCTGATTCTGGACGGCGTTTTTGACAGCGTGGAAAAGCAGCAGCTCAGTATCTCTGAGGTGGATGAGTTTTTGTCCAACGCGCCCGACAGTCTGGAGATCATCTGTACCGGTGAAAAGGTACAGGAGCGGTTTTTGAAGATCGCGGACGAGATCGTTGAATTGAGAAAAGGATAGTATTTGAGTGAAAGCGGAGAGGGATCTTTCCGCTTTTTTTCGTTGTAAGCCCGAAAACGGCTTTTTGGGGGCGGTTCTGACGGTGCGGATTCCCGGATTTTTTCACAAGAGAATAATGACGAAAGATTTTGGTCATATTCACCAGAATTTATGCGCTATTAGAAGAATAAACCTATTTGACAGACCTACCCTCGTATGGTAAAATACAGACAACAAATCTTTAAGGCGATACTGTGATATCGACAAGATCTGATAATTTTGATACGGGTCGAAGGACCCGGGATTTTGCGTGTGTTGCCTCGCCTTGGGTGGGGCTTTTTGATTAGTATTCGGGATGACTTTCCCGTAAACGATTGTCATTGCGAGGAGTCGGCAACCGTACCGATGACACGGCAATCTCAACCGATATTTTGATATAACGAAAGGAGCGTTCCGATATGAGCGGTATGAAGGTATATGCTTGTAAGAGAATCGAAAAAACTGACGTTTTGCCCTCGGTCGACAGTGCGCTTTTCTGCCCTGAGGACTTTTCGCAGTGCTCCGATAATATTGTTGTCTTTCCCGGCTTTTGTGATGTGCATGTGCATTTTCGCGAGCCGGGATTTTCTTATAAAGAAAAAATCGCTACCGGATCGGCTGCCGCGGCACGCGGCGGATACACTGCCGTCTGCACGATGCCGAACCTGAACCCTGTGCCCGACAGCGTCGATAATCTGCGCCGTCAGCTCGAGATCATCGAGCGTGACGCGGTGATCGAAGTCCTGCCCTACGGCGCGATCACCGTGGGAGAGAGGGGAGAACAGCTCGCCGACCTCGAAGGGATGGCAAAGGATGTTGTCGCCTTCTCCGATGACGGCAGAGGCGTGCAGGATGCAGCGATGATGCGCGAGGCGATGACAAGAGCAAAGGCGCTCGGCAAATTGATCGTCGCGCACTGCGAGGACAACAGCCTGTTGCACGGCGGCTATATCCATGACGGCGACTACGCCAAGGCGCACGGTCACCGCGGGATCTGCTCACAGAGCGAGTGGGGTCCGATCAAGCGTGATATCGAGCTGTGCCGTGAGACCGGCTGCGGCTATCATGTGTGCCATATCTCGACCAAAGAGAGCGTGGAGCTGATCCGTCAGGCGAAAGCTGAGGGCGTGGATATCACCTGTGAGACCGCGCCGCATTACCTCGTGATGGACGACAGCGATCTAAAAGAGGACGGACGCTTCAAGATGAATCCGCCGCTGAGAGATAAAGCCGACCGCGAGGCGCTGCTGCAAGGGATCAAGGACGGCACGATCGACATGATCTCCACCGATCACGCACCGCACAGCGCGGAGGAAAAGGCGAGAGGGCTGGAGAAATCCGCCTTTGGTATCGTCGGTATCGAGACCGCGTTCCCGGTGCTGTATACGAAGCTCGTCAAGACCGGGTTCATCACGATGGACAGGCTGATGGAGCTGTTGGTGTTCAACGCGCGCGAGCGTTTCAATATTCCGTTAAAGAAAAATGATTATACGATATGGGATCTGGATAAAGAATTCACCGTAGATCCCGCCGTCTTCCGGTCGATGGGCAGGGCGACGCCCTTTGAGGGCTGGAAGCTCAACGGCGTATGCCTGATGACCGTCAAGGACGGCGTGAAAGTGTACAGCATATAAATCGTAGGGACGGTCATTGACCGTCCGCGGACGAGCAATGCTCGTCCTACAAATTTGTCTGATAGATTGATATAGATGAAAATTTGGAGGTATGAAAAATGGCAAAAAGAACAGATGTGAAAAAGGTACTCATCATCGGCTCGGGACCTATCGTCATCGGTCAGGCTGCCGAGTTCGACTACGCCGGCACTCAAGCGTGTTTGGCGCTGAAAGAAGAGGGCTACGAGGTCATCCTGTGTAACTCAAACCCCGCGACCATCATGACGGATACCCAGATCGCGGACAAGGTCTATATGGAGCCGCTCACCCTCGAGTATATCGCGAAGATCCTGAGATTCGAGCGTCCCGACGCGATCGTCCCCGGTATCGGCGGACAGACGGGTCTGAACCTCGCGATGCAGCTCGAGCGCAAGGGTATCCTCAAGGAATGCGGCGTACAGCTGCTCGGCACATCCTCCGAGAGTATCGAGCGCGCTGAGGACAGAGAGCTGTTCAAGGAGATGTGCGAATCGATCGGCGAGCCGGTCATCCCGTCGCAGATCACCTACAATCTTGATGAAGCAAAGGAAGCAGCCAAGGCCGTAGGTTATCCTGTCGTCTTGCGTCCCGCGTTCACCCTCGGCGGTACCGGCGGCGGCTTTGCGGACAATGAAGCTGAACTCTTGGAGATCGGAAAACAGGCTTTTGCCCTCAGTCCCGTCCATCAGGTGCTGATTGAGAAGTCCGTCAAGGGCTATAAAGAGATCGAGTTCGAGGTCATGCGTGACTCCAACGACACCGCGATCACCATTTGCGGCATGGAGAACGTCGACCCCGTCGGCGTCCACACCGGTGACAGCATCGTTGTCGCGCCGATCCTTTCACTCAATGATAAAGACCTCAAAATGCTGAACGATTCCGCGATCAAGATTATCCGTGAACTGAAGATCGAGGGCGGCTGTAACGTCCAGTTCGCGCTGAATCCGAATTCCAGCGAATATTACCTGATCGAGGTCAACCCCAGAGTTTCACGTTCCTCCGCGCTCGCTTCCAAGGCGTCGGGTTATCCGATCGCCCGCGTGACCGCGAAGATCGCCATGGGTATGGCGCTCGAGGAGATCCCCGTAGCGGGCGGTACGGCGGCGATCGAGCCGAGCCTCGATTACATCGTCGCGAAGTTCCCGCGTTTTCCGTTTGATAAATTCGCCGACGCGCCCAATACCCTCGGCACCCAGATGAAGGCGACCGGTGAGGTCATGGGCATCGGCTCCACACTCGAGGAGTGCTGTCTGAAATCCGTTCGTTCGCTGGAGACAGGCGTGTGCCACTTCCACCTCGCGAAGTTCGACTCTTTCTCCGACGACGAGCTGTTTGACTATATCAAGGAGTTCAAGGACGACAACGTTTACGCCGTGTTCGAGCTGCTCCGCCGCGGTACTTCGATCGAGAAGCTCCACGAGATCACCATGATCACCGAACTGTTCCTTGAGAGCTTCAAGAAGATCGTCGATATGGAGGGCACCTTAAAGGCAAACAAGGGCGATATCGAGACCCTCAAGGCCGCCAAGATCATGGGCTTTTCCGATGAATACATTTCCTCGCTTTGGGACACTCCCGAGGTTGAGATCTACAATACCAGAAAAGCAAACGGTATCACCCCGATCTTCAAGATGGTCGATACCCTGCACACCGGCAAATATATCGCGTATCTCTACTCGTCCTACACGGGTGAGAACGCATCCAGACTGAGCGACAAAAAGAAGATCATCGTGCTCGGCGCGGGTCCCATCCGTATCGGTCAGGGCGTAGAGTTCGACTACAGTACCGTTCACGCGGTACAGACCATCCGTCGCGCGGGTTATGAGGCGATCATCATCAACAACAACCCCGAGACCGTTTCCACCGACTACACCACCGCCGATAAGCTCTACTTTGAGCCCCTCACTCCCGAGGACGTCATGGCGATCATCGACTTTGAACAGCCCGAGGGCGTTATCGCTTCTCTGGGCGGTCAGACCGCCATCAACCTCGCACAGCCGCTCATGGATCGCGGTGTGAAGATCATCGGTACCGACTGCGCCGCCATTGAAAGAGCGGAGAATCGTGATTCCTTCAACGCGATCATCAAGGAGCTCGGCATCCCGCAGCCCGCGGGTCAGGCGGTCACCTCGATCGAGGAGGGCGTCAAAGCCGCCGCCGAGATCGGTTATCCCGTGCTCGTCCGTCCGTCCTTCGTGCTCGGCGGCCGCGCGATGCAGATCGTCAGCAAAGAGGAAGACCTCAGACATTATCTGAAAACCGCGGTTGAGATCGACGAGGATAAACCTGTTTTGGTCGATAAATACATCATGGGTAAGGAGGTCGAGGTCGACGCGATCTGCGACGGTATCGATGTATTCGTACCCGGTATCATGGAGCTGGTCGAGCGTACCGGCGTTCACTCCGGCGACTCCATCTCCGTTTACCCCTCTTTCTCCATCAGCGACAAGGTCAAGGGTATCATTTTACAGTATGCTAAGAAATTAGGTAAAGCCATCGGCATCATCGGTCTGTACAATATCCAGTTCATCGTTGATGAAAACGATGACGTCTACATCATCGAGGTCAACCCGCGTTCTTCGAGAACCGTTCCATTCCTGTCTAAGTCCACCGGCTACAGCCTCGCGGATATCGCGACCGAGGTCATCCTCGGCAAGAGCCTGAAAGAGCAGGGTATCTTCCAGCTCTATCCCGAAGAGAAGAAGCGATACTACGTCAAGGTTCCGGTATTCTCCTTCCAGAAGATCAAGGGTCTGGACGCTTATCTCTCTCCCGAGATGAAGTCGACCGGTGAAGCCATCGGTTATGATAAAAAGCTGTCGAGAGCCATGTATAAGGCACTCGTTGCGGCAGGCACCAAGGTGCAGAACTACGGCACCGTCATCGTGACCCTTGCCGATGAGGATAAGGAAGAAGCTGTTCCGCTGGTACGCCGCTTCTACAACCTCGGCTTCAACATCGAGGCGACCGACCTGACCGCAAAGGTCATGCGTGAGAACGGTATCAAGACCCGTAAGCTGGGCAAGATCAGCGAGGGCAGCACCGAGATCCTCGACGCGATCCGCGCGGGCTATGTCAGCTACGTCATCAACACCCGTGCCATCATGTCCGGCGTCCACTATGAGGACGGTACCGCCATCCGTCAGACGGCGGTCGAGAACGGCGTGACCATCTTTACATCATTAGATACCGTTCGTGTTCTGCTCGATGTACTCGAGGAGACCACGCTGACGATCTCGACGATCGACGCCTGACGCGCACGTCAGAGTAAATCCGGCTTATCCTCCGCCCCCTCTGACGAGGGGGTTGGGGGAGAGATAACGAAGCGTAACAGCAGAGATTTTTGATTGACTCAATATTGCGCAAAATCACCATTGCACATGGTATTGAGTCAGATGTTATCGATCCATTATTACGCCGCGTTATCTCTCCCTCAGTCACCTTAATGGTGACAGCTCCCTCGTCAGAGGGAGCCAAATAAACGCACTGCTCCTGTTTTAGGAAGGTGAACCAATGCAAGATTCGAATTTTACCATCATAGAAAACACCAAAATTGCGAAGGATGTATACAAAATGCTCCTGCGCGGCGATACCTCGGCGATCATCAACGCCGGGGAATTCGTCAATATACAGCTTGACGGCTTCTATCTGCGCCGTCCGATCTCCGTCTGTGATGTGGATGGCGATGTGCTCACCCTGATCTACAAGGTCGTCGGCAAGGGTACTCTGGCGATGAGCGAAATGCCCGAGGGTACCGTGCTGCGGATTCTGACGGGGCTCGGCAACGGTTATGATCTGACGCCCGCGGGTGATCATCCGCTGCTGGTCGGCGGCGGCGTCGGCGTACCGCCGATGTTCCTTCTTGCTAAACGTTTGTTAGCACAAGGAAAAGATGTGCGCATCGTGCTGGGCTTCAACACCGCGGACGAGGTCTTTTATGAGGATGAGTTCAAGGCACTCGGCTGTGACGTACAGGTCACGACCGTCGACGGCTCACACGGTGTGAAGGGCTTTGTCACCGACGCGCTGCCCGAGCGGTATACCTACTTCTACACCTGCGGCCCGATGCCGATGTTCAGGGCTTTGAACAAGGCGGTCAAAACCTCGGGTCAGTTCAGCTTTGAGGAGCGCATGGGGTGCGGCTTCGGCGCCTGCATGGGCTGTTCCTGCAAGACTCTCACCGGCAACAAGCGCATCTGTAAGGATGGCCCGGTGCTGAAAAAGGAGGAGATCATATGGACAGACTGAGCGTCAACCTGTGCGGGATCAAGCTCGATAATCCCGTGATCCCCGCCTCGGGCACCTTCGGATACGGCTATGAGTTTGCCGAGATCTACGATATCAACTGCTTGGGAACGTTCTCGTTCAAGGGAACGACAAAGGATCCCCGCTTCGGCAATCCCACCCCGCGTATCGCGGAGTGCACTGCGGGCATGATCAACGCCGTCGGACTGCAAAATCCCGGCGTGGACAAGGTCATCGCGGAGGAACTGCCCAAGCTGAAAGCGTGTTTTCATAAACCCGTGATGGCGAATGTCAGCGGCTTTTCGGTCGAGGACTACGCCTACACCTGCGAGCGCCTCGACAAAGAGGAGCAGGTCGGCTGGCTGGAGGTCAACGTCAGCTGTCCGAACGTCCACGGCGGCGGCATGAGCTTCGGCACATCCCCCGAGGCGGCTGCCGAGGTGACAAGGGCGGTCAAAAAGGTGACGCAAAAGCCCGTCATCATCAAACTCAGCCCGAACGTCACCGATATCGTCAGCATCGCCAAGGCGTGTGAGAATGCCGGTGCGGACGGTATCAGCCTGATCAATACTCTGCTCGGTATGCGGATCGACCTGCGGACAAAGAAACCGATCATCAAGAATACGATGGGCGGCTTTTCGGGTCCCGCGATCTTCCCCGTGGCGCTGAGGATGGTGTATCAGGTCGCTCACGCGGTAAAGATTCCCGTCGTCGGTATGGGCGGCGTAAGCACTGCGGAGGACGTCATCGAAATGATGTTAGCGGGCGCGACGGCTGTCGAGGTCGGCGCACAGAATTTAGTCAACCCCACGGCGTGTAAGGAGATCATCGAGGATCTCCCCGCCGTGATGGATCAATATCATATCAATAGTTTAAATGAAATCATAGGAGGCGTTAAGAATGGGTAAGGACGTAATCGTAGCCTGCGATTTTTCAAGCGCGGAAGCTACCTTCAACTTTCTCGACAAGTTCGAGAACGAGGTGCGTAAGCCGTTCGTCAAGATCGGCATGGAGCTGTTTTACGCGGAGGGCCCGTCCATCGTGCGTGAGATCAAGCGCAGAGGACACAAGATCTTCCTCGATTTAAAGCTCCACGACATCCCTAACACCGTCATGAAAGCGATGCGGGTATTGAGCGGGCTCGATGTGGATATCACCAATCTGCACGCCGCCGGTACCAAGGCAATGATGCAGGCGGCTTTGGAGGGACTGACCCGTCCCGACGGCAGTCGTCCTCTGCTGATCGCGGTGACCCAGCTGACCTCCACCGATCAGCAGGCGATGGAAAATGACCTGCTGATCAAAGAACCGATCGATCAGGTGGTCATGCACTACGCGAAGAACGCGATGGAAAGCGGTCTTGACGGCGTGGTATGCTCCCCGCTCGAAGCGGGCAAGGTGCATGAGACCTGCGGCCACAGCTTTTTGACCATCACACCGGGCGTGCGTTTCGCGGACGGCGATATCGGCGACCAAAAGCGCGTGATGACCCCCAAGGCGGCTAAAGAGATCGGCTCCGATTATATCGTTGTCGGCAGACCGATCACCGCGGCAAAGGATCCCGTCGCGGCGTACAGAAGATGTGTGGAAGAATTCATCGGCTGACGCTGATGAATGTGAAGGGCTCCCTTTCCTAAGGGAGCTGTCACAGACACTTGTGTCAGTGACTGAGGGTTGAAAAAACGTGGCAGTTCAATGACTTGGATTGATAAAATGATCGGACTCAACCCTCCGACCTCGCCTTGCGGCGAGCCCACCTCCCTTAGGAAAGGGAGGCTTTGAAAGGAGAATTTTATGGAACTGAATATCAAAATCGCTAAGGCTCTATTAAAGATAAAGGCGGTATTTTTCCGCCCCGAAGAGCCGTTCACATGGGCGAGCGGCATCAAAAGCCCTGTCTACTGCGACAACCGCCTGACCCTGTCGGATACGGAGGTTCGTACCGACGTTGAGACCGGGCTCGCGACCCTGATCAAAGAGAATTATCCCGAGGTCGAGGTGCTGATGGGTACCTCCACCGCCGGTATCGCTCACGCGGCGATTACTGCTCACCTGATGGGACTGCCGATGGGCTATGTCCGCTCCGGTCACAAGGATCACGGCAGACAGAACCAGATCGAGGGCAGACTCGAAAAGGGTCAGAAGGTCGTCGTCGTCGAGGATCTGATCTCCACCGGCGGTTCCGTACTCGAGGTCGTCGACGTGCTCCGTGAGGCGGGCGCCGAGGTGCTGGGCATCGTGTCCATCTTTACCTACGGTATGCAGAAGGGTCTTGACCGTCTGGCTGCCGCTGACGTCAGGAACATCTCGCTGACCAACTTCGATGTGATCGCGAAGGTCGCCGCCGAGGACGGTTACATCAAGCCCGAGGACGTTGAAAGACTCATCAAATTCCGCAACAATCCCTCCGACGAGAGCTGGATCGGAGGACAAGCATGAGATCTGTTCTCGATATCGTCGATCTGTCTGTCGACGAGCTGCAGGAGCTCATGCAGACAGCCTGCGACATCATCGACAATCCCGAAAAGTATCAGGAGGTCTGCCGGCACAAGAAGCTCGCGACCCTGTTCTTTGAACCCTCCACCCGTACCCGACTGAGCTTTGAGGCGGCGATGTACGAGCTGGGCGGCAACGTGATCTCGGTATCTTCCGCCAACAACAGCTCCGCGGCTAAGGGTGAATCCGTCGCCGATACCGCCAAGACCGTGTCCTGCTACGCGGACATCATCGCGATGCGCCATCCGAAGGAGGGCGCGGCGATGGTAGCCGCCGCAGCCGCGTCCATCCCGGTCATCAACGCCGGTGACGGCGGTCATAATCATCCGACCCAGACGCTCGCCGATCTCTTGACTATCTATCGTGAAAAGGGAAAGATGGAGAATCTGACCATCGGTCTGTGCGGCGACTTGAAATTCGGCAGGACCGTCCATTCTCTGATCAACGCGATGTCGCGTTACGAAGGCTCACGGTTTGTGCTTATTTCTCCTGAAGAATTAAAAGTACCGAGCTACGTCAAAAAGGACGTTCTCCAGCGCAAGCGGATCCCGTATTTACAGACTACAAATCTTGAGGATGTTATGCCGCAGCTCGATATCCTGTATATGACGCGCGTTCAGCGTGAGCGTTTCTTCAATGAAGAGGATTATTTACGGCTCAAGGACAGCTACATCCTCACACCGCAAAAGCTGATGACCGCGAAAAAGGATCTGGCGATCATGCACCCGTTGCCCCGTGTCAATGAGATCAGCGTCGCCATCGACGACGATCCCCGCGCCTGCTACTTCAAGCAGGTTTTGAACGGCAAGTACATGCGCATGGCGCTGATTTTGAAACTACTCAAGGAGGCGGGCACGATATGAATATCGATTCCATCCGTGACGGCGTCGTCATCGACCACATCACCGCCGGACGCGGTATGCGGCTGTATGAGCTGCTGCACCTCGATGATCTGGACTGCTCCGTCGCGATCATCAAAAACGTCACCTCAAAGAAGATGGCGAAGAAGGATATCATCAAGATCGATTCCAGAGCCCATATCAACATGGACGTGATCGGCTTCGTCGATCCGCAGGCGACCGTCAACATCATTCGTGACGGCGAGCTGGTACGCAAGCGCTGTATCGAGATGCCGCTCGAGCTGACCAACGTCATCCGCTGTATGAATCCGCGTTGTATCACCACGACGGAACAGGAGCTCGATCATGTATTCCGCCTGACGGATAAAGAGAATAAGATCTACCGCTGTATCTACTGCGAAACCAAAGCTGAAAGGAAGTATTAAAGATGGCAACTTTTATCAATGAACCTGCCCATACTTTTAATGAATATCTGCTCATCCCGGGTTACTCCTCTTCGGAGTGCGTACCCGCTAACGTCACCCTGAGAACCCCTCTGGTCAAGTACAAGAAGGGTGAAGAGAGCGCGATCACCATGAATATCCCGCTCGTGTCCGCGATCATGCAGGCGGTATCCGGCGACAAGCTCGCCGTAGCCCTCGCGACGCAGGGCGGTGTGAGCTTCATCTACGGCTCCCAGAGCGTTGAGAACGAGGCGGCGATGGTCAAAAGAGCCAAGAGCTATAAGGCGGGCTTTGTCCAGAGCGACAGCAATATCCGCCCCGACGCGACTCTGGCGGACGTCATCGAGCTGACCGAGCGCACCGGTCACAGCACGCTGGCTGTCACTGAGGGCGGTAAGCCCGACGGCAAGCTCCTCGGCGTCGTCACCAGCCGTGACTACCGCGTCAGCCGTATGGATAAGAACGAGAAGGTCGAGAGCTTCATGACCCCGTTCGATAAGCTGATCTACGCCTATGAGGGCGCGACCCTGTCCGAGTGCAACGACATCATCTGGGATCACAAGCTCAATTCCCTGCCCGTGATCTCTAAGGACGGCAAAATGAGATACTTCGTTTTCCGCAAGGACTACGACAGCCATAAGGCGAATCCCAACGAACTGCTCGATGAGCACAAGCGTTATGTTGTCGGCGCGGGCATCAACACCCGCGACTATGCCGAGCGTGTTCCCGCGCTGATCGAGGCGGGCGCCGACGTGCTGTGCATCGACTCCTCCGAGGGCTTCTCGGAGTGGCAGAAGCTGACCATCGACTGGATCCGTGAGAACTACGGCGACAGCGTCAAGGTGGGCGCGGGCAACGTCGTCGACGCGGAGGGCTTCCGCTATCTCGCCGACTGTGGCGCCGACTTCATCAAGGTCGGTATCGGCGGCGGTTCGATCTGTATCACCCGCGAGACCAAGGGTATCGGCCGCGGTCAGGCTACCGCGCTGATCGAGGTCTGTGCCGAGAGAGATAAGTATTTTGAAGAGACCGGCGTATACATCCCCGTCTGCTCCGACGGCGGTATCGTATACGATCACCATATCACGCTGGCGCTGGCGATGGGCGCCGACTTCATCATGCTGGGCAGATATTTTGCCCGCTTTGACGAGAGCCCGTCCAACAAGGTCAGCATCAACGGTACCTATTATAAAGAGTATTGGGGCGAGGGCTCTCAGCGCGCGAGAAACTGGCAGCGCTATGACCTCGGCGGCGATAAGAAGCTCAGCTTTGAAGAAGGCGTCGATTCTCTCGTACCGTACGCGGGTTCGTTGAAGGACAATGTCGCGCTGTCGCTCAGTAAGGTCAAGTCGACCATGTGCAACTGCGGCGCGCTGACCATTCGCGAATTACAGGAAAAGGCGAAGCTCACCCTCGTATCCGCGACCTCGATCGTCGAGGGCGGTGCGCACGACGTTATCCAGAAGGATAAGAGCTCCGCGATGAAATAAACGGCTCCCTTTCCTATGGGAGCTGTCACGAAGTGACTGAGGGTTGATACGCTGTATTTTGATGGTTTATCATAAAGTGATTATGCGATAACGCGGCAACCCTCCGCCCCTGTCGGGGCACCTCCCTTAGAAAAGGGAGGCTCAATATGTTTGGAGGAATCAGTATATGAAAAAAGTCGGGATCATCATGGGCTCCGACAGCGATTTGCCGATCGTCAAAAAGGCGACCGACATGCTGTCGACCCTCGACATTCCTTTTGAAGTACACGTATATTCCGCTCACCGCACTCCCGTTGAAGCGTCTGAATTCGCGAAAAACGCTCGCGAGCGCGGCTTCGGCGTATTGATCGCCGCGGCGGGTATGGCGGCGCACTTAGCCGGCGCGATCGCCGCGAACACCACCCTGCCCGTCATCGGCATCCCCTGTAAGGGCGGCATGATGGACGGTCTGGACGCGCTGCTCTCTACCGTGCAGATGCCCACCGGTATCCCGGTGGCGACCGTCGCACTGAACGGCGCGGCAAACGCGGCGCTCTTAGCGGCGCAGATCATCGCGGTAGAAGACGCCGATCTGGCGGCAAAGCTGGACGCCAAGCGTAAATCGGACGCGGCAGTGGTTTTGGAGAAAGATAAAGGAATCTTAGATAGGGTTAACGGATAACGGATAACAGTTAACGGTGGTGGGAAACGCTGAGGCGTTTTTGATTTGTATTGCATGAGATAGATCCTATAGATCGGGTGCGGGTGTCCCGCCATCCACCATTCACCGTTCACCATTCACCGTTCACCAAAATTTGGAGGTATATCATGGGTGGCTTTTTCGGCATAACGTCAACCGAAGACTGCATGATGGATGTGTTCTTCGGCGTTGACTACCATTCCCATCTCGGCACACGGCGCGGCGGACTCGCCGCCTACGATCCCGGGGTAGGCTTACAAAGAAAGATCCATAATATAGAAAACGCACCGTTCAGAACAAAGTTTCTGCATATTTTTGATGAGATGGTCGGCACCTCGGCGATCGGCGTCATTTCGGACACCGATCCTCAGCCGATGCTGATCCGCTCTCATTTAGGCACCTACGCGATCTGCAGCGTGGGTATCATCAATAACGCGGAGGAGCTGATCGAAAGGCACCTCAAGCATTCTTACGGCCATTTCGACGCGATGACCGGCGGCAAGGTGAATTCCACCGAGTTGCTCGCCGCGCTGATCGATACACAGTCGAGCTTTGCCGAGGGCATCAAGTTTGCCCAGAGCATCATCGACGGCACACAGAACATCCTGATCCTGATGGAGGACGGCTCTCTGATCGCCGCGCGTGATAAGGTCGGCAGACTGCCTGTCTGTATCGGCAGGAGCGAGTACGGTTACGCGGTGTCCTTTGAGAGCTACGCGTACCAGAAGCTCGGCTATGAGGACCACAGAGAGTTAGGCCCCGGCGAGATCGTTCTGCTCACGCCGACCTATCTCAAACAGCTCGCGAAGCCCGGCAAGAAAAAGCGTATCTGCTCCTTCTTGTGGAGCTACTACGGCTATCCGACCTCGACCTATGAGGGCGTGAACGTCGAGCTGATGCGCTACCGCAACGGCGCGATCATGGCGCACCATGATCAGAAAAATCTCGGCGATATCAACGTCGATTATGTCGGCGGTGTGCCGGATTCGGGTACGCCTCACGCGATCGGCTACGCCAATGAGAGCGGCAAGCCCTTCGCGCGCGCGTTCATCAAATACACACCGACCTGGTCGCGCTCCTTCATGCCGACCAACCAGAACGACCGCAACAAGATCGCGAAGATGAAGCAGATCCCCGTCTATGATCTGATCACCGACAAAGACCTGCTCTTTGTGGACGACTCCATCGTGCGCGGTACTCAGCTCAGAGAAACGGTCGAGTTCCTGTATGAGAACGGCGCCAAGAGCGTACATATGCGCTCGGCGTGTCCGCCGATCATGTACGGCTGTAAGTACCTCAACTTCTCGCGCAATACTTCCGACATGGATCTGATCGCGCGCAGAGTCATCCTCGAGCTCGAGGGGGAAGAGGGCTTCAATCATATCAAGGAATACGCCGACGGTTCCACGACCCGCGGCAAAAACCTGAGAAAAACCATTTGCGGAAAGCTGAAATTCGATTCGCTGGATTTCCAGTCCCTCGACGGCATCGTAGAGGCGATCGGTCTCCCCAAATGTGAGCTGTGCACCTACTGCTGGGACGGCGAAGAGTAGGCACGTGTGCCTTTTAAGGCTCCCTTTGGTAAAGGGAGCTCCGCGCCTGAGCGCGGTGAGGGATTGTACTATTGATCGAGCAAAGCGAGAAACAAATAATGTAGGGTCGAGACCCTTCCCTATAAAATGTTCATTGAAATGAGCAGAAAGGTTAAGAATATGAATAAAAACTCCAAATCCGACGCTTACGCCGCGGCGGGCGTCGATATCACCGCGGGTTACAAGGCAGTCGAGTTGATGAAGCAGCATGTCGCGCGTACCGCGACGGCGGGCGTATGCTCCGATGTGGGCGGCTTCGGCGGACTGTTTGAGCTCGATCTGACCGGCATCACCAAGCCGGTTCTGGTCAGCGGCACCGACGGCGTCGGCACCAAGCTCAAGCTCGCGTTCCTTATGGACAAGCACGATACCGTGGGTATCGACTGCGTGGCGATGTGCGTCAACGATATCGTTTGCGTGGGCGCGAAGCCGCTGTTGTTCCTCGACTATATCGCCTGCGGCAAGAACGTTCCCGAGCGGATCGCGGACATCGTCAAGGGCGTTGCCGACGGCTGTGTACAGTCCGGCGCGGCGCTGATCGGCGGCGAGACCGCTGAGATGCCCGGCTTCTATCCCGAGGACGAATACGACCTCGCCGGTTACAGCACCGGTGTGGTCGATAAAGATAAGATCATCGATAACAAGAAGATGGCGGTCGGCGACGTCGTCATCGCGCTGCCGTCCTCCGGCGTTCATTCTAACGGTTTTTCTCTCGTTCGCAAGGTATTTGACGTAGAGAACGCCGATATCAAAACACCTGTGGAGGCTCTCGGCGGCAAGAGCGTGGGCGAGACCCTGCTCACCCCGACCAGGATCTATGTCAAGCCCGTTCTGGCGCTGCTCGACAAGGTGCAGGTCAAGGGCATCTCGCATATCACCGGCGGCGGTTTCTATGAGAACATCCCGCGTTCCATCCCCGACGGACTGTGCGCGAATATCCGGAAGGACGCTGTCCGTATCCTGCCGATCTTCCGCCTCATTCAGGAAAAGGGCGGTATCTCGGAGCACGATATGTTCAACACCTTCAACATGGGCGTCGGCATGAGCATCGTCGTCCCTGCTTCTCAGGCGGATGAGGCGCTCGCGATCCTCAAGGCTGAGGGCGAGGACGCTTATCTTATCGGCGAGATCGTCAAGGCGCAGGGCGAGGAGAAGATCGAGTTATGTTAAAGGAGAAGATCGCTGTTTTGGTTTCCGGCGGCGGCACGAACCTGCAGGCGCTGATTGACGCGCAGAACAGCGGGATCATCCATAGCGGCGAGATCACGCTGGTGATCTCCAACAACCAAAACGCCTATGCGCTGACCCGCGCCGAGAATGCCGGGATCAAAGCGTTATATATTTCTAAAAAAGAATTAAAAACACAAGAGGCATTTGAGACCGCCATGATCGAAGCGCTCGAGGAAAACGGGATCGATCTGATCGTTCTCGCGGGCTTCATGTCGATTTTATCGGAGCGATTCACCGCGCGCTATGACCACCGTATCCTCAACATCCATCCGTCCTTAATCCCTTCTTTCTGTGGAACGGGATACTATGGCCTGCGGGTCCATGAGGCGGCGCTTGAAAAAGGCGTCAAGGTGACCGGCGCGACCGTCCACTTTGTCAACGAGATCCCCGACGGCGGCGAGATCATCGCGCAAAAGGCGGTCGAGGTAAAGGACGGCGACACGCCCGAGCTCCTGCAACGACGCGTCATGGAGCAGGCGGAGTGGATCATCCTGCCCGAATCTGTCGAAAAGGTTTCGGCTTCGCTGATACAATAGGCTCCCTTTCCTAAGGGAGCTGTCGCCGGACACTTGTGTCAAGGCGACTGAGGGTTGATAGGATGCGTTTTGATCACTGTTTCAGAAAACCATCTTTACGTATGTGACAACCCTCCGGTGCTTCGCACCACCTCCCTTAGAAAAGGGAGGCTTATAAGGTTTCAATCATTGTTTTGGGGGTATATGAAAATGAACATCTATAAAATCAACGATATCGCCGAGCTGCTCGACGGCAACACCTATCCGGGCAGAGGCATCATCATCGGCAAGACTGCCGACGGCACCAAGGCGGCGACCGCTTACTTCATCATGGGTCGCAGCGCCAATTCCAGAAACCGCATCTTCACCGAGCGCGACGGCGCGGTATTCACCGAGCCCTTCGACGCATCTAAGGTCGAGGATCCCTCGCTGATCATCTATGCGGCGATCCGTGAGTATGAGAACAACCTGATCGTCACCAACGGCGACCAGACCGACACCATCTATGAGGGTCTGCAGAACGGCAAGTGCTTCAACGGTTCTCTCAAGAGCCGTGAATTCGAGCCCGACGCGCCGAATCTCACACCCCGTATCAGCGGTATGCTGACCTTTGAGGACGGCGATTTCAGCTATAAGATGTCCATCCTCAAGTCCATCGACCCCGAGGGCAGCGACTGCGCGCGTTACCTTTTCAGCTATCCGTCCAAGGCGGGCTTAGGTCACTTCATCCACACCTATGTCTGCGACGGCAACCCGATCCCGACCTTCCAGGGAGAGCCGGAGAGAGTCGCGATCGACGATGACATCGACGCGTTCACCGACAAACTGTGGAACGCGCTGGACGAGAACAACAAGATCTCGCTGTATGTCAGATACATCGACCTCGAGACCGGCGAGGAAGAGAATCGTCTGGTGAATAAGAATAGATAATAGCCTCCCTTTTCTAAGGGAGGTGCCCGATAGGGCGGAGGGTTGATCGTTGTATTACGATATTCTTTGAAAAATCATCTTGATTTTGCGTATCAACCCCCGGTCGCTATGGCGACAGCCCCCTTAGGAAAGGGGGCCAAATCAGAGAGGAGTTTTATCAATGAAAGAATTTGAATTGAAATACGGTTGTAATCCCAACCAGAAACCCGCGAAGATCTTTATGCACGACGGTTCTGATCTGCCGATCGAGATCCTGTGCGGCAGACCCGGCTACATCAACTTCCTCGACGCGTTCAACTCCTGGCAGCTCGTTAAGGAGCTCAAGGAGGCGCTCGGACTGCCTGCCGTCACCTCGTTCAAGCACGTCAGCCCCACCTCGGCGGCTGTCGGCGTACCGCTTTCCGATAAGCTCAAAAAGGCTTGCTTTGTCGATGACATCGAGGGTCTGGATGACAGCCCGCTTGCCTGTGCCTATGCGCGTGCGCGCGGTACCGACCGTATGTGCTCCTTCGGCGACTGGGTCGCGCTGAGTGACGTCTGCGACGTGACCACCGCGAAAATGATCCAGCGTGAGGTAAGTGACGGCATCATCGCCCCCGGCTATGAGCCCGAGGCGCTCGAGATCCTCAAATCCAAGAGAAAAGGCAACTACAATATCGTACAGATCGACCCGAACTATGTTCCCGATCCCGTTGAGCATAAGCAGGTCTACGGCATCACCTTTGAGCAGGGCAGAAACAACTTTGAGATCAACCGCGCTCTGCTCGAGAACATCGTAACCAAGAACAAGGAGATGCCCGAGAGCGCTGTGCGCGATCTGATCATCTCCCTGATCACCCTCAAATATACCCAGTCCAATTCCGTCTGCTACGCGGTAGACGGTCAGGCGATCGGCGTCGGCGCGGGTCAGCAGAGCCGTATCCACTGCACCCGTCTGGCAGGCTCCAAGGCGGACACATGGTTCCTCCGCCAGAGCGATAAGGTGCTCAACCTCCCGTTCCGCGAGGATATCCGCCGTCCCGACCGCGACAACGTCATCGACGGTTATATCAACCGCAATGAAGAGGATGTTACCGCCGACGGCAACTGGCAGAAATACTTTACCGAGCAGCCCGCTCCCTTTACCGATGAGGAGCAGAGAGCGTATCTCGATACCATCGACAACGTCGCGCTTGGTTCGGACGCGTTCTTCCCGTTCTCCGACAATATCGAGAGAGCGTACAAGAGCGGCGTCAAATATATCGCGGAGCCCGGCGGCTCCATCCGTGATGACGCGGTCATCGACTGCTGTGACAAGTACGGCATGGCGATGGCGTTCACGGGCATGAGATTGTTCCACCATTGATATTTCCGGTGTAGGGGAGAGTCTTGACTCTCCCGATCGCGAAGCGAATGGTTGCAGTATTTTTGTGAATGATTTTTTGAAAGATATCAATTTGGCTGTCTGTTTTTTTGACGGATAGGGAGGGTCAAGACCCTCCCCTACAATAAGTTGGTTAAAAGGGGAAACAACATGAAAGTATTAGTTGTAGGCGGCGGCGGACGCGAGCACGCCATCATCAAAAAACTGAAAGAGAATCAAGAGATCGATGTGATCTACGCCCTGCCGGGCAACGGCGGTATCGCCGCTGACGCGCAGTGCGTCAATATCGGCGCGACGGATATCGACAATATCGTGACCTTCGCCGTGGAGAACAGCATCGACTACGCGGTCGTCGCGCCCGACGATCCGCTGGTGCTGGGCTGTGTCGACGCGCTCGAAGCGCACGGCGTCCCCTGCTTCGGTCCGCGCAGTGAAGCCGCGATCATCGAGGGCAGTAAGGTTTTTTCCAAGAACCTGATGAAGAAATACGGCATCCCCACCGCGGCTTATGAGGTGTTCGACGACGCGGACAAGGCGCTTGCATACATCAAGACCGCTCCGATCCCTACCGTTATCAAGGCGGACGGTTTAGCGCTGGGCAAGGGCGTCATCATCGCGATGACCCGCGAAGAGGCAGAGGACGCGATCATCTCCATCATGAAGGACAAGAAGTTCGGTAAGAGCGGCAACAGCATCGTGGTCGAAGAGTTTCTCGAAGGCCCCGAGGTCAGCGTGCTGAGCTTCACCGACGGCAAGGTCGTCGTGCCGATGATCTCCTCGATGGATCACAAGCGTGCCGGTGATAACGACACGGGTCTGAACACCGGCGGCATGGGCACGGTCGCTCCGAATCCTTACTATACCGAGGCGGTCGCGAAGGAGTGCATGGAGAAGATCTTTTTGCCGACCATCAACGCGATGAACGCCGAGGGCAGAACCTTCAAGGGATGCCTGTACTTCGGCTTGATGATCACAAAGGACGGCCCCAAGGTCATCGAATACAACTGCCGTTTCGGCGATCCCGAAACACAGGTGGTGCTGCCGCTGCTCAAATCCGACCTGTTCACCATCATGAAAGCCACTACCGACGGCACGCTTGCGCAGACGGAAGTGGAGTTTGCGGATAAAAACGCCGCCTGTGTCATCATGGCGAGCGAGGGCTATCCCGTATCCTATGAAAAGGGCTACGAGATCACCATCCCCGAGGATATTGCCGACTGTGTATTTGTCGCGGGCGCTAAGTGTGAGGACGGCAAGCTCCTGACCTCCGGCGGACGCGTCTTAGGCGTGACCGCGATCGCCGACACCTTGCAGGAAGCGATCGACAGCTCCTACAAAATGGTGGAGCGGATTCATTTTGACAACGCCTTTTACCGCCACGATATCGGTCAAAGAGCGCTGAAAGCAAAAGGGTAAGAGTAAGAGCCTTCCCCTCGGGGGGAAGGTGTCACCAAAGGTGACGGATGAGGGGATCACCTATCCTTTCATCAATGATTCAAAGAGTGTTGTACATCACCATTTGTAAGGGGATATTTTTGTGCAACTGAATTCGGGGTAAGAATGGAAAAGTCTGCCCCTCATCAGTCAGACGTTGTCTGACAGCTTCCCCCCAAGGGGAAGCCTATTTGATTCCTACGGAGGATGAAATGGTTTATAGAGTATTTGTAGAAAAGAAAGAGGGCTTGCAGAATGAGGCAAAAGCCCTTCTCGGCGAGATCAACGAGCTTTTGTCGATCAAGTCCCTGACCGATGTGCGCGTCATCAACCGCTACGACGCGGAGAATATCACCGAGGAGCTGTTCAATTATGCTGTCGGCGCGGTGTTCTCCGAGCCGCAGCTCGATATCGCGACGCCTGAGATCGAAATAGAAAAAGGCGCGCATACCACTGTCTTCGGTGTGGAGTTCCTGCCCGGTCAGTTTGACCAGCGAGCGGATTCCGCCGCCCAGTGTATCCAGATCATCTCGCAGGGCGACCGACCGACGATCCGTTCGGCAAAGGTCTATATCCTGTACGGCGATCTGACCGACGCTGAGATCGCTGAGATCAAGAAATATGTCATCAACCCCGTCGAGGCGCGTGAGGCGGCACTCACGAAGCCCGCGACCCTGACGGTTCAATATGAGATCCCGACTACCGTTAAGACCCTTGACGGCTTCAATCAGCTCGACAGAGAGGGGCTCGCTCAGTTCATAGCGGACTACGGTCTGGCGATGGATATCGACGATATCGCTTTCTGTCAGCAGTATTTTCAGTCGGAGCACCGTGACCCGACCATCACCGAGATCCGCATGATCGACACCTACTGGTCGGATCACTGCCGTCATACCACCTTCCTGACCACGATCGACAGCGTGAAGTTCGAGGATGAGCTGTTACAGGCGGCGTACAACGATTATATGGATGTTAGAAAGAATTTGGGCAGGACCAAGCCCGTTTGCCTGATGGATCTGGCGACCATCGCCGTCCGTCAGCTCAAAAAGGACGGCAAGCTCGATAAGCTCGACGAGAGCGAGGAGATCAACGCCTGCACCGTGAAGATGGAGGTCGAGGTCGACGGCGTGATCGAGCCGTGGCTCCTGCTGTTCAAGAACGAGACCCATAACCATCCCACCGAGATCGAGCCCTTCGGCGGCGCGGCGACCTGCATCGGCGGCGCGATCCGTGATCCGCTCTCGGGACGCGCTTATGTCTACGGCGCGATGCGTGTGACCGGCGCGGCTGACCCGACCGTTCCCGTGTCCGAGACCATCGAGGGTAAGCTCCCACAGCGCAAGATCGTTACCACCGCCGCGCAGGGCTACAGCTCCTACGGCAACCAGATCGGTCTGGCGACCGGCATCGTGGACGAGATCTATCATCCCGGCTATGCCGCGAAGCGTATGGAGATCGGCGCGGTCATCGCCGCGGCTCCCGCTGAGAATATCCGCCGCGAGGTCCCCGCTCCCGGTGATGTGGTCATCCTGCTGGGCGGCGCGACAGGACGCGACGGTATCGGCGGCGCGACAGGCTCTTCCAAGGCGCATAACGCCCATTCGGTAGAGACCTGCGGCGCGGAGGTGCAGAAGGGTAACGCCCCCGAGGAAAGAAAACTGCAAAGATTGTTCCGCAACCGTAAAGCGACCCGCATGATCAAGCGCTGTAACGACTTCGGCGCGGGCGGCGTTTCCGTTGCGATCGGCGAGCTGGCTGACGGTCTCGATATCGACCTCAACGCCGTTCCCAAGAAATATGAGGGTCTGGACGGCACGGAGCTGGCGATCTCCGAATCACAGGAGCGCATGGCGGTCGTCGTCGAGCCCGAGAACGTCGACGCGTTTTTGGCGTTGGCGAAAGAGGAGAATCTGAACGCCTGCCCGGTTGCCGTGGTCAAGGAAGAACCCCGACTCACCATGACATGGAACGGCAACAAGATCGTCGATATCTCCCGCGAGTTCCTCAATTCTAACGGCGCGGAGAAGCATATCGATATCACGCCCGCCGCTCCTCAGGATTATACAAAGAAGATCAACGGCAGCTTTGCCGAGAATATGAAGCAGCTCGCTTCCGATCTGAATATCTGCTCCAAGCGCGGTCTTTCCGAGCGCTTTGACTCCACCATCGGCGCGGGTACGGTGCTGATGCCCTTCGGCGGCAAGAATCAGCTCACCCCGATCCAGGCGATGGTGCAGAAGGTCAGCGTGGAGAAGAAGCACACCGACACCGTCTCCCTGATGGCGTGGGGCTACAATCCGCTCATCACCGAGAAAAGTCCCTATCACGGCGCGTATCTGGCGGTCGTGGAAAGTGTTTCCAAGCTGATCGCGACAGGCGCGTCCTTTGAGGATGTGTACCTCACCTTCCAGGAGTATTTTGAGAAGCCCGGTACGGACGGCAAACGCTGGGGCAAGCCGCTTTCGGCACTGCTCGGCGCGTTCAAGGCGCAGATGAACCTCGGTATCGGCTCCATCGGCGGCAAGGACAGTATGTCCGGCAGCTTTGAGGATCTCGACGTTCCGCCGACGCTGGTATCCTTCGCCGTTACCACCGATCAGGTGAAGAACATCATTTCTCCCGAGTTCAAGGCGGCAGGCCACAAGGTATATCTGCTCGCTCCCGAATATGATGAAAACGGTCTGCCTGAGACCGACAGCCTGATCGCGCTGTACAACAAGGTCACCGACCTGATGCGCGCGGGCAAGGTCTGCGCCGCGTATACGCCGACCATCGGCGGTATCGCCGAGGCGGTCATGAAATCCGCGTTCGGCAACGGCTTCGGCTTTAGCTTCAACGAGGAGATCGAACTTGACAAGCTCTTTGGCTATTGCTACGGCGCGTTCCTGATCGAAACGGATGAAACGCTCGACGGTACGCTGATCGGCTCGATCACCGACGACGGCAAATTCTCCTACGGTGACGAGTCTGTCGCGGAAAATGATATATTAAAGGTATATGAGGATAAGCTCGAGGGCGTCTATTCCTGCAATATCGCTGATACAAAGGCTCCGGTCGAGACCTTCTCCTATACCGCTAACACAACACAGAACAAAAAAGCACACGCTTGCTCGGCTAAGCCCAAGGTGCTGATCCCCGCGTTCCCGGGTACCAACTGTGAGTACGATTCCGCTAAGGCGATGGCTGACGCGGGCGCTGACGCGAAGATCCTCGTCATCAACAACCTGAGTGCCGAGGGCATTCGTCAGAGCGTAGAACAATTTGCACGTGAGCTGAAAGAGGCGCAGATGGTCTTTATCCCCGGCGGCTTCTCCGGCGGCGACGAGCCCGACGGTTCGGCGAAGTTCATCACCGCCTTCTTCCGCAACGCGGCAGTCAAAGAGGGCGTGACCGATCTGCTCGATAACCGCGGCGGCTTGATGTGCGGTATCTGCAACGGCTTCCAGGCGCTGATCAAGCTCGGTCTGGTGCCCTACGGGAAGATCATCGACACCGATGAGAACTGCCCGACCCTGACCTACAACACCATCTCGCGCCACCAGAGCCGTATCGTGCATACTCGTGTGGCGTCCAATATGAGCCCGTGGCTGAGCCTGACCAACGTCGGCGATGTGTACAATGTACCGATCTCGCACGGCGAGGGACGCTTCTATTGCTCCGAGGAATTGGTGAGAGAATTAGCCGCAAACGGCCAGATCGCGACTCAGTACGTTGATTTGTCCGGCAACGCGACCACCGACGTTCATTTCAACCCGAACAACTCCGTCTACGCGATCGAGGGTATTACCTCGCCCGACGGCAGAGTATTCGGCAAGATGGGACACTCCGAGCGCTGGAACAGCGGTCTGTACCAAAACGTCCCCGGCAACTACGATATCAAGATGTTTGAGTCGGCGGTCAAGTATTTTAAGGGCTGATAAGTATATTATTATAAGGAAAGGCTGCTGTTCGCGTTGAACAGCAGCCTTTATACATATATAATGATTATTCGGATGTTCTTTGTCCTTAGACACCGCCAACCACACGGTTGAGGATAATAGATGTGACTAACGCGGTGTCTTTGTCTTTGTCATACCTCAAATAGATTTCCAGCGTATCGAGATCGTCCTTGGTTGTCGCGTTCAGATAGTTCAGCCCGATCTCTGTGCCTGCCGTGTCGGTCAATACGGTGATGTTGAGTTTCGGCGTGCCGAGTGCGTCGAGCACCTCCTTGAGCGTGGAGCCGCAGGTGATCCCGCTGTAAGTGAAAGGCAGACAGCCGTTCTCGGGAGAAGTGCCGTTGAACTGCACGATCAGCATATCCGAAAATTTCTGCGGCTGATCAGTGCTGTTGTCTACCGCAAGGTTACAGAATTTGTCGCCCTTGGTGATACTGAAGCCCTGTACGGTGTTGGGTTCTAAGGTTTCGATATCCGTATCGGGCTTGTAGCCGAGCGCGGTCAGCTCGCTGACGGTGGTCGTGCCGAGCGTGAAGACGTTATCTTCTAACTTAAAATCAAGTCCGATCTCGTCGTATTCTTCACTGAATCCGTTCCAGTGCCGAAACAGACCGTTTTCATCGTCCTGCAGGGTCGCTTCCATCTTGCTCACATCGGCAGCGGATTCAACATACGCGCACGCGGCGTCGAACTCGCCGCGCAGGGCGGCGGTATTAACGGCGGTCGGCTCGGGATCGATCTCGATATGATCCTTAGAACAGGCACACAGGCTGAAAATCAAAGCGGCAGTCAGGATTAGTAATAGCCATTTTTTCATTTTATCATCTCCGATGGATATTTACCTTATTATATCGTCACGCTTGAACAAAAACAAGTTTTTTGATAAAGTTTTAAAATGGGAAAGAATGGCGAAAAAGGCGATTCTCCTTGTGGTTGAGGAGGATTGACACACAAGATATAGAAGGTTTGTGCAAGATGCATAAAAACACCCGAAAAATATCGTCGTATTTCTCAAATGTAAATTTTCTGTAATTTCTTGCAATTTCAGTTCTTATATACTATAATAAACCCTGCGTGACTGCACAAGATATGCGATGAAGCGGGAGGTTGCAACGCAAAAGCGTTGGTTTTTCCGTGGAGTATGTCCGATTTTAAACCGGGCGAAAGAATAGTTTGAGCTTTTGATGACATTGGGGTTGCTATGTCATTACTGCGCCACTGTGCTTCCGGTTGCCGTTTTGCGGCTATCGGCTTTTTTAACGGATGGGGTAGGAACACCCGGACGGGTGTTTGAAAAGTTCGGCTTCAGTCGTGCCGACCCAAACAATATTTAGGAGGCGAAGATATGGCAGTCAAGGAAAAAATCAGAATCAGATTGAAGGGCTATGATCACCAGCTGGTCGATCAGTCCGCAGAAAGAATCGTAGCTACCGCTAAGCGTACCGGCGCGAGAGTATCGGGTCCCGTCCCGCTCCCCACCGAGAAGCAGGTCGTTACCATTCTGCGCGCTGTTCATAAGTATAAGGACAGCCGCGAGCAGTTCGAGATGCGCACCCACAAGCGCCTGATCGACATCTTAAGACCGTCCAACAAGACAGTCGAGGCTCTTATGAGCTTAGAGCTCCCTGCCGGCGTTGAGATTGAGATTAAATTATAATCGGTATTAACCCAATATATCAGTCATTGCGGTTTGCCGTCATTCCGAGGGGCTCAAGCCCCGTGGGAATCCCACAAAAAGGAAATGCACTGTTCCTCTTTGTGGGATCGCCACAGCCCTGCGGGCTTCGCGATGACACGTTGATCGGAACGACCGATATATACCTATTATAATAATCACATTCCCAACCTACCACGCAGACAGGGTCATGTCGGCGAAAGCCGACCAATAACCTAAAAGGAGGATATACAGAATGCAGAAAGCATTAATCGGCAAGAAGATCGGTATGACACAGATCTTCGACGAAAAGGGAAAAGTTGTTCCCGTAACCGTAGTCGAGGCGGGCCCCTGTGTCGTTTCACAGGTCAAGACCGTTGAGACCGACGGCTACGCAGCCATCCAGATGGGCTACGGCGATGTAAAGCCGAAGCACGTCACAAAGCCCCTGCAGGGTCACTTCAAGAAGGCTGACGTAGCTCCCAAGAGAGTTCTTAAGGAATTCAGATTTGATGACTGTGCCGCTTACGAGCTGGGTCAGGTCATCAAGGCAGATGTATTTGAAACAGGTGACAAGGTCGACGTCACGGGTAAGAGCAAGGGTAAAGGCTATGCCGGCGTTATCAAGCGCTGGAACTTCGCTCGACTCAAGGAATCTCACGGTACCGGCCCGAACGCTCGTCACGGCGGCTCCATGGGCGCTTGCTCCTCTCCCTCCAGAGTTTGGAAGGGCAAGAAGATGGCAGGCCACCTCGGCGCCGAGAAGGTCACTGTTCAGAATCTCGCCGTTGTCAAGATCGACGCTGAGGATAACCTCATCGCCATCAAGGGCGCCATCCCGGGCGCGAACGGCGGCTACGTTGTCATCAAAGACAGCGTAAAGGCTTAAGGAAGGAGGAAATCACATGCCTAACGTACAGGTTGTTGATATGCAGGGCAAGAACGTAGGTTCCGTAGACCTTGCAGAATCGATTTTCGGCATCGAGCCGAACGCGGCTGTTATGCACCAGATGGTAGTCAGCTACCTCGCTAATCAGCGTCAGGGTACACAGTCCGCACTCACCAGAAGCGAAGTTTCCGGCGGCGGCAGAAAGCCCTGGAGACAGAAGGGTACCGGTCGTGCTCGTCAGGGTTCGACTCGCGCTCCCCAGTGGTACCACGGCGGCGTCGTATTTGCTCCTAAGCCCAGAGATTATCGTTTCTCTGTGAACAAGAAGGTAAAGAGACTCGCTATGAAGTCCGCTTTATCGAGCAAGGCTCAGGCTGAAGAGATCATCGTCATCGATTCTATCGCTTTTGATGAGATCAAGACCGCTAAGGCTGCCGCGATGCTCAAGGCCGTAGGCTCTGAGAAGAAGGCGCTTATTGTTCTGCCCGAGGTTGACGAAAAGGCGATCAAGTCCGCGCGCAACATCCCCGGCGTCAAGACCACTCAGGTAAACGAGATGAACGTTTATGACATTCTCAATGCCGATAAGCTGATCATCGCGAAGGACGCGCTCACCAAGATTGAGGAGGTATACGCATGATTGCTCAAGATATCGTAATCCGCCCCATCATCACTGAGAAGTCGATGCAGGACATTACCAAGAAGAAATATGTTTTTGAGGTAGCGAAGAAAGCTACTAAGATAGACGTCGCAAGAGCTGTTGAGGAGCTCTTCAAGGGCGCTAA
Organism: Ruminococcus difficilis; assembly: GCF_016680995.1. The sequence continues at coordinate 329,674 of NZ_JAEQMG010000048.1, read as the reverse complement.
GGTACAGAAGGTCAACACCGTTCATGTACGCGGCCGTTTGAAGAGACAGGGTCGTTTCGAGGGCTACACCCGTAGCTGGAAGAAGGCCTATGTACAGCTGACTGCCGACAGCAAACCGATCGAGTTTTTTGAAGGCATGATGTAAAAGCCTGTGTTCGCGGGGCGAACACAGCCGGTGAACGGTGAATGGTGAACGGATAACGGTGAAGGGTGGGCTCCGCCCACACCCGATTCCTGTTATGTTCACTCCGAATGTTCCCGCGAAAAACAGAAAATCATCTTATCATTAACAACACAGGCAAGAATGTATGGGATGCGCCATCATCCCGCAAAGCCATCATGAGGAGAGTGAAATAACATGGCTATTAAGGTTTATAAGCCGACAACAAACGCAAGACGTAATATGTCGGTTACGGATTACTCCGGACTTTCCAAGGTCGCTCCCGAAAAGAGCTTGCTCGAGCCTCTGAAGAAGCACTCAGGCCGTAACAGCTACGGTCGCATCACAGTTCGTCACAGAGGCGGCGGCAACAGGAGAAAATACCGTATTATTGATTTCAAGAGACAGAAATTTGACGTAGAAGGTATCGTTAAGACCATCGAGTACGATCCCAACCGCTCCGCGTTCATCGCGCTGGTCGAGTATGAGGACGGCGAGAAGGCGTACATCACCGCGCCCCAGGGTCTGAAGGTAGGCTACAAGGTCGTAGCCGGCGAGACCGCGGATATCAAGCCCGGTAACGCCCTTCCGCTCAAGAACATCCCCACCGGTACCTTTATCCATAACGTAGAGCTTTATCCCGGCAGAGGCGCTCAGCTCGCCAGAGCCGCAGGCAACATGGCTCAGCTCATGGCGAAGGAAAACGGCTACGCGCTTCTCAGACTGCCCTCCGGCGAGTTAAGAAACGTACCCGAGAGCTGCATGGCCACCATCGGCCAGGTCGGCAACATCGACCATGAGAACGTCAAGATCGGTAAGGCCGGTCGTAAGAGAAACATGGGTATCCGCCCGACCGTCCGCGGTTCTGTCATGAACCCGAATGACCACCCGCACGGTGGTGGTGAGGGTAAATCCCCTGTCGGCCGTCCCGGCCCTGTTACCCCGTGGGGTAAGCCGGCGCTCGGTTATAAGACCAGAAAGACCAACAAGGCGTCCGATAAGCTCATCGTAAGACGCAGAAACAGCAAGTAAGGCAGAAAGGAAGGAACTTGATTTATGAGTAGAAGTACGAAAAAAGGACCTTTTGTTCAGCCGGTGCTGCTCAAAAGAGTTCAGGAAATGAACGAAAAGGGCGAGAAGAGAATTCTGAAGACTTGGTCCAGAAGCTCGACGATCTTCCCCGAATTTGTAGGACACACATTTGCTGTTCATGACGGCAGAAAGCATGTTCCGGTATATGTCACCGAGGATATGGTAGGTCATAAGCTGGGCGAGTTCGCTCCGACCCGTACCTTCCGCGGTCACGCCGGTTCCAAGACTAGTAAGTAAGGCAAAGGAGAGTACAGAGAATGGAAAGTAAGGCATATTTGAATTATGTCCGTATCTCACCTCGCAAGGTTTCCGTTGTACTTGACCTCATCAGAGGTAAGGACGCAAAGCTCGCGAAGGCTATTCTTGAGCAGACTCCCAAGGCCGCTTGCGAGCCGCTGTTAAAGCTGCTCAAGTCCGCTGTAGCAAATGCTGAGAATAACCACGATATGGATGTGGCAAGTCTTTACGTAGCTGAGTGCTATGTAAACCAGGGCCCCACACTCAAGCGTATCCGTCCCCGTGCACAGGGCAGAGCCTTCCGCATCGATAAGAAGACCTCGCACATCACCCTGGTGCTCAAGGAAAGAGAATAAGGAGGTAGAGTTATGGGCCAGAAAGTTAATCCGCACGGTTTACGTGTAGGTATCATCAAAGATTGGGATTCCCGTTGGTTCGCTGACAAGAAGCACTTCGGCGATACACTGGTTGAGGACTACAACCTCCGCCGTGATCTGAAGAAGCAGCTTGCGGCAGCAGGCGTTCCCAAGATCGAAATCGAGAGAGACGGCAAGAAGATCCGTATTCACATCCACTGCGCCAAGCCCGGTATGATCATCGGTAAGGGCGGTGCGGAGATCGAGAAGCTCCGCGCACAGTGCGAGAAGAAGCTCGGCAAGCCCGTCGCTATCAATATTGTAGAAGTCAAGAACCCCGACCTCAACGCACAGCTCGTCGCAGAGAGCATCGCTTCCCAGCTCGAGAGAAGAATCTCCTTCCGCCGCGCGATGAAGCAGTCGATCGGCAGAGCCATGCGTCTGGGCGCTAAGGGTATCAAGACACAGTGCTCCGGTCGTCTGGGCGGCGCCGAGATCGCAAGATCCGAGCAGTACCACGAGGGTACGATCCCGCTGCAGACCCTGCGCGCCGACATCGACTACGGTTTTGCCGAGGCGAACACCACCTACGGTAAGATCGGCGTCAAGGTTTGGCTGTATCGCGGTGAGGTCCTCAGAGACAACGCCGGCAGCCAGCAGCGCAGAGAAAGACGCGAGAGACGCGGGGACAGACGCGACAACCGCGGTGAGAGAAGACCCCGCAGAGATAATAGGGAAGGGGGCAGAAAATAATGCTGATGCCTAAGCGTGTGAAGTACAGAAGAGTTCACAGAGGCAGAATGACAGGCCGCGCCTACAGAGGTAACAAGGTCACCTACGGTGAGTACGGTCTCCAGGCATTAGAGCCTGCATGGATTACTTCCAACCAGATCGAGGCAGCCCGTGTCGCCATGACCCGTTACTGCAAGAGATTCGGTAAAGTTTGGATCAAGATTTTCCCCGATAAGCCGGTTACAGCGAAGCCCGCTGAGACCCGAATGGGTTCCGGTAAGGGTTCACCCGAGTATTGGGTAGCTGTCGTCAAGCCCGACAGAGTAATGTTCGAGATCGCCGGCGTTCCGGAAGAGACAGCAAGAGAGGCTATGCGCTTAGCGGCTGCCAAGCTGCCGATCAAGTGCAAGTTCATTAAGAAGGAAGAGGAGGTTTAAGCATGACTGCTAAGGAATTAAGAGATTTAACCCCCAGCGAGCTTGAGCTTAAACTGAAGGAACTCAAAGAGGAGCTCTTCAATCTTCGCTTCCAGCTTGCGATCAACCAGCTCGAGAACCCGATGCGTATTACTGCGGTCAAGAGAGATATCGCGCGCGTTTCTACCGTGATGCGTGAGCTCGCTGACCAGGAAGCATAAGGAGGTAAACCATGAGCGATAGAAATATGAGAAAGACTCTCATCGGTCGCGTTGCTTCCGATAAGATGGATAAGACCATCGTCGTAGCGATCGAGGACAGCGTAAAGCATAAGCTTTACAACAAGGTTATCAAGCGCACCATCCGCGTCAAGGCTCACGATGAAAAGAATGAGGCAGGCGTAGGTGATCGCGTTAAGATCATGGAGACCCGTCCCCTGTCCAAGGACAAGAGATGGAGACTCGTGGAAATCGTCGAAAAAGCGAAATAAGTTCTTGAGAGGAGATTAACACATGATTCAACAGCAAACTTATCTCAAGGTCGCCGACAACACCGGTGCAAAAGAACTTATGTGCATTCGTGTACTCGGCGGTACCAGGAGAAGATATGCCAATATCGGCGACGTTATCGTTGCTTCTGTTAAGAAGGCTGCGCCCGGCGGCGTAGTAAAGAAGGGTGAGGTCGTTCGCGCCGTTGTCGTTCGCTCCGCTAAGGGCGTTCGCCGCGAGGACGGTACCTACATCCGCTTCGATGAGAATGCGGCCGTTATCATCAAGGAAGATAAGAACCCGCGCGGTACTCGTATCTTCGGACCGGTAGCAAGAGAGCTTCGTGACAAGGATTACATGAAGATCCTCTCCCTCGCTCCGGAAGTACTTTAATGGAGGTGTCATAAATGAATAAAGTTCATGTTAAAACCGGTGACACCGTAGTAGTTTTAAGCGGTAAAGACAAGGGCAAGAAGGGCAAGGTGCTCGCGGTATCTCCCAAAGAGGGCAAGGTCATCGTAGAGAAGATCAATATCGTCTCCAAGCACATCAAGCCCCGCCGTATGGGCGAGCCCGGCGGCATCATCAAGGCTGAGGGCGCGATGTACGCGTCCAAGGTCCAGATCGTCTGCCCCCGCTGCAAGAAGCCGACCCGCGTAGGCCACAAGCTCTACGAGGACGGCACCAAGAGCCGTATCTGCGTGAAGTGCGGCGAAGCACTGTAAGGAGGACTGAAGAAATGGCAAGACTGAAAAAGTTTTATGCTGAGGAAGTTGCACCTGCTCTGATGAAGAAGTTCTCTTACAAGAGTGTGATGCAGATCCCCAAGCTCGACAAGATCGTAGTAAACGTAGGCGCGGGCGAGGTCAAGGACAACGCGAAGGCGATGGACGCGATCCTCTCCGATTTGGCTCAGATCACGGGTCAGAAGGCGCATATCTGCAAGGCGAGAAAGTCCGTCGCGAACTTCAAGCTGCGTGAAGGTATGCCCATCGGCGCCAAGGTCACCCTCAGAGGCGAGCGTATGTATGAGTTCCTCGACAGACTCTTCAACATCGCGCTGCCCAGAGTACGTGACTTCCGCGGTATCAACCCCAACTCCTTTGACGGCAGAGGCAACTACGCGCTCGGTCTCAAGGAGCAGCTGATCTTCCCGGAGATCGACTACGATAAGATCGACAAGGTTCGCGGTATGGATATCGTTTTCGTTACCACCGCGCAGAATGATGAAGAAGCACGTGAGCTGCTCTCTCTGATGGGCGCTCCGTTCGAGAAGTAAGGAGGGATTGTTGTGGCAAAGACTGCTATGAAGAATAAGCAGCAGAGAAAACAGAAGTTCTCTACTCGCGAATACACACGTTGCAAGATATGCGGTAGACCACACGCCTACCTTCGTAAGTTTGGCGTATGCCGTATTTGTTTCCGTGAGCTCGCTTACAAGGGCGAGATCCCGGGCGTAAAGAAAGCAAGCTGGTAAGCAGGGAGGATTTAAGTTATGCAAATTACTGATACTATCGCTGATTTACTGACACGAATCCGTAATGCTAACTCAGCGAAGCACGACACTGTTCAGATCCCCGCGTCCAACATGAAGAAGGCTATCTGCCAGATCCTGGTTGACGAGGGTTATATCAAGAAGTTCTCCGTAGAGGAGGACGGCAAGCAGGGCGTCATCACCGTGACCCTGAAGTATCTGGAGGGCAAGCAGCCCGTCATTCAGGGTTTACGCCGTGTATCCAAGCCCGGCCTGCGTATTTACAGCAGCGTAGAGGATATGCCCAAGGTCATGAAGGGCCTTGGTATCGCCATCATCTCGACCTCTAAGGGCGTGATGACCGACCGTGAAGCCAGAAAGCAGAACGTCGGCGGCGAGGTACTCGCGTTCATTTGGTAAGAAGGAGGTGCGATCATGTCTCGAATTGGAAGAAAACCTATAAATATTCCCGCCGGTGTCGAAGCGAAATTCGAAAACGGTGTTATCACAGTCAAGGGTCCCAAGGGTACTTTGACCCAGAAGATCCATCCTAACATGGCTGTAGAAATCAATGGGGCAGTCATCGAGGTAAAGCGTCCGGACGATGAGAAGCTCAACCGCTCTCTGCACGGCCTTTCCCGTACCATCATCCACAATATGATCGTCGGCGTTACCGAGGGCTACAAGAAGGAGCTCGAGGTCAACGGCGTCGGCTACCGTGTTCAGAAGCAGGGCAAGAAGCTCGTCATGAACATCGGCTACAGCCACCAGGTCATCGTGGAGGATACCGAGGACATCACTATCGAGGTCCCCAACCCCAACAGCATCATCATCCACGGCATAGATAAGCAAAAGGTAGGTCAGTTTGCTGCCGAGGTCAGAGAGAAACGTCCGCCGGAGCCTTATAAGGGTAAGGGCATCAAGTATGCCGGTGAATATATCCGCCGTAAGGAAGGCAAGGCCGGTAAGGCTTAATCAAAGGAGTGAAATAAACAAATGGTAAGTAGACCTGATTCGAAAGCTGCTCGTGTCAAAAGACACAAGAGAGTACGCGGTAAGTTAAGCGGCACAGCCGAGTGTCCCCGCCTTTGTGTGTTCCGCTCCACCAACAACATCTATGCTCAGATCATCGATGACGTAAAGGGCGTTACCCTGTGCAGCGCTTCTTCTCTCGATAAGACCATAGAAGGCGGCGGCAACAAAGAGGCAGCCAAGGCTGTCGGCAAGCTCATCGCCGAGCGCGCAAAAGACAAGAACATCACCGACGTCGTTTTTGACAGAGGCGGTAACATTTATCACGGCCGTGTACAAGCGTTGGCCGAAGGCGCCCGTGAGGGCGGCCTCAATTTCTAAGGATTGGAGGAAACAACTTTGGCTAATATTATTGACGCATCAACACTGGAGCTGACCGAGCGCGTTGTCGCGATCAACCGTGTCAGTAAGACCGTAAAGGGCGGCCGTGTCATGAAGTTCGCGGCTCTCGTAGTCGTCGGCGACGGCAACGGTATCGTTGGCTTCGGTATCGGCAAGGCCGGTGAAGTTCCCGACGCGATCCGCAAGGGAATTGAGGACGCGAAAAAGCACCTGATGACCGTATCCCTCAAGGGCACGACCATTCCCCATGAGATCATCGGCGCCTACGGCGCGGGCAGAGTTCTGATGAAGCCTGCCGCACCCGGTACCGGCGTAATCGCGGGCGGTCCCGTCCGTGCCGTTGTCGAGGCAGTCGGCATCAAGGACATCCGTACAAAGGCTCTCCGCTCCAACAATCCCTGCAACGTCGTTCGCGCGACTCTTCAGGGTCTGGGCGCTCTGCGCACCGCAGAAGAGGTTGCCCGCGTACGCGGCAAGTCCGTAAAAGAGATTCTGTAAGGAGGCGGCAAGATGAAAATTAAATTGGTTAAGAGCCTCATCGGCTCCAAGAAGGATCAGATTGCTACCGCTTATTCTCTGGGTCTGAAGAAGATCGGTGACATCACCGAGCAGCCCGACAACGCGGCTACCAGAGGTAAGGTACAGAAGATCGTACACCTCGTAGCAGTTGAAGAAGACTAAGGAGGTGCGATAGATGAAACTTTATGAATTATCCCCCGCAGAGGGTTCCAAAAAGGAAGCAAAGAGAATCGGCAGAGGCCACGGCTCCGGTCAGGGCAAGACTGCCGGTAAAGGTCACAAGGGTCAAAAAGCAAGAGCCGGTAAGGGTATGCGCGTCGGTTTTGAAGGCGGTCAGATGCCGCTGCAGAGACGTCTCCCTAAGCGTGGCTTCAACAACATCTTCAGAAAGAATGTTGTTGCTATCAATGTCGGCACCCTCAACAAGTTTGAGGACGGCGCTGTTGTAGATATCGCTGCGCTTACCGAGAAAGGTATTGTCAAGAATTCCTTTGACGGCGTAAAGATTCTTTCCAACGGCACGGTCACGAAAAAGCTCACAGTCAAAGCGAACGCGTTCTCCAAGGGCGCTGTTGCTAAGATCGAGGCTGCCGGCGGAAAGACTGAGGTGATTTAATTGTTTAAAACAATTAAGAATGCCTGGTCCATCCCGGATCTGCGCAAAAAGATTCTCTTTACTCTGTTAATCATTGTTATCTTCAGAATCGGTTCCGTTATCCCGGTTCCGTTCCTGAACATGGACGCGCTGGCTCATGTTATGAACAACGCCGCGGGCTCCGGCGTAGACGACACTCTGGTCGGCTACCTGAACACCCTCTCCGGCGGCGCGTTCTCTAACGCGACCATCTTCGCCATGGGTATCACCCCCTACATCAACAGCTCCATTATCATGCAGCTGCTGTGTGTAGCGATCCCGCCCCTCGAGCGCCTCTCCAAGGAAGGTGAAGAGGGCAGAAAGAAGATCGCCGCTATCACCAGATACGTTACTGTCGGCTTGGGTCTGATCCAGGGTACCGCGTATTACTTCTTCCTGAAGAATACCTATGATACCCAAGCTCCCGCAAGCGGTGACTGGACTCCCACGAACCTGCCTCTGGCGAAATACACATCGGGCTTCTCGATGTGGTTCGCGGCGTTCGTCATCATCTTCGTGTTCACCGCGGGTACCGCGCTGATCATGTGGCTGGGCGAGCAGATCAACAAGAACGGTATCGGTAACGGTATCTCTATCCTGCTGTTCGCGGGTATCGTCGCAAGACTGCCTTACACCGTCAACCTTCTGGGCGAGTACTGGAAGCTCGGCGCGCAGGGCAGCACACAGTACTATGTACTGGTTCCGCTGTTTGTTGTACTGTTCCTTGCTGTTATCTGGTTCATCACCTTTATGCAGGACGCGGAGCGACGGATCCCGATCCAGTACGCAAAGCGTGTTGTAGGCCGTAAGATGTACGGCGGCCAGTCCACCCACCTGCCGATCAAGGTCACGCTGGGCGGCGTTATGCCGATCATCTTCGCCTCCTCCATTCTTTCTATCCCCAGCACCATCCAGATGTTTGTTCAGCCCAAGGAGGGCTTCTGGAAGAGCTTCCTCGATGCTTTCTCCACCCGCGGCTGGCTGTATGCGGTGCTGTACTTCGTTCTGATTCTGGCGTTCGCTTACTTCTATACCACGATCCAGTACAATCCGATCGAGATGGCGAACAACCTCAAGCAGAACAACGGTACCATCCCCGGTATCCGTCCCGGCAGACCGACTGCCGACTTTATCGCTAAGATACTCTCAAGAATCACCCTCATCGGCGCGCTGTTCCTCTCCGTGATCGCGCTGCTGCCGATCCTGTACTCCGACGCGACACAGATGTACGGCCTGTCTATGGGCGGTACCTCCGTCATCATTATCGTCGGCGTCGCTCTGGATACCGCTAAGCAGCTCGAGAGCCAGATGATGATGCGTCACTACAAGGGCTTCCTTGATTAATCAAAACGAGGAGAATATCTTATGAAATTGATCCTTTTAGGCGCGCCCGGTGCCGGCAAGGGCACTCAGGCAGCTGTTATCAGCGAGCGCTATCATATTCCCCAGATCAGCACGGGTAACATCATCCGTGCCGCGCTGAAAAGCGGTACAGCGATGGGCAAGATGGCTAAATCGTTCATCGAAGAGGGTAAGCTGGTTCCCGATGACGTCGTGATCGGCATCATCAAGGACAGACTGGAAGAAGACGACTGCAAGGACGGCTTCATCCTCGACGGCTTCCCCCGTACCATCCCTCAGGCCGAGGCTCTGGACAAAATGGGTATCGAGATCGACAAGGTCATCGATATCGAAGTGTCTGATGACGTCATCATCGACCGTATGTCCGGACGCCGCGTGTGCGAGAAATGCGGCAGACCCTATCACCTTGTGAGCTTACGCCCGAAGGTGGAAGGTGTGTGCGATGATTGCGCAGGCGCCCTTATTCAGCGCAAGGACGACCATCCTCTTACGGTCAAAGCTCGTCTCAAGATCTATCATAAGGAGACCGAGCCGCTCAAGTACTATTACAAGAGCCAGGGTAAGCTCTATGAGATTCAGGGTGCCAACTCCGTTGAGGAGACCACCCGCCTGACTTTTGAGGCGCTCGAGGCGTAAGCATGATCGTAGTAAAGACCGCACGTGAAATTCAGAAAATGCAGGACGCGTGTACACTGTCCGCGCGGGCGCTCAAGCTCGCCGGAGAGATGGTCGAACCCGGTGTGTCGACGTTAGAGATCGACACAGCAGTCCGTAAGTTTATCGAGGGTGAGGGAGGAATTCCCTCCACCCTCGGTTACGAGGGCTATCCGGCTTCTACCTGTATCTCCGTCAACAGTGTGGTAGTCCATGGCATACCGAGCAAAAAGACGATCCTTCGTCAGGGCGATATCGTTTCCATCGATATCATGGCGGGAATGCACGGGTATCACGGCGACAACGCCTATACCTATCCCTGCGGCGATATCACAAAGGAAGCGCAGGCGCTCCTCGACGCGACGAAGGAAAGCCTTTATGAGGGGATACGGCAAGCGCAGGCAGGTAATCGCATCGGCGATATCGGCAGCGCTGTGCAGCGGTATGTCGAACCTCGTGGTTACTCGGTGGTACGGAGCTTTACCGGCCACGGCGTAGGCACGAATCTGCATGAAGACCCCAGTGTACCGAACTACGGTACACCCGGACGAGGCCCTCGCCTCATTCCGGGCATGACGATCGCAATCGAACCGATGATAACGGCGGGCGATCACAAGGTGAAGATTCTCTCCGACGATTGGACAGCCGTCACGGTAGACGGCTCCCTCGCGGCGCACTTTGAACACACCGTGTGCATCACACCCGACGGCCCGCGTATCATGACCTTGCTCAAGTGAGGCGGATATGGATATCACAAAGGGCAGCGTTGTCATCGCCAAGGCAGGTCGCGACAAGGGCAGGGCATTTGCGGTGATCGAGGTTCTCAGCGACAGAGAGGTACTCATCGCCGACGGCAAGCGCCGTCCGATCGAGCGCCCCAAGCGCAAGAACGTCATCCATCTGCAAGGCACCAACACGACCGTCGATTGCATTACAACGAACCGACAACTTAGAAACATACTCAAAGAGTTTTTACAGGAGGCTTAAGTCATGTCAAAACAGGATGTTATCGAGATAGAGGGTATCGTCACCGAGGCTCTGCCGAACGCGCAGTTCACCGTAGAGCTTCCCAACGGCCACAAGATCCTGGCCGTGATCTCAGGCAAGCTGAGAATGAACTTCATCCGCATCCTTCCGGGCGATAAGGTGACCGTAGAGATGTCGCCTTATGATTTGACCCGCGGCAGGATCACATGGAGAACAAAGTAAGCAGAACCTGAGCCTTCCTTTGGTAAAGGAAGGTGTCACCCGCAGGGTGACGGATGAATTGCAGGAATTGATCGAGCGCGACATACGTGTCACGCGAGAAACCGAATTATTCGGTTGGTCGCTTTGCTCCTTTGATACAATTCCTCAGTCGCCTGACATGTATGTCCGGCGACAGCTCCCTTTCCCAAAGGGAGCCTGCATAAGCATTTACTGATTCAACACTAAGGAAAGGAATGATATTATGAAAGTCAGACCTTCAGTAAAGAAAATGTGTGAGAAGTGCAAGGTTATCAAGCGCCACGGTAAGGTTATGGTAATCTGCGACAACCCCAAGCATAAGCAGCGCCAGGGCTAAGGCTCGCTGCGCTCGCAGTGAACAGTTATCAGTGATCAGTGAACAGTTGAACTGATTTCTGACCACTGACCACTAACCACTGACCACTCAGAACAGACTTTTCATACAAAAGAATTTATTATTATTTCAAATGGAGGTGCACTAAATGGCTCGTATAGCAGGTGTTGACTTACCCCGTGACAAGCGAGTTGAAATCGGACTCACTTACATCTACGGTATCGGTCGTAAAACCGCTACAGACATTATTGCTGCAACAGGCGTCAATCCGGACACCCGTGTTCGTGATCTGACCGAAGAAGACGTATCAAAACTCAGAGAATATATCGACCATAATTGCCGCGTTGAAGGTGATCTCCGTCGTGATATCGCTTTCGACATCAAGAGACTTATCGAAATCGGCAGCTATCGCGGTGTTCGCCACAGAAAGGGTCTGCCCGTAAGAGGTCAGCGTTCTAAGACTAACGCTCGTACCCGCAAAGGCCCGCGCAAGACGATGGCTAACAAGAAGAAGTAAGGAGGGCAATTAAATGGCAGTTAAAACAGGTAAGAAGGCTCCTATCCGCCGCCGCCGTGAGAGAAAGAATATCGAAAAGGGCTCGGCGCATATCCAGTCTACCTTTAACAACACAATCGTAACTATATCCGATACACAGGGCAACGCGATCTCCTGGGCAAGCGCAGGCGAGCTCGGTTTCCGCGGCTCCAGAAAGTCTACTCCCTTCGCCGCTCAGAGCGCTGCTGAGACAGCCGCCAAGGTCGCGATGGAGCATGGCATGAAGAGCGTCGAGGTCTTTGTCAAGGGACCCGGTCAGGGCCGTGAGGCAGCGATCCGCGCACTGCAGACCGCAGGCCTTGAGGTCACCATGATCAAAGACGTTACCCCCATTCCGCATAACGGATGCCGTCCTCCCAAGAGAAGACGTGTATAAAAGAAGAAGGAGGATATAGAATATGGCTAAGAATCAACAGCCTATCGCAAAGCGCTGCAGAGCGCTGGGCATTTCGCCCGCTGTTATGGGTTACTCCAAAAAGACTTCCAACCGTAACCCCGGCGGCAAAATGAGAAGAAAACAGAGTGAATACGGTATCCAGCTGACCGAAAAGCAGAAGGTCAAGTTCATCTACGGCGTTCTGGAGAAACAGTTCCGTATGTATTATGAAAAGGCCGAGAAGATGGAAGGCAAGACCGGTGAGAACCTGCTCTCTCTCGTAGAGCGCAGACTCGACAACGTCGTCTATCGTCTGGGTCTCTGCTCCACCCGTCGTGAGGGCAGACAGCTGGTCAACCACGCTCACTTCACCGTTAACGGCAAGAAGTGCAACATTCCCTCTTACATCGTAAAAGAAGGCGACGTCATCGCTGTTTCGGACGGTTCCAAGGACACCAACCGCTTCAAGGCAATCGCCGAAAATGACGGTTCCACTCTCGTTCCGAAGTGGCTCGAGAAGACCGACAAGCTCAGCGGTAAGGTCATCGCTCTTCCCGCTCGCGACGACATCGACTATCCCGTTGAGGAACATCTCATCGTCGAGTTGTACTCCAAGTAATTTGTACGCCGGTCGGATTTTTCCGACATCGCGCTCACTATATGGTTATACCTGCTTTCCGAGGAAGAAGGAAGGCCCCCTTTCCTAAGGGGGCGGTCACGAAGTGACCGGGGGTTGAAAACATTGTATATCCGGTGTGATTCTGATAAAGATATCACATCATACACATCAACCCTCCGCCCTGTCGGGCACATCCCTTGGGAAAGGGAGGCTTATAGTGAGCTTCACGGCAGGAAATCCTGTCCGTGCCGTATAAAAATTTAAGGAGGAATTCGCTAATGATAGAGATAGAAAAGCCCAGAATTGATACAGAGGAATTATCTTCGGACGGTAAGTACGGCAGATTTGTGGTGGAGCCCTTAGAGCGAGGCTTCGGCAACACGCTGGGTAACTCTCTGCGCCGCGTACTGCTCTCGTCACTCGAGGGCGTAGCCGTCACATCGATCAAGATAGACGGAGTTCTTCACGAGTTCTCTACCATCCCCGGCGTCAAGGAAGACGTCACCGAGATCGTTCTGAACATGAAGAGCTTGGTAGCTAAACTCCATTCTAACGGTCCCAAGATCGTTGAGATCTCGGCGGAGGGTCCCTGCGAGGTCACTGCCGAGAGCATCAAGTGCGACAGCGAAGTTGAGATCCTCAACCCCGAGCTGCACATCGCGTCCCTTGCCGACGGCGCGGTTCTGAACATGGAGATCACGCTGGACAAGGGCAGAGGCTATGTGCCCGCCGAGAAGAACAAGCTGATCTCGGGCAACGAGATCATCGGCGTGCTCCCCATCGACTCTATCTACACCCCTGTCCTCAAGGTGAACTATACGGTGGACAACACCCGTGTCGGTCAGATCACTGACTATGACAAGCTCACCCTGAGCGTTTGGACAAACGGCGTTATCAACGCGCAGGAGGCTGTATCGCTGGCGGCTAAGGTCCTTACCGAACACCTCAATCTCTTTGTCAACCTCTCCGACAGAGGCTACAACACCGAGATCATGGTGGAAAAGGACGATAAGGGCAAGGAGAAGGTGCTCGAGATGACCATCGAAGAGCTCGACCTCTCCGTTCGTTCGTTCAACTGCTTGAAGAGAGCCGGTATCAATACCGTAGAAGACCTCATCAGTAAGTCCGAAGAGGACATGATGAAGGTGCGCAACCTCGGCAGAAAGTCGCTCGAGGAAGTTGTCTTCAAGCTCGATACGCTGGGCTTCAGCCTGCGTAAGGAAGATGAATGATAAAGATTATTTAACCTACTTTATAGATATTCTGTAAAGAAATGACCCGAAAGGAGTGAATAATAATGCCGGGTACCAGAAAACTGGGCAGAGCTACCGACGCGCGTCTTGCGATGCTGAGAGCTCTCGTCACCTTCCTGCTCGAAAACGGCAAGATCGAGACCACCCTCTCCCGCGCTAAGGAAACCGCTTCCATGGCGGAGAAGATGATCACGATCGCGAAGAAGGACACCCTCGCGAACAAAAGACAGGTCATGGCGTTCGTCACTAAGGAGGACGTCGCGACCAAGCTGTTCAAGGAGATCGCGCCTAAGTATGCGGACCGCAACGGCGGTTACACCCGCATCACCAAGATCGGCCCCCGTCGCGGCGACGCTGCCGAGATGGCGATCATCGAGCTGGTTTAAGATTTCAGTTGTCATTGCGAAGCCCGACATTTGTGTCGGGACTGCGGCAATCTCAACCGATAAAACAATAGATTATGCCTCACCTTCGGGTGGGGCATTTTTTTTGAGATAATTCAGTAAGGTCTGATCTGCGATGGGGGACCCCAAAAAGCCCCGCTTTTTGGGGAGAGGAGGAACCTCCACATGAGCACGAGAGCGGGCATTTGACCGCTCTCAGCGAATACGGAGCGTGACGACGAGGTGAGGCTTTTCTTTTTAGTGAGGAGTTAGGAGTGAGGAGTTAGGAGTGAGGAAAAGCCTTCCCCTCGGGGGGAAAGTGTCGACCAACGGGAGACGGATGAGGGGTAAGCGTTTCCTATTGATGTCTAACTTGGTGAGGCTGTACGTTTACCGAGAATTATGGAAGAGCATTACACTCTTTGTTAAGATGATCTTTTGGCGAAGTTTGCCCCTCATCCGACTCGGCATACGCCGAGCCACCTTCTCCTCGCCGGAAGCGGCTCCCCCCTTGTCCGCTTTGCGGACATTCCCCCAACGGGGGCGCCCCGAGGGGAAGGCTATTTGATCCAGCAGCACCTTACAGTATCGCAAGAAAAAGCGACACGTCGCCCCCCGAGGGGAAAGCTTTTTGATCCAGAAGAACCTTACAGTATCATAAGAAGAAGCGACACGTCGCCTGTTTACAAAATGTACTTTATTTTTTGTCGATATGTGGTATAATAGAAAGTATAGTGGAGTAATATGTAGTATTTTGGGGAGTGTTACGATACCCCAACGATTGAGGAGGAAAAGTATGCTGATCTATGATATCACGCGCGAGGTGTTTTCCGCGCCGGTCTATCCGGGCGATCCGAAACCCACCAAGCGCTTTATAAGATCGATCGGAGACGATTCGACCTATAACCTGTCCACCGTGGAGCTGTGCACTCATAACGGTACCCATATCGACGCGCCGCTGCATTTTGACGAGGAGGGCGCGGATATCGGCTCGATGAAGCCGTCGTGCTTC
This sequence comes from Ruminococcus difficilis, assembly GCF_016680995.1. The sequence continues at coordinate 314,416 of NZ_JAEQMG010000048.1, read as the reverse complement.
TACGGCAAGTGTACTGTCGTCACCATCGACGGCGTCCTGACGGGCGAGGATATGGAGCGCCTGCTGCCGCATTGCAACAAACGGCTGATCCTCCACGGTTCGGGCAAAGCCTATCTGAGCGTTTCGGCGGCGAGAGTGATCGCCGACAGCAAGTTGAGATTAGTGGGCACCGACGCGATGTCCATCGCACCGCCCTTTGACGAGATGATGCCGCACCTCGAGCTGGCGCGAGCCGGGATCGCGGTGCTGGAAGGGCTGTTCCTCGAGGGCGTCGAGGACGGCGAATACACCCTGTCCGCCCTGCCGCTGAAAATGCAGGGCTTGGAAGCGTCCCCCTGCCGCGCGATCCTGATGCGCGAGCCGAAAGGATATTGAGTTGGTTAACGGTTAACGGAGAACGGTTAACGGTTGTGGGATAATCCTTACGGATTTTTTGATTCCTATTATCATTGAGATGAAGCGTTTCCGTTCCTTTATCAATGGGTGAGGGCGGGCAGTGGCGCTTAGCCAATCGCGAATAAATCCGCTCTTGGAGCGCTGTTGCATGGGAGTTGTAAACCAAATCAGAGATTTGGACAACTCCTCAAGCCCTCCCTTCACCGTTCACCATTCACCGTTCTCCGTTAACCGAAAAAGAGGTTACCATGAAAAAACTATGTTCTGTACTACTGATTTTCATTTTAATATTGAGCCTATGTGTCTGCCTATCCGGCTGTGATCAGCCGAAGGTCGCTGTCAGCTCTGTGCTGGCGATCGACGAGAGCTTTCGCGGTACCCGCACCGTGACCGCGGTCTATCCCGTATCTGCCGATATCGACGCGGTGAAGGACAAGATCCTCGCGGATGATCCCACCGCCGATATCCCCGGCGCGTCGTTCACCTACAGCGGCGTCAAGGAGGACGGCTATTACTTTGAGTTGGTGATGAAGTTTACCGACAAAGCCGAGTATGAGAAGATCGTCGGCTCCCTGATCGGTCGCGGCAGCGCGGTGTTCCTGTCGCGCAAGAATACCAAGCTCACACAGGGCACGCGCATGGCGGAGGATTTTGACGTCAGCGAGCTGATCGCGTGGATGGTCAGCGATACCGCCGCCGCCGAACAGACCAAGAATCTGGTGTTCGATTACAGTGCCAACACCGTGAAGATCGGCTCCGACAGCTATGATACCAAGTCTACCGTTGCCATCAACGACTGCACCGGCAGCGCGATCAACAGCATTTCGATCAAGACGATGAACCATAAATCGGGCAGCTATGACCGCACCTTCGCGTTTAATCTGCCCAACGCTGTTTACACGAAGGATAAGGACGCGATCGAGGCGTATTTCCTCGCCGATACCCTGCCCGACGCAAAGTACGCGGGCTGGTCGGCGGAGGGCTCCGATATGGTCTATACCGTTATCTATGAGGACATGACCGTCGCCAAGATGAACGATGTGACCGCCAAGCTCCTCGATACCGACAGCGTCGCGATCTCCTACGGCGACATCGACAACGCCTCCACACCGCTGTCCGAGGGTCTGACCTATGAGGAGAAGCTCGATTCCTTCTCCTTCATCGGCGAGAACGACGGTTTCCCGACGATCCGCTACTCCTACTCACTGCCGCTGAACACCACCTACGGCGAAGGCTCCGTTTTTGAAAACGGCAGATGGATCAGCACGGGCGCGTGGGAAAACGACCTGTATACCGTCGAGCTGAAAAACGGCACCGCACAGCTCAGGATCCCGGACGGCATCCAGTACCAAATCAGCGGCATCGACTTCGCCGTTGCCAGTCTGGGTGATTCGCGCTTTCGCAGGACGACCGAGTTCCTGTATGAGCCCGGCAACAGCGCCGCGGCGGATTACGCGCTGAGCTACTTTACCGCGAAGGGCGTGCGGAATGCCGCCGTGGAAACGACCGACAGCAACATCGTTTGCCGTGTAAGCTTTGAAGGCACCACCGATGAGATCACCTCACAGCTGGTGAATGTCTTCGGCAGCGGCAACTTTATTGCATATGAACAGAAGAAGGGTGCGTTCGATCTGAGCATCAAGACTGTGCTGACCGACTATGTCAATCTCGGCTATATGCTCAACAGTGAGAACGCCGAGCGCCCGATGCACTACTCTGTCAGCTCCGAGGGCGGCGAGAATATCGTATCGCTCTCCGTCGACGGCAGTGAAACGGCGTTCACCGACAGCAACAAGGGCACGATGGAGATCAAGGGCGGCTGCGCGACCGTGCGCTACCGCGGCAACATCCCCGTGACGATGAGCATCGTTATCTATCTCTCCGCGGGTCTGGTGCTGCTGATCCTGACCGCCTTCATCGCGATCAAGCTGATCAAGCCCAAGAAGAAGCGCCTTCCCGATCCGCTCAACAATCCCGAAGCCGTCTATGCGGACGCGCCTGCGGATGAATCCGACGACGAATCCCGAGATGATAGTAAGGACGCGTCCTCAGAAGAAAAAGGAGCCGCGGCTCCGCTGGCACAGACCACGACGTTCAGCATCTTTGAGCTGAACACCCTTGTCCGCAACAAGAAGTACGTCGACGAGATCAATAAGGACGTTGAACAGCGCCTGCATGAGCAGAGCCTTGAGGAACAGAAGCACGATATCCGCGCGCGTGAGCTGGAGGATATGAGCCGTAAGGTCTACGGGGCGCGCACGCCTTCTTCTGATGAAACTGCGACCGACGAAATTGCGGAACCAATCGAGTTGGAGCCTACCGAAGCGCCGGAATCCGCTCGCGAAAGCGCCGACGCTCCCGCAAAGGAGAATGATGATGCTTAAGTTAGTCGTATTTGATCTGGACGGCACCCTCGCCGATACGCTTGCCGATCTTGCCAACGCCGTGAACTATGCGCTGGCGCGGCAACATCTTCCGACTTATCCCGTGGACGATTACCGTCATTTTGTCGGCAACGGTATAGACAATCTGATCCGCGTCACGATGGCGGACGCCTATACCCCCGAGGGCGCGGTGAGAGCGAAAGCTGACTTTCAGACCTACTACGCCGACCATTGCACGGACTGTACCGTCGCCTATGACGGCATCGAAACGTTACTTGATAGATTGGACACGGATCATACGGCCACGGCTGTGATCTCTAACAAGCCCGATCGGTTTGTGCCCGAGATCCTCTCGGCGCTGTATCCGCGCCATACCTTCCTCAGCGCGTGGGGTCAGCGGGATGAATTCCCCCGCAAGCCCTCGCCCGAATCACTCGAGGCGCTGATTGAGCGCAACGGTTATCAAAAGAGCGAAACGCTCTATGTCGGCGACAGCAACGTGGATGTCGTGTTCGCGCATAATGCCGGGGTCAAGGTCTGCGGCGTGAGCTGGGGCTTTCGCGGCGCAAAGGAGCTCCGAGAAGCCGGCGCGGATTTCATCGTTAATTCCGCAGAAGAATTATATAGGTTGGTTAACGGTTAACAGTTAACGGTGGTGGGAAAATCCTTACGGATTTTTTGATTCCTATTATCATTGAGATGAAGCGTTTCCGCATTTTTATAAATGGGTGAGGGCGGGCAGTGGCGCTTAGCCAATCGCGAATAAATTCGCTCTTGGAGCGCTGTTGCATGGGAGTTGTAAACCAAATCAAAGATTTGGACAACTCCTCAAGCCCTCCCTTCACCGTTCACCGTTAACCGAAAGGAATCCTATGAACAAACGCAATTATCAAAAGGAAATGGACGCGCTGATCGAGCGCAACGCCCGCGAGGGGCTCCGTCCGACGCTGCTGCTCCACGTTTGCTGTGCCGTATGCGCGAGCTACGTGCTGGAATACCTCTACCGCCATTTCGATATCACGATCGCCTACTACAATCCGAACATTACCAAAGAGAGCGAGTATCATTACCGTTACAGTGAGCTGCGGCGCTATGTCGAGGAGGCGGGGCTGAGCGAGTACATCCGCTTTGCCGAGGTCGAGTACCGCCCCGAGGACTTTTTGCAGGCGGTCAAGGGCAGAGAGGATGACCGTGAGGGCGGCGCGCGATGCGCGATCTGCTTTGATCAGCGTCTGCGCTATACCGCTGAATTATGCCGCGAAGGCGGCTACGATTATTTCGCGACCACCCTGACCATCAGCCCGCTCAAGAACGCCGAGCTGCTCAACCGAATAGGGGAGAAGCTCGCGGAGGAATACGGTGTGAACTACCTTTGCTCCGATTTCAAGAAGAAGGAGGGCTATAAGCGCTCCATCGAGCTGAGCAAGCAATATCACCTGTACCGCCAGAACTACTGCGGATGTGTATTCTCCCAAAAAGAGGCGGAGAACAGATCGAAAGCCGTCAACTGAATAGAATAGAACAGGAACCTTTGGCATAGAGATATGTCAGAGGTTTTTTAGTTAGGAGTGAGGAGTTAGGAGTGAGGAGTGAGGAGTTATCATTATTGTCAAAACGATGATATGCTCCGCATTTTAATAAAATCAACCGGAAACGATGATACGTTTTTGATCAACACATCAATCGGGTGAGGGCAGAGCCCTCCCTTCACCGTTAACTGTTAACCATTAACCGTTAACCGAAATAAGGTGATACTATATATTCTGCTATTGTTGTTTTACTCTTTTCTCTCGGTCTGATCTGCATCATCCGTGGAGGAGACCGCTTTGTTGACGCGGCGGTGTGGATGGCGTCGGCTTCACGGATCCCGCCGTTCATCATCGGCGCGACGGTCGTATCGCTCGCGACCACTCTGCCCGAGATCATCGTGTCGCTGATGGCGGCATGGCAGGGACAGACCGACATGGCGACCGGCAACGCCGTCGGCTCCGTCACGGCTAACACCGCGCTGATCCTGTCTGTTTCCGTACTCCTGCGCCCCGAGCCCATCGACCGCGCCCGCCTGACGCCGAAGGCACTGCTGCAGCTCGCCGCTGTGCTGGCCATGTGGCTGTCGGGGATATCGGGCTGGCTGACGCCGTTCGGATGTGTCAGTATGCTCGCCCTGTTCGGCTGCTTCGTGTATGAGAACCTGCGCTCAGCCAAGTCGGAACGCCGCGCGGATCTCGCGTCGGACGTCGCCGTCAGCAGGAATACGCTCATCCGTCATCTCCTGATCTTCGTGATCGGCGCGGGTGAGATCATCATCGGCTCACGGCTGCTGGTGGACAACGGTACCGTCATCGCCCGCGATATCCTGCATATCGACGAGCGCATTGTATCGCTGACCATGGTGGCGATCGGTACCTCCCTGCCGGAGCTGGTCACCGCGATCAGCTCCGTTGTCAAGAAAAGCGGCTCCTTAGCCGTCGGCAATATCCTCGGCGCGAATACCATCGACCTGCTCCTGATCCTGCCGCTGTGCGCGCTGACGCGGGGCGGCGTACTGCCCCTGAGCCGCGGCACGCTGTGGATCGATATCCCCTTCTGTCTGCTGATCACCCTCATCATGCTGATCCCCGCCCTGGTCAAACGGCGCTTTTACCGATGGCAGGGCGCGGCATCACTGTCGCTGTATGTCCTCTATATGGTTTTGCTCTATGTCATCTGACCCTCATGCAAAAATTTCCCGTTATCTATTGTAATTCGATTTTGTTTCTATTATAATGTATAGTAACGCGGTCAAATCGCGTTGATTCTACGGAATGAGGACATGACAATGGGCAGACCTGACGGCAAAAAACTAAAGAACCTCGGCGTCGAATATCTGGTCGGCGCGCACGTGATGGCGGAGCGTACCGACGCGATGAACATGATCACCATCGATCTTCCCGAAGCGCCGATGAGGGAATACCTGAATCGTAAGCGCAAGGAGGGCAAGCGTTATTCGCATCTTTCGCTGATCTTGGCGGCAATGGTACGCGCCTTTGCGGAGTACCCCCAGCTCAACCGCTTTGTCGTCAACAAGCGCATCTATGCCCGCAACGAGATCGCTGTCGGCATGGTCGTCTTAAAGGGCGGCAAGATCGACGGCGTGGGTACGACCAGCAAGATGAAGTTCCCGCCCGACGCTACCATCGACACGATCAACGAGATCATCTCGAAGTATATCGACGAAAACCGTCAGGAGGATGAAGTCAACGCGACCGATAAGCTCGCCGAGTTCCTGTGCTCCGCGCCGGGATTGCTGCGCGTAGCGGCGAATCTGGTCAAGTGGCTGGATAAGCACAACTGGTGCCCCAAGTCGATCATCGAGGCTTCTCCCTTCCACTGCTCCATCATCCTCACCGATCTGGCGAGCATCAAGACCAACTCCATCCACCACCATATCTACAACTTCGGCACCACATCCATCAGCCTTGCGATGGGCAATCTGCGCGAGGTACCGGTGCGTAAGAAGGGTGAGGTCACCTTTGAGAGATGTCTGCCGCTCGGTATCGTCACGGACGACCGTATCGCCTCGGGCAATATCCTCGGTCTGGCGTTCAGAAAATTCCAGAAATATCTGATGCATCCCGAGGTACTGGAGAACCCTCCCGAGAAGATCGTGACGGAGATCTGATCAAAACAGCCGTTTTTTTAGGCTTTATCGGGTGTTTGCACCATCAAGATTTTTCAGACCGCGCCATGCGGTCTTTCTTTTTGTTTATTTGGTCATAAAACTCGCCTTTCGGATGGCAATTTTCGTTACATTTGTAAAATTCTGCCGATTATCCTATGAGAGCGCAAAAGGTTACATTTTGTAATCTTTTTCCGTGTTTTGTGTCCTGTTTATGTACGCCGCACAACATATCCGCATTTACATGCGGTTTTTAAATCCGCTTGTCGAAATACCCGCAAAAGCATTTTTCCTGTCTGATAATAAAAGAATAAAGCAAAAAATGGAAATTAGCACTGGAGAAATAAAATATTACAGAAAAGTAACAAAATAATTAAGAAATAGTTACAAATAGGACAAAAAGGTTACAGTATTGTTGTTGGCATTAATCCTGCGCTTGAAATATAATGTAATTGCTTAGAATTGGCGAAAACTATATCTTTAGCAAATTTTTTTAGGAGGAAATACGAATGCTTAAGACTAGGAAACTAATCAGTTTGCTGCTTGTTGTAGCGATGATGCTGTCGGTCTTTTCCGTAGCGATCGTGTCGGCAAGCGCGGCTGATGGTGACGAAGCCATCATTATTTATGATGGACAAGAGTTCAAAGCGCATGAAGGCGATACCATACGGTATAAAGCCTACATGGACGTCAGACCTATTTCGACGGCGACTGACGGACGTGCACATGTTGTTGACGGTGTCACTTACTATGACGAGTCGTCTTTGACGATCGTCGGTGAGCCTGACTGTTACAGCGTGTTCAACGATCCCGTTGTCGGTACCGACGAGGCAAACGCGATCTATTACACCGATCAGAACATCGGCAGGGGCTTCCTGCTTGACGGTACAAAACCGATGATCGATGTAGTCTTTAAGATCAATAGTGTCCCTGACGGTCCGATCACAATCTCGAATAAGGTATTAACTCTTACCAGACTGATCGACGATGTACCCGTAAAGTATATCCAGAGAGGCGAGATTTTGGCAGACGGCGAAAACGGTCCTGCATACAGCAGCACTGTTGAGCTGGTCGATTGTCCGCATACGGTTGAGCCTACCACAGCTCCGACCGAGGCTGAGACAGTTGCTCCGACTGCTGCTCCCTCCGGTGACAAGGCGATCGTTACGATCCGCGGCCTGGACGGTGAGTCCGAGACCAAGGAGTTCAACGTAGGCGAGACCTTCACCGTATACACCACACTGAACACCTCCGCATATAACGAAGGTAAGATCGGTTCTCTGGACGGCAGACAGCTCTACACCAACGCGATCCTCGAGCTGGCTGACGAGTATGATCCCGACGAGGGCGATATCGCCGATATCACGGGAATGTTCCCGATCACCGGTACCCGTACCGTAGCAAACGGTATGTGGACTGATCTGTCCGAGGACGAAGAGTATTACGATTCGACTCGCGGCGCGATCTTCTACAACGCTTCTACACCTTCGATCAAGAATGGCTTCGCGTTTGATAACAACGACGCTATCCTGATCAAGTCCCATTATACTGTCAAGGCTCCCGGCGAGGCTGAGATCACCAACGAGTTGATGACTCTGGCAATGTCCAATCAGGAACTGACCAGAATCGTTGATAAGAAACAGATTCTCCTGCCCGACTTCAGACTCCATTCTTCTTACACATGGTCTGAGGAGCCCGAGACTGAGGCTGAGACAGTTGCTCCTACCGAGCCTGAGACTGAGCCCGCAACTGAGGCTCCCACCGAGCCCGAGACTGAGCCCGCAACTGAGGCTCCCACCGAGCCCGAGACCGAGGCTCCCACAGACGCTCCCGAGCCTTCCGATACCTACATCGTAGCCGGTAACGATACTACGATCTTCGGTACCTCTTGGAACGGCAACGACACTAACAATACCATGACCAAGGGCGGCGACGGTATCTACACCAAGCAGTATACCGTAGACGCCGCTAAGAGCGCTGTACAGCTGAAGGCGGTCAAGAACGGTTCTACATGGATCGGCGACGAGACCGGCAACAACGTCACCTTCAACCTGACCGGCCCCGGTACCTTCACCGTATATTGTGACGGCACCAAGACCTGGGTAGACGGCGACAACGTAGCTCCCATCAGCGATCTGGATGTTCAGTCCGTCACCGTAGTAGGTAACGGTTCTCCGGACGGTGACAACTGGCTGAACAACATCGAATGGAATCCTGCTGCTGAAGTCAACCATATGACCAAGCCGATTGCTGATGATCCCGTATACGAGATCGAGTACACACTCGGTGATTATGACACCAGCGATCCTGAGTTCAAGTTCGCGATCAACGACGCGTGGACTGATAACTTCGGTCTGGGCGACAACGGCGTAATCGTAAACGGCGTAGAGACCGACGCGATCTACAACGGTCCTCAGAACCTCAAGATCACAGGTCTGACCGCAGGCACCACCATCAAGATGCAGCTCGACCTGACCAACTTTGATTACAACACCAAGACCGGCGCGAAGATGACCATCACATGGACTGAGCCGGCTACCGAAGCTCCGACCGAGCCCGCGACCGAGCCCGCGACTGAGCCCGCTACCGAGCCCGCAACCGAGCCCGCAACTGAGGCTCCGACCGAGCCCGCTCCTCAGAAGGCTATCGTAAACATCTACGATATCTTCGGTAACCTGAATGATACCAGGGAATTCAATGTAAAAGATACCTTTACCGTATACACCGTACTGAACGCTTCTGACATCAACAACGGCAAGATCGCTGCTCTCAGCGGTTCTCAGACCTACACCAATTCCGTAGTCGCTCTGACTGACGCAGTTGACGCAGAAGGCGCTATTACCGATCTCGCAAAGGTATTCCCGATCACCGGCGACAAGTCGCTTGGTAACGCTGCAGAATCCGGCGTGATCTACTTCAACGCTTCCAACCCGTCTATCGACGATCCGTTTACATTTGATAGCAACGACGATGTCATTATCGCTACCACCTACACCGTAACCGCAGGCGGTACCGCTGACATCAAGACCACGCTCAAGACCATGGCTGCGGCTGACGAGGATCTGACTCAGATCATCAGCAAGGGCGAGATCAAGGACGACAAGCTTGGCGAAGGCGACGAGTTCATGACCTTCGATCAGCTTGCTCCGACCGAGCCCGCAACTGAGCCCGCGACCGAGCCCGCAACTGAGCCCGCAACTGAGCCTGCTACAGAGCCCGCAACTGAGCCTGCTACAGAGCCTGCAACAGAGCCCGCTCCGCAGAAGGCAATCGTAAACATCTACGATATCTTCGGTAACCTGAATGATACCAGGGAATTCGATGTATATGATACCTTCACCGTATACACCGTACTGAACGCTTCTGATATCAACGACGGCAAGATCGCTTCTATCAGCGGTGCTCAGACCTACACCGATTCCGTTGTAGCTCTGGCAGACGCTCTTGACGCAGAAGGCGCTATCACAGATCTCGCTAAGGTATTCCCGATCACCGGCGACCAGTCGCTCGGCAATGCTGCTAATTCCGGCGTGATCTACTTCAACGCATCCAACCCGTCTATCGACAATCCGTTCGTATTTGACAGTGACGACGATGTCATCATCGCTACCACCTACACCGTAGTTGAAGGCGGTACCGCAGACATCAAGACCACTCTCAAGACTCTGGCTTCCGCTGACGAGGATCTGACTCAGATCATCAGCAAGGGCGAGATCAAGGACGACAAGCTGGGTGAAGGCGATGAGTACATGACCTTCGATCAGCCTGTAGCTCCGACCGCTCCCGAGACTGAGCCTGTAACCGAGCCCGCAACCGAGCCTGCAACTGAGCCTGCAACCGAGCCCGCTACCGAGCCCGCAACTGAGCCCGCTACCGAGCCTGCAACTGAGCCCGCTACCGAGCCTGCAACCGAGCCCGCTACCGAGCCTGCAACCGAGCCCGCTACCGAGCCCGCAACTGAGCCCGCTACCGAGCCCGCAACTGAGCCCGCAACCGAGCCCGCAACTGAGCCCGCTACCGATGCTCCGACCGAGCCCGCTCCGCAGACCGCTACTATCAAGATCTACGGCTTCAACGGTCAGTATGAGGAGAAGACCTTCAACGTAGACGATACCTTCGACGTATACACCTACCTGAATGCTTCCAACGTTGCTGACGGCGGCAAGCTCGCTAACGTCAATGGTTCTCAGACCTACACCGACAGCATTGTAGCGCTCAACACTACTGATTATCCGGTACTCGGCGCTGCTGTAGTTGAGAACACTGATCAGGACGGCAAGATCCTGTATATTGCTTCCACACCTGATATTGACAACGCGTTCGTATTCAATACTGACGACGACGTCATGATCAAGACCACATACACAGTAACCGCTCCCGGCGAAGGCGAGATCAGAAACGCGATCCAGACTATGACCGCTGCGGATGAAGACCTGACCCCGATCATCAAGAACGGCACACCTGTTGATCCCGAGAAGCCGATCGGCGTTGAGGCAAGCTTCGATGAGCGTCAGGTACAGCCCGATCCGACCGAGGTTCCGACTGAGCCCGGCACCGAGCCTGCAACTGAGCCCGCTACCGAGCCCGCAACTGAGCCCGCGACCGAGCCCGGCACCGAGCCCGCTACCGAGCCCGGCACTGAGCCCGCTACTCAGCCTGCTACCGAGCCCGCGACCGAGCCTGCAACTCAGCCCGCAACCGAGCCCGCAACTGAGCCCGCTACTCAGCCTGCTACCGAGCCCGCTACCGAGCCTGCTACTCAGCCCGCAACTGAGCCCGCGACCGAGCCTGCAACTGAGCCCGCAACCGAGCCCGCGACTGAGCCCGCAACTGAGCCCGCTACCGAGCCCGCACCGGTTGTTGATAAGATCATCATCAATGCTGACGGTAACCTCTATGAGGTTGAGGCCGGTACCGATCACACCTACACCTTCTTCCTGAAGGATGCCGGCATGATCTACGGTATCGACGCTGCCACCACTTGGGATGCTCCGTTCATCCAGATCGTTGGCGATCCCAGCTTCCCCGTACTCGGCGGTATTGCTCCGGATGACGGCAACGTAGTCTACAAGTACTACAATGACGAGAAGGGCAACATCAACGAGCTCATGTTCAACTGGACCAACGCTGACGGCGTAGACGCAAGCGGTAAGGCTGACGTCATCACCTTCACCATCCATGTTGACGAGAATACTCCCAACGGCATCTACTACATCAACACCAAGGTCAAGACCTTAGAAGGTCCTGAGGAAGAGAAGCAGATCTTCGTTGGTACCGATGTCAAGCAGCCGCCTGTTGAGAGAGACGGTGAACTCGACGGTCAGCCCGGCGAGAAGCAGACCGACAACTACACTGTTGACGGCGACCAGACCTATGTAAACGGTTCTATGGAGGAGAAGACCTTCACCGTATCCTCTGAGAAGGATCCCACCAAGGCTTATGATAAGTTCAGATCTCTCTGGATTATCGACGGCAACGGTAACGCGACTCTCGTAAGCTATGATAATTACACTACATCCGCTGACGAGAACGGCGCATTGAAGGTAACCCTCAAGCCTGAATATCTGCAGTCTATGGATCTCGGCGAATACAAGTTCGAGTTCAGATTCTCAGATGGCTCCGGCATTGGCACACTCTTTGTAGTTGAGGCAGAGACCACCGCTCCCGACGAGCCTACTGCTCCCGACGAGACTAAGGGCGGTCAGGATGCTACCGACGGCGGCAGCACCGGTGACAGCTCGACTTCACCCGCTGCAACCACTAAGGGTTCGTCCTCTACAAATGATACCTCTTCTGCTGCGAACGGCGCTGCTGTTCAGACCGGTTCACCTGCAGTAGCTATCATCTTCGTAGTACTCCTTGTGATGGCTGCCGGTATCATCATCTTCAACAAGAAGAGAAGAAAAGATAACTGATAAACATTCGGTTTGATATTTCCGGACTAAAGATATACGGCCCCCCTTCCTTGTGAAGGGGGGTTCGTATATATACGAGAATATTCGTCAACAACGTTAGCTATATATATCTAAAACCAAGAAATACTGTGGATTTAATGCGAAAAATCATAATGTTTATAATTATCAGCTTGTATTGCGGTAATTACCCGGAGTGTTTACAATTTATTTATTGAATTCTATATGATCTTGTTATATAATAGTTAACGAAAATATACGATACACTGATTGCAATCACTACATGGATCAGTGTATGATCCTGAAAGGAATGATAGATATGAAGAAGTGGCTCTCCCTGCTCTGTGTGTGCATGCTGATTTTCGGTACGATCACTGCTTCTGTTGTCAGCGCATCTGCGGCTGATGTAGAAAAAGGTGAAACTGTCTTTGACGTAAAAAAAGGTGACGAAGTAAGCTATGTATTCAGTCTTAGAAATGCATCCGAGCCGGTAGTAGGTACAGATTTTTCATTTTATTACGACTCTTCCGTATTAAAGTTGGATTCGGTAGCCGACTATAATGATAACACCGATCCCGAGGAGTGGATCGCTGTCATTAATCCGGATCTGGACGGAGAGGTCAGAGGCGTCTGGTCGATCCTCAAGGGCGTAGACTTTTCCTCAAAGCGTCATTTTATTACGCTGAACCTGAAGGCAACGGATGACGCAGAAAATACAGAAATCACCTATCGTGTTCGTTTCCTGTATGGCAACAAGGCGTTCGATACCGAAGATCCCAAGATGACACTCGATGTTTATAAGTTCACTTATGATCTTTATATCAACGGAGATTTGGTAGAAGAGGACAAAGCACCCGGATATAATTCCGAAGCGCCGACCGAAAACGGTCTTGTCATTCCTTCTCCTGACGGAGACAGCGAACATGCTGATCCTAATTTGCCCGGAATTGTTGATCTGGCAAAGGAAAAGCGCGAAGCAAATCAGAAAAATAATGCTAACAATGGTGCAATCGGCGATAACGGTTCGGCAAACGGCGGTAACGCCTTGAGCGGAGGCAGCAACGGAAGCGCAAACGCGAATGCGAACGGAGGCGGCAGTGGCAGTGGCAATGGAAGCGCCGGTGGCAGTGGAAATGCCGGTGGCAGCGGAAACGGCTCCGGCAACGGTAACAACAACTCCGATTCTAAGACGACGTCCGCAGCACCTCCCGCAACGACAGCCGAGGGATACTTCATTTTGGCAACTGACGCGGACGGTAATGTGACCGCGACATCCGATCAGGCTCCTGAGATGGCTACTACAGGAAACGACAATAAGGGCGGATCTCCCGTTCTGTGGATTATCATCGCTCTGGTCGTTCTTGCCGGTGGCGGCGCGGCGGTATACTTCTATATGAAGAAGAAGCCCGCAGATAAAGCGGCAACTCCCGCACCCGACGCACAGCCGGTTTCCGATTCGACTGATTCGGCAGAGGGTGTTACGGCTGAAGAACCCGCTCCAGAGACAGAAGCTCCCGAAGCAGAGGTTACTGCGGATGATGAGAAAACACAATTGGCTGATGAGGACGAAAAGACACAATTAGCCGATGAATCATCCGAATCTGACAACGAATAATCACTATCATTTTGAGGCTGACTCTATGAGCCGGCCTCTTTATGGTTGTTATGGAGGAAAAATATGAAGAGGGTATTCATCTTGCTGGCGGCGGTGCTGATGACAGCGCTGGCTGTCTTTGCGGTCAATACATCCGCAGCGGTGACCGACAGCTCTTTGATTGGGGTCAGCTCCCGCAGCAACGCGATCACGGCAAAAGTGGGCGACAGTGAAGCGGTCTCTTCGACGATCGTTGATAGGCTGCTTGACGTACAGCCTCCTACTGAATATGACGCCGATGAGATCAAAGAGGATGGGATCAATACGCGCGTCGCAACGGTATGGATCGTCAGTATCAGCGCGATATGCTTCATCGCGATCATGATCCTCACGGTCAAGCTGGCGAAAAAGAACCAAGGGCATAAATAAGCAGCCGGGCGTTTGGCTTGTTCGTGAGGATTCGACAGAGTGGTAAATAATTCCCGAATTGGATATCTTTATCAAAGAATTTAGTAAAAATGTATTAAAGTCAAAATCGTTTTTTGTTCACTTTTGTAGGTCGTTTTTCTAATAAGATATTGAAAATTTTTGATTCTTGCGCTATAATAGATAATACTAAGGAAGAGTATGTATCATTATCTCTTCCAAAAGAATAGTAATTTGATTACGGAGGAGATTATTATGTTCAAAAAGATTTTGAGCCTGGCTCTTGTCGCAATGCTGCTGATGAGCGTATGCGCAGTTTCCTTCTCTGCCGCTCAGGTAGAGGTCGCTGCTGACAGCGCTGACAACGCAATTGCTGAGCAGGGCGCAAACGGCGACGTTGTATCTCAGGGTGCTGAGAGCGACACCGCATCTACCGGCGCAGATGTTATTAAGTATGATAACAGCCAGACTAAGTGGGCAGGTCCCGTTCAGTTCTTCATTTATGATCCTGAGACCGGCGAGCAGCTGATTTCTTGGGGTTCCAAGAAGCTCAATGGTGAAGATGAAGGCGGCGATATCTGGTCCAAGGATGTTTCCGGTTATAATATGGATTCCAGCAAGCAGTATGCTATCATCTTTGCTGACGCTACTTCCGGCGACCAGACATATGACCTGATGATGGATTCCAGCTGCATCGGTGATACCGGTTATGCTACCGGTAATTCTATCGAGAATCCGGTTGACTCCACCAAGACTGCAAAAGAAGCGAAGTGGAAGAGCAGCTCTCTCGGTCCGCGTCTCCAGGTTACTTCTATCGGTAACGTTGTCGGTGAGACATGCCCCTCTTTCACCTCTAAGTATGATATGATGGTTTCCTTCCTGAAGGATACTCTGAGCAACGCTCTTCAGTATTCCGGTAAGGATGAGCAGACTCTGATCGACGATACCGCAAAGGCTCTCGGCCTCGGTAAGTCTGACGTTGAGGCTGCGATTTCTGAATCCGGTGCTTCTACTTCTTGGAGCAAGGATAAGTCCAGCCTGTCTGACGAGTCCAGCGCAGATGCAAAGGATAAGGGCTCGGGCGGTTCCAGCGGCGGTTCCAGTGGTGGTTCCAGCGGCGGTTCCGACAGCGGTTCTTCGGGTTCCAGTGGTTCTTCCGGTTCTTCGGGTTCCAGCGGTTCTTCGGGCTCCAGCGGTTCTTCGGGTTCCAGCGGTTCTTCCGGTTCCGGCTCTAAGAGCGGTTCCGCTTCCAACACCCAGACCGGTCAGACCGAGACTGTTCTGTTCATTATGCTCGGCGTAATGGTTGCAGCTGCAGGCGTTATCTTCTTTGCTCGCAAGAAAGAGCGCACCTGATCTCCCTTGTGATTAAGGAATAAATCAATAACATCGACCCCGCTTTATGCGGGGTCTTTTGTTGTTTTTCGGGATTGGATAAGCGTGTCCGACGTAGCAAAAATTTCAGATATATGTAGCCCAAACGCGGAGCAAATGAAGCCCATTGTAGGGGAGGGGTGCTCCCCGTTGGGGAGACGTCACGAAGTGACAGTGGGAGATTCCCCTGATAGGGGAAATGTCCGCGAAGCGGACAAAAGGGTTGCCGTTCTCGCTTAGAGAAAGGCGTCTCCGCCGAGGAATGCTCCCGCCGGAACGTTTCCTTTGTATCATTGTTTTATATTATGCGGAGTAGATTGATTTCACTGTAGGGACGACCACCGGTCGTCCGAGAATGACGGGCGATTCCGTTATCGAAAGCATAAGATAGGGGAAAAACGTTTCAGTCATGCGGATGGTCGATGACCATAGCATGGCGTTACGGAAGCAGGGATATGCTACGCGGTTAAAAGGCTTTAATCGGAGAGGTTACGAGAGGGTCAGGATCCTCCCCTACAATGAATGTTGTAGGGGATTTGTAGGGGTCGACGCCCTCGACGACCCGCGGTAGATTGCCGGATAATAGATAGCGTCGGTTGAGGAGTTGTACGTTAATCGTAGGGTACGACGCTTGCGACGTACCGAAACGTAGGATAATATGACAACCAAACGCGGAGCGAATCAATTTCTCCGTAAGGTACGGCATTTGGACACGCGTGTCCTCGTCTGACAATGACAGCCGTTTTCTATGTTGAAATCCGATACGACAATTATTTCTTGCAAATGCTTATGTTTTGTAGTATAATACTGTTATCTCTGTGAAGGGAGGGATGATACAGTTGGCGACTGAGAAGATTGACAAAGAGCAATCCAAAACCGAAAAAAAGCAGCAGCGTGAGCAACGTCGTGCTGAAAAAAAGGCGGAAAACGAAAAGCTGTATCAGGAAGTCATGGAGCAAGACTCCGTTGATACTCCCGAAGTACCCGAGGAACCTAAGAAGAAAAATAAATGGGTCAAGCGTATCGGTATCGTACTGTTTGTCCTGCTTAACGCGGCGGTCATTTATTTTACCGCGGCGAGTGAGTTTTCGAAGAAGGCGCCTGAGCCGATCAAGTTCGATTTTACGAATATTATGTATCTGCTCGGAGGCATCCTTTGTCTGCTCGTATTTCTCGGTTGTGAAACCGCGAAGTACATGATCATGATGCGTCACCTCGGTGAGAAGGTGAGCTTCCGGCACGCGTTTTGTACCGCGGCGCTGGGAAAATACTATGACTGTATCACGCCCTCGGGCGCGGGCGGTCAGCCGTTCCAGATCTATTATCTCCATTCCAACGGCTACAGTAACGGCGCTGCGTCCGCAATGCCGCTGAGCGGATTCTTTACGATGCAGTTCGGTTTTGTCATTCTCTGCGTTTTTGCTTTCATTTTCGGCAACGGCGTTGTGAACGGCGTGTTGGCGCCCGGTATCAAAATCACCGCCTACTGCGGCGCGATCGGCTATACGATCGTACCTGTGATGATCATTATCACGGGAATCGCGCCGAAGATCGCAATGCGTATCGTCGCGTTTTTTGTGCGGATCGGCGCAAAGCTCCATATCGTCAAGAAGCCGAACCACACGATCATGAAGGCGGTTCGTTATCTCAACAATTACAGTGAGAACCTAAAGACGATCACCAAGAACAAGGGTATGCTGTTCAAGCTATTGCTTTTGTCTGTGATCTTACAGTTTGCGATGTGCAGTATGCCGTTCTTCGCGGTGCGCACCTTCGGCGGCGATATCGGATTTTTCAGGGCTCTGATCCTATGCGTCTTCATCCAGGCGGCGATCTCGCTGATCCTGACTCCCGGTAACTCCGGCGCGGCAGAGGGTCTGTTCTACATCGTGTTCAGCTCACTCGGCAAGTCCGGTACCTTCTGGGCGATGCTGCTGTGGCGCTTGCTGTGCTACTATTCCTTCATCATTATCGGCGTTCTGGTTTACGGCGTCAACGCGGTCACGAAGATCCGTGACAAGAGAAAAGCCGCGCGTCTGAATAAAGAAGCTGAATCATAAACAACGAACGACACGGACGGATTATTAGTATTGTTCCGTCTGTGTTTGTGTATAACACGACTGATTTGAGGAATCATGTTATACGCTGATATTTTTAATTAAGGTTGAGATTGCTGCGTCGGGCTGGGACGCCCTCCTCACAATGACGCTTGTGATATGGATAGTTGCGATCTTGACCGATCATTATCGATAGGAGAAACCATGATCAATCCCGAAAAGATTCGCTCGGCACAGTTTGTCGACTCGTATTATCCGCTTGTCGACGGCGTCATTTTGGCGGTACATAACTATGCTGAGCTGATGAATCGAAAAAGCTATAGCTGCGTGGTGTGTCCGCGTTATTATCAATCTTTTGATGACAGCAGTCTGGGCTATGAGGTGTTTCGTACCGGCTCATTAAGGATGCCGATCACGGAATACGCCCTTCCTACGCCGAAGCTCGACAGTAAGATCAAGACGCTGCTGCAAAACAGATATCTGGATATCTTTCACGCTCACAGTCCCTTCACGGAGGGCACCTTTGCTTCTGCTTACGCGAAAAAGCTGGGGATCCCCTGTGTCGCGACGTTCCACTCCAAGTACTATGACGATGTGATCAACATCACCGGCTCCAAGACGCTCGCGAAAATCGTTACGGCTAAGATCGTGCGCTTCTACAATACCGTCGACAGCGTGTGGACGGTGTCGGACGGCGCGGCGGACGTTTTGCGGTCATACGGCTATCACGGCGATATCACGATCATGAAAAACGGTACGACCTATACCATGCCGGAGGATCCCGACGCACTGCGCAAAAAGGCGGCTGAGACCTTTATGGTGCCGACCGATAAGAAGATCCTGCTCTATGTCGGTCAGCAGAGATGGCATAAGAATTTAAAACTGGTATTGGATACATTCAGATTGCTGTGCGATAGAGACAGCGACTATCGGCTGTTGATGATCGGTGACGGCTATGATGAAAAGGCGATCAAAGAGTATGCCGACAGCCTGCGTTTTCCGGAGGGCTATGTGCGCTTTCTCGGAAGGATCAACGACCGCAGTCTTTTGTCGGGCATGTATCTGCTGAGCGATCTGTTCTTCTTCCCGTCGATGTATGATACCTCCGGACTGGTGGTGCGCGAGGCGGCTTCACTGGGTGTTCCGACACTGTTTACCGACGGCTCCACCGCATCCGAGGCGATCGTCAAGGATGTGTCCGGCTTCACGGCGGACGAAAACAAGGTGTCGATGTTCCGCGAGATCCTAAGGATCTTCTCGACGCCCGGCCTGCTCCAAAAGGTCGGCGAGGGCGCGAGGAAAGAGATCGCGACCACGTGGGAAGAGATCGTTCCCGATGTGATGGACAAATACGCACAGGTGATCGAGCAATATCGATTCAAACATAAATCATAAAGCAAAAGGCGACGCATACAGCGTCGCCTTTTTCGTTTATCGGGGATCACAAAACGAGTATTATTTATTGCGATTAAAGTCGATGGTGATGGTGTCGCGGTGGAGGTTGAGCTGAGTGGTGCGCACGCCTGCCGCGTTGAGCATCTTCTTGGAGGCGATCGTCTCAGGCTCATCGGCATATTTGTCATAGAGATAGACCACCTCGGTGATGCCGCTTTGGATGATCGCCTTCGCGCACTCGTTGCAGGGGAAGAGGTCGACATAAAGACGGGAGCCCTCGAGGGACTTTCCGTGAGCATTGAGGATGGCGTTCAGCTCGGCGTGTACGACATACTGATACTTGGTGTCCTCACCCTCACGATCCCATGAGAAGGTGTCGTCCGAGCATCCGTAGGGAAAACCGTTGTAGCCGGTGCTGAGGATACGCTTGCTTTTGTTGACGATACAGGCGCCGACCTGGGTGTTGGGGTCTTTAGAGCGCTTTGCCGCCAATACCGCAACGCCCATAAAGTATTCATCCCAAGAAATGTAGTCTTCTCTTTTCATTTTGACCTCCTGATGGTATATCGTGATAACGCGTTTCGTATAATTGATAATGATTAGGGGTTGAGCTCCTTGAGCTTGCTCAGGCAATCGGCGCATACCGGCTTGCTTTTGAAGTCGGTCAGATCCTCGCTGTTGCCGCAGAAGGTACAGCTCATGGCGTACTTTTTGATGACGATCGCATCCGGCTCGGTGAAGAGCTCGATGGTATCGTCGGTGTGCAGATCATACTTGGAGCGCAGGGGTTTGGGGATGACGACGCGCCCCAGCTTATCGATTTTACATAAAAATCCGGCTGGTTTCATTTTGGTACTTCCTTTTGATTTCTGTTTCTGACAAAAGTTTACCAAAAGCAGGTAATTATGTCAAGGTATATAGAAAGATTGTTGAATTTTGTAAAACCTGTACAAATTCAAGGGTCGATTTTTGATGTATGGGATAAGGAGAGGTAAAGGGATGTCTTATGTTTTCGGAGCGATGATCACGATTTCGTTTATCTACGCGGTGTTCAGCGGCAACATCGATCAGATGAGCACCGGGATCTCCGAGGCGGCGGGCTCGGCGATCGAGCTGCTGATCTCCATCAGCGGGATGCTGATCATGTGGTCGGGGTTCATGCGGATCGCAAAGGATTGCGGGCTGATCGAGAAGCTGTCGCGGCTGTTCGCGCCGCTGCTCAGTCGGCTGTATCCCGACGTTGCGGTGGATTCGGACGCATTCCGCTATATCTCAATGAACATCAGCGCCAATTTGCTGGGGCTGGGCAATGCCGCTACACCGCTCGGGATCAAGGCGATGGGGGAGCTGAAAAAGCGTAGTCTGAATGATACCGCGACGGACAGCATGGTGACATTCGTTTTGATGAACACCGCGTCGATGCAGTTGATCCCGACCACGGTAGCGGCACTCAGAAAGAGCTATGGCTCGGCGCAACCCTTCGATGTGCTGTTGTGCGTGTGGATCACCTCGGCGGCGGCGCTGACTGCCGCGCTGGCGTCATCAAGTCTGATAAGGAGGCTTACATGGAAGCGGTCATCCCGATCATCATTACGGCGCTGTGCGTCTACGGATTATTCAAGCGCGTGAATATTTTTGACAGCTTCATCGAGGGCGCCAAAGAGGGCTTTTTGACGGTGAAGTTTGTCGCGCCGACCATGATCGCACTGCTCGTGGCGGTCGGAACACTGAGAGCCTCAGGCGCGCTGGATCATCTCGCGGGATTGATACGACCGCTCGCGGAGAAGGTAGGGTTTCCTGCCGAACTGGTGCCGATGGGTTTACTGCGGCCGGTATCGGGCTCGGGCGCGACAGCGCTGTTGACGGGGATCTATGAGAATAACGAACCCGACAGCTTTGTCGGACGTTGCGCAAGCGTGGTGGCGGGTTCGACAGAGACGACATTTTACGCCGTGAGCATGTACTACGGTGCGGCAGGCATCAAAAAAATCCGCCATACGCTTTTTTCGGCGCTGTTGGCGGATCTCACCGCGATCGTCATCAGTGTGGTGACTGTGGGGTGGTTGATGGGGTAGTTCCTAATTTTGCTTCATTCTTGTGCGGGTGAGCTTTTTCTTTAATTCCTTGGGCTTGAAGGGGATGAGGGGATAGAGGTAGCTTTTGCCGCTGATGGTTTTGTTGCTCGCGAGCAGGAAGAACAGGATGATGATCCCGATGATGAAGCCCGTGATGTTGCCGATATAGGTGGCGGTGAGCAGGATGAAGCGCGCGTATTTCAGCGAGAAGCCCAGCTCGTAGTTGGGCTGGCTGTAATTGGCGATGGTGACAAAGGCGACGTAGAGGGTAGAGGCGGTGGTGAACCATCCCGCGTTGACCGCGAACTGGCTGAACGCGATCGCGCCGATGATACCGATGGCGGAGGTCAGGGAGCTCGGCGTGTGGAGCGCCGCGAGGCGCAGTCCGTCGATGCACAGCTCCATGATGATGAGCTGCCAGTAGATCGGCAGGCTGGTCGGCTCGATCTGCAAAACAAATTGAAAGACCGGCGGAACAAGCTCGGGATTTTGCAGGCACAACAGCCATAACGGGGTGAGCAGGACTGAGGCGATGGTGATCAGGTAGCGTGTGATACGGATATAGGTGCCCGTGATGGGCGGAAAATAGTAGTCGTCGGCTTCTTCGAGAACATCAAAGATCGAGGTCGGGATCAATAACGCGGAGGGGGAGTTGTCGACGAGGATGACAATGTTGCCCTTGAGACAGACCGCCGCGGCGACATCGGGGCGCTCGGTATATTTGATCTTCGGAAAGGGATTGAGCCACTTCTTTTGATAGAGCGCCTCGATCAAGCTCTGCTGATTCATGCTCAGATTGGCGATGTCGAGATTCTTGATGCGGTCGGTGATATCGTGCAGGAGCGTGTGGTCGACCTTGTTGTCCATATAGCAGATGATGACGTCGCTTTTGCTTTCGCTGCCCACGGTCATCGCCTTGGTGACGAAATTCGCGGAGCGGATGCGGCGGCGAATCAGCGCGGAGTTGAAGATGACCGTCTCGACAAAGCCGTCCTTACTGCCGCGCAGCACCTTGTCATCCTCGGGCTCCGAGGTGGAGCGCTGAGGATAGGTGCGCATATCAAAGGAGATGGCGGCGGTGAAGCCCTCGGCGATCAGGCAGGGGATGCCGCTGAGCACGTTTTTGACGACCTCGTCGGGCTGATCGACAACGCTGATCTCGACATAGGGAACACAGTGGCGGCAGAATTCTTCGGCGGAGCTGAGATATCGGGGTTCGGTGTGATTGTAAAAGAATTCCATCAGCTTTTCCATGATGTCGTCCTTGATCAGTCCGTTGATGTAGAAGATGACGGCTTTCTTGCCCGAGATGACGATGTTGCGCTCGATGATGTCGAAGCAGTCGTCACATCGAAGAAGGTCGGAGAGCTTTTTGCGGTTGGCTTCATAGGATGATGTGAAGATAGGATCAGATCCTTTCGGGAAGAGTCAAAGGGGGCTTTTTATCATATCGAATCTTCATTAGTTTTTTCGGAGTTGGATCAATTTATGCAGTGACATACGAAAGTCGTCAAAAAGCCATTGACGTTCCACTTGCGCGCGACAAAAATATTGCGGGACTGCTGTGGCAATAAGCGCGATGATTGTGAGGATATTTTTTGGGGGGTTCCGAAATGGAACCTCTTTTTTTCTATTATGCAATTATGCCTTATGCTTTTTGTGTATAATTATAGTTGAATTGTTAATTGTATCTATACAATGTAACGAAAGGGCTTACCACGGCGATGAGAATGGACTGTACTTGTATAGCACCCTGCTGCGGTGCGACGGGTTATTCATCAGCGAATAGCTTCGCTTATTTTCGTGCGCCCTTTTTCAATAGGATCATGATGAACTGACACAGACGCGGTATCTCTGCGCCTGTGTTTTTTTGTCATATCGTCATTGTGAGGGAAAAGCCTTCCCCCGAGGGGAAGGCACAGCTTGTCGAAAAAGCATGATATAATAAATGAGCAACCGGCTTCCAAGGCTCCCTTTGGGAAAGGGAGCTGTCGCCCGTTGGCGACTGAGGAATTGTATTTTTTGAACGACCGAAGGGAGAAACCTATTTATTATCAACGCTTGATCTACACTGTATTGTATAGTAACTCGCTTCGCTCGAACAATTTGATACAATTCATCCGCCTCCTTACGGAGGACCTTCCTTTCCCAAAGGAAGGCTTTAAGTCGTTGCATTTTTTGTTAACTCTTGTTTTCCTTTGCTTGGCTCATGTCTACGACAGACCGAGCCAATGTCCGGTATGAATGAGAAATACACGGTCAGCGGACAGACCCAAACGGAAACAATCATGATAATTGCCATTGCGAGGCTCCATTAACCGGGGCCCCCGACACGCCCCGCGTGTTGGGGAGAGGAGGAGTCGCGGAGAGAAAAAGAGGCTCCCTTTCCTAAGGGAGCTGTCGCCGACAACTTGTTGGCGGTGACTGAGGGTTGAAAAACTGCTGTACAGATGACGACTTCTGTATGAACAGTCGCCAACCCTCCGGCACTTCGTGCCACCTTCCTCGCCGGAAACGGCTTCTTCTGCGAAGACAGCCGACCCTTTTGTCCGCTTTGCGGACATTTCCCCTAACAGGGGAATCTCCCCTTGTCCTTCGGACAATCCCCCAACGGGGGTACCTTAGGAAAGGGAGGCTATGGCGGCAATCTCAACCGATTATGTTAACTCTTGTTTTCCTTTGCTTGGCTCATGTCTACGACAGACCGAGCCAATGTCCGGTATGAATGAGAAATACACGGTCAGCGGACAGACCCAAAGAAAACAGTTAAATCAAACTAAAAAAATTCCTAAAGGAGGAAAGCAAAAAAATGATGAAAAAAATCAAAAAGCCCGTCAGTATCTTATTATCGATCCTGATGGTACTCAGTTTATTCACAGTCATCCCGATCGCCTCGGCTGGCGCGACGGATTATACCGAAGAATTCGTGTCGCTCGAAGATCTTGTCGCAGGGGACACACTCTCTGCTTCGTCCGGCGACTATCTAGGTTTAATGTGCATAGATTATTCCGTTATCATTAAAGGCGGTACTTTCAGAGAGAGATTGGATCCTGAAACTCATGCAGATGATATCGAGTTCCAAGAAGATCAAATTGGCGACATAGTTATTGAACGAGATGAGTACGGTCCATTATTGATTGTAAGGATTGATGGTGGTGATAAGCAAGCGTATTATCCTCTCGATGCAGAAGGTAATCCATCAGACAAATGGTATGTCCTTTCTAACGAGAACTACACAGTCACCCTCGCCGGTCATGTTCCCGCTCCCGCAGTAGGCACGATCTACGACAGCGGCGAACACGTTGCTTCGGAACTCAATACAGGCGACTATATTGTCAGTGGTATCGAAAGTCTTTTTGATGACAATTTTGAATACACAATTACTCTGAAAGCCGGAACGTACACCGACTGGCCGGATGGCACTTCAGCTTACGATGCGGATTTCACCGCTGAGAACGGTATGTTCACGGTCGGTACTGAAGATGGCATTTTGTATTTCGATGATAGGATGGAGGGATATAGTTTTATGCCCTTCGTCGACGGCGCAGCAGGAAACGCTTTCTACGTTGAATCGGCAGACCATGATGCAAAGACCATCACCCTCGCAGGCGCGAACGCTCCTGCCGCTCCTGCCGCTCCCACCTACACCCTGACCTGCACCGACGCATTGGTGGACGCATTTGATGTATGGGTCACGCCCCAGTACTTTGATGTGGGAGAGGATAACTGGGATGTATATGCCGAAAAGGGCGTTGCATATACCATTTTAAGTGAACCTGATGATAATGAGTATGCTGTAGCGTTTAGTTTTGAGGTACCTAAGGGTACTGCCTTCAATGCGTCGGGTATTACCGTTACAATGGGTGACGCCGCGCTGACGCTCGGTGAAGTCAGTGATTGGGATACCGATAAAGATGTTGTTGTAGGTTTAACCGATTATTCAACTTCTAGTGCGTATACATATTTTATCAGAAAAGGCGAGCTGACCGGCAATCTTGTAGTCGACTACGCTCCCACCGAGGCTCCGACCGAGGCTTCTTACACCGTAACATGGAAAAACTGGAACGGTGAAGAGCTCGAAACAGATACCAACGTCGCTAAGGACGCCCTCCCGAGCTATGACGGCGAAGCTCCCACCAGACCCGACGACGCGAACAACACCTACACCTTCGCGGCATGGGACGACGGCACGACCACCTACCTGATCGGCGTAGATGATCTGCCGCCCGTGACAGGCGACGTCACCTACACCGCGGTCTATACGGCTGAACCCAAGGCTACAGAGGCGCCCACCGAGGCGCCCGATACCTACATCGTAGCCGGTAACGATACTACGATCTTCGGTACCTCCTGGAACGGCAACGATCCCAACAACACCATGACCTTCTCGAACGACGTATGGTCTAAGGAATATACCGTTGACGGCGCGAAGAAGGAAGTTCAGCTCAAGGCTGTCAAGAACGGTTCTGCATGGATCGGCGACGAGACCGGCAACAACGTCACCTTCAATCTGTCCGGCGCGGGTACCTTCACCGTATACTGCGACGGCGCCAAGACATGGGTAGAGGGCGACATCGTCACCTATGATGACGGTCTGACAGTCGAGTCTGTCACCGCGGTAGGTAACGGTACTCCGGACGGCGACAACTGGCTGAACAACATCGAATGGGATCCCGCTGCTTCTGCTAACCATATGACGATGCTCAGCGCAGGCTTATACGAGATCGAGTACACACTCGGCGATTATGACACCTCTGATCCCGAATTCAAGTTCGCGATCAACGACGCGTGGACACACAACTTCGGTCTGGCTGACGGCGGTGTGATCGTAAACGGCGTAACGACCGACGCGATCTACAACGGTCCTCAGAACATCAAGATCACAGGCCTGACCTCAGGCACAACCATCAAGATGTACCTCGACCTGACCGAGTTTAACTATGAGACCAAGACCGGCGCGAAGATGACCATCACATGGACAGTTCCCGCGACCGAAGCTCCCACCGAGGCTCCGACCGAGGCTCCTACCGAGGCTCCTACCGAGGCTCCCGCTCCCGCGGAGCAGTCCGAGGTCATCGACCTGACCGCAGAGAGCGCAAGAGTATATAATGAAGATTTGGAGTCATACACTGCAAAACCGTTTAGCACCGATCATTTCTCTGTAACTACTTCATCAAATGACGGCCCATTGATTGCTTCCGAAAACGGCTGGACTTTATTTGGAAGCACAAATGATAATATCAAAATCAGTTCGTTAAACGGTCAGAACATCTCGAAGCTCGTCGTTTCAGCAGGAATCAACGATCAACTGGATCCCCCTGCTGTGAAGGTAAACGGAGAGACGATCGTCGGTACTTTGAGTGACGGCGTATATGTCTTTGAAGGCATCAACGCAACAGAGGCATATATAGTGAGTTCGGTTTCCAACGGTCAAACCAGAGTAATGACGACTACTGTTTATTACGCCGAAGGCTCCGAGCCCGCGGACACCTACATCGTAGCCGGTAACGATACTACGATCTTCGGTACCTCCTGGAACGGCAACGATCCCAACAACACCATGACCTTCTCGAACGACGTATGGTCTAAGGAATATACCGTTGACGGCGCGAAGAAGGAAGTTCAGCTCAAGGCTGTCAAGAACGGTTCTGCATGGATCGGCGACGAGACCGGCAACAACGTCACCTTCAATCTGTCCGGCGCGGGTACCTTCACCGTATACTGCGACGGCTCCAAGACATGGGTAGACGGCGACATCGTCACCTATGATGACGGTCTGACAGTCGAGTCTGTCACCGCGGTAGGTAACGGTACTCCCGACGGCGACAACTGGCTGAACAACATCGAATGGGATCCCGCTGCTTCTGCTAACCATATGACGATCCTCAGCGCAGGCTTATACGAGATCGAGTACACACTCGGCGATTATGACACCTCTGATCCCGAATTCAAGTTCGCGATCAACGACGCATGGACCCATAACTTCGGTCTGGCTGACGGCGGTGTTATCGCTAACGGCGTAGAGACCGACGCGATCTACAACGGTCCTCAGAACATCAAGATCACAGGTCTGCCCTCAGGCACCACCATCAAGATGTACCTCGACCTGACCGAGTTTAACTATGAGACCAAGACCGGCGCGAAGATGACCATCACATGGACTGAGCCCGCGACCGAAGCTCCCACCGAGACTCCGACCGAAGCTCCCACCGAGCCTCCGGTTGTGCCGATCGTATACAACCTCAATGACGAGAACGCGAATATCCTCTGGGAGGATAGATGCAGCACCGACAGTTATTGGGATATCTACGTCGAAACCGACGGCATCAACTTCCTGCTGGGTGCTCTTAATTCTGCTCAGGCGGCGGGAACCTACACTTGGGCGGATCTGGATCCCTCTGCATGTGAGATCTTTGTCGGAGAAGCGTTAACACCGTACCATTTCACAGACGGTTCCTGCACCGTTACGATCGAGAACAACACCTTGACAGTCAGCGGTATCTTCACCTGTGAAGACGGCAACACATATGATTTGACCTTCTCAACCGGACGCATCTACTCCGTCACATGGATGAACGGCGATGAGATCCTTAAGATCGATACCAACTTAGCGGTAGGCGACATCCCCTCGTACAGCGGCGAGACTCCCGTAAAGCCCGAGGATGACGACTTCACCTATGAGTTTATGGGTTGGTCGGACGAAAACGGCGTCTACAACCCCGACGCACTGCCCCCGGTCTCCGGCGACGCGACCTACGTGGCGGAATTCAATAGCACTCCGAAGTACGCGGCAGGCTACTACATCATCGGCACCATGACCGATTGGAAGATCAACGACGCCTATATGCTCACCCCGAACAACAACAACACCGAGTCCACCGAGTATATGTTTGAAGACTTCTCGATCAACATGGGCGATATGTTCAAGGTCGTTTATGCCGAGCCGGGCAAGGACAAGGTATGGTACCCCGAAGGCATGGGCAACAACTACGGAGAGAACGGCGAGTTCACCACCGGCGGCTACTACACCGTCTACTTCCGTCCCGACGGCGACGGCGGTGAGGACTGGTTCTACAACTGCATCTATGTCGTCTGCACAATGACCGACGCCGCTATGCTCGTGAACGGACAGATCAACGTTCTGCCCGAGGCAGAGGACGTTACCTTGAATGATAAGGCTGCTGTAGAAGCCGCAAGAGCGGATTACGATGCTCTGAGCGACGCTGATAAGGCGTTCGTCGATCCCGCTCTGCTGCAGAAGCTGACCGACGTTGAGGCGGCACTCGCCAACCTCGAGGCAGTGGCAGCTGTCACTGAGCAGATCACCTCTCTGCCCGATAAAGATGATGTTGCCCTTACGGATAAGAATGACATCACTTCGGCAAGACAGGCGTATGACGCTTTGACCGACGCGCAGAAGGAAATGATCGATGCTGATACATATACGAAACTGACCGACGCTGAGGCAGCCCTCGCGGAAATCGAAGGAGCGGCAGCTGTATACTCTATGATCCAGGCGCTGCCTGATAAGGAGAATGTTACCCTTGCGGATAAGGACGCTGTCACAGCGGCAAGACAGGCATATGACGCTTTGACCGACGCGCAGAAGGCAATGATCGACGCGGACACCTACTCAGTGCTGACCGACGCCGAGGATGCGATTGCGGACCTCGAGGCGGCAAAGACTGTTGAGAATCAGATCAACGCCCTGCCCGATGTCATCATCTACGATGACAAGGCGGACGTAGAAGCCGCGAGACAGGCTTATGACGCCCTCACAGACGCACAGAAGGCGCTTGTTGATCCTGTTGCCTTACAGAAGCTGACAGACGCCGAGCAGAGCATCGCCGTACGCGAGCCGGCAAAGGCAGTTGAAGCATTGATCTTCGCCCTGCCCGACACTATCACTCTTGCCGACAAGGCTGACGTAGAAGCCGCAAGGGCGGCTCTCGATGCGCTGACTCCCGAGCAGGCGGAATATGTCACATTCATCGCCCTCGACAAGCTGTTCCGTGCCGAGGATGCGATCGCGGCAGCAGAGGTAACCGCTATGATCGACGCGCTGCCCGCAGCCGCTGACGTTACCGTCAATGACGAAACCGATATCATCAACGCGAGAGCGGCTTACGACGCATTGAGCGACGCACAGAAGGAACTGATCGACTCCGATACGCTGCAAAAGCTGACCGACGTTGAAGCTGCGTTCCAAAAGATCGCTGACGACATCGCCGCTGTCTATCAGGTAGCGATGGCAATCGGTGACCTTCCCTCCTCGACAGCCGTGAGCTATACGGATAAGGCTGCGATCGAAGCGGCAAGAGCGGCTTATGACGCCCTGACCGACGATCAGAAGGCTATCTTCCCCGCAGACACACTGCAGAAGCTGGTCGATGACGAGGCTGCACTGAACAGCTTTGTCCTCCTCGGCGACGCTGACGGCGACGGTGAAGTTACGATCATTGACGCAACAAAGATGCAGCGTGCACTGGCGAATATACCGGGCGCCTCGATCGATAAGGGTGCCGCGGATATTGACGGTGACGGCGAAGTGACTATCATGGATGCAACACTTCTCCAGCGCTTCTTAGCTACAACACCTGTTGATTATCCGATCAACGAATATGTCAAAAGATAAACAAAACAGAATAATGGCTTAATACATTTCAGAGGATGGAACCCGTTTCCATCCTCTGTTTTTTTTCGCGCGCGTTATAGGGAAACGAGTTCGATCACCGACCTGCAAATGCCGAGCCCTCCGATTGTGACGGGGAGCGCTTTTATACGAAACTGAATCTTTTTTTAAAAAATTTTCCGAAGTTGCATAAATTTATGCAACTTTTTTCTTTATCTCGGCATAGGTGAGACCGGTGTTAGGAGGAAAAAGATGAAACCGAGAGAAAAAGAGTTTTGCCGTCTGATGACGGTGGTTGCCGATCCGATCAAAGCGGCGCGTAAGGCGGGCTACAAGCACCCCGAAAGGGCGTGGTCCGAGCTTTCCGCGCGGGAGGAGATCGTCAGCGAGATCCGCCGCCGATGCGAGAATATCCGCTCAGTATATGAGCATACCGCGATCTGCGGTCTGTACAAGCTCGCCTACGGCGGCGTGAGCGACGCTCTGACACTGCTTTATCGGGATGACCTCAGTGAAGAGGATCTGAGGATGCTCGACCTGAGAAATGTATCGGAGATCAAGCGCACGGATAAAGGGATCGAAGTGAAGTTCTGCGACAGGATCAAGGCGATCGACAAGCTGCAGGAGCTGTTGGGCAGCGGCACGGAGCATGGAAACGGTTCGGGTCTGCTGGACGCGATCCTGAGCTCCGCCGAGGCGCTCGGCAGTCGCTCCGGGAGTGAGACCGATGACCTATAGATCGCTGTCCGCAAAACAGCTCAAGGCGATGTTTTGGTGGGCGAAGGGCTCGGGGTATGAGCACTATGACGCTGTCATCTGTGACGGCGCGGTGCGCTCGGGCAAGACCTTTGCGCTGTCTTTATCCTTTGTCCTGTGGGCGAGCGTTACCTTTGACGGCGCTTTGCTGGGCTTTTGCGGCAAGACGATCACGGCGCTGCGGCGCAACGTGATCATACCTCTCCTGCCTTGCCTGAAGGAGCTCGGCTTTGACGTAAAGGAAAGCGTGAGCAACAATCGTCTGATGATCCGATACGGACACCATGAAAACACCTTTTTTCTCTTTTCGGGGAAGGATGAGGGCTCCGCCTCGCTGATCCAAGGGGTCACCCTGTCGGGTGTGCTGTTTGACGAGGTGGCGCTGATGCCGAAGTCGTTTGTGGAACAGGCGCTGGCGCGATGTTCGGTGAGCGGCTCACGGTTCTTCTTCAACTGCAACCCCGAATATCCTTCACACTGGTTTTACCGGGAGTGGATCCAGAACAGAAAGCGGAAAAACGCGCTGTACATCCATTTTCGGATGCGGGACAACCCCTCTCTTTCTCAAAAGATGCTCAAGCGGTATGAGAGCCTGTATACGGGCGCTTTTTATCGCCGATTCGTCGAGGGAGAATGGGTGAGTGTCTCGGGCGCTGTCTATCCCTTTATGGGGGACAGCAGTATGTTCATCCCGCCGCCCGACCGAAAGATCGAGGAATACTGTGTCTCCTGCGATTACGGCACGGTCAATCCGACTTCGATGGGGTTGTGGGGGCGTTGCGACAACACTTGGTATCGCCTGCGTGAGAGTTATTATGATGCGCGAAAGGTAGGCAAAAGCAGAACAGATGAGGAACATTATGATTCTTTAGAAGAATTATTGGGTGAGCTTTTGCCGACGGCGGTGATCGTCGATCCGTCCGCCGCCAGCTTTATCGAGGTGATCGAGCGGCACGGGCGCTATCCTGTCGTCAGAGCGGATAACAACGTCATCGACGGTATCCGCAAGACGAGTCAGGCGCTGCGTGATAAAGAGATCGTCATCTGCGACACCTGTACCGACGCGATCCGTGAGTTCTCACTCTATCGCTGGGATGAGAACAAGCCGATGGACACCGTGATCAAGCGCGACGACCACGCGATGGATGACATACGCTATTTTGTCAGTTACATAAAGGCGAATGAGGAACCCCTCCACTTTGCCTTTATCGAACGAACGTAAACACAACAGGAGGTATCATCTTGCGATTATTTGCGAAAAGAGATCGCCCTCATGTACCCGAGGTGCAGACCTGCACCACAGCGGACAGGGGCATTATCCCTCCGTTACACCTGTCGGATCAGCCGCATGAAATGCGCCTGTACCGCGCTTTGAGAGATCAGGTGCCGGTCATCGACGCGGCGATCATGAAGCTGATCCGTCTGCTGGGTGAATTCACGATCAAATGTGCCGACAATCAGGCACAGACCATGATGGATCGCTTTGTGTCACAGATCTCGGTCGGCGGGACGGGCACGGGACTGCACACCTTTATCTGCTCGTACTTCGACCAGCTGTTGACCTGCGGCAGGGCGGTGGGTGAGATCGTCACCTTCGAGGACGGCGGTATCGCGGCGCTGTATAACGCGCCCGATGAAGCGGTGACCCTGCGTATGGGCGACAGCCCCGTGGATGTGCGCATCTTCCCGAACGATCTTTGCGCGAAGGAGATCGAGCACCCCGAGCTGATCTGCCTGACCCTGCTCAATCCGCAGCCGGGCACACTGCGCGGCACCTCGATCCTCAGCGGACTGCCGTTCGTCAGCGAGCTGCTGATGAAGATCTTTCGCTGTGTGGGACAGAACTTTGAGCGCGCGGGCAACGTGCGCTATGCCGTGACCTATCATCCGCCCGCGGGCACCGGCGCGGTCGGCGCGCGTCAGCGCGTCAAGGAAATCGCGGAGGAATGGAGCCGTGCGATGCGGGATAAGGGCAGAGTGTGCGACTTTGTGTCGGTCGGTGACGTCAACATCCGCGCAATCGGCGCGGACAGCCAGATCATCGATTGCGATATCCCGATCCGCCACGTGCTCGAGCAGATCGCGGCAAAGCTCTCGATCCCGCCGTTTTTGCTGGGACTTTCCTGGTCCTCGACCGAGAGGATGTCCTCACAGCAGGCGGATATCCTGACGTCGGAGCTGGAGTACTACCGCTCGCTGCTCACGCCGGTGATTGAAAAGATCGCGCGGATCTATCTGGATTCCGTGCGGCTGGATCCCGCTGTCAGCGTGGAGTGGAGCAACATCAGCCTGCAGGATGAAACGGAGCTTGCGTCGGCGCGTCTGGACAACGCGCGTGCGGCGCAGATCGAACAGAGTACGGAGGTGAACGGATGAAGAACGGACAGGTGATCAAAAGCGCGGACAGTGCGGATCTGATGAAGGAGATGGAGCTGGTCAATCAATATTCCCGACGACAGCTCAGCGCCGACGAGGTGTATCTCTTCACGGTAGCGCTGTGCGACAACGACGTCGACCGCGACTATGAACGCTTTACGGTGGAATCGCTGTTTGCGCTCGAAAAGCTCTTTGTCGGCAAGACCGGCATCATCGACCACGACCCGACCGCCAAGAACCAGAAGGCAAGGATCATTTCCTGTAAGGTCGAGAGCGTAGACGGCGCTTTTACCTCGCGCGGCGATCAGCTCTTCCGCCTGACGGCAAGGGCGTATATCCGCCGCACCGAGGGCAATGCGGAGCTGATCGAGGCGATCGAGGCGGGCATCGTCAAGGAAGTCTCGGTCGGGTGCAGTGTCGGACACACCGTTTGTTCCATTTGCCGCAACGAGATGCACTCGCCGCTGTGCAGCCACCAAAAGGGCAGAGAGTATGACGGCGAGCTGTGTTACGGCGAGCTGACGGAGCCGAAGGACGCATATGAATTCAGCTTTGTCGCCGTACCCGCACAGCGCGCGGCAGGTGTGATAAAAGGATATAAGGAGAAAGATATGAACGAAATTTGTAAAGCTCTGACAGGCGAGAACGAGGTCACGCTCACCAAGGGCGAGGCCGCCTCTCTGAAAGAGTATATCGAACGCTTGGAGAGCGACAGCGCATACGCCGAGGCGTATCGTGAGGAGCTGGTGCAAAAGCTGAAAACCGCCCTCAGAGAAAAGGGCGTACAGCTCGATTACGCGGTCGAGAATTGTATTCTCGCCAAGCTCAGCATCGACGAGGCAAAGTCGCTGCTCAAGGCGCTCAGCCGCAAGGATCAGAAGGTCAAGGTCCAGCTGAGCGGTAAGGAATCCGACGAGCCCGTCGGCAACACAGAATTCAGAATCTAACGGAGGTAAGTATGAATATCAGTTTTGCAGGTTATAAGGAAAATGTCCTGACCTTTGAATGTACCAACACCGTCAAGAAGGGCGACCTCGTCAAGATGTCCGCATCCGGCAAGGTCACCAAGGCGGCCGCCAACGACGGCTTTATCGGCGTATGCGTCGGCGAGAACGACGGTTACGCCGCTGTTCAGCTCGACGGCTATGTCGAAGCGGCAAAGTCCGGTACCGTCAATGTCGGCTACAACAAGCTCGCGGCGGCGTCATCGGGCGTCAAGACAGCAGAGAGCGGTATCGACAGACTGGTCGTCTATACCGACGACAGCACCGTCGGCTTTATTCTGTAAAGGAGGAGATCATATGGCTAATTTTGAAAAAATCAATCTGGAAAAGGGAATGTATCAGACCGGCAGATCGCTGACCGAGATCCTGGAGGAAATGGATCCCAGCGAGAACTATAAGGGTACCGCGCTGGAGGGCCTGGATGCGTTCTCCCGTCAGCTCAAGCGCTTTGACATCAAGGTCAGCGGCAAGGGTTCCGATACCATCGAGAAGTTCTTCGCCACCACCGACTCGGCGGCGCTGTTCCCCGAGTATGTCAGCCGCGCGGTCAACGCCGGCAGGGAGGAAGCCGATATGCTGAGCGATATCGTCGCGACCGTCACCAAGATCGACGGCATGGATTATCGCTCCTGCACCTCGAGCCTGACCGATGATGATAAGAGCCTCAAGCGCGTCGCGGAGGGCGCTTTCATCCCGACGACCGAGATCAAGACCAGCGATAATCTGGTGCGCCTGCACAAGCGCGGCAGAATGTTGGTCGCAAGCTACGAGGCACTGCGCTTTCAGCGCATCGACCTCTTCACCGTCACCCTCAAGCAGATCGGCGCGTATATCGCGCGCACCCAGATGGCTGACGCGGTGGACGTCATCATCAACGGCGACGGCAACCAGAACGGCTGTGACAGCGTCACTCCCGCCGCGTCCGGCAGTCTGAGCTATACCGATCTGATCAGCATGTGGTCGGCACTGGCACCCTTTGAGCTGAACACCGTGCTCGCCGGTACTCCCGCGATGACCGACCTGCTGACCATGTCCGAGATGAAGGACGCGGTAGCGGGTCTGAATTTCCAGGGCAGCGGTAAGATGATCACACCGCTCGGCGCGAACCTCATCCACACCACCGCCCTGACCGGCAACAATATCATCGGTCTGGACAAGAACTGCGCGCTCGAGATGGTCGTGGCAGGCGACGTAGCGGTCGACTACGACAAGCTGATCGACCGTCAGCTCGAGAAGGCGTCAATCAGCTGTATCGCCGGCTTCGCAAAGATCTACAACGGCGCGGCGAAGAAGCTGAGCTACTAAGGAGGGCATGACACTTGCGTTTTAAAGAGATCATCGAACGCTTTACGCTGGTGTCGGGCTTTGAGATGAAGGATGTGTCGCGCTTTCTGCCGATCATCGAGGACTGTAAGGCGCTGTTCGAGTCGCGGTGCGGCGAGCTCAGTGAAAGCGATCTGCGGCGTGCCGAACACGCCTGCGCGGTCTACGCGTTCTATCGTGTCAGTCAAATGGGGCGCTTGGACGATCTGAAGTCGTTCAAGGTCGGCGACGTGCAGATGGATGTGGAGGCGATCGGACAGGCGGCGCAGAAGCTCTGGGAATCGGAGCAGGTGAACATATCCGACATCATCGATTTCGGCGGTGACTTTGCATTCAGGAGCGTGAGGGTATGAAGCTGACATCTTATCTTGACCGCGCACTGAAAAAATTCGGCAACACCGTCCGGATATCCCGCGGCGGCAGGACAGAGGTCGTAAAGGCCTTTGTCCAGCCGCTCAGGCGGCGACACCGTCTGTATATCAACGACCGCTATATTCCGGCGGGCTATTTTGACAACCGCTATCTGCTGTACATCGGACCGGGTGACCGACCGCTAAAGGACGGTATGCGGATCTACTGTAAGCATACATGGTATACGGTGGTGACGGCGGAGATCTTTGCCTCGCACGACGAGGATATCTATGTATGGGCGATCTTGATGCCGGAATACAGGCGTAAGGAGGATTATTATGACGACTTCGATCGTGAACAGGATCGATGAATGGATCACGCGCGTGAAGCATTACGGCGCTTTGGAGGCGTATGCGTTCATTCCGGGCTATCCCGCACATAAAACACCCAGCCCCGTCACACAATATACGGTAGCTGTCACCGAGAGTGAAGAAAAGGTGAGCCGGTTTTTCATCGGCAACCGAATCGGAGAACGCAGTACAGGTGAACTTCATGAGATCGAGCTGTGTCTGCGCGTCTACGCGCCGGAGGGCACCTCGGGCTCGGCACTGCTCAGAGCAAGCGGTCTGTTGATGGACGCGCTCGAACAGCAGGATCACGAAAATGCGATCGACGCGCTGATCCTGTCGGGCATCGGCTATGATACTGCCGCCCGCGTCGAGTACAGAGACGTCACGGCGCGGTTGAGCATGGCAGAGGAGGCGGTCGCGTGAATGAGCTGAGGATCGTCAGGGGTACCGATGTGAAGCTCTTTGTCGGTGATACGCCGCTCTTCGGTGTTATGGACTTTACTGCAGTTCAAAAGCAGCGATTCTATGATGTGTATGAGTATCTCCGATCACAGCCGTATGAACGGATCCCGCAGGGATCGCGGTATGAGATCAGGCTCGAGCTCATGGCGCTGTTTGACGGGCAACTGCCGACACAGGAGAAGTTTACACTGCGTGTAGAGGATAACGGCACAACGTATCATTATGAGAACTGTCGCGTGACGGAGCGAAAATCGGTGCTCAAGGGCAACCAAAAGGCTGTCGAGGTGTTCACCCTCGAAGCGGATCAGATGAGAAAAGCGGTGACGGATGATGAATGAAGAGATCGTATATGAAAGCTTCAATAACGACAGTGAACGGCTGTCGCAGGAGCTGGAGCGCGACGCGCGGCGCTATAACAAGGCGTTCACCGAGGAAGAGGAGGTCAGGCTGGTATGAAATGGGCACCGATGCGATTCGGCGGCGTGAGTATGCGCCATAATCCCGAAAAGCTCAGTATCAGCGACAAAAACCGACTGCAGGAATACCTGTCGCCGTGCTGTGAGGCTGACTGTCAGGTTTTGGGCAGGGAGCTGTGCCGTGTATCGGGCGAGGGCGTATTGTTCGGGACGGATTGTATCGAGCAGTATCACACGCTCGAGATGTTACAGTGTAATCATACGCCCGCTAAGCTGGTACTGCCGAAAATGCAGCCGCTGTACGCGTATCTCAAAGAGCTTTCCCTCTCGGCGGAGCCGCGGGATGACGTCCTGCGTTACCGCTTTATCTTTGTGGAAACAAAGAGTCCCCGCAAGGCGTTGCGGGGAGAGCGGTATTATGTGACGGGAGCATCGGGCGAGAGCCTTTGGGATATCGCCTACGTCTACGGCAGACCGATCGAAGAGCTGACGGCGCTGAATCCTCAGATCCCGCTGATCGACGATATCGACGAGGGAGTGAGGGTAAGGATATGCTGAGATGTGAGCTGAAAGATGTTTACGGACAAAAAGTTTTGATGCCGCGGATCCTGTCTCTGCAGGTCGACGTGGACGAGGGCGTTCCGGCTGACGCGCTGTATGCGCTGTTTCCTTACACCCCGACTGCGGAGTTGTGTGAGATCACTCTGTACGACGGGGATGCCCCGATCTTTATCGGTGTGATCGATGAAGAGGAGCATATCTGTGAGCGTAGCGGCACCTATCTCAAGGTGAGCGCGCGGTCATTGGCGGCGCATTTGCTGGACAATGAGGCGATGCCGTGTGAATACGATCATCCGTCGCTTTCCCTGATGGTCGAGCGGTACGCAAAACCCTTCGGCGTCACCCTCGGGTCCGAGTCGGACGAAGTGTTCTTCGGCGAACAGAGCGTCACGAAGGGCACTTCCTGCTGGAAGGCGCTGAAGACCTTTTGTATCGCATGCTATCTGACCCCGCCGCGCATCAGCTCGACCGGGGTGCTGTATCCGAAGGGCTTGGAGCACAGCGGGATCACGGTGTTCGGCGGGGACGGCGTGCGGTATACCCGACTGCGCGAGGTGAAAAAGCGCTGTGAGGAGATCTCAGCCGTCCATGTCAAAGCGACCAACGGGGGCGCCTATTCGTTCCCGATCCGTAATACTTCGGCAAAGGAGCGCGGCGTGCGCCGTGAGCGCTACCTGAACGCCGTATTGACAGAGAGCCCGATGAAGTGCGCCGACGCGATGATCAAAAACGGCGACAGTAGATCCTATGCGGTTTATCTGCGCTGTGAGGGCTGTCTGCTGGGGGCAGAGGGGAATCG
This sequence comes from Ruminococcus difficilis, assembly GCF_016680995.1. The sequence goes on along the minus strand of NZ_JAEQMG010000048.1, from coordinate 276,115 downwards.
TGCTGTGATCGACGATCCCGTTATCGGCGATACGGACGAGCTCTATATCAGCGCGGTGCATTATCGGATGAAAGGCGACGGCGCGTACAGTAATATCACACTCAAGAGGAGGTCTTTTTGATGTGGATCAATGAGTATATGACAGGACGCTCGTTCAACGCGGCGGGAGCGTCTGCCGGAGAGATCCGATCGGCAAACAACGGCAGCGTTTCGGTCAGCGCAACGCGCGACTACGGCGCACTGCCGCTGATCGCGCCCGCGGGGATCGCGTATGTGCCGGTCGCGGGAGCGCCTACCGTGGTGATGGAAGGCGCGGGCGGCGCGGTATGCTTAGGCGTAGCGGTAACGCCGCAGGAGGAGCTGGAGCCGGGCGAGCTGATGCTCTATTCCGCGGGCGGCGCCAGTATCGTGCTGAAAAACAGCGGCAAGGTGCTGATCAACGGCAGGGAGGTGTCGTGATGGACGTCAAGGTAGCAAACGGCGATATCGCCATGACTGCTTCGGGTGATTATCTGTACATCACCGATATCGAAGAAGCGGTGCAGCGTGTGCGGATCTCGGCGCTGACGATGAAGGGCGATTTTGTCTATGACAGAGAGCTGGGCACGGATTATCGCGGGCTCAGCGCGGATGACGAAATGCTATGCGAAAAGCTCGATATGCTGATAAAGGAGAGCTGTGCCGACATCTGTGACACACAGGTCAAGGTGCAGTCATGCGAAAACCTGATCGCCGTGATCAGGGTGAGCTATCGGAATAATGAAACGACTACGGAGGTGGATCTATCTGGAATCTTACAATGATATTTTAGAGAGAATGGTCGGTACATATGAGGCGGAAAGCGGATTCCGACCCGAGAATGAGTCGGATATCATGCTGCGCCTGCGTGTGCTGGCGGGCGAGATCTTTCAGGAACGCGCTTATGCTGAATATATCCTCAGACAGATGTTCCCGACGACCGCGGAGGGAGAGTATCTGGAGGCGCACGCGGCACAGCGCGGATTATCCCGCAAGCACGGGACAAAGGCGGTGGGCAGTCTTGTGTTCACTGCCGAGAATGAATTGCACGATGAGATCCTGATCCCCGCGGGGACGACAGTTTGTACGACAGATAATATGCTGCGTTTTGTGACGGACAGCGACGCCGTACTGTCAACAAACGCGCATACGGTCACCGTCGACGCAACGGCGGCACAGATCGGCAGCGAGTATAACGCTCGTTTCGGCAGCATCGGCATCATCGTCACGCCGGTGATCGGCGTCGCCTCCGTCAGGAATATCTCTTCCTTTACCGGCGGTACGGATGATGAGAGCGATGAAAAGCTCAGAGAGAGGGTAGCGGAAAGCTACCGCAATATCTCGAACGGCGCTAACGCCGCCTATTACCGCTCGATCGCGCTCTCGGTCGACGGCGTCTATGCCGCCTCGGCGGTCGGATGCAGCCGCGGCGTCGGCACGGTGGACGTTTATGTCTGCGACAGAGGCAGAACACTGGCGAATGAAAAGATACAGGAGATCCAGGCGCTGTTAGATGAAAAGCGCGAGGTGAATGTAGACGTCAGGGCGTATAATGCCGCGGAGCTTGTCATCAATCTCTATATCCGCCTTGCTGTGAAGGACGGTTATGATTTTGCTGCCGTTGCCGAGAACGTCAGGGTCGCCGTCACGGATTATATCAATGATCTGGGTATCGGCAACGATTTGTGGCTGAGCAACGTCGGCGAGGTGATCTACCATATCGAAGGGGTCTCGGATTATCGCTTTTTGGAGGGCTACGGCTCCGACAGAGAGATCCCGCCCACACGCTTCGCCAAGGCGGGCAGCATCTTAGTGAGGGATGTATGATGGCGGTATTTGACAAGATGAAAGAGCGCCTGATCAAAGTGGGAGTGTATGACGATGACGCCGCGGCGCTTTGTTGGGAGCTCAGGGCATATGCCGCGGAGATCGAGAGATTGTACGCACAGCTCAGAGAGATGTTTCAAGAGCGATTCATCGCAACGGCACAGGACATGGGACTGAGCGCGTATGAGAGGATATTCGGTCCGGTGAGAGAGGATGAAACGGTCGAGGAACGCAGGCGACTGCTGCTAATGAGACTGAACCTCGGCAACGGAGATTTCACCGTGGACGGATTTCGCAAGGCGCTGGACAGTTTTGGGCTGAACTATACGATCAGCGAGTTTCCCGCGATCGGCAGGATGAACGTGATCTCCACGACGAATTATTCTCCTGCCGAGCAGGCGTGGATCAAACACGAGGTTTCAAAGATCGTTCCCGCTCATATCGAATTCCAGCTCTCATTCAACACGATGACATGGGAGCACTGGGACGCGCTGGACAGAACCTTCAGCGCCTTTGACAGCGACGATATGACATGGGATCAGATCGATAACCAAACCGATTCAGAGTAACATAACAGAAAGAAGGGTTTTATGGCAAGCAGTAACTATACGCCGAATCTCCATCTGAGCGCGTGGGAGGCGACAGACCGCCCCAAACGCGCGGATTTTGTATCCGACAACACCATTATCGATACACAGCTCGGCGGACATATCGCGAACGGCAATATCCACTTGAACGCCGATGAAAAGGCAAGGCTGAATGAACCGTTCGTCGTCATGATGTATGCGGGCAACGGCGAGGCGCAGCGCTCCATCACGCTGGATTTCCATCCGAAATTTGTCTTTATCTACAAGCGCGGCGTACCGTTTGTGAGCTACAGCAACAGCGTGAATGTCGTCAATGCCGCCTCTGCCTCATACGGACAGGGTGGAAGCGTGGGCGTCAGTGTGACGAGCACCGGCGTTTTGGTGAGCGAGAGCACGGCGTCGAACGGAGTCAGGGTGAGTCTGAATGAGAATCTCGCTCAGTATACCATGATTGCGTTCAAATAACCGATCAATAGCATCATCCAAAGTCTGATAGGCGGATGAGAAGAAAAAAGCACTTCTGAGCGTTTGACTCAGAAGTGCTTTTTGGTATTCAGATCAGTGATCGCTTATCTTTTTGCGGCACGACGGGGCACATAGACCTCGCCGGTATCGGAGCGGGAGGAAGAACGGCGGGAATAGCCCTCGTCTTCATCCGCGTAGCGTGACGTTCTGCGACGGGGAGCTTCTTCATATTCGTCATATCTTTCTCTCTCTTCCATGCGCGCCGCGGCAGAACGAGAGGGAGAGGAAGAACGTCTGCGCTCAAGGCGCTCCGCTTTCTTGACCGCGCTCCTGTGGGCGATGGTCGCGATAATGAAGTACAGGATACCTAATACAGAGAGTCCGAGAAGGGCATAGCCGACATAAAGGATCCAGTAGCCGTTATCCTCGACCTTCGTGTTTTCCTTGATTGCCGAGAAGTCGGTCACGCCGGTCTGTACGGTTTTTTCATCCAGGGTGATATCGCTCCACTCGTTCGGTTTCGCGTCTTCCGCGCTCATACCGGAGGAATTGTAGAGAGAAGAGGATACCGAGCCGGCTGCCGATTCGGTGCTGTTGACAACATAGTTGTTGCTGTTGGAAGGATCGCCGTAGTAAACCGGAGCGTTATCTTCGACTGTTCCGACGTTTCCGGAGTCATAACTGCCGGAGTTGTAGTTGGAGTTATAATCGGATTCATAGCCAGAATTGTAGTTGTTCTGGTTATCGTAACCGTTGTTGCCGGTATCATAGCTGTTGTTGCCGGATGACTGATCGTTCTGGGCAGTCTGCTGATCGTTCTGGGCTGGCTGAGGGTCGTTCTGGGCTGGCTGCGGGTCGTTCTGGGCTGGTTGCGGATCGTTCTGGGCAGGCTGTGCGTTATTATCGGGTTCCGCATGGCATACGACCATCACTGCGCCGGAGATCATAAAGACGACTGCTATCAATAGGGAGATAAATCTAAGTGATTTCTTCATAAAATCAACTCCGTTTAGTATTAGTCTTTATCTTTGTCTCAAACATGGAGGGCTTATAGCTGTTGCATGCGGAGGAGGGCTGTACATCCATATCTTCCGCGAGCTTCTTTAAGAGAGCGTCAAAGACTTCGCCCTTCATGGACTGGAGAACCTTTTTGCTATTTTCAGAATCGTTGATGTAAGCGTCGGTCTGCTTCTCGATCGGTTCACGATAGATCATATAGATCTGCTTGGTGTTTTCATCATCACCGATCTGAACCGTCATCGCCTGACCGTCCTTCATATCCTTGATGGTTTTGAGGAGTTCATCGGTGGTGTTTTCATCGATGATCTCGACATTCGCGGTAGTGGGATCCTCGGTGACGCTGTAATCCTCCATATACTTCTTAACGACGTCATCGTAAGAGCTGCCGTCGGAGATTTTGGACGCATAATCCTCAAATGACGAGGTATACTTCGCGATCTCTTCTTCCGAGAGGGGAGTGTTGTTCGCGGAAGTGGTGGTGGTAGTCGTCGCGTCGGTCTGTCCGTCATCAGTAGTAGTATAGAGGTTAGCGGAGAAATACTTGTAAGAGGTGTAGTTCTTTGTAAAGTAATCGGTCAGATCCGGGGTGGATACCGCGGAGGGACCGCCCTCGCCGTACTCAGCCTCAAACGCAGCGTTCTTCTCGGCGATATTGATGGTGTACTCCGCCATGAAGAAGGAATCAAAGCTGACGCCGCAGGGTTCGAGAACCGCCTTGAGGTTCTGATCCCAGTATGCCTGCTGGATGTAAGTCTTAGCCTGATCGAGCTCAGCCTGATCGACTGTGCATCCGAGCTCATTGTACTTGGTCTCGATCGCGACCGCGTTCTGGAGCTTTTCCTTTGTCTTATCGGTGATCCAATCCTCTGCTATGGCAGTGTTGCCGTCCTCATCGGTGATCTCGATCTTGAGGAAGGATTTCTTGCCGTCGTATTTGCCTGTCGCGGCATCATAAAGATCGCTCTTCTGCGCGAGGGTCTGCGCTTCGTTATACGCGCTGTACATATAATAGACGTATACGCCGATGGGCAGCTCGATGCCGTCCTTCTGGTAAGCATACTGCTTGGAAAGTGAGCAGGAGGCTACCGAGAGCGCCATGACGAGTGCAAGCACAACGCAGAGGATTTTCGTAAAATTCTTCATTTTAATTACCGTCCTTTGTACTTATCACGGGAAGGATAACTGCACATTTCCTCATGATAATATGATTTAACTAATATAATATACACTATTTTTGCGCTTTTGTCCAGTTTATTGGGGCAAAAAATCGATTATTAACAGAATGTTAGTATTTAATTCTGTATTAGAAATATAATTGTGTATCATATAAGGTGTGAATGTCGGTGAATAAAACGCAGAGCAGTCAGGCTCTTTCTGTATTGTGCGTTCTGCATAATTTCAAGGTAAGTATTTTGGATTGCGCGGCTGGGATGGATATGATAAAATGAAAGTGCCAACAATTAACAGTTGAATAGTTTTATGTAAGCACATATTGTCTTTTCCTTTGGGAATAGTGTTTTTATTTTCACGATAAAAACACTATGCTCTATACTGCTATTCCCATCATAAGATAATATGTGATTGAAATACTGTTAATTGTTTGGCGACGATTGAAGAGCGATGTGTTTTTTGGCGCATGACTTTTCGGTCGTGCGCCTTTTTAATTTGTTCCCTGCTATCGTAAGGACGAGCCTCGTTCGTGTGGCAAAAATGTTTGCTTTTATCTTGCGTTTTCGATTTCGGAAAAAGGCACGCGTGCCCGGACGACCGATGGTCATCCCTACGGTAAGGGTTTCAGTAATTTTTCAATGAGTAATAAAGTTTAGGAGGAAAGAACGTGAAGAAGGGTTTATCGATTCTGTTAGCACTGGTTATGGTGCTGAGCGTTTTTGCGGTGATACCGGTCGGTGTATCTGCGAAAGAGATGAATATGGCGGAAAGCGCTGCCGCCGGAATAGCCAACAACGGCATAGGCGGGATAAACATTAATATCAACGCTTATCCCTATACTGACGGTGGATGGGGAGCTACAGGCGGTGACCCGTATGGCGGTGGCGGATGCACTTGGTTTGTTGGTTCAAGAGTAATGCAATTAACAGGTAAGGGCAGTTGCATTTCTAAGAATCCTTCTTCATGGTACTTCGATTATGGACCTTCGTTAGGCTTTAACAGAGGTTCTACCCCTCATGCTCCGGCTGTGATTTGCTATAGCGGTCATGTTGCTATTCTCGAAAAGATAGAAGGGAATACCGCATATATCAGCGAGGGAGGTATTAACCAATATAAGCATGATGGGAATTGGCAAAAGTGGGCATCCGGTAATAGTTATTGCGCTATTCACAGGATTGAAGTCGGTGAAATCGCAAATTGGTGCGGTTATAGAAGCGACTTTTTGGGCTACTTATATTTAGGCAGCAGTAACAATCCCGAAGGCGCATATGATTATGCAGAAGGCGGGGTCGGAACAGTGTATATTGCCGGCTGGGCATTTGACAGAGATAATACGAATCAATCTTTGTCCATCCATGTATATATCGGCGGAGAGGCCGGTGAAGCAGGTGCAGAGGGTCACGGAAATATTGTTGCAAATACAAAACGCCAAGACGTGGACGATGTTTATCATGTCGGTACGAATCACGGATTTGCCTCAACCATATCGACTGCAAAAACAGGAACGCAAAAAGTATATGTTTATGCAATCAATATCGGAGACGGAAGAAATACGCTGCTCGGAGAAAAAACAGTCGATATCAAACCGAAAGATCCGGAAGGAGCTTTTGATAAAGCCGAAGGCGGCGTTGGTACGGTATCTATCGTCGGTTGGGCGTTTGATTGGAATAATACCAATCAGCCTTTGGCAATTCATGTGTATATAGGCGGAGAAGCCGGCGAAGCAGGCGCAGAGGGTCACAGCGATATTGTTGCAAACACAAGACGTCAGGATGTGGACAATGTATATCACGTTGGAATCAATCACGGCTTTTCAACAACGATACCAACCGCAAAAACAGGTAGGCAAAAGGTTTGCGTTTATGCGATCAATCTCGGAGATGGCAGTAATGTTCTGCTCGGAACAAAAACAGTTACAATTACACCCGACACCGAAAAGCCGATTATCAGTGATCAATATATAACAATGCTGACAAGTGATTCTTACCGTGTTTGTGTCAAGCCTAACGATAATGTAGGGATAAAATCTGTTAAGATTGGAACATCTGCAACAGTTGACGCTACTGACGAAATCATAAACAATGCGTCTTTCGATGGTACTGATACTTATTATTTGGATATCAATCGTTTCGATTATGCTCAAACAAATACGCGCTATCATAATCGGATTTATGTATATGATTATGCCGGTAATTGTGTAGAATCTTTTCTTGATGCGTATTTCAGTAACGGTGAAATGATTCTCGGCGACGCGGACGGGGACGGTGAGATCAGCGCGATCGATATGGCACAAATCATGCGCTACGTCGCGCATATCGACACCGGAGTTGATGAAGAGGTTTTGATGAATGCCGACGTTGACGGTAACGGTGAGTTGGAGATAGTTGATGCGACGTATATCCAGCGTTATTTGTCAAGGATGGAAACACCGTATGCGATCGGTGAAGCGATATAAAATAATTAGAGATCGACATAATGAACGCCCTGCGGTTCGGTGACCGCAGGGCGTTGAATTTACGGAAAGGTTGAAGTCATGGTTTGTAGGGGAGTGGCTTGCTGCTCCCGTTCGCGCAGCGAAGGTCGCAGTGGCACAAAATGCGGAGCAAATGTTTTTTTTTGCCCCTACGGAAGTGTTGATTTGCTTCGCTTTTGAGCGGCAATATTTCATGCGCTTCGGTACGTCGCAAGCGCCGTACCCTACGGAAACGTTGACTTGCTTCGCGGTGGTATTGAAGGAGAGGAAACGTTTCGGGAGGAGCAAGCCCCTCCCCTACAAAGGGGTTCATTTGCTTCGCGCAAATGTTGATATGATGGAAAGGCAGCGGACGACCGATGAGATCTCCCCGCTGGGGAGGTGTCCGCAACGCGGACAGAGGGGTGCCGTCTCCGGCTGAGGAACGTCCCTACAATAGAGGTAGATTATTTGCCGAACAGCTCCTTGAGCGTGTCGATGACCTTATCGGTTTTTTTTATGCGGACGGCGATGTAGGGCTTGCCGCCTGCACTGAGCATCGCTCTGCCCGCCATCTTGCCGATCAGCTCGGGCACCTCCTTGCGGCGGATATCGTTCAGATACAGCAGCAGCGAGGTATCGTTCTGTCGGATCTCATAGACGCCGATCGCGGCGGCGCGGTTGCGCACCAGCGCGATATCGACCAGCCCCATGACCGACGCGGGTACGTCGCCGTAGCGATCCAACAGCTCGTCGATGACGTCGTGCGCGTCCTCCCCGGAGCGGATGTCGGAGATCCTGCGGTAGGCGTCGAGGCGGCTGGAGAGGCTTTCGATGTAGCTTTCGGGGATATGCGCCTGCACCTGCACATCAATCAGGCAGTCGTGTTCCTCAACGGATTCCGGCTGTTCGCCCTTCTCCTCACGCACGGCGTCGCCGAGGAGCTTGATGTACATATCGTAGCCGACGTCCTCCATGTGACCGTGCTGTTCCGCGCCGAGGATGTTGCCTGCTCCGCGCAGCTCGAGGTCACGCATGGCGATCTTGAAGCCCGACCCGAACTCCGTGAATTCGCGGATCGCGGTCAGGCGCTTTTGGGAGATATCCGACAGCACCTTGGCGCCGTTGTAGGTGAAATAGGCGTAGGCGCGGCGGGAGGAGCGTCCGACTCTTCCGCGGATCTGGTGGAGCTGAGAGAGCCCGAAGCGGTCGGCGTTCTCGATGATCAGCGTGTTGGCGTTCGGCAGATCGACGCCGGTCTCGATGATGGTGGTGCAGACGAGGACATTGACCTCCTGATTGAGCATTTTACGCCATACGTCGCTGAGCTCCTGCTCGCTCATCTTGCCGTGACCGACGGCGATATTGGCTTCGGGAATCGCCTCGCCGATGCGGATCGCCTTTGCTTCGATCCCTTCGACGTTGTTGTAGAGATAGAATACCTGTCCGCCGCGCCTCAGCTCCCGGCGGATCGCCTCATTGATGACGGCGGAATCATGCTCGAGTACATAGGTCTGGACGGGATGACGGTCGAGGGGCGCTTCTTCGATGACGGACATATCGCGGATGCCGCTCATCGCCATGTTCAGGGTGCGGGGGATGGGGGTCGCCGAGAGGGTGAGGATGTCGATATTCTTGCGCATCTCTTTGAAATGCTCTTTCTGCGCAACGCCGAAGCGCTGTTCCTCATCGATGATCGCAAGTCCAAGATCGCGGAATTCCACATCCTTTTGCACCAGACGGTGGGTGCCGATGATCATATCGATCTCGCCGTGTTTGAGCTTTTCGAGGATCTCCTTCTGCTGAGCGGGAGAGCGGAATCGGGAGAGCAGTTCCACACGGATCGGGTAGCCGTCAAAGCGGTTCAGCACGGTCTGGTAGTGCTGCCACGCGAGGATGGTGGTGGGGCAGAGCAGGGCGCATTGCTTGCTGTCGGACACGCACTTGAATGCCGCCCGTAGCGCGACCTCGGTCTTGCCGAAGCCGACGTCGCCGCATAGCAGTCGATCCATCGGCACGGCGCGGGTCATATCGTGCTTGATCTCATCACAGCAGCGCAGCTGATCTTCGGTCTCCTCATAGGGGAAGCCTGCTTCAAAGTCATGCTGCCACTCGTTGTCGTCGGAGAAGGCATGCCCCTGCGCTTGCATACGCTTGGAGTAGAGCTCGATCAGCTCCTTCGCCATCTCCTTGGCTGCGGCTTTGACCCTGCGTTTGGAGTTGACCCACTCCTTGGAGCCGAGCCGGTTGAGCTTGACGCGGCTGTTTTCCTTGGGGCCGATGTATTTTGCCACCAAATCGAGTTGGGTGACGGGGACATAGAGGTTGTCGCCCTTGGCGTACTCGATCATGATGTAGTCCTTCAAAAAGCCCTGTACATCCATTTTGCGGATGCCGCGGTAGATGCCGATACCGTGGATGGAGTGTACCACGTATTCGCCCACGGAAAGCTCGCTGAGATTGTAGACCGCCTTGCCGTCCTTGGGGGTACGGCGGCGTTTCTTTTTGTAAGAGGAGTTGACGGCTGACAGGGTGTATAGGATGAAATTCTGTTCGGGGTATTCGATGCCCGCGCTGAGCATACCGGGCATAATATAGACGAATCCGCGTTCCGCGTCGTCCAATTCCTTGACATAGCGGGCGTTGACGCCCTTTTCGTTAAGCAGGGTGCAGAGGTTCTCGGCTCCCTTTTCGGTACCGGCGAGGATGACGACCGCCATACTGCCGTAGCCGATATCCTCCAGATCCTCGATCAGCGCGGTGCTCTGACCCGACCACGGCGAGGTCTGACGAGCGTTGAAGGTCACCGCGGCAGACAGCTCCGTGTTGTAGGACGAGTGGGAGAAGGTGTCGAGGAAGATCGCCGCGCGGTCGAGCAGGATATTCATGCTCTGTGTGAAGTTGAGGGAGTAGGTCTCAAAGCCGCGGCATAATACGCCGTCCGCGAACAGCGCCTTGAGCTCCTCCTTTTCATGGAAGTCCATGGAGCGGTCGCGTTCCTTGACATTTTTGTATTCGGAGATAAAGACGATCTCGTTATCATCAAAATAATCGAAGAGGGTAGCGGGCTTGTTGTAGACCAGAGAAATGTATTTATCATAGGTCGCAAAGCTCAGCCCCGAGCGAAGCATATCCGCTTCCTTTTGCAAACGTTCCTTTGCCTTTTGACTGCCTTCGCTTTTGAGATAGGCGGCCTTTCGGCTGATCTTGTCGGCGAGCTTTTCTTTGTCGTCGATCAGGATTTCGCCCGAGGGGGTCAGCTCGATTTCCTCACAGTAATCGGTACGGCGCTGGGTTTCGACGTCGAAGTAGTTGATGGTGTCGATCTGATCGCCCCACAGCTCGATACGCACGGGCGCGTCGCTGTCGGGCATGAACAGGTCGATGATGCCGCCGCGGATGGAGAACTGACCGCTGCCCTCGACGTTGTCACAGCGCTCATAACCGAGCAGGATCAGCGATTTTTCAAAGGCGGGCAGGTCGATCTCGACGTCAGGCTTGAGCGTTTTGCTGACCGACTGCAGGACATCCTTTGGGATGGTGAACTGCGCCGCTGCGTCGAGCGTGGCGATGATGACGTCATAGTCGCCGCTGAGCATACGGCTGAGCACGTTCAGGCGCTGGTGCTCATATTCATGCGACTTGATCTGCGACGGGATGTAGATGAAATCCTTCTTCGGATAGACCAGCGCGCGAAGTCCCATAGCGCTCAGATCGTTGCATAAGATCTGCGCTTCCTGCTCATTTTGGGCAACACAAAAGGCTCTGACGGCGTTATCCCGGCAGAGCGATGTGATAATATTGGCTTTGTGAACGCCCGATACGCCGATCGCCGCAGCGCGTGACCGGGTATGGACGGCATTGTCCAACGCCTTGTACTGCTTGGTGCGTTGGATGACATGATCTAAAAATTGCATAGTTTCCTCTTGGATAACGGTTAACGGTTAACGGTTAACGGTTGTGGGAAACGCTTCGCGTTTTGGATTCCTGTATAAAATGATCGAGCAAAGCGAGATACAATCACCGTTCACCATTCACCATTCACCGCAATTAACGCTGTGCGTTAATTGTAAAGGTTCATCGCCTTGTCGATGTCGCCGTCCACGATGTGTTCCACCGCGCCCTTGATATCGGGCAGACGCTCGGCGATGAGCTTTTTGTCCTTGTCGGTAAAGCGGCTGAGCACCCAGTCCTTGAGCTCGTAATCGGGATGCGGCTTTTTGCCGATGCCGATCTTGACGCGCGGGAACTCGTCGGAGCCGCTGAGATAGATGATGTTCTGCAGTCCCTTTTGCCCGCCGTCCGAGCCCTTGCGGCGGATGCGGATCACGCCGACGTCAAGGGAGATGTCATCAGACAGTATCACAACCTGTTGGGGCGGGATCTTGTAGAAATTCATCGCCTCGGTGACCGCCTGACCGCTGAGGTTCATATAGGTGGAGGGCTTCATCAGCAGACAGCGCTTGCCGCTGATTCTCGCCTCACCGACGGTGGATTTGAATTTGATCTTGTTGATCTTCACACCCAGCTCCTCGGCGATATAGTTGATGGCGATGAAGCCCGCGTTATGGCGGGTGCCCTCATACTGCTTGCCGGGGTTGCCGAGTCCGACGATGATGTATTCGATGCTGTTGTTGGTGAATTCTTTCTTTTTGAAAAGCATTTGTTTATACTCCAAAGAAAGGGAGCGGTAAGGCTCCCTTTCACAATAAATCGATTGAGATTGCCACACTCCCGATACTCAGATCGAAAGATCGCAATGACATTTGTTATACAAACATCGGAGAAACCGGCTTGTCCTCGTAGATCCTCTCGATCGCCTCGGCAAAGAGCGGAGCGGTGGAGAGCACGGTGAACTTGTCGAGCATCTTCTCCTCGGGGATCGGAACGGTATCCAGCAGGATACATTCCTTGATCGCGCTGTCGCGGATACGGTCGATCGCGGGTCCGGAAAGTACCGCGTGAGAAGCGCAGGCGTATACCTCGGTAGCGCCTCCCTTTTCGACGATCGCGTTCGCGGCGTTGCACAGGGTGCCGGCGGTGTCGATCATATCGTCGACGAGGATGCACTTTTTGCCCCTGACCTCACCGATGATGTTCATGACTTCGGAAACATTGGCGCGCTGTCTGCGTTTGTCGATGATCGCGATGGGGCAGCCGATCTTAGCCGCGAAGTTACGCGCTCTGGTAACGGAACCGAGGTCGGGAGATACGACAACAAATTCGTCCGCGTGACCCTCGACCTTCTTCTTCATGTGCTTCGCGAGCATCGGCGCGCCGACAAGATGGTCGACGGGGATGTTGAAGAAGCCCTGGATCTGAGCCGCGTGCAGATCCATCGTCAACAGACGGTCCGCGCCGGCGGTGGTGATCAGGTCGGCAACCAGCTTGGAAGAGATCGGATCACGAGCCTTGGCTTTACGATCCTGACGCGCGTAGCCGAAGTACGGAACAACGGCGGTGATGGAGGAAGCGGAAGCTCTCTTCATCGCGTCGATCATTATCAAAAGCTCCATGAGGTTGTCGTTGACGGGCGAGCAGGTCGACTGCACGATGAAGCAGTCGGAACCGCGGACGGATTCATGCAGAGATACCGCGATCTCTCCGTCCGAGAAGGTGGCGCAGTCGCTCTTACCGAGCGGGATACCTAAGCAATCCGCAATGCCGTGAGCGACAGCCTTGTTGGAGTTGAGCGTAAAAATCTTGATGTCCTTACCGTGTGAATTCATTATGTGTCCCCCTAAATGAATTATTGTAATAATGTATATTAACCTTGCGGTTTGGATGCGGTTCAGGCTCCCTTTCCCAAGGGAGCTGTCGCGAAGTGACTGAGGGTTGAATCATTTCATGATGGATACTACCAAAGGGGATGAGCAACCCTCCGACCAAATCGGCAAGCCGATTTGCCCACCTCCCTTAGGAAAGGGAGGCTTTAATACCCCTTTGCTCTCGCGATCTCATTCAGCTCAGCCAGCTGCGCGGGATCGTTGGCGCCGAGGACGGTGTCGGGCGATTGCGCCGTGAAAGCGCCGACCTTTTTGCCGTTTTGCAAGAGCAGATAAAGCGCGTCGGGCAGATAATATTCTTTTGCGAAATTATTTGCTTTGATATTGTCCAGCACGCTGAGCAGATCGGCGGTATCGAACCAGTAGCCGCCGGAGTTGACCTCTTGGATCTTGAGGGTCGCTTCATCGGCTTCTTTCTGTTCAACGATATTCTTCAAGGTGCCGTCGGCATTGCGGACGATCCTGCCGTAGCCGGTCGGGTCGTCGAGCATTGCGCTGATGACGGTCGCGGAAGCGCCGCTCTCGTTATGATCGTTGTATGCGTCGGCGATGGTTTCGGTGTCCATGAACGGCGCGTCACCGCACAGGATCACAACGTCGCCGCCTTTTTCGTTAAGAAAATCCTTCGCCATCATCACGGCATGACCCGTGCCGAGACGTTCGCTCTGCAGTACATGAGATACCGCAAAGGGAAGGGAGTCAAGATACGCTTCGGTGACCTCGGTCTTGAAGCCGGTGACGACACAGATGTCGTCGATCCCCGCCGCCTTGACCGCGTCGATGACCCAGCGGAGCATCGGCTTGCCCAGTACTTCATTCATGGGCTTCGGAATATCGGATTTCATTCGTTTTCCTTCGCCGCCGGCGAGGATAACGGCACATTTATTGTTCATGAATTAACCTCACAAAAAGTCATAGTGAAAACGGATCACACCGAACGAGCTGTGCAAACAATCACAGAAGAGTATTGTCCGAGCGGAGCAAATCTCATTCATTATTCACTATTCATTATTCTTTTTTTACTGCACACAGCGCACTTGGGCGCTCTCGTAGATAATACTATTATCGCATATATTTTTTTATTTGCAAGAACTAATTACAAAAATATGACAATTTTATCATTTTCAACAATATCCACAAAATATACGAATGACTTTTGTGCCCCTTTTTTTGGCTTTTTTTCTCTTTTGTATAGTATTTTCGCGCGGGTTTTGTTATAATACAGTTGTATATGTATGCTGTGGCAAAATATGCCGCAGTCCTTACTATAACAAACTTTTAGGAGGAGATTCCAATGAGCAAAAAATGGGTTTACCTTTTTAAAGAAGGTAACGCTGACATGAGAGAACTTCTCGGCGGTAAAGGTGCTAACCTCGCTGAGATGACCAACATCGGTCTGCCTGTTCCTCAGGGCTTCACGATCACCACAGAGGCTTGTACTCAGTATTATGAGGACGGCCGCCAGATCAATCCTGAGATCCAGGATCAGATCAATGAGTATATCGGTAAAATGGAAGAGATCACCGGTAAGAAGTTCGGTGACAAGGAGAATCCGCTTCTCGTATCCGTTCGTTCCGGCGCGCGTGCTTCCATGCCCGGTATGATGGACACCATCCTGAACCTCGGTCTGAACGAGGAAGTTGTAGAGACCATCGCTGTACAGAGCGGTAATCCCCGCTGGGCTTGGGACTGCTACAGAAGATTTATCCAGATGTATTCCGACGTTGTTATGGAAGTCGGTAAGAAGTATTTTGAAGAGCTCATCGACGAGATGAAGGCTGACCGCGGCGTTACTCAGGACGTCGAGCTGACCGCTGAGGACCTCAAGGAACTCGCTGGCAAGTTCAAGGCTGAGTACAAGGCGAAGATCGGCGAGGATTTCCCGACCGATCCCAAGGAGCAGCTCATGGGCGCTGTCAAGGCTGTATTCCGTTCTTGGGATAACCCCCGCGCGAACGTATATCGCCGCGACAACGATATCCCCTACAGCTGGGGTACTGCCGTAAATGTCCAGTCGATGGCGTTCGGTAACATGGGCGACGACTGCGGTACCGGCGTTGCGTTCACCCGCGATCCCGCTACCGGCGACAAGGGTCTGTTCGGTGAGTTCCTGACCAACGCACAGGGCGAAGACGTTGTTGCAGGCGTTCGTACCCCCATGCACATCTCCGAGATGGAGCAGAAGTTCCCCGAGGCATTCGCTCAGTTCGTTGAGGTTTGCAAGACCCTCGAGGATCACTACAGAGATATGCAGGATATGGAGTTCACCGTTGAGCACGGCAAGCTCTATATGCTTCAGACAAGAAACGGCAAGCGTACCGCTCAGGCGGCTCTGAAGATCGCTTGCGACCTCGTTGACGAGGGTATGAGAACCGAGGAAGAGGCCGTTCTGATGATCGACCCCAGAAACCTCGATACACTCCTGCATCCGCAGTTCGACGCAAAAGAGCTCAAGGCTGCTACTCCGGTAGGCAAGGGCCTGGGCGCTTCTCCCGGCGCTGCCTGCGGTAAGGTCGTCTTCACCGCTGAGGATGCTAAGGCTCAGGGCGGCGCAGGCGAAAAGGTCGTTCTGGTTCGTCTCGAGACCTCTCCCGAGGATATCGAGGGTATGAAGGCTGCTCAGGGCATCCTGACCGTTCGCGGCGGTATGACCTCTCACGCGGCTGTTGTCGCTCGCGGTATGGGTACCTGCTGCGTATCCGGCTGCTCCGACATCGCTATGGATGAGGAGAACAAGCAGTTCACTCTCGCCGGCAAGACCTATCACGAGGGCGATTATATCTCCATCGACGGTTCTACCGGTAACATCTATGACGGCATCATCCCCACTGTTGACGCTACCATCGCCGGTGAGTTCGGCCGCGTCATGGATTGGGCTGACAAGTACAGAACCCTGAAGGTTCGCACCAACGCTGATACTCCCGCTGACGCTAAGAAGGCTCGTGAGCTGGGCGCTGAGGGTATCGGTCTGTGCCGTACCGAGCATATGTTCTTTGAGGCTGACAGAATCGCCGCGTTCCGCGAGATGATCTGTGCCGATACCGTAGAAGAGCGCGAGGCTGCTCTGGATAAGATCCTGCCTTATCAGCAGGGCGACTTCGAGAAGCTGTATGAAGCGCTCGAAGGCAACCCCGTAACCATCCGCTTCCTGGATCCGCCTCTGCACGAGTTCGTTCCCACCGAGGAAGCTGACATCGAGGCGCTGGCTAAGGCTCAGGGCAAGAGCGTTGAGGATATCAAGGCTCTGATCGCTTCTCTGCACGAGTTCAACCCGATGATGGGTCACCGCGGCTGCCGTCTGGCTGTCACCTATCCCGAGATCGCTAAGATGCAGACCAAGGCTGTTATCCGCGCTGCGATCAACGTCAAGAAGGCTCATCCCGATTGGACACTCGTTCCCGAGATCATGATCCCGCTCGTCGGCGACATCAAGGAGCTCAAGTATGTCAAGAAGTTCGTTGTAGAGACCGCTGACGCTGAGATCGCCGCTGCAGGCGCTGATCTCAAGTATGAGGTAGGTACCATGATCGAGATCCCGAGAGCTGCTCTGACTGCTGACGAGATCGCGACCGAGGCTGACTTCTTCTGCTTCGGTACCAACGACCTGACTCAGATGACCTTCGGCTTCAGCCGTGACGACGCGGGCAAGTTCCTCGACGCTTACTATGACGCCAAGATCTTTGAGAACGATCCGTTCGCTAAGCTCGATCAGACCGGCGTAGGCAAACTGATGGATATGGCGATCAAGCTCGGCAAGCCCGTCAATCCCGCACTCCATATCGGTATCTGCGGCGAGCACGGCGGCGACCCGACTTCTGTTGAGTTCTGCCACAAGATCGGTCTTGACTATGTATCCTGCTCACCCTTCCGTGTTCCGATCGCTCGTCTGGCTGCTGCTCAGGCTGCTATCAGCAACAAGTAAGAGTTGACAGAATAATAGTTTAACCCAATAACAAGGCGCTGTGATTTCGGTCACAGCGCTTTTTGCGTTTTGGAAAAATGGAAGAACACATGATTTTTTGTTGACAGTGTTTTCATCTGATATTATAATAGAAGTGACAAATTATAAAGAAAGGAGTTATATTATGTCAGTATTTATGGTCATTGTCGGTATCCTGATGGTGATCGGCGGTATCGTTTGTGCTGCATCACCGATCGCGACCACCCTCAGCCTGATGTACTTTTTCATGATCCTGCTGTTTGTGACCGGTATCACGTTCCTGATCGACAGCATCAGATTTCGCTTTGTTCCGGGCATCGTTCTGGGAATCCTGTCCCTGATCGCGGGCGGCTTTATCCTGTTCTCTCCCAACATGTCGTTCATGACAGAAACGATCATGCTGTATATCATGGCGGCTTGGTTCGTCATCCGCGGTATCTTCGGCTTGGTCAACGTGATCCGTATGAGAAGGTTTGTCAGCGGCGGATTGTTCGTGCTGGGACTGATCGTCTCGATCCTCGTGATTTGTGCCGGTATCTATTCGTTCACCAATCCGGCTATCTTCGCGGGTGCTCTCGGTGTTATGGCGAGCTGCTACTTCATCGTGGAAGGAATCGATCTGATCGTTTTAGGCTGCATCGGCGGCAATCGTTTGAGACCGTTGTAATCGTTATTTGATTATTACAAAAACCTCTGAGTGTTCTTTTACATTCGGAGGTTTTTTCAATATACTTAGCATTGTCATTGCGAGGGCTGTTTGGGGTCCCCGACGCGCTTTGCACGGTGGGGAGAGGAGGAACCGCCACACGAGATCAAAGCGTACCGACCGGATACGCTTATCGAGTACGGCGAGTGACGACGATGTGGCAATCTCACCCGAATAAATGGTAAGATACCCATTGCTTATTCCGGGAAATTTTTTCTGATTTATTGAAACCAAAACGGTGTTTCAATTGTATTATTAATGAAGGAGGGAGATAAAGCGATGGCTGACAAGACCTTTGCCGGGCTGAGTTACGATGACGTACTGAAAAAATATGCCGACACGGTCGCGGGCGTATGTGTGATGCGGCTGCAAAAATGGGCTGACGCCGAGGATTGCTTTCAGAATACCTTTATCAAGCTCTTTCAAAAGTCTCCCGACTTCCGATCCGAAACCCATCTGAAAGCATGGCTGATCCGCGTCGCCATCAATGAATGCCGCAATTATATCGCGAAAAACCGCCGCTTTCTCTCCCTCGAGAATCTCAGCCGCGAGCCGGTCGAATGGCGGGATAATGAGCGCGATGTTTCATGGGCGCTGATGCGCACCGAGCCGAAATACCGCGAGGTGCTGTATCTGTACTACTGCGAGCAGTACAAGGTCGCGGAGATCGCCGAAATACTCGGCAAAAATCCCAACACCGTGAAAACGCTCTTAAAGCGCGGCAGGGAGAAGCTCAAACAAATCTATGGAGGTGACGAGGATGAAAAAGCTGAACTTTGACAGTCTGAATAACATCAAAGCGCCCGAGCAGTGGATCAAAAACGCCGCCGCCATCCCGGAGCTTCCGCAAAAAAAGCGCGCCTTTCCGCTGTACCGTGTCGCCGCCGCGGCAAGTATCGTGCTGGTGAGCGTGATCGGGTTGCTGACCTATTTGTCCTTCGGCGATCATGCGCCGATCAAATTGCAAGACAACGTTGCTGACGATGTACAGCCGACCGACGCGGCTGATACTGTGACATTTCCCGATGACGGAGATGTTCCGAGCCTCGATTCAATACTCCCGACATTGCCCCGTGTCTATCCAACCGACGCGGCGGGTGATCCTGTGATCGATAATCCGACCCATCCGCAGTCGGCAAGAGAAAAAGCATCCGTCACGGCTCCGACGGAAAAGGATGGTTCCGGATCAAAGATCGTGATCCCTACCGAGATCGCGGCGGAGCCGACACAGGGAGTACCGTCGGCGCAAGCTCCCGAGCCAACGGATCCGCCGATCCCGACAGAGCCGCCGGAGGTACCGATCCCGACGGAGGGTCAGGGGGAAATTCCCGCGGGCGGGCTCTGCTTTACCGCGACCTTTCCCGCGTCAATGATCGAAGAGGGTGAGCCGATCTACTGTATGTATCAGGAACTTGGCTACGCAATTGTTGCGGAGGATCAGCAGGATCTGCCGGTGCAGTATACTGTGATGAAAAACGGAATGGTGTTCGCTATGTATGAACCGGTTGATTATGATTACGGAGAAGCGTCAACGACCTTTGAGTATATGTTTTATCAAAACGGAAAGGTGCTCGCACGAGGTACGGTGACGGTGTAAGGCAGATATGATTCCACAATGATGCAACGTTTTGTTTCCTCAACCAACGTGGTTCTTTTTCCAACACACTGCCGCGGGAGGTGCACAGTGGCGCTTAGCCAATCGCTGTGCTCTTGGAGCGCTGTTGCATGGGAGTTGTATGCCAAATCACAGATTTGGACAACTCCTCAAAGCCCCTCCCCTACAATAATTAATCAAAAGGAGGAATTCACATGAAAAGAGTAATAGCATTATGCTTAGTATTGATCATGCTGTTCAGCTGCGGCGCCGTTGCGGCGTCTGCTGAAAGCAATGATGACTATTTGAAGAAGCTGACCCCCGCGTTGATCCAAGAGATCAATGACCCTTCCGAAGTCATGATAGGGGTGTATATCTTTTTAAAGCCTTGTCCTGATAAACAGCATGTTGAGGAAATCATCAGTCAAAAATATACATGGACGAACCAGCAGGAGCACCTGATGTATTACCGCAAAGAAATGTCGGCGATCATCGGTGCATATGTGCAAGGTTTTATCGATGACAACGCTGATTTGTTGTATAAGGTCATCTGTCAGACCGATGCCGCAGAGTTCATCATCGCGGAAGTATCGAAGGATAATGTACCCAAGCTGGCGCAACTGGATATCGTACAGGATATGGATACCTATGGGTCATACAGTACGCCTACGGCGATCACCGAAATGATCGCTCCCGCCGCGAATGAGCAGTACTATGATCCCCGCCATACCATCACCGCGAGGGATATCGATCTCAGAGATTATTATCAATTCCGTGATTCGGACGTGTATGCGGTTCACTTTTATGTGCGGAATCTGTGCTATTATACTGTCATGATCGAAGAGCGCATCGGCGACTGGCTGCTCGAATGTTCCCATCCGGAGCCGTTCCTCTTTGTGAATGACCGGCTGTACGGTTTCAAAGAGGCGTATGACGCAGGATTGATGACGGACGATATGCTCGAAGAGCTCGCCGGCTCATCTTTTAAGGGCGATTATGTTTTACCGCTTTTGACCCGTTATATCAAAGGTGACGCGGACGGTGACGGTGGTGTGAGTATCATCGACGCGACCTGTGTACAGCGGCATGAAGCCGGGATCGCCACCACCTCTTTCTTTAAGCCCCTCGCGGATGTGGACGGCGACAGCGAGGTCAACGTCATCGACGCGACCTTGATCCAGAGAAGCAAAGTCGGATTGTATACCATCGAATAGGGTTGAGCATTGCTCCAAGACGCGCAAGTGGAAAAATGACCTATTGAGAGGAGAATGAACATGAAAAAAGTATTATCACTGTTATTAGCGACAACCGTTTTGCTGAGCTGTCTTGCCGTGATGACAGTATCTGCCGAAGCGGTGACAAAGCTGCCCTCCGGCTATTATGTGGTCGGATCGTTCAATAACTGGACGCTCGACAAAGCATATCGTATGCACAGCGAACCCTATGACTGTGACAACGACAAGGGAGATTACTATATCCTGAAAGGGATCAAACTGAACACGGGTGACGAGCTGAAAGTAGGTTATACCGAAAGCGGACTTAAAATCAACGCATGGTACCCCGACAGTGGTCCGCAGACGAATTACATCATACCGAAGGATTCCTATTATAATATCGCGTTTGCTCTTCCGACTGACGAAACCTTAGGAGATTGGGACTGGCAGCTTTGGGTGGAACCCTGTGATCCGCCGACCGATGTCAGTCAGCCTGTCGATCCCGAGCCTGTGATCGATCGCACCAAACAGCTGTGGGACGATCATCAAACACCGACCGCCGGGGATATCGAAGAAGCCGTGAACGAGCAGTTCAACAGCCGTACATGGATTGAAGCGGAGGATATTATGGTCTTTAACACCTATTGCTTCGACTCTACGCCCGCATATGTGGTGGATTTCGGCGTAAAGGGTTACGGTATTTATTGTGAGGTCATCACGGAAGAGTGTTTCGGCGATTACCTCTTCTGGTCGGCTTCCTCTTATGAACCGAGCATCTACGTTGATAACAAGCTGTATACCTTTACAAAGGCGTATCAGGCAGGTGTTTTGACGCAGGAGATGCTGCAAGAACTGTTAGAAGCAAATTATCGCGGCGGCGGATATTACGGTGAGAACAGTTGCAGGATACTGCCTGTAATCAAAGGTGACGCAGACGGTGACGGTGATGTGAGTATCATCGACGCGACCTGTGTACAGCGGCATGAAGCCGGAATCGCCACTACCTCTTTCTTTCAACCGCTCGCGGATGTGGACGGCGACAGCGAGGTCAGCGTCATCGACGCGACCCTGATCCAGAGAAGCAATGCCGGATTGTATACCATCGAATGAGTGCTAAAGCGTCCGCAGGACGAATTGCCCTCGTTATGGTCAGGAAGTGTTTTGTACCGTTTTTGATCGGTTGAGATTGCCACAGGGCTGACCCGTGTGTCGAGCCCCTCGCAATGACGATTTTGAATAATCCCCATTTTTTCATCCCCTTATCAAGGCGCTGCGGCTGCGGTCGCGGCGCCTTTCCTCTATCTGTCCAAAAAAGTACGATTGCATATTGACTTTTGCGCTTTAATGTGTTATCATCAACCGTGTTAAGGTTGAACCCTCCGAGTCGGCTCGGAGAGCCGACCCACCTCCCTTGGGAAAGGGAGGCTTAAGGAGTTATTGTGATGATCGTCAAGAATACCGAAAAATTCAATAACTGCTTTACCTTTACCTACGCGCGCTTTTATGCGGGCTTTTATTGCTTTGCAAAGAATGAGTAAGCTGCTCGAAGGGTAACAGGTGCTTTAGTTGATTAGTAAGCGGTTCTGTTTTCGGGCAGAGCCGCTTTTTTCGCCTTCCCCTTGAGGGGAAGGTGTCACCAAAGGTGACGGATGAGGTGGAAGCCTTTCGTTGGTAATTATTGTAAGTGATATGAATGAAGCGTTTCCACCTCATCCGACCAATTTGCCTTGACACGTGTGTCCGGCAAATTGCCCACCTTCCCCTCAAGGGGAAGGCTAAGTTGTAAATGGAAGGTGAGAGTATGGATAAGCTGCAGGAGGCACGGCTGCAGATCAATGAGATCGACAGCGAGATGGCGGCGCTGTTTGAACGCCGTATGCAGGCGGCGAGGGTGATCGCCGAGTATAAGAAGGAACGCGGCTTGCAGATCTATGACGCGAAGCGTGAGCAGGCGGTGATCGAGAAAAATGCCGCTTATATCAAGGATCCCGACATCCGCTCGTATTATGTGCGATTTTTGCAGGATGAGATGGCGGTGTCTAAACGGTATCAGGAGCATATCATCAGCGGCGTGAAGGTCGCTTACAGCGGTATCGAGGGCGCTTATGCCAACATCGCCGCCAAGCAGATCTTCCCCTACGGCAAGCTGATCTCCTACCGTGATTTCAAAGCCGCGTATGAAGCGGTGGAGCGGGGTGAATGTGACTGCTGTGTGCTGCCGATCGAAAACAGCTATGCCGGCGAGGTCGGTCAGGTGATGGATCTGATGTTCCAGGGGTCGCTGTATGTCAACGGACTCTATACCCTGCGGATCACGCACCATCTGTTGGGGGTGCCGGGCGCGAGCGGTAAGGATATCAAAACGGTCGTCAGCCACCCGCAGGCGTTGGCGCAGTGCGCGGAGTATATTCGCGAGCACGGCTATCAAACGATAGAGTACGCCAATACCGCTAAGGCGGCTAAGGCGGTCAAGGACGGCTGTGATAAGAGCGTCGCGGCGATCGCCTCCGCGGAGACGGCACGGCTGTACGGGCTCGAACAGCTCGACCACGACATCAACGAAAGCGCCTTGAATTCCACCCGATTCGCGGTGTTCTCACGTGTGGAGAATAAAAAGGTGAACACGACGGGCGACAGCCGCTTTATGCTGATGTTCACCGTCAAGAATGAGGCGGGCGCGTTGGCACAGGCGCTGAATGTGCTCAGCTCCTACGGCTTCAACATGCGTGCCCTGCGTTCACGCCCGATGAAGGATCTGGCGTGGGAGTATTACTTCTACATCGAGGCGGAGGGTGACGAAACAGGTCAGAACGGCTCAGATATGCTGCGCCACCTCGGTCTTCACTGCGATATGCTCAAGGTGGTCGGACATTTCTCCGACGAAGTGATTCTACAAGAGGATTAGGCCCCTTTTCTGTGGGAGCTGTCGCGGACACGCGTGTCACGCGACTGAGGGTTGCAATATAAAGCTTTTATGAATCGGAAAGATTCCAAAAGAGTAAGACTTTTTCAACCCACCGCCCTGTCGGGCACCTCCCTTAGGAAAGGGAGGCTGTGTGAGGTAATCTCAACTGATGATAGGATGATTCCAATGAACATTTTACATATGGATCTGGGCGCGGACAGCTACGATATCGTGATCGAGCGCGGCGCTCTGCAAAAAGCGGATGAATATCTGGAGCTCGACCGCAAGGTGCTGGTCGTGACCGATGGCGGCGTGCCGAAGGAGTACGCGCGGACGGTGGCTGCTATGGCAAAGGACGGCGTCATCGTGACCGTGTCGCAGGGCGAGGACAGCAAGAGTATCGCTCAGTTCTCTGCGATCCTGTCGCGGATGCTCAAAGAGGGCTTTTCGCGCAGGGACGCGGTCGTCGCGGTCGGCGGCGGTGTGGTCGGCGATCTGGCGGGTTTTGTCGCGGCAAGCTATATGCGCGGCGTCGACTTCTACAATATCCCGACGACGGTACTCAGTCAGGTGGATTCCTCCATCGGCGGCAAAACGGCGGTGAATCTGGACGGGATCAAGAATATCGTCGGCGCGTTTTATCAGCCGAAAAAGGTGCTGGTCGACCTCGATCTGCTCAAGACGCTGGACAGCCGACTGGTCAGCGAGGGCTTAGCCGAAGCGCTGAAAATGGGCTTGACCTCCGATGCTGAACTGTTCGAATTATTCGATAAAGGAAATATAAATGAAAATATGGACGAGATCATCACCCGTTCGCTGATGATCAAAAAGAACGTCGTGGAGCAGGATGAAAAGGAGCAGGGGCTGAGGAAGATCCTCAACTTCGGCCACACCATCGGTCACGGTATCGAGGCGCATGAGGAGCGCCACGGTCTGTATCACGGCGAGTGCGTCGCGATCGGGATGGTGCCGATGGTCAGCGACGACCTGCGCCCGCGGCTGATCAAGATCCTGGAGAGTCTGCGGCTCCCGACGGCGGTCGATTTGAAGGCGGATGAGATCTATGAAGCGATGACGCACGACAAAAAGGGCGAAGGGGATCAGGTGACGGTCATCACCGTATCCGAGCCCGGTGAATATGAGATGAAAAAGGTGCGGTTCAAGGAGCTGTACCCGAAGATACAAATGATAGGGATATAGCCTTCCCCTTGAGGGGAAGGTGTCATCCGTAAGGATGACGGATGAGGTGAAAACACTTCCGACGAATCAATATTATTATAAGAAACATATCCTAAGATGGGAATTACACTATGAAAAATACATTCGGAAACAGTATATCCATCACATTGTTCGGCGAGAGCCACGGCGCGCAGATCGGCGCGGTCTTGGATGGCTTAGCGCCGGGCATTGCGATCGACGAGGAATTCATTCGCGCTCAGCTCGATAAACGCCGTCCTGTCGGCAAGATCGGTACGGCACGGCATGAGGCGGACGCCTACCAAATCGTCAGCGGTGTTTTTGAGGGCAAAACGACCGGTACGCCGCTCACGATCCTGATCCCCAACACCGCGCAGCACAGCAAGGATTATGCCGCGACGCGTTCACTGGCGCGACCCGGCCACGCCGACTATACCGCCTACGCCAAGTACCACGGCTATGAGGACTATCGCGGCGGCGGTCACTTTTCGGGACGCATCACCGCGGCGCTGGTCGCGGCGGGCGCGATCGTGATATCCGCCCTGCGTGAAAAGGGGATCGAGATCGGCACGCATATCCGCTCCTGCGGCGGCGTTGCGGACATAGATTTCGGCGACGTCAAAGCGGATATCGCAAGGCTGAATACGCTCGATTTTGCCGTTTTGGATGAAGAAAAAGGCGACGAGATGAAAGCGAAAATCGAAGCGGCGGCAATGGATGGTGACAGCGTCGGCGGCGTGCTGGAAACAGCCGTCATCGGAATGCCTGCCGGCGTCGGTGAGCCGTGGTTCGATACTGTCGAGGGCGTACTCAGTCACGCGCTGTTCTCCGTACCCGCCGTCAAAGGCGTGGAGTTCGGCGACGCGTTTGCGATGGTGAACGGCAGAGGCTCCGCGTATAACGATCATTATTATATTTCTGATAAAGAAATAAAAACGGCGACCAATCACAACGGCGGCGTGAACGGCGGCATCACCAACGGCATGCCGATCGTGTTCCGCTGTGCCGTCAAGCCGACGCCGTCCATCTTCAAGGCGCAGAATACGGTCGATTTCATCAAGGGAGAAAATTCTGTATTAGAATTAAAAGGTCGCCACGATCCCGCTGTGATCCACCGCGCGAGAGTAGTAGTGGACAGCGTGACCGCCTTGGTACTGGCTGATCTGCTGGCGCAGAGATACGGCACGGATTGGCTGGCGTAATAAGTTGTAGGGACGAGCACTGCTCGTCCGTGGACGTTGTACATAGCAACCAATATAGATAGGAGAGAAACGTTGATTGGCGGATGACCAATGGTCATCCCTACGAAAAACGTGATCATATGGACTACGGACTGATCGGGGAGAAGCTGCCGCACAGCTTCTCCAAAGAGATACATGAGAAATTGGGATATTACCAATATTCTCTGAAAGAATTAAAAAAAGAAGAGTTGCAAGACTTTATTCTTCAAAAGAATTTTAAGGCGATCAATGTCACCATCCCCTATAAGCAGGATGTGATCCCGCTGCTCGATGAGATCGACCCCGACGCGCAGGCGATCGGCGCGGTGAACACCGTCGTCAACCGTGATGGGATCCTCTGCGGCTACAACACCGATTTCGGCGGGATGAAAGCGCTGATCGAGAGCGCGGGCGTGTTGATGAAGTACAAGAAGGTGCTGATCCTCGGCACGGGCGGTACTTCTCTGACGGCTAAGGCGGTCTGTGATCGCATGGGCGCAAAGGAGATCCTGCGCGTCAGCCGCCGTGAATGTGAGGGCGCGATCACCTATGAGGATGCGTATGCCTTGCACAGTGACGCGGACGTTATCATCAACGCGACCCCCTGCGGGATGTTCCCGAACATCTTTGACTGTCCGATCGACATCGACAGATTCCCGCTGCTCAGCGGTGTGATCGATGTGATCTACAACCCCCTGCAAACGCAGTTGGTCTTATCGGCGCAAAAGCGCGGGATCGACGCCGCGGGCGGCTTGTATATGCTGGTCGCGCAGGCGGTGCTGGCGGCAGAGAAATTCCTCGGACAGGATTTGGACGTCATCAAGCTGACCAACAAGATCTATGATGAAATATATTTCGATAAAAGAAATATCGTGTTGAGCGGTATGCCCGCATCGGGTAAGTCGACTGTCGGCAAGCTCGTCGCAGATCAGCTCGGTCGGGAGTTGATCGACACCGACCGCCTGATCGTGGAACGGGAGGGACATATCCCGACCATTTTCAGGGAAAAAGGCGAAACATACTTCCGTGATCTGGAGACCGACGTGATCAAAGAAGTGTCCGCGTACAGCGGCAAGGTGATCTCCCTCGGCGGCGGCGCGGTGATGCGCCCCGAAAATGTCGAGGCGCTGCGGCATAACGGCGCGATCTTCTTCATCGACAGGTCGCCCGAAAACCTGATCCCAACCGATGACCGACCGCTCGCGGATAAAAAGGAAAAGATCCTGCGCCTGTACAAAAAGCGTATCGATACCTATATGAGCACCGCCGATTTTATCATCGACGGCGACTGCGACCCCGAGGACGTAGCGGATTCTGTTATTAACGGGGAGTAAAAGATGCGGTGAGATGTGCCTTTGCGAATTGCCGACGAAAGCTGTTTGTGTAACGTTGTCGTAGGGACGAGCATTGCTCGTCCGGTACCTTAGGTGATTTTCCCTCTAACCAAGTTTATCTTTACTCTACGCTCGTTGTGCTCGGTACGTCGACAAGCGCCGTACCCTACAAAACTACGTTCGATATCAAGGAGAACCTATGAAAATCTTAGTGATCAACGGACCGAATCTGAATATGCTCGGCATCCGTGAGCCGGAGCTTTACGGCAGGACGACCTATGCCGTTCTTTGTGCATTGATCGAGGATCATGCGGAGAAGATCGGGGTTGAGGTCGAGCTGTACCAGAGCAATCACGAGGGTGATTTGGTCGATAAAATACAGGAAGCGTACGGGGAGGTCGACGGCATCGTCATCAATCCCGGCGCGTACACTCACACCAGCGTCGCGATCCTCGACGCGCTCAAGGCGGTTTCGATCCCCGCGGTGGAGGTACATATCTCCGAGGTGGACAAGCGCGAAGGCTTCCGACAGATCAGCTATGTGCGCCTCGCGTGTATCGCGACGATCACCGGTCACGGTATCGACGGCTATCTGGAAGCGATGGAACTGTTGAGGGAACGCTATGCGGGTTGAGATCAAACCGTCCGCGCTGCACGGCACGGTCACGGCGCCGCCGTCAAAGAGCATGGCGCATCGGCTGTTGATCTGCGCGGGACTGAGCGAGGGTGAGAGCGTCGTAAGGCGGCTGGCGTTTTCACAGGATGTGAAGGCGACGATCGACTGCCTGAGGGCGCTGGGCGCCGAGATCCGTCTCGACGGCGATACAGCCTTTGTCAAAGGGACGGATGTGCGCAAAGCGATCGGAAAAACCGCCGTGCTCAACTGCAATGAATGCGGCAGTACCCTGCGTTTTTTCACACCGCTGTGTATGCTCTGTGGCGAGGAAAGGGTGCTCAGGGGCAGCCCGTATCTGATGACCCGCCCGATGGATGTATATGAGAAGATCGCCCGCGATCAGGGGATCCGCTTCAAAAAAGCAGAGGATCATCTCACCGTAGAGGGAAGGCTCAAAAGCGGCGTCTACGAGGTGGCGGGCAATATCAGCTCCCAGTTCATTTCGGGACTGCTGTTCACACTGCCGCTGCTCGACAGCGACAGCGAGATCCGTATCCTGCCGCCGGTGGAGAGCAAGCCGTATATCGATATGACCGTTGCGGCTTTGCGTCAATTTGGGATCGAGGTTGAAACGTCATTGCGAGGAGCACGACAGGAATGTCGGGCGACGTGGCAATCTCAACCGATCAATTATCGGATCAAAGGCA
The DNA here is from genome assembly GCF_016680995.1 of Ruminococcus difficilis. Next base: position 247,357 of record NZ_JAEQMG010000048.1, on the reverse strand, counting down.
ATCAAAGCTACTGTCCCGCGGATGTGACCGTTGAGGGAGATTATTCCAACGCGGCGTTCTTTGAAGCGCTCAACTACGCGGGATCGTCGGTCAAGATCGACGGCCTGCGGGAGAATACCCTGCAGGGTGACAGTGCCTATAAAATTCTTTTTGAGAATATTAAACTCGGGATCGATCCGATCGATATCGCGGATTGTCCTGATTTGGGACCCGTATTGTTCGCTGTCGCGGCATTGTGCGGCGGCGCGAGGTTTACCGGGACCCGCCGTCTGCGGATCAAGGAAAGTGACCGCGCGGACGCGATGCGGCAGGAGCTGCAAAAGCTCGGTATCGACGTCGAGGTAGGGGAGAACGAGGTGATCGTACACGGCGGTGCGCTCCGTCAGCCCACCGAGGTACTCAGCGCCCACGGCGATCATCGGATCGTGATGGCGCTGTCGGTGCTGTTGACGGTGACCGGCGGCGTGATCGACGGCGCTCAGGCGGTGAACAAGAGCTTCCCCGACTTTTTTGATAAAATGCGAAAACTTGGCTTAGAGGTGCAAACAAATGGAATGGATCAGTAATTCAAGAATACTCATCGTCGGTTTAGGTCTGATCGGCGGCAGCTACGCCAAGGCGCTCAAGCGTCTGGGCTATCACATCACCGCCATCGAAAAGCGGCAGTCCGCGATCGACTACGCGCTGGAGAATCACATCATCAACGACGGCTATACCACCGTGGATCCGGAGATCGTCGGCTCAGCCGACGCGGTGATCTTCGGCTTGTATCCAAAGGTGTTCAAGGACTGGATCGCGCAGTATCAGGATTATCTCAAGCCCGGCGCGATGCTCACTGACGTGACCGGCGTGAAGAGCTGTATCGTCTATGATATCCAAAAGATGCTGCGGGATGATGTGGAGTTCATCGCCTCGCACCCGATGGCGGGTCGTGAGGTCTACGGCGTGGAGAATGCCAACGACAGGATCTTCCGCGACGCGAACTTCATCATCGTGCCGACGGACAAGAACACCCCCGAGGGGATCCGATGGGTCGGCGGTCTGGCAAGGATCATCGGTTTTTCGCGTATCTCGGTGCTCTCACCGGAGGAGCATGACGAGATGATCGGCTATCTGTCTCAGCTGACCCACTGTATCGCGGTATCGCTGATGACCTGCTCCGACAACGAGCATCTGGTGGAATACACCGGCGACAGCTTCCGCGATCTGACGCGTATCGCCAACATCAACGATCTGATGTGGAGCGAGCTGTTCATGCTCAACCGTGATTCGCTGTTGAAATACATGGATATTTTCCTCGGCGAATTTGCCGCCTTGCGCGATATGATCCGCGACGGCAGGGTGGAGGAGCTCAGAGAAAAGATGCGGCTGAGTACCAAGAGAAGAGCGTATTTTAATAAATAAATCAGCCTTCCCCTTAAGGGGAAGGTGCTGAACAAAGTGAAGCGGATGAGGTGGAAGCCTTTCCGATTAATCTGTTTTCGGCAGGAAGCGGAAACGTTTCCACCTCATCCGATCAATTTGCCTTGACACGTGTCCGGCAAATTGCCCACCTTCCCCTCAAGGGGAAGGCTTAATAAAGGAAGGTGTATCATATGAATATGAACATGGAATTTGAGCGCAAGCTGACCATCCCGATGGAGGTCAAGAAGATGTACCCCCTCGATGACGAGCTCAGACAGATCGTTACCGAGCGTGAAAAGCAGGTGCAGGATATTTTTGCGGGCAAGGATGAACGTATCGTGCTGATCATCGGGCCCTGCTCCGCCGACAGAGAGGACAGCGTGCTGGATTATATCAGCCGTCTGAGAAAGGTGCAGGATAAGGTGGAGGACAAGATCTTCATCATCCCGCGCATCTATACCAACAAACCCCGTACCACCGGCGCGGGCTACAAGGGTATGCTCCATCAGCCCGATCCCGAGAAGAAGCCCGATATGTTCAAGGGTATCGTCGCGATCCGCTCCATGCACATCCGTGCCTTGAAGGAGACCGGCTTTTCCTGCGCGGATGAAATGCTCTATCCCGAGAACCACCGCTATCTGGACGACATCCTCTGCTATGTCGCGGTCGGCGCCAGATCGGTCGAGAACCAGCAGCATCGTCTGGTGTCCTCGGGTCTGAATATCCCTGTCGGTATGAAGAACCCGACCGGCGGCGATCTGTCGGTCATGATGAACTCCATCACCGCCGCGCAGCACGGTCATACCTTCATCTATCGCGGCTGGGAGGTACATTCCCACGGCAATCCCTACGCACACGCGATCCTGCGCGGTTATATGAACAAGCACGGCGAGAGCCTGCCGAACTATCATTATGAGGATATGATGCACCTGCTGCGTCTGTATACCTCGGGCATGTTCAAGAATCCCGCCTGCATCATCGATACCAATCACAGTAATTCCGGCAAGAATCCCTTTGAACAGCCGCGTATCATCAAAGAGGTCATGGCGGCGCGCCGCTATAACACGGAGTTACAGCGTATGGTCAAGGGCTTCATGATCGAGAGCTATATCGAGGACGGCAATCAGGCGGTCGACGGCGGCTGCTACGGCAAGTCCATCACCGACGCGTGTCTGGGATGGGATAAGACCGAGCGGATGATCCTCGACCTTGCGGATATGATTTGATCAATAATGTATAAAAAACGATCCCCGCACTGAACATCAACGTTTGGTGCGGGGATATTTTAAAGAAAAGATTTTTTTATCGGTTGCATAGTTTTATGCAACTTTTTTTCTTATCTCGGCATAGGTGGAGGTGAGTTTATGATTACCATCCAAAACGGGAAATTGATGATCCCGGACAGTGACCGTTTTGTCGGATTCGCAGGCGACAATACGGTAAACACCAAGCAGTTCACCATGATCGATTTCATGGGGGAGAACTGCGCCTTCACCCTGTGCGTGCGCTTTGATGACGATACCGTGCGCTCGGTGCCGCTTTCGGCTCAGCGTGACCACGGCGATACCGTGCTGACATGGCAGATCCGCAAGGAGGATCTGTGCTCCTCGGGCGTGGTGCAGGTTCAGGTGAAGATCGCCGACAGCGACGGCGATATCGAGCATACTACCAAGGACTTTTTCCTCATCGGTTCGGCGGTAGAGCTCGATGACGACGGCGGCGAGATGGAGTATGTCACACCTTCTCAGCTGCAGAATAGTATAAATCAGGCGCTGGAGACGATCACCGCAATCTCGCCGTATGTCGATGACGACGGCTATTGGTGCGTCTATGATCCCGAGCAGGGCGAATATGTCCGCACCGAATACCATGTCAGCGGTATCGCTCCCGACAGCGCCATGAGCGACAGCAGTGACAATGCCGTATCCAACAGCGTGATCAAGCGCTATGCGGACGGCAAAGCGGCGGATTGCAACACCTTTACGATCTCTTATGCTGACGCCAAAACTGCCGATAAGGTGCCGAATACGCGCAAAATCGCGCGGCTGCCGCTTGCGGCGGATATCGAAGCGGCGGATCTGATGGCGGCGCTCCGTCCCTACACCTACAGGATAAACGTCACGCCGAATCTCAGCGGTGTGACAGGTCAACTCGGTATCGGAATCAGCGGCGAGGTATTCTTCTGCACTGCGACCGATCACTGGGTCCAACTGGCAGATTTTGCGCAGTTGAATGACAAGATGGATCTTGTCACCGAGGTGGACGCCTCTGACGTCGAGGACGTTTTTGACGGCAATATGTTCTTCTGCGACGATGTGCCGTATGTCAAGCTCGACGGTGACGCGGTCGCTCTCGCAAAATCCGAAGATGTTTATAGCAAGACACAGATTGACACCATGATCGGTGATATCGAAAGCTGTCTTGCCGCGATCTAAACGAATAATAGGATGAAACAGGCGCTTTCGCTGTCCGCGGATGGCGAAGGCGCCGTACAGGAAGGTGATGAAATGGCGGTCAACGCGGATAAAATTATCAACATCGCGCGTGCCGAGATCGGCACCAAGGCGACCAATATCAAGAAGTGCAAATATAATAACTGGTACTACGGCACAACCGTGTCGGGAAGCGGCTACGACTGGTGCGAGACCTTTGTACAGTGGGTGTTCCATCAGGCGGGCGCTTCCTCATTGCTCTATACCAAAACCGCCAACTGCGGCTATGCCGCAAAGGCGTTTCAGGATCACGGAAGACTGAAGATGTCGGGCTTCAAGCGCGGCGACGTGGTGTTCTTCCACTGGACGAACGAGCGCTCTACCTTAGTGCCCGGCACCTATGTCAGCGACCATGTCGGCATCATCGAGAGCGTCAACGGTGACAACACCATCACGACCATCGAGGGCAACACCGGCTCCTCGTCAAACGGAGAGGTCATGCGGCGTGTGCGCTCGCTCTCGACGGTATCCTGCGCCGGCAGACCTGCTTATGACGGCTCGGACAGCTCCGGGGATTTTCCCGCGGTGAGTTACCGTGTCCGCTGCGGCGGCAGATGGCTGCCGAGCGTCACGGATCTGTCGGATTACGCGGGCGTTACCGGTGAGGCGATCACCGACGTGGCGATCAGGGCCTCCGAGGGTGCGGTGAAGTATCGCGTCCATGTTATGGGCGGCAGATGGCTCCCGTATGTGTCCGGTTGTGATATCAATGATGACGAAAACGGCTATGCCGGCGACAACAAGCCGATTGACGCTGTTGAGGTGTATTATGATACGCCCTCCTCGGTGGTCAAAAGGTGCGGCTGGCTCAAGGCGAAGTACCGTGTCGCGCCCATCGGGAACTACTATTTCCCGTGGCAGTACGACGACGAGACCTCGTCGGGTCAGGACGGCTACGCCGGAGAATTCGGCAGAAGGATCGATTGGTTCCAGATGACATTGTCTGATTGAATCTTGTAAAAAGACTGCGGCATTTCGTGCGTTATGTACGATATGCCGCGTCTTTTTTTATCAAAAGATGACAAAGAATAATGACAAATCTGTAAAATTTGGTGGATTAATTTGTGAAAATCTATTGACAAACGGAGGGGATTAATGCTATCATAGGACTAACATTGAGTTAGTATTTTTTCATGGAGATGATAAATATGAAAAAGTTAGTATCTGTCGTTTTGGCGTTAGTGATGATTTTTGCATTGACAGCTACTGTCGTTGCTGAGACTAATCCCAGTCCTACTCCGAAGGAGCATTACAACATTGTCGTCGAATACGATCCGTCGGATGGTTCTCTAGGTACGGCAGACGGTGATAAGAAAACCGTTGAGGTTGATGCTGTCGGTGAGGACGGCGAAGTCAAGCTGACTGCTGTAGAAAAAGGCAACGGTGAGTTCGTTAAATGGACCATCGAGGGTGATTACGAGATCATTTCCGGTTCTTTGACCGATCCTGTTCTTGTTATCAAACCTAAGTCCGATATCCATGCGATAGCGTATTTCACTCAGCCCGGCTCCACACCCGACTCTCCCTCTAAGCCTTCCAATCCGGATGAGGGAAAGAGCTCTCCGAAGACCGGTGATCCGCTGTGGATCGTTCTCGGTCTGTCTGTTCTTGCTCTCGGCTTAGGTGCTGTAGCGGTGAAGAAGATCAAGGCTTAATCAAATGACTTTGGGCGGCAACCGAAAGGTTGCCGTTTTTTTACGTTTACGAGAGTTCAATGATCCACTGTTGCTCGTTCAAAGAGACGGCTGCCGGTGAGAAAGCGAAGGAATAAGGGGATGATCCCGGGCGATTTTGATCGGTGAAAGGTCTCCGAAATCGCTTTATCACAACGCAGTGGTGAATTGTACTATTCCTTTCAAAATACCTTTTTGATTCTTTGTGCATTATAGGTCTTGATTTTACTGAGCTAATGCGTTAAAATAAATATCGTTGTACTGTCGAAAACCCGACAGAAACTATTCTATTGGAGGAAAACCATGAAAAAGATTATTGCATTATTAATGGCGCTGCTGATGGTTGGCGCTGTACTGGCTGCCTGCGGCAAGACCGAGGAGAAGAAATCCGAAGACAAGACCGCGGCTACCGAGGCTGCTGCTACTGCAGATTCCGCAACCGCAGATTCCGCCGCGTCCGTTGCTGACCTTGAAAAGGTTCAGAAGGCAGGCAAGCTGATCGTCGGTATCACCGACTTTGAGCCGATGGATTATCAGAAGGACGGCAAGTGGATCGGCTTTGACGCTGATATGGCTACCAAATTTGCCGAGAGCCTCGGTGTAACCGTCGAATTCGTAGAGATCGATTGGGATAACAAGGTCCTCGAGCTCAACGGCGGTTCTGTCGACTGTGTATGGAACGGCATGACTCTGACTCCCGAGGTCACCTCCGCGATGTCCTGCTCCAACGCTTACCTGAACAACGCGCAGGTCGTTGTTGTCAACAAGAACGTTGCCGACAAGTATGGCGACGCTGAGTCCTGCAAGACCCTGAGCTTTGCTGTTGAGAGCGGTTCCGCCGGTCAGGAGCAGGCTGAGGCAAACGGCTTCAAGTTCACCGAGGTCAAGGATCAGGCTACCGCGCTGATGGAGGTTGCTTCCGGCACCTGTGACGCGGCGATCATCGACTCTCTGATGGCTTCCGCTATGGTAGGCGAGGGCACCGGCTATGAGCAGCTCACCTATACGGTCGCTCTGAATTCCGAGGAATACGGCGTTGGCTTCCGTAAGGGCTCCGATCTGACCGCGAAGTGCAATGAGTTCTTCGCTTCCGCCAAGGCTGACGGTACTTTGAAGGCTGTCGCTGAGCAGTACAAGGTTCAGACCGCGTTGATCGAGGGCTGATCATCGCATCAATAAGACACCTTTTTCAAAAGGCAGAGGGCTTCGGCTCTCTGTCTTTTGGCGGCTTATGCAACCGAGAATAAACCCGAGCTCGGATTCATTCTCGATTGCCTAAGTTGTTTTTTCAAGTATCGTAAAGATGAGGTTATCAATATGGACGGATTTTTTCAACAATTCCCAATCGTATTCCACGCTTTGAACGTTGGTTTTTTGCAGACGTTAAAGCTGTTTGCCGTGACCCTGCTGGGCGCGATCCCGCTGGGACTGATCATCTCCTTCGGCTCGATGAGCAAGTTCAAGCCGCTGTCGATGTTGGTCAGGTTCATCGTCTGGATCGTTCGCGGCACGCCTTTGATGCTCCAGCTGCTGATCATCTTCTATTTTCCCGGACTTGTCTTCGGACAACAGATCTGGGGCGGCGGTGAAGGCGGCAGATTCTTTGCGTCGGCTATCGCGTTCATCATCAACTACGCTTGCTACTTCTCCGAGATTTTCCGCGGCGGCATCCAAGGCGTTCCTCACGGACAGCAGGAAGCCGGTCAGGTGCTCGGTCTATCGAAAAGTCAGATCTTCTTCAAGATCACCCTTTTGCAGATGATCAAGCGTATCGTTCCGCCGATGGCAAACGAGATCATCACCCTGGTCAAGGATACCTCTCTGGCGCGTATCATCGCGCTGCAGGAGATCATCTGGGCCGGTCAGGCGTTCCTCAAGGGCAGCGAGGGCATCTCCGGCGCGATCTGGCCGCTGTTCTTCACGGGCGTATACTATCTCGCGTTCTCCGGCATCCTCACCCTGCTGTTCGGCTGGGTCGAGAAGAAGCTGAGCTACTTTAAGGCGTAAGGAGGCATCGTTATGGCTATTCTGGAAGTAAAAAATATTTATAAGAGCTTCGGTCGTAACCATGTGCTCCGCGGTATCGACTTCAATCTGGAACAGGGCGAGGTGCTGTCCATCATCGGCTCCTCCGGCTCCGGCAAGACCACCCTGCTCAGATGTCTGAACTCACTCGAGTTCGCCGACGAGGGTCAGATCATCGTGAACGGTGAACCGATCTTTGACGCTTCGATCAACAAGCGTCCGTCCGAATCCGAGCTCAGACAAAAGCGTCTGCATTTCGGTCTGGTGTTCCAGAACTTCAATCTTTTCCCACAGTACAGCGTGTTCGAGAACGTCACCCTCGCGCCGAAGTTGCTGAACAAAGGCGGCAAGGAAGAGATCGAGCAATATGCCCTCGAACTGATCGAAAGCGTCGGCTTGCGTGACAAGGTCAACAGCTATCCCTGTGAGCTGTCGGGCGGTCAGCAGCAGCGTGTGGCGATCGCCCGCGCGCTTGCCATGAAGCCGAATATCCTCTGCTTTGACGAGCCGACCTCCGCGCTCGATCCGGAGCTGACCGGCGAGGTACTCAAGGTCATCCGCTCACTCGCCGAGAAGAAGATGACGATGATCATCGTCACCCATGAGATGGCGTTCGCGCACGATGTATCCGACCAGATCATCTTTATGGACGGCGGCGTGATCGCAGAGCGCGGTACTCCCGACATTCTGGATCATCCGAAGAGCGAGCGACTGCAGGCGTTCCTGACGTCGTTCTGATCTCTGCGGGATAACATAATCACCATGCTTTTGCGATCAATAAAAGGCTCCCTTTCCTAAGGGGATTCCCCTGTTAGGGGAAATGTCCGCAAAGCGGACAAAAGGGTCTGCTGTCTCCGCTGAGGAGAGCTGTCACGAAGTGACTGAGGGTTGATATCGATTTGTTCGACCAAAGGGAGAAACGCAATGAAATATCGACCGTAAAAACAAAAAAATTAGCATGGTTATGCGGATTTGACTTGCTTATTCCGAAACTTTGTTGTATAGTAATAGATAAGTGGTTATAAAAGACTAACTATTTTAGATGAAATGAGGTTACACAATGAAAAAGATTATTGCACTTGTAATGGCAGTTGCTATGATCGCTTCTGTCGCAATGCTCGCGGGCTGCGGCAACAGCAACAAGGACGCCGCTAAGGCTACCGAGGCTAAGGCTGCCAAGCTCACCATGGCTACCAACGCGACCTTCCCTCCCTATGAGTATAAGGAAGGCGAAGAGTTTGTCGGTATCGATGTAGAGATCGCGAAGGCGATCGCCGATAAGCTCGGCATGGAACTTGAGATCGCTGACATCGAGTTTGACTCCATCATCACCGGCGTACAGACCGGCAAGTATGATATGGGTATGGCGGGTATGACCGTGACTGACGAAAGAAAGCAGTCCGTCGATTTCTCCGACAGCTATGCGACCGGTATCCAGGCGGTCATCGTCAAGGACGGCAGCGATATAAAGTCTGCCGACGATCTGCTCGCGGAGGGTACTTCCTATAAGGTCGGCGTACAGCTCTCCACCACCGGCGACTTCCTCATCGGCGAGGATTATGCCAAGGCAGGCAAGGAGGAATCCCTGATTACTAAGTTCCAGTCCGGTAACGACGCTGTATCCGCACTGGCTTCCGGTAAGGTCGACGCGGTCGTTATCGACAACGAGCCCGCAAAGAGCTATGTCGCGGCTACTCAGGGTCTGCAGATCCTCGACAGCAAGTATGCGGAAGAGGACTACGCGATCTGCTTTGCCAAGAATAACACCGAGCTCAAGGACAAGGTCAACGGCGCGCTGAAGGAACTGATCGCTGACGGTACCGTCAAAAACATCATCGACAAGTACATCAAGGCGAACTGATAAGATTTTGAACCGACTCAGGGCGGAATCCTCCGCCCTGTTTCTGTGTATATGGTAGGATAAGAATGAGAAAGAAAAGATTTGTTGTACCGTCGATTTGTTTCGCGGTCGTATTAAGCACTGCCGCTCTTTTCGGCATTTCGGCAAGCGCCGCCCAGACGGCTTCCGAGAGCGCGGGCGGTTCCTGGTGGGAAGACGTCAAGGCGCAGTTTATTCTGAATTTCGTCGAAAAGGATCGATGGAAATCGTTGCTTGAGGGTTTGGGAAACACCCTGAAGATCACGTTTTTCGCGGCGCTGTTGGGTGTTGTGATCGGTATTATCATTGCCGCGATCCGCACCACCTTTGATAATAACAAAGAGGATATGAAGCACAGTAAGAGTATCGGTTACTATGTACTGGGCTTTTTCAACGCGATCTGTAAAGTGTATCTGACCATCATCCGCGGTACACCTGTTGTGGTACAGCTGTTGATCATCTACTTCATCATCTTCGCGTCATCTACAAAGGATATTTTGATCGCGTCGCTGGCGTTCGGTATCAACTCCGGCGCCTATGTCGCCGAGATCCTGCGCGGCGGTATCATGTCCATCGACAAGGGACAGTTCGAGGCGGGACGGTCGCTCGGATTCAACTATGTGCAGACGATGGTGTATATCATCATCCCGCAGGTGTTGAAGAACGTACTGCCCACCCTGCTCAACGAGTTTATCGCGCTCTTGAAGGAGACCTCAGTCGCGGGTTATGTCGGCGTTGTCGACCTCACCCGTGCCGGTAACGCGATCCGCGGCGCGACCTTCTCGGCGTTTATGCCGTTGATCGCCGTGGCGCTGATCTATCTGGCGATCGTTATGCTGCTGACATGGATCGTCGGCATAATCGAGAGGAGGCTGCGCAAGAATGAACGTTGATCCGCGTGTTTTGATCCAGGTCAAAAACTTAAAAAAGCATTATCGTGAGGGCACGATCCACGCGCTGGACGGCGTGAGCATGGACATCAGCCGCGGCGAGGTAATCGTCATCGTCGGTCCCTCCGGTTCCGGTAAATCCACCTTTTTGCGTTCGCTGAACCTGTTGGAGCTGCCTACCTCCGGCGAGATCATTTTTGACGGGGTGGATATCAACGCGCCGCATGTCAATATCAACAAGCACCGCCAGAAGATGGGTATGGTGTTCCAGCACTTCAACCTCTTCCCGAATATGACGGTCCTGCGTAATATGACACTCGGTCCGTGTAAGCTGCTGCATCGATCCAGGAAAGAGGCAGAGGAAAAGGCGCGCGAGCTGCTCAAGCGCGTTGGACTTGCCGACAGAGCGGACGCTTATCCCTCTCAGCTGTCCGGCGGACAGAAGCAGCGTATCGCCATCGTGCGCGCGCTGTGCATGGAGCCCGAGGTGATGCTCTTTGACGAGCCTACCTCCGCGCTCGACCCCGAGATGGTCGGCGAGGTACTGGACGTCATGAAGGAGCTGGCTCGGGCAGGCTCGACGATGGTGGTCGTCACCCACGAGATGGGCTTTGCCCGCGAGGTCGGATCCCGCGTCGTCTTTATGGACAGCGGCAAGATCATCGAAGAGGGTACGCCCGAGGAGATCTTCGATCATCCGCAGAGCGATCGCCTCAAGAGCTTCCTGGCGAAAGTTCTGTAAAAGAATAATAAAGCAACTGAGCCCACGGGAGACCGTGGGTTTTCTTTTGAACAAAGGTGATCGTGCTGTCGGTATCTTCTTTCGTTCTGTTGATCTCATCAATCTCATACTTGATTTATTATTTCGCTTATGATATACTTTAACGTGCTTATGTAACTGTTTATATTTTTTGGAGATAGATACTCATGGATGAATTTAAGAAGGTCGTAGCGGAGAACATCACCCGTCTGCGCACCTCAATGAACCTGACACAGGCTCAGCTCGGTGAGATGCTCAACTATTCGGACAAGAGCATTTCCAAATGGGAGCGCGGCGAGTCGATCCCGGATGTGTTTGTGCTCAAAAAGATCGCCGACCTCGGCGGCGTTACGGTCGATTATATCATCACCCCTCATTCGGATGATGAAGATATCAAGCCCGAAAAGAATACCGGCCGCCGTTACAGCCGCCGTTTTATCACGCTGACGGTTCTGGCGGGGATCTGGGCGCTGGCGGTATTGCTGTTCGTGATCCTGTGGATCGCGGGTTACGTCAACTGGCTGATCTTCATATACGCGATCCCGGTCTCGCTGATCACGCTGTTGGTGCTCAATTCCGTATGGGGTGACCGCTCATGGAACCTGTACATTATCTCGGGCTTGGTATGGGGCATCATCTGCTCGGTATACCTGACCGCGCTTCAATACAACTGGTGGCAGCTGTTCTTGCTGGGTATTCCGGCGCAGATCATCATTATTTTTGCCTTCTCGATCAAGAAGAAGCCAAAAAAGAATAAAACAACCGGATGACGCGGCATTGCTTTATCCCGCATTTATCCTTGTTTCTACTGTGAGTAGAGTGCTTCTTATGGCGCTCTACTCCTTTCTTTTTGTCCGTAGAATGAAAAAAGATCAACAGTAGATGATCAATACAGCCGAATAGATTGCAATTTGATTCGGATGGGATAAAATGGTAGTTGTAAGAACATGCCGTCCGACGCACGGGAATTACGATTCATAAAAACGCAGACAGCTCTTGCGGTCTGTTTTCTATCAGGAAAAGTATGAGCTGTGCGGCGGCAATAGCAAATTATTCACACGGCAATAGCTCTCTGCCGTATTCAGGTAACAGGAAAAGACCGCATCCGGTCGATCTCTGCTGTCTGTCCGAGTCAAAAGGAGTGTTTGTTATGAGCTATATCATCAGTACCTGTACCACCGCCGATATGACAAAGGAGATGTTCGACAAGCTCGGCATCCGCTATATCGGTTTTCACTTTATCGTTGACGGTAAATCGTATACCGACGACCTGTATGAAAGCATGAGCGCCAAGGAGTTTTACGGTTATATCCGCAACGGCGCCGAGACCTCGACCTCTCAGGTGTCTGTCGGCGAGTATGTCGACTACTTCCGTGAGCTGCTGAGCGAGGGCAAGGATATCCTGCACGCGTGCCTGTCGTCGGGTATCTCGAACACCGTACAGAGTGCGAATGCCGCGGCGGATATGCTGCGTTCGGAGTTCCCGGATCGCGAGATCTATATCGTCGATTCGCTGTGCGCTTCTTCGGGCGCGGGTATGTATATGACCCTGCTCGCTCAAAAACGCGACGAGGGTATGGATATCGACGCGCTGTATCAGTGGGCGCTGGATCATCAGCAAACGATACAGCACTGGTTCTGCTCCACCGACCTGACCTATTACATCAAGGGCGGCAGAGTGTCCAAGATCAGCGGCGTGCTGGGCGGCATTTTTGAGATCTGTCCGCTGCTGTGCGTCAGCCCCGAGGGCAAGCTCAAGCCTATCGCGAAGATCAGAACCAAGAAGAAGGTGCTGACCGCGCTGGTCGATAAGATGGAACAGCACGCGCTGGGCGGCAAAGAGTACGGCGGCTTATGCTATATTTCTCAGTCGGATTGTCTGGAGGACGCGATCTCCGTGCGTGAGCAGGTGATGGCTCGCTTCAAGAACGTCAAACAGGTTCCGATCTTCGATATCGGTACCACCATCGGCTGTCACACCGGCACCGGTACCGTCGCGCTGTTCTTTGTCGGAGATGAAGAAAGAGAGGACGAGTGATGAACGCGGTCCATACGATGACCGGCGGCGATATCGCGACAAAAAAGAGGAAGCTGAAAACACAGCTCCCCGATTATACGCGCGGTGAAGAGATCTGCAACACCGTGACCCATGCCATCGGCGCGGTATTTGCCGTAGCGGCGATCCCGCTGTTGGTCGTGATGGCGGCGATGCACCGCGATCCGTGGGCAATCGTATCGGGCGCGATCTACGGCACGACACTGCTGATCATGTTCACCGTGTCCAGCGTCTATCACGGGCTGCCTGTCGGCAACGCCAAACGTGTGATGCGGATCATCGACCACTGCGATATCTATTTTTTGATCGCGGGCACCTACACGCCGATCCTGTTGGTGGGCATCCGTCCGCTGAATCCAGCGCTGGCATGGTCGATCTTCGGTGTAGAATGGGCGCTGACCGCCATCGCCGTGACGCTGAACGCGATCGACCTCAAGCGGTTTGAAAAGGTGTCCATGGTGTGCTACATCGGCATGGGTTGGTGCGTGATCGCCGTGCTGAAGCTGACGATCGACGCGATGACGATGCCCGGATTCCTCCTGCTGCTGGCGGGCGGTATCGCGTATACCATCGGCGCCGTGCTGTACGGCATCGGCAAGAAGGTACGCTATATGCACTCGGTGTTCCATGTGCTCGTACTGGCCGGCAGTGTATTGCAGTTTTTGGCGATCCTGCTGTATGTGATGTAATGAGATATATCATATTATGAAGTTCATAATAAATGTAACTACACCTTTCTTGGAGAAGTATCTCGTTGTCACTCGGTCAATTAATACAATCCCTCAGTCGCCATCGGGCGACAGCTCCCTTTACCAAAGGGAGCCTTTTTTTGTTTCGTGTCAGGGGAGCTTTTGTCATATCCGCTCTTTTTCTTTCATAGGATTAGTATGAAAACAGAGGATGTGATGAAGATGCTGATCAGAGCCGTATCGTTTGTGACGGTGTTTTTACTGCTGGCGTGTACGATCACCGCGATATCCGCCGCGATGTATGAGGCGCCCGAACAGGACATTGAGGAAACGACCGCCGCGACAGAGCTGCCGACGCCGACAGACAGTCCGCCCTCGCCGACGGAAAAGAAGCTCCCTGAGGTGCGCGAGCATCCGCAAAGGGAGGATGGGTACACGCCGAGGCTGACGTCGCCCGACGCGGATAATGCGCGGTATTATTCGGGCGAGAATCCGTTTTATGCCGCAGGCTACGGTATGCCGAACTGCACCTGCTACGCATGGGGCAGGGCGTATGAGATCAGCGGTGAGCGTCCCGAGCTGTCGCCCTATGACGCGTGTACCTGGTATGACTACAATGCCGAGAATCATATCTATGATTACGGCGATGAACCGCAGCAGGGCGCGATCGCGTGCTGGGCGTATGCCGACGGAGGCCCGGGGCATGTGGCTGTCGTCGAACAGGTGGACGGCGATTCGGTGCTGCTGTCCAATTCCGCCTACAGCGGCGTGGAATTCTATATGGATACGGTGCCTGCCGACGATCCTTCGGCAGGGAGAGAGAACTGGATCTTTCAGGGATATATTTATCCCTCTTCTCGGTAAATGAACGAATAAGAAAAACCGGAACTGCGTATGTGCGGTTCCGGTTTTTGATGTTGTTTGGATGGATTAGCCCGTATGAGCCAGTCGACGCTGCATTTGTGTTGTGTCGAGGATCTCTACCGTGCCGTTGTTGTCGATATCGGCAAAGCGAAGCTGTTCTTCATTGAGCTGTCGTAAATGCGCGAAATAGCGCTGGGTGAGTGTGATGTCCATGACAGTGAATTCACCGTCGCGGTCAACGTCGCCTACCTTTTCGTCATTGGTGCAAAGCGCCTTGATGACAAAGGTGCCGCCGACGGTATCGTCGAGCTTCGTCTGATAGAAGGTCATGATATCCATCGCCGAGGCGGAATAGCCGATCAGGTAGCTTTGACCGTATTCGGATTCGGGCTTAAACAGATATTTACCGCCTACGGTGAGCCATTCGTCTACACCGATCTCAATGTCGGTTTTGCCGTTCTTTTCGATCGTGACGCCGATCGCGCCCTTTGTTTTCGGCGCGTCGAAGCCGTACACCTTGGCGCTCGTATAGCCCTGATGCTCGATGGTGCCCTGCGCGAGCAGCGTCCACTGATCGGGGGTGACGACCGGAGCGCCGTTAGCATCGACGGGCATATAGTAGACGGAGTATTTTGAGCCCTCGGAGGTGGATTCAAACACGACCTTGTCGATGTTGTGATAGCCGTCCGAAAAGTCAAATACATTCGCGTAGGTCATCTTGCTCTGATTGGGACGCGCCTGCTGAATGTAGTCAAATTCATAGGTCGCGCCGAAGCTCTCGTTCTGTTGGATCTTTGTGTTCGCGTCGATCGGAGAAGCTGAGCTGATCGAGTAGCTCGGACCGAAGCGGGAATCAAAGAGATACAGATCCTCGTAGGAGATCCGGAAATAGCCGTTGTCACCCCATGAGGCTCCCCAGCTGTTCTTGCACACCCATGCACCGGGAGAGGAGGGCTGATGTCCGCTGACAAAGTTGCCGACTTCGTAGTTGTCGTCCCAGCCGACGATCTCAATCGCGTGACCGTTGAGCTGAGCAGTAGTCAGTCCGGGTAAATCACAATAATAGGCGTCGCGCTTGAGATAGCTGCCGTTATAATGGAAATTGCCGATGACGCCGCCGTATTGATAGATCGCGGTCTTGATGGTGTCGGGGTCATCTCCGTCGAGATAGATGACGGAGTCCGCTGCCTGATAGGGATAGAGGTTGCTTGCCGCATGGAAGTCCTCAACGGTTTTACTTTCGTCAAACAGAGTGTTGTCGATACAGCCGAAGGAAGTCAGATACCCCATCGCGACGTAGGGATAACCCGCATCCGAATAGGTGCGCTGCCAACCCTTCCCGTTATTCCGCGCGGTGCCCCAGTAGTTCATGTGCATGGTCGAAAGATGGAACGCCTGCCGGTTGTTTTTAAGGAAAAAGGATTCTAAGGCGGCGGTGGAGCTGTATGCCCAGCAGGTGTTGTATTGCTGTTGACGTACGGGAGTGGTGTAGCCGTGCTCCGCCGAGTTGTACGCGGTCGGAAGCGTTTCTTCCGGCTCCAGTGTACCGCCGACCTCGGCGTAATCCGCGGCGACGATCGCGGCGTCGACCTGCGCGCTTGTTTCGGCTGTGTCGATCTGCGCCGCGGAAGCGGCAAGGGTCGTTGAGCCGATCAGCGCGGCGGTCAGCAGTATGGTGATCAGTTTACGCATCATGTCCATACCTCCGTTCGGTATATTTTATCAATCATAATATAGCATAATAAATCATCATAATATTAACACATTTTTTCCTGAATGTAAACATTTTGTCGGCATATAATAATGGTAGTTTTCAGGAAAGGACTGTGAGGATGGAACGCAGGACCGACCTCGCCGTAGAGGAACGCGAGCTGCTCGGCGAGGATATCAAAGGGATCGAATATACCTCGGAGAAGGTCGAAGGACTGCCGATCGAACGGCTCCGGATCTTGACCAAACGCGCCGCCCAACTGCTCAAAAAGCCGATGGGACATTATGTGACGGTGGAGCTGCCGCCGCTGACGGACAGCATACGCGACACCGACAGCCGCGTGCAGGCGCTGTCCGAGGAGATCCGCCGATTGCTGCCGGTGAACGGTCTGGTGCTGGTGGCGGGACTGGGCAATGTAGAGATCACGCCCGACGCGCTGGGGCCGAAGGCAGCGTCCAAGGTGCTCGCGACGCGTCATATCCGCGGCGAGGTCGCGCGATCGACCGGGTTGGACAGGCTCAGAGCGGTCGCGGTGGTCAACACCGGCGTGACCGGTCAGACAGGGATCGAGACCGGTGAATTATTGCAGGGCGTCATCAAAAACATCCGACCCTCCGCCATGATCGCGGTGGACGCGCTCGCGTCACGTCGGCTCGAACGCCTCGGGTGCACGGTGCAGATCTCCGATACCGGGATCTCGCCCGGCGCGGGCGTCGGCAACCGCCGTGTGCGGATCGATTCCGATACCATGGGGATCCCTGTGATCGCTATCGGTGTGCCTACGGTCGTGGACGCGGTGACCCTTGCGTTCGACCTGTTGGAGATTGATGACGAAAAGGAGAGTGTGGAGCTTTCCCGCAGTGTTTCGCCGCAGGGCAGGAGCATGGTGGTCACCCCCAAGGAGGTGGATCTGCTGATCGACCGCGCCGCGCATTTGATCTCACTGTCGGTCAATATGGCATTGCAAACGGACATCGATACCGAGGATCTGTTGGATCTTTTGTAGCATAATAGAAACAGTCATTGCGAGGAGCAGACGCGCACGTCTGCGACGCGGCAATCTCAACCTTATTTCTTCTGATAGTCATATCTCGTCCACGAGTTGCATATACTATAGCAATTCGTATAAAAGGTGAGAGAATGAAGAAACGACATTGGAAGATGACGGTGACGGCGTCGGCATTGGCTTTGGTGATGGCGGTGAGCCTGAGTATGGTGGTATACCGTGTGCGATCCTGTATCGCGCTCGAGGATGAAGCGGCGCTTTTGTCGGGAAAGCTGAGCTTTGTCAACGGCGATATGAGCGCCGACAGCACGACCGCGACAGCGGACGAAGCGCCGACACAACCGCCTGTGGTAAGACCGCTTGCCGAAACGCCGACCGACACCGAGCAAGTCAGAGAGAAGCCGCAGGATACGCCCCACAGCGGCACGACCTATCCCGTCAAAGAGATCCGGGTCAGCAACGGCAATATGAGCTATGACAATTTTACCATCCGCAACACAACGGATTATGACCTCGATGTAGAATCGCTGTTGTCGGCGGAGTTGCCCTTTTCCCTCGAGGATAACCACGAGGTGCAGGTGCTGGTCTACCATACCCATACCTGCGAGCGGTATCTGACCGAGGATAACGGCGAGTATTACGAGGACTATTATCCGCGCTCTACCGACGGCGATCTCGGCGTTGTCGCGGTAGGGGAGAAGCTCGTCGATACGCTGAAGAAAAACGGGATCGGCGCTGTCCATGACACCACCCTCCATGATTATCCCTCCTATGAGGGCTCGTATGCCCGCTCATGGGAAACGATCTCGGCATATAAGGAAAAGTATCCTTCGATCAAGGTCACCATCGACCTGCACCGTGACGCGATGACCACCGACGACGGCACCAAGTATAAGCCGACCTTTGAGGTCGACGGCGATAAGGCGGCGCAGATCATGATCATGGCGGGGTACGATACCGAGGGTGGCTTTGATTTCTGGCATGATAATCTGATCTTCGCCATGCAGCTGCAAAAGAGGTGCGAGGATCATTATCCCGGCATGACACGACCGCTGAACTTCGGCGAGTATACTTATAACATGAATTTCAACAACGGCTCCCTGCTGATCGAGGTGGGCACCGACGCGAATACCGTCGATGAAGCCTGCCGCAGCGGCGGATATCTGGCGCAGGCGTTGTCAGAGCTGTTGAAACGGTGAAATCACATATGCGAAAGCGTGGCAAAACCGCGTATATTTCGCACGCGGAATGATTCTTTATTCATTGTCAAAAGAAAAGTCGATTCGATGTCGCCGGTGATTAGGCATAATGTCGAATTCACTGCCCCGGTCTTGAAAAAAGATCGGGGCTTTGTTATAATATGCACGTTGAAATAGACACATTTTTATCCGCTGTTTTTGACTGAGTTGAGGTTATTATGAAGCATCATCGACTTTTGCATCATTTGATATCCATCCTGCTGGCGCTGAGCATCCTTGCGGCTGTCGGCTGTATGAGTGCGCTTGCCGCGCCGGGTGATGGGAATCAAAACAACAGTCAGGTCGATCAGTCGCAAAGTCAGTTAGAAACGACGCAGGGCGGACAGGGTCAGCAGACTCTGCAAGGTCAGCAGACTCAGCAGGAAGCGCCTCAGGAGCAAGCGCCTCAGCAGGATCAGCCGCAGCAAGAGCCAAATCAGTGGTATGATCCGATCTACAGCTATGAGGAGGACGCTACCTCGCCCTATGTGGAGCCCGAGCATCTCGCCGAGCTCCCCGCCGTGAGCTCCTCTCAGGTGCAGGAGGCTACCTCGGTCGCGATCCCCGTGGTCGCCGTATCCGACGCCTCGTTGTTCTCCGGTATCGTGATGTGGCTGTGTGTCGCGCTGGGTATCGCGGTCATCGTCGGCGTACTGGTCAGCAGACGTACCCGCCGCCGCGGTTGAGCATGATGCGGATAGGAAATGTGAAGCTCAGCGGCTATGCCGCTCTCGCGCCGATGGCGGGTGTGGCGGATAGAGCCTTTCGTGAGCTGTGTATGACATTCGGCGCGGGCTACTGCGTCAGCGAGATGGTCAGCTCCAAGGGTATCGCCTACCACTCCAAAAAGAGCGCCGAGTTGATGGAGATCTCCGACAGCGAACGCCCCTGCGCGGTGCAGATCTTCGGCACCGAGCCGGATACGATGGCGGACGCGGCGCGGTTCGCGATGCAATACCGTCCCGAGGTCATCGATATCAATATGGGATGCCCCGCCCCCAAGATCGCGGGCAGCGGTTCGGGCGCCGCTTTGATGCGCGACCCCGAGCTGTGCGGCAGGATCGTTCAGGCGGTCAGCCGCGCGGTCGAGATCCCGGTCACGGTCAAGATCCGTTCGGGCTTTGACAGCGCGCACATCAACGCGGTCGAGGTCGCAAAAATCCTCGAAAAAAACGGCGCGCAGGCAGTGACCGTCCACGGCAGGACAAAGGAGCAGTTCTATGCCCCGCCCGTGAATTATGACATTATCCGCGAGGTCAAGCAGGCGCTGTCCATCCCCGTGATCGGCAACGGCGACGTTTGTGACGCGAAGTCGGCGCAGTATGTGCTTGAGTACACCGGCTGTGATTATCTGATGATCGGTCGCGGTGCGCTGGGCAATCCGTGGGTGTTTCGCGAGATCAACGAATATTTCGATAAAGGAATTATCATCCCGCCGCCGACCCTCGAAGAAAAATGCGATGTTCTGCTGCGACACATCAGTGCCGTGGTGGAATACAAGGGTGAGCGTGTCGGCATGAGAGAGGCGCGTAAGCATACGGCGTATTACCTCAAAGGCTTCAAGAATGCCGCGAAGCTGAGGAACCTCGCGTTCTCGATGGAAACGAAAGAGGATCTGATCAACCTGATCGCAGAGATCAAAAACAGCAATCGTCACTGATTCAATAATAATTTTCTGATAAATCGCCTGAATAAGATGCGAAACTATTTATCGGAAATTAGTATAAATGGCAATAAATGGAAGAACCCGTATATGAAAAACTATCTGGAGGTACAAAATGTACAAGGACTTAATGGATTCTAACGGATTTATCAAAAAGTATGATGAAGAGATCGCCGATGCGATGGACAAAGAGCTTGCCCGTCAGCGCCGGAACCTCGAGCTGATCGCCAGCGAGAACATCGTTTCTCCCGCTGTGATGGCGGCGATGGGCTCCGTACTCACCAACAAGTATGCCGAGGGTTATCCCTCCAAGCGCTACTACGGCGGCTGCTACGCGGTCGATATCGCCGAGAATATCGCGCGTGACCGTGCTTGCAAGCTGTTCGGCGCGGAGCATGCCAACGTGCAGCCCCACTCCGGTTCTCAGGCGAACCAGACCGTGTATTTCGCAATGCTCGAGCCGGGCGATACCGTCATGGGTATGAGCCTTAGTGAGGGCGGTCATCTGACCCACGGTTCACCCGTCAACCTCAGCGGCAAGTACTTCAACTTTGTCAGCTACGGCGTTGATCCCGTGACCCACCGCATCGACTATGATAAGGTACTCGAGATCGCCAAGGAATGTAAGCCGAAGATGATCGTCTGCGGCGCTTCCGCTTATCCCCGCGCGATCGATTTCAAGAAGTTCCGCGAGATCTGTGACGAGGTCGGCGCGCTGCTGATGGTCGATATGGCGCACATCGCGGGCCTGGTAGCAGGCGATCAGCATGAGAACCCCGTACCGTACTCCGATTTTGTCACCACCACGACCCATAAGACCCTGCGCGGACCCCGCGGCGGTATGATCCTGTGCAAGGAAGAGTACGCCAAGGCGATCGACAAGGCGCTGTTCCCCGGTATGCAGGGCGGCCCTCTGATGCACATCATCGCGGCAAAGGCAGTTTGCTTCAAGGAAGCGATGCAGCCCGAGTTCAAGGAATATGCCGAGCAGATCGTCAAGAACTGCAAGGCGCTGGCTGACGGTCTTGTCAAGCGCGGTCACAAGCTTGTGTCCGGCGGCACCGACAACCATGTCATGCTGATGGATCTGCGTGAGGACGGCGTGACCGGCAAGGAGCTGGAGCACAACCTCGACGAGGTACACATCACCGTCAACAAGAACACCATCCCCGGCGAGCCGCTTTCTCCGTTCGTCACCTCCGGTATCCGTATCGGTACCGCTGCCGTGACCACCCGTGGTCTCAAGGAAGAGGATATGGATGTGATCGCCGAGTGCATCTCTCTCGTCATCAAGGACTTTGAAGGCAACAAGGCTAAGGTTGACGAGATGGTAGCGGCTCTGTGCGAGAAGTATCCGCTGTACGAATAAGAATAAGAAAGGCCCCCTTTCCTAAGGGGGCTGTCGCGTCAGCGACTGGGGGTTGCTTCTTCTTTTCTGTGGCAACCCTCCGTCACTGACACATGTGTCAGTGCCACCTCCCTTAGGAAAGGGAGGCTTTTACATTCCGGAGGAAAAATCTATGAACACGCCCCTTGCCGACAGACTGCGTCCCGAATCTCTCGATGATATCGTGGGACAAAAGGAGCTTTTGGCTCCCGGACGGCCGCTGAGAAAGATCATCGAAAGCGGCAATATCCCCAACTTAATATTCTACGGCCCGTCGGGCGTGGGTAAAACGACCCTCGCGTCCTATATCGCGCGGATCACCAACCGCAGCTTCAAAAAGCTCAACGGCACCACGGCGTCCACCGCCGATATCAAGGAGATCGTTTCTTCGCTGAACACCTTTGAGGGTATCAACGGCGTGCTGCTCTATCTCGACGAGATCCAGTATCTCAACAAAAAGCAGCAGCAAACCCTGCTCGAATTCATCGAGAACGGCTCTATCACCCTGATCGCCTCCACGACGGAGAACCCCTATTTCTACATCTATAACGCGATCCTCTCGCGCTCGACGGTGTTCGAGTTCCGTCCCGTCGAGCCGGACGAGATCTTGAAGGCGATCGACAGAGCTATCCGCGTGCTGAGTGACGAAAAGGGCAAAGAGATCGACTTTTCCGACGAGGCAAAGGCGCATATCTGCTCCGCCTGCGGCGGCGATGTGAGAAAATCACTCAACGCCGTGGAGCTCTGCGTATTGGCAGGGGATGAGGGAGAGGTCATCCGGGTCGATGAGGAGCTGGCAAAGTCGCTCACACAGCGCTCCGGCGCTCGCTATGACCGTGACGGCGACTCGCATTACGATGTGATCTCCGCCTATCAGAAGAGTATGCGCGGCTCGGACGTCGACGCGGCGCTGTTCTATCTGGCGCGTCTGGTGGAGGCGGGCGATCTGATCTCCGCCTGCCGCAGACTGGTCGTGTGCGCGTGCGAGGACGTCGGACTGGCGTATCCGCAGATCATCCCGATCGTCAAATCCTGTGTGGATATCGCGATGCAGGTCGGCTTCCCCGAAGCGCGGATCCCGCTCGCCGACGCGGTGATCATGGTGTGTCTGGCGCCCAAGTCCAACTCCGGCGTGAACGCGATCTCAGCAGCGCAGGAGGATGTGCGGAAGGGTCTCGGTCAGGTCGTGCCGCGACAACTGCAAAACGTCCATGCCGACGGCGAGGAGCGGGATGTAAAGGGGCAGCATTATCTGTACCCTCACAGTTACCCCAACCATTGGATCGATCAGCAGTATCTGCCCGACGATGTGCGCGACCATCGCTATTATGAGTTAGGCGACAACAAAACCGAACAGGCGTACAAGGCGTATTGGGATAAAATCAAAAACAGTTGATTGGTGAAAATGCGCAGTAACAGTTAAGAGATAATATTGTCAATTGTGCAAATAAAACAGAAAGTATTCCGCGACAGATCCGAGCGTCTGTCGCGGTCTTTTGTTCCGGTGTTTTCTTCGTGCATTATGCCCAAAAAAACCATGAAAAATTATACAAGCTAAATCAAAACATATTTCTAAATCAGAAAATTATATTTGACATTTTTATATATAATGACAGTAACTAGGATTAGGAACTAGTTAAATTAACATGAAAAGGAGGGAACTATCATGGGAATGATAGGTAAACAGACAAAGCGCGGGATATCCCTTTTGCTGTGTCTGACATTGCTTGTATCCATGCTGGCTCTGGCTGTTTCCGTATCGGCGGCAGAAACCGGCAACATTGTGGCTACAGGCGCTGAAACCTATTATCTGTGGGGTGAGAACAGCAATTCTCCGAATTTCAGCGGCACCACTCCGACAGGTACATTTACTTATGATAGCTCGAAAGGCTACTATTACTATGACCTTAGCGGGTCAAGCGGCGATTACTGCTTTGTTGTTTCGAAGATCTCGGACTCCGCAAACTCGGCAGTCAAGACGCCCGCAGTGCAAACGATCGCCAGCGCAGGTTCTTACTACCTGTCCGCGGGTAACTACCACGGCTTCAACTGTATCCATCTGTGGAATCCGAGCGGCGATACCATCCGCATCAGCTTCACTTCCGAAACAGCGGGTCTCACCGCGGTAAAAGCGGGCAGTGATAATCCCACTCAGGCGCCCACTACGGCTCCCGGACCCACCACACCCTCGCCCACTCAGGGCGGCGGTACCAATCCGACCACTGCTCCTCAGCCTACACAGTCGGGCGGCAGTGACGGAAAGACCTATGTCTACTGTGAAAATGAAGCCGGCTGGGGTACCGTGTACGCTTATATGTGGATCAATGGTACTCAGACCAACAATGCCGCATGGCCGGGCAAGCCGATGACTAACATCGGCGGTAACGAATGGCGTTATGAGGTGACCAACAGTAAGTGGGATATGATCATCTTCAGCAACAACGGCGCTGATCAGACCTCGAACCTGACCTTCCCGGGCAACAACTACATGTGGAATAACAAGACCAAAACCTGGAGTATCCGGGACACCTCTCCGCTGCAGATATCGTCCTTTGCGACCGATCTTGCCTCTCCCCAGTACAACGGTACGGGCATCACCCTTTCGGCGGAAGCGGAGGGTGAGGGAACGGTCTACTACAAGTTCTCTGCCACCAAGGACGGCAGCACGACTGTCCTGTCCGATTTCAGCACCGCTAATAAGGTGCTCTGGACGCCGCAGAATGCGGGTACCTATACCCTGACCTATGACTTTAAGGATGCGAAGGGCAACCTCAATCAGCGTACCAAGAACTATGTCATCGAGGACGGCAGCTCTGTTGTTGCTCCCTATATCAAGACCGTTACCCCGAACGGCGGCGACATCCAGAACAATTCGAATGTTCAGATCAATGTAGCGGCAGGCGGCGGCAACACCGGCACCAACCTGCTCTTCTATAAGTACACCATCAAGAATCCGTCCGGCGATATCGCGAATGTTCCGTACTACACACGCAACACGAGCTACACCTTCAAGCCGACGGCTCTCGGACTGCACACCCTGACGCTCAACGTACAGGGCTCCGATAACAAGACCATCGAGCGCTCGTATCTCTTCAACAGCGTAGGCTCTGTCACACCGACAACACCGCCCGAGACACAGCCTCCGGTCCAGCCGACGCAGGCATCTCCGGATCCGACCGAAGCGCCGCCCGCACCGACTCAGCCTCCCACAGATGCGCCCTCACCTGTTGCCGTGTATGGTGATGCTGACGGCGACGGAGATGTCACCATTCTCGACGCTACCTTCATCCAGCGCTATGCGGCGGGTATTAGTCTGCCGACACCGCTCAACGAGCTGAACGCGGACGTCGACGACGATGGCAGCGTTACGATCCTCGACGCGACTCTGATCCAGCGTTTCAATGCGGGAATCATCAACAAATTCCCCGTACAATCTTAAAAGGAGGTAACAGATAATGAAGATTTTTTCACGTGTTCTGGCACTGCTGATGTGCCTTGCGCTGATCGTCTCTGCTGCTGTTATCTCTGCACAGGCGGCAGATGAGGAGATCGCCGATGTTGCGGCGGATTCCGATATCGCGGATACCGGCGCCGACAGCATCATTATCCATGTGGACAGCTCCGACAAGGTTCCCTACATCTACTACTGGAACGCACTCCCGACCAACAAGGAATGCGCTTATCCGGGCGTTAAGATGTCCAGAGATACGATGCCGGTCGGCGGCACATGGTACACCTACACTTTCGCAGACACATCTAAAATCAATTTCCTGCTGACCGACGGCACATCCGACCTGTCCGGTCAGATCAGCAAGGAGCTCACCCGTACGACCGGTGAGTGGTGGTACAGAAACGGACGTTTCAGCAAGAAGAATCCGTACGAGGCGGATGATTACACTGCTGTCGATATGCGTCAGGATTCCATCTATTTCGTCATCACCACCCGTTTCTATGACGGCGATACCGGCAACAACGTTCACTGTTGGGATGACGCCAGGGCGAACAACCCCGATTCCGACCCCGCATGGCGCGGCGACTTCAAGGGTCTTGCCGATAAGCTCGACTACATCAAGGCGCTCGGCTTCTCCGCGGTATGGATCACACCGGTCGTTGAGAACGCGTCCGGCTATGACTACCACGGCTATCATGCGCTGAACTTCTCCAAGGTCGACGCGCGTTATGAGAGCGACGATTTCACCTATGAGGATCTGATCGCCGCCGCTCATGAAAAGGATATGAAGATCGTACAGGACGTTGTCTGGAACCACACCGGCAACTTCGGCGAGTCCAACATTGAGCCCCTGTTCACCAAGGATGACAGCGACCGCACTAAGCTCGGCGATATGCAGGCTACCTTGATCCCGACCAAGAGACTGCTGGATTACTGCGGTCTGACCAAGGAGGAGGATTACTGGAAGCTCCAGCCCGGTACTCAGTATGACAAGCGCTTGCAGCTGATGAAGCAGACTCAGGGCTTTACCGATATGGTATCGTATGATAAAACCTGTGATCCCAACAACTATTATCACAACGGTTACTTTGGCGACAACTACAACTGGGATGATTATACCTGTAAATTCCACCAGATCGCCGGCGACTGCGTTGACCTGAATACCGAGAATAAGGCTGTTGCCGACTACACCGTTGATGCTTACAGCCAGTATCTCGATATGGGCGTTGACGCGTTCCGTGTCGATACGGTCCGCCATATCTCCAGACTTTCGCTTAACAAGTGGTATAACGATCGCATCAACGCTGCGGCAAAAGCATCAGGCAACAACAACTTCTATATGTTCGGCGAGATCTGCTGCCGTGTAAACGAGATCTGGAACCGTAACACATTCACCGAATCTGTTCCGTATTACACCTGGGATGATACTGCTGCGGATCTTGCTAAGCTCTCGGATAATACCGATCCCGATTCGGTAAAGACCAATCTCCAGAATTCTATCGCTTACAATCAGGCTAACATTGACGTCGGCAAATGCCCGACTTCTACCAACGCGTTCCTTAACGGTATCAACTATCACACTCCCGACTATTCCAAGAGCTCGGGTATGGGCCCCATAGACTTCTGTATGCACTGGAACTTTGACACCGCGGGCGCTGCTTTCGGCGTCGGTCAGGCAGAGGATCAGTACATTAACGATTCTACATGGAACGTTGTATATGTTCAGTCCCATGACTACGGTTGTGACGGCGACCATTTCAATAAGACTGCTTGCGGTACTCAGTCGTGGGCTGAAAAGCTCAACCTGATGTTCACCTTCCGCGGTATTCCCTGCCTGTATTACGGCGATGAAGTAGAGTTCCAGAAGGGCGTGCGTATTGACGAGGGTACCAACATCACTCTCGCTAACTCCGGCCGCGCGTACTTCGGCGACCACATCGAGGGTACCGTCAACACCACCGACTTCTCGCAGTACAGCAACGCGACCGGTACGATGGGGACTACCCTGAACAGCACGCTTCCGAAGCATATCCAGAAGCTCAACGCGATCCGTCGCGCTGTTCCTGCTCTGCAGATGGGTCAGTACACCACTAACAGCAACTATGTCAGCGGCGGCATGTCCTTTGTCAGACGCTATCAGGGTTCGTACACCGATCATAAGGGCACCAAAACTGTTGACTCTCTCGCCTGCGTGTCAATCTCCGGTGGCGCTACCTTCAAGAACATCCCCAACGGCACCTATGTTGACGCTGTTACCGGCGCTAAGAAGACCGTTACCAACGGTACGCTGAGCGTAGAATCTACCGGTCAGGGCAACATGCGCGTATATGTTCTGGAGAACAGCAGTTCTACCGTTCACGGCGCGATCGGACCCTCCGGCCAGACTTACCTCAAGTAATGGTTCATTGAGTTTTGTAAGGCTCACAAAGCCTTGATTATCTCAACAAAACAAACCTATCGGCTCCCCTTCTCGTAAGGGGAGCTTTTGTTACTGCTGAAAACCGAAGACTGAATAGTGAAAATGAATCCATATAGAATCTTCTTGTGATTGAATATAAAAAGCAGTGCGCGACTTGTCATTTATATACTGTATGCAATTAAAACAAGCGGCGCGCAACTTGTCATATTAATCCCGTGTGCAATTAATCAAAAATAAGACGCGCAACTTTTCATAACAATCCCATGTATAATAATTCAAAAAAAAGCGGTGCGCCGCCTTTACTTTGGGAGGCGGTTGTGATATAATACTACAGAATAGGGAAAAATTGCCTTGTTATGCGGCGGAGATGACCGCGCGAACGACGTTGAATGCTCCCCGTATTAACAATGATTGAAAGGAATATGAGAAGATGCAAGTTAACATTTATCGCTCCGTGACCTGCGGAGATTTGAGAGAAGAGCATATCGGTCAGGAGGTACGCATTGCGGGTTGGGTCGAGAATATCCGCGACCACGGCGGTGTTATGTTCCTCGATATCCGTGACGAGTACGGCGTGACTCAGGTCGTCGTGCATGACGACAACATGCTCAAGGACGTCAACCGCGAGTGCACCGTGACCGTTTCCGGTAAGGTCGTCAAGCGTGACGAGGATACCATCAATAAGAAGATCGCGACCGGTATGGTCGAGGTCGTCGCCGAGACCCTCACCGTTCTCGGTAAGTGCAAGAATAATCTGCCGTTCGAGGTCGTATCCTCGACCGCGACCAATGAGGATACCCGTCTGAGATATCGTTTCCTCGATCTGCGCAACCCGAAGGTGCATCACAACATTCTCCTGCGTTCTCAGGTGATCTCCTTCCTGCGCCAGAAGATGAGCGAGATAGGCTTTATGGAGATCGCGACCCCGATCCTCGGCGTTTCCTCTCCCGAGGGCGCGCGTGACTATCTGATCCCCTCGCGTAAGCATAAGGGCAAGTTCTATGCCTTGCCGCAGGCGCCGCAGATCTTCAAGCAGCTTTTGATGGTCTCGGGCTTTGACCGCTATTTCCAGATCGCGCCCTGCTTCCGTGACGAGGACGCGCGTGCCGATCGTTCTCCCGGTGAGTTCTATCAGCTCGACTTTGAGATGGCGTTCGCGACTCAGGAGGACGTCTTTGCGGTAGCGGAGGAGGTCCTTTATGAAACCTTCAAGAAATATTCTGATAAAGAAATAAGCAAGCCGCCCTTCCGCCGCATTTCGTTCGCGGAAAGTATGCTGAAATACGGTACCGACAAGCCCGATCTGCGCAACCCGCTCGAGATCGTCGAGATCTCCGATATGTTTGAGGAGACCGACTTCAAGCCGTTCCTCAAAAAGTGCGTCCGCTCCATCAACGTGCCCGGCGCGGCGTCCTGTTCCAAGAGCTGGTTCAAGAAGATGGAGGAGTTCGCGCTCTCCATCGGCATGAAGGGTCTGGGCTATGTCAAGGTGACCGAGGATATGCAGTTCGACGGTCCGATCGACAAGTTCTTAAAGCCCGGTGACAGAGAAGAGCTGATCGAGCGCAACGGCTCCAAGGCGGGCGACGTGATCTACTTCATCGCCGATACCGCCGCCGAAGCGCCCAAGCTCGCGGGTCAGATCCGTACCGAGGTCGCTACCCGACTCGACCTGATCGATAAGAGCCGCTTTGACTTCTGCTTCATCGTCGATTTCCCGATGTTCGAGCAGGATGAGGAGAGCGGACAGATCATCTTTACCCACAACCCGTTCAGTATGCCGCAGGGCGGTATGCAGGCGCTGCTCGAAAAGGATCCCTGCGATATCCTCGCCTACCAGTACGATATCGTCTGCAACGGCGTAGAGCTTTCCTCCGGCGCGGTGCGTAACCACGATATCGAGATCATGAAGAAGGCGTTCTCCATCGCGGGCTACACCGAGGATGATCTCAAAGAGAAGTTCAAATCGCTGTACACCGCGTTCCAGTACGGTGCTCCGCCTCACGCGGGTATGGCGCCCGGCGTGGATCGTATGCTGATGCTGCTGACCGAGGAAGAGAACATCCGCGAGGTCATCGCCTTCCCGATGAACTCTAACGCGCAGGACGTCCTGCTCGGCTCACCCGGCGAGGTCAGCGAGATGCAGCTGCGTGAGGTTCATATCAAGTTGAGATGATTATTGGGTTAACGGTTAGCGGATAACGGTTAACGGTGAAGGGAAATCCTTTGGATTTTGGATTCCTATAAATGAATATGAAATGATACGGTATTCTTTTGTGTTCTATCTATAGGAAACGGGTGCGGGCAGCGCCCGCCGTTCACCATTCACCGTTCACCATTCACCGTTCACTGTGACTGAAAGGAACATATTATGATTACACGAGAAGATATCGAAAATATCGCGCTGCTGAGTAAGCTGTTTGTCGACGAAAAGGACATCGACGGCTTGACCGAGGAAATGCAGAAGATCGTTGCCTTTGCCGACACGATCAACAGCGTTGAGGTGAAGAGCGGCGAGTTTGATAATATCAACAACCTGCAAAACGCTTTCCGCGCGGACGAGGTCAAAGAATCCTTACCCGTCGAGGAGATCCTGAAAAACGCCCCCGAACAGGCGGAGGATCACTTCCTCGTCAGAAAGAGAGCGTGACATGGGACAGATCAAACGCATCCATGAGATGCTCCAAAATAAAGAGATCACCTGCGTTGAGCTGACACAACAGTACCTCGACGCGATTGAAAATTCCAATAGAGAATTAAACGCCTATATCACCGTCACCCCCGAGGTGGCGCTGGCACAGGCGAAAAAGGTGGATGAAAAGATCGCCGCCGGAGAAGAGATCGGTATGCTCGAGGGTATTCCGATGACCTTGAAGGACAATATCTCCACCAAGGGGATCGACACCACCTGCGCGTCCAAGATCCTGACCGGCTATAAGCCGATCTATGACGCGACCGTGTATGAGCTGCTCCAAAAAGAGGGCGTGGTCATGCTCGGCAAGACCAATATGGACGAGTTCGCGATGGGCTCCTCCTGTGAGACCTCCTACTACGGCGGCGCGAAGAATCCGCACAGCCTCGACCATGTGTCGGGCGGTTCTTCGGGCGGCGTGGCGTCTGCTGTCGGCGGCAATCTCGCCGTATACGGACTCGGCTCCGACACCGGCGGATCGATCCGTCAGCCCGCGTCCTTCTGCGGTATCGTCGGCTTGAAGCCCACCTACGGCGCGGTATCGCGTTTCGGTCTGATCGCGTATGCCTCCTCCTTTGACCAGATCGGCCCGATCACCCACGATGTTGAGGACGCGGCGATCGTTTTTGACGCAATCGCGAAATATGATGAAAGAGATTCCACCTCTCAGGGCAGTGAGCCGACGCTCCCGACGCTGAAGGATGATATCAAGGGCAAGAAGATCGGTATCGCCAACCAGTACCTCGACGGCGTTCGCGAGGACGTCAAGCAGGCTGTCTTCGACGCGGCAAAGGCGTATGAGGAGATGGGTGCCGAGATCGTTTATTTCGATTTCCCCGAGCTGAAATTCGCCCTGCCGTGCTACTATATCCTCGCTATGGCGGAGGCTTCCTCCAACCTCGGACGCTACGACGGCATCCGTTACGGCTACAAGGCGGAGCATTATAACGGCACGCATGATATGATCTGCCGCACCCGATCGGAGGGCTTCGGCAAAGAAGTGCAGCGCCGTATCCTGATGGGCACCTATGTGCTGTCCGCGGGCTACTATGACGCTTACTATAAAAAGGCGGTCAATCTGCGCGGCGCGATCGTCGAGGCGTTCGACAGGGCGTTTGAGCTCTGTGACGTTATCCTTGCGCCGACCGCTCCCGTGACCGCGTTCAAGAACGGTTATCTTTTCAGTGAAGAGACCGACCAGCTCGAGGCGTATCTCTCGGATATCTGCACCGTACCGGTCAACGCGGCGGGACTGCCGGGCGTATCGATCCCCTGCGGCGTAGACGATGAGGGTCTGCCCATCGGCATGCAGCTCATCGGCAAGAAGTTTGATGAAAAAACCATCCTCAACCTCGCCTATCGGTATGAGCAGAAAGAGGACAAATTTATCGAAACAAAGTGGGGTGTCAAGCTGTGAAATATGAATTAGTAGCGGGCTTTGAGACCCACGTAGAATTGCAGACGAACACCAAGATCTTCTGCTCCTGCACCACCAAGTTCGGCGGCGACCCCAACACCCATTGCTGTCCCGTGTGTATCGGTCTGCCCGGTACATTGCCCAAGCTCAATGAGCGCGTGGTGGAACACGCGATCATGGCGGGTCTCGCCACCAACTGCGAGATCGCCGAGATCGCAAAGATGGACAGAAAGAACTATTGCTATCCCGACCTGCCCAAGGCGTATCAGATCAGCCAGTATGACAAGCCGCTGTGCGAGCACGGTTATATCCAACTCTCCAACGGAAGAAAGATCAGAATCCTGCGTATCCACATCGAGGAGGACGCGGGAAAGCTGATCCACAACCACGGCGACACCTATGTCGACTACAACCGCGGCGGCGTACCGCTGATCGAGATCGTCACCGAGCCCGATTTCCGCAGTATCGACGAAGCGAAGGAGTATGTTGAAAAGCTCCAGCAGACCATGCGCTATATCGGAATCTCCGACTGCCGTATGCAGGAGGGCTCCATGCGCTGTGACGTCAATATCTCCGTCCGTCCCGAGGGTAGCGAGAAGCTCGGCACCCGTACCGAGATCAAGAACATGAACTCCATCACCAATATCGCGAAGGCGATGGAATACGAATATGAGCGTCAGGTCGATCTGATCGAGAGCGGCGGCGAGGTCGTGCAGGAGACCCTGCGCTATGACGACGCGACCGGTACCACCTCCTCCATGAGATCGAAAGAGGACGCGCATGACTATCGCTATTTCCGCGAGCCTGATCTGGTCACGATCAACGTACCGCGTGAGAGAGTGAAAGAGATCGAGGCACGCCTCCCGGAGTTGCCTGAGAAGAAATTCGCGCGCTATACCGAGGAGTACGATATCCCCGAAAAGGACGCGGCTCAGCTGACCAAGTACCGCAGTATCTCCGAGTATTTCGATAAAGCGAGCGAGGGGCTCAAATCTCCCAAGACCGCGTCGAACTTCATCATCGGACAGATCTTCCGCAGACTGGAGACCGAGGCGGACAAAGAGGCGCTGGACATCAAGACTTCCGCGGAACAGCTCGGAGAGCTGTGCAAGCTGCTCGAGAGCGGTAAGCTCAAGAACAATCTTGCGAAAAAGGCGCTGGATCAGATGCTCGACAGCGGTAAGCCCGTGACTGAATTCGTCAGCGAATCCGATATGGCGGGTCTGGATGACGCGACCCTGACCGAATACTGCAACAACGCGATCAACGCGATGAAGAACGCGGTCGAGGATTATAAGAGCGGTAAGGAAAAGGCGCTGATGGCGGTTCTCGGCAATGTTATGAAGCAGAGCCGCGGTCGTGCCGACGCTCCGTCCGTCATCAAAAAACTGAAGGAATTGATCGGATAAAACGACTTTGATCCGCATTATATGAGATAATATTGTCGGCGGGATGAGACACGTGTGTCTGTTCCCGCCGCAACTTTATACTTAATACTAATATTCATCTGAGTGAGGTGTTAAGAAATGTTTTCATCGACTGAGATATTTATGGTGATCGGGCTGCTGCCTGCCGCACTGCTGCTGTTCTATATCTACAAGATGGATCGTATCGAAAAGGAGCCGAAGGGTCTGCTTGTCGGACTGTTTTTCCTCGGCGTCGGAGCAACGATCCCGACGATCGTCGTTGAAGTGCTGCTGTCGATTCTGAATAACGGCATCTTCTTCGGTTCTTTTACGAATGAATATGAGTATCTTTTTGTCGACGGCAAGGTGTACCTCTATGAATTTGTCAACAACTTTTTCGGTATCGCGCTTGTAGAAGAGGGCTTCAAGTGGCTCTTTATGTTCCTGCTCACCCGAAAAAGCAAGAGCTTCAACTGCCTTTTTGACGGTGTGGTTTACGCGGCGTTCGTCTCACTGGGCTTTGCCGCGGCAGAGAATGTCATGTATGTATTTACGGGCGGATTGGTCACCGGTGTGCTGCGTATGATCACCGCCGTACCCGCGCACTGTGCCTTCTCAGTCGTGATGGGCTATTTCTACGGCAAGTGGTTCATCAATCGCAATGCGGGCGCCTTGGAAAAGAACCTGTATCAAAACGGAGTGATCATGACGACGCCGAAGGGCTTCGGCGAAGGAAAATTCCTGCTGCTCAGTCTGGTTGTTCCGATGGCAATTCACGGCTTCTATGATTTCTGCTGCACCTTTACGTCGTATTCGTGGGTGTACTGGGTACTGCTGTTTTTGCTGCTTATCTTTTTGTATATCGTTTGCTTCCGCAATGTTTACGCGCTGTCAAAGAAAGACGCGTACATTACCTATCTCTGCATGGAGAAGGTACTTGAAAGATATCCCGACACGGCAGGCTATCTGTGCAGGATGCCCGAGCACATCGTGTTCTTTACGCCTCAGGTCATCCAGACGTCGATCATGAACCGTGAGCCTCACGGCGTCAAGATCACGGCAAACAATATGTATTACGCGCATCCGATGCCTGTCACAAGGCCAAAGCCCGCGCCTCAGCCGGTTTATCCGCAGCCTCAGCCGATACAGTACGGTCAGCCGATGAACGTACCTCAGGCACAGCCGATGCAGTATGGTCAGCCGATGAACAGACCTCAGGCTCAGCCGATGCAGTACAGTCAGCCGATACAGTACAGTCAGCCGATGAACAGACCTCAGGCACAGCCGATGCAGTACGGTCAGCCGATGAACAGACCTCAGGCACAGCCGATACAGTACAGTCAGCCGATGAACGGATCTCAGGCACAGCCGATGCAGTATGGTCAGCCGATGAATGCACCTCAGGCACAGCCGATGCAGTATGGTCAGCCGATGAACGCACCTCAGGCACAGCCGATGCAATATTCGCAGCCGGTGAATCAGCCCCAGGCACAGTCTGCGCCGTATGCGCAGCCTTTGCAGACCACGCAGCCTGATTACAGCAACGGCGGTCGTCCCGTGGTGGATGAAGAGCCGTATACGACCCAGCTCGATAACCTCGAGCCTGTCGGCGGTTATCGCCGCCTCGGAGGAACTCCGACGATCCAGTTCCCCGATCAGAGTCAGAATCCGTATTATACACAGCAATAAACGAAAAAGCCTTCCCCTTGGGGAGAGATGCCGAACAACGAGATGCGGATGAGGGGCTTACGCTTCTTGTCAATGTCAGATTCAAAGAGAATCAAATGATATTGCATGGTCGCGGTTTTACGTTTTTGTCACACCGAGTCAGTGATAAAGCAGAAACGTTGTCCCCTCATCCGACCTTTTCAGCTCTGATAGAGCTGAAAAGCCCACCTTCCCCCCGAGGGGAAGGCTTGGGAAATACAGCATAATTGAAAAGGACTGTTGCAATCAAATGCAACAGTCCTTTCTTCATTCAGTGATTCTTTTTTTGACGTTCGCGTAGGTCTTGTCGAAAAACTTCTTCGCGTTGACAATGCAGCGGGAGTGTCTGCCCTTGCCGATCAGCTTTTCGTTATCGTAGACCTCCACCTCGAACTCGATCTTTCTGCCGTCAACGGCGACCAGCGTGCTTCTGCACAGGATGGGAGCGCCGACGGGGGAGGAGGCGATATGTTCGATATCGACCTTTGTGCCGACCGTGGTCATCTCCAGATCCAGCGCGCTTTCCACCGATTGGGCGCAACAGCCCTCGCACAGCGCGATCATCGCCGGTGTGGCGAATACGCGCAGGGAGCCGCTGCCCATCATCAGTGCGGTGTTCTCGTTGGTGACGGCAACGGATTTTTCCCCTTTTATGCCAATCGTTAATTCAGCCATGTTTTACTCCTTTTGCAGTGCCGGCTCAAAGCCTCCCTTAGGAAAGGGAGCCTTTAGTTGGACTAACGGCACGAGTGCCTTATTCGTACTCGACGACGTTGACCCAGCGCTCGAGGAATTCCTGCTCCTCTTCCTTGCCCTTGACGCTCTGTGTGCAGGCGACGATGGGCATCCAGCGCTGTACATACTGCTTGGCGGTATCGGTCTTTTGACAGAAGAGGTCAAGATACTTTTCCGCGACCTCGTCCATGCCCTTGAGGCAGAACAGCATATAGGTACGCGCGGCGTCAGCGGCGGCGTTGCCCTGTGTGACATGCGACCAGTCGAGGATATAATAGCTCTCGCCCGGCGTGATGATGATGTTGGACGGGGTGAAATCGCCGTGACAGATCTTCTTGTGGTTCTTCATGCTGTCGAGGCGGGTGTGCAGCTCATAGCGGGTGGTCGCGTCAAAGCGGCTGGCGCTGATCTTGCGGTTGAATTTATCCTTGATCTTGTTGAGCAGGGGTGCTTCTTTGCTGAAGATCTCTTTCTGGATGTTGACGAAGAGATCAAGGTACTCATCGAGGTTGTCGGGATTCTCCTCCATCAGCTGAGCGAGCGTCTTGCCGGGGATATACTCGGTGCGGATCGCCCACTTGCCGTCGATCTTGCTGACCTCGAGGAGCTTCGGGACATTCAGCCCCGTCTCTTCGATGCGCGCCTGATTCAGCGCTTCATTGAGGATATCCGCCTTGCTGTAATCGCTATCGAATACCTTGAGGACGGTATCGCCGTCTTTATAGATGACCTTTTTGGATCGTTGTGCTAAAATCTCATATTTGGTTTCGCTCATGGTGTGCCTCCATATCGTGATAGTCATTGTGTGGGTGCGGCTTGACGCCGCCCCATAGCGATCTCAACCGCTTATACGTCTTTGTGCTCGCCGTAGTAGGCGTTGAGATACATCTGCTTGATCTCGCTGATCAGCGGATAGCGCGGATTCGCGCCGGTGCACTGATCGTCAAACGCCTGCTCGCTCATCTCGTCGAGGGTGGTGAGGAAGGCTTCTTCATCCTTGACATAATCGCGGATGGTCGGCATGATACCGATCTCGGTCTTGAGAGCGGTGATCCTGTCGAGCAGACCTTGCAGCTTTTCGCTGTCGTCGTTGCCGGTAACGCCCAGCGCCTCCGCGATCTGAGCATATCTGCGCAGGGTGTGCGGATGATCGTACTGGGAGAAGGTGCCCATCTTGGTGGGAGCTTCTTTGGCGTTGAACATCAGCACCTCATTCATCATCAGCGCATTCGCGACGCCGTGAGGAATGTGGTGATAGGCGCCGAGTTTGTGCGCCATGGAGTGCATCACGCCGAGGAAGGCGTTGGCAAATGCCATACCCGCCATGGTAGCGGCGTTCGCCATCTTTTCACGCGCCTCTTTGTTCGGCACGCCGGTGACAGCGCTTTCATATGCCTTGGGCAGATATTCAAAGAGAACCTTGAGCGCTCCGATCGCCAGGCTGTCGGTGTAGTCGGTCGCCATGATGGAGGCGTATGCTTCCAGCGCGTGGGATACCGCGTCGATACCGGATGCGGAGGTCAGACCCTTGGGCGCGTCCATCATCATGTCCGCGTCAACGATCGCCATATCGGGCAGCAGCTCATAGTCCGCGAGCGGATACTTGATGCCGCTGTTCTCGTCGGTGATGACCGCAAACGGCGTGACCTCACTGCCTGTACCAGCGGAGGTGGGGATAGCGATGAAATACGCCTTGTCGCCCATATGCGGGAAGGTGTAGACGCGCTTGCGGATGTCCATGAAGCGCATCGCCATGTCTTCAAAATCGACCTCGGGATGCTCATACAGTACCCACATGATCTTAGCCGCGTCCATCGGAGAACCGCCGCCGACGGCGATGATGACGTCGGGCTTGAAGCTCTCCATCATCTTGGCGCCCATCTTGGCGCAGCCGAGGGTGGGATCGGGCGCGACGTCGCTGAAGGTGGTGTGCATGATGCCCATCTCGTCGAGCTTCTTCTCTACAGCGGCGGTGTAGCCGTTGGCATACAGGAAGCCGTCGGTGACGATGAACGCTTTCTTCTTATTCATAACGCTGCCCAGCTCGTCGAGCGCGACGCTCAGACAGCCCTGTTTCATATAAACCTTTTCGGGTGCTCTGAACCAAAGCATGTTGTTCCTCCTCTTGGCTACGGTTTTGATGTTCAGCAGATGCTTGACGCCGACGTTCTCATAGATCGAGTTGCCGCCCCATGAGCCGCAGCCCAGAGTCAGCGAGGGCGCCAGACGGAAGTTGTAGATATCGCCGATGCCGCCTTGTGAGGAGGGGGTGTTGACCACGATACGGCAGGTCTTCATGCGCTCCATGAACTCGTCAAGCACATCCTTGCGGGTCAGCTCGTTGATGTAGATGGAGGCGGTGTGACCGTAGCCGCCGTCCGCGATCAGCTGTTCGGCATTGTCAAATGCCTCTTCGATGGTGTCGAATTTATACATTGCCAGTACGGGGGAGAGCTTTTCATGCGCGAACTCTTCGCTCAGCTCCACGCTTTGCACCTCGCCGATGAGGATCTTGCTGCTCTCGGGGACATCCACACCGCTGAGCTTGGCGATCTTGTAGGCGCTCTGACCGACGATCTTCGCGTTCAGAGAGCCGTTGATGATGATGGTCTTGCGTACCTTGTCGAGCTCATCGGGCTTGAGGAAATAACAGCCGCGATATAAGAACTCCTTCTTGACCTGTTCGTAGATCGAGGACGGTACATGTACGCTCTGCTCGGAGGCGCAGATCATACCGTTGTCAAAGGTCTTGGAGTGGATGACGGAGTTGACCGCGAGGACGATATCCGCGCTCTCGTCGATGATGGCGGGGGTGTTGCCCGCGCCGACGCCCAGTGCGGGCTTGCCGGAGGAATACGCCGCTTTGACCATGCCGGGACCGCCTGTAGCGAGGATGATGTCAGCCTCTTTCATCAGGGTGTTGGTCATATCCAGCGAGGGAACGTCGATCCACGCGATGATGTCCTCGGGCGCGCCTGCCTTGACAGCCGCGTCTAAGATGATCTTTGCCGCGTCGATGGTGCTCTTCTTCGCGCGCGGGTGAGGGGAGATGATGATGCCGTTGCGGGTCTTTAAAGAGATCAGGCACTTAAAGATCGCGGTCGAGGTCGGGTTGGTGGTGGGGATGACCGCCGCGACAACGCCGATGGGCTCCGCCACGCGAACGATGCCTGCCGCCGCGTCCTCTTCCACAACGCCGCAGGTGATCGTGTCCTTGTAGGCGTTGTAGATGTACTCAGAGGCATAGTTGTTCTTGATGACCTTGTCCTCGACGACGCCCATGCCGGTCTCGGCGACCGCGTCCTTCGCAAGACTCAGACGCGCCTTGTTTGCCGCGGTAGCCGCAGCCTTGAAGATCGCGTCGACCTGCTCCTGAGAATAGGTGCTGAATCTCTCCTGCGCCTTGCGCACATCGTTGATTTTTCGCTCCAGCGCTTCTACGCTGTCTACGAGATACTTTTCCTTATCCATTGTTATTCCTCCTATACAGGAAATTAAGGCAACACCGCCCAATTCGCGGCGCACGCCTTGCTTTTATTATTATCTCATCAGAGTGTCCGAAAACCGGCATCCATATGTCAGTTTGCATACCGATCATTCAGAAACTCTGACGAAAAATCTTACTGCGCAATCCGCACGCCTGAACGATGCGGTGTTGCCTTAAGCTTTCGCACAACATAAGTATAGCATATGCGGGGGTGGGATTCAATTTGCATTTGCACCAAAGAAAAGCAAGGATTTTTGAGGGTTATAGACATATTGTTATTTTTTTAACAAAGTCGAGGCGATTTGAGGACAAAAAAAGACCGATCATCATGACCGGCCTTTCCTGTTGATTGATTATGTTGTCGCTGATTCATTCACGCCTGACGGCAGAGTACGCAACTCAAATGAATCATTGTCTTCTGTTGCTTGATCGTTAACGGCTCGCCGCGATGACGCCTGCTGTGATCAGAATGATGTACAGAACAACGAATACGATACAAAGGATCAGGCTGATCCAGAATACCTTACGAACCTTATTCGCGCTGAGGTTAGCTTGCTCTACGTCGCCGGCGTTGATCGCTTTGTTCATGGTGACAAAAGCACCGATCGAGAAGAAACCGCAGATCGTGAAGAAGATCCATGTGAAAACAAACATAGCGATGTGTTTACCTCTGTTTGGCATTTCTTGCATAGTTTTACTCTCCTTTTTTTTAAATAGTTTTGTATTGTGTATTTTAACAGATCCATTATCAAAGAGAGTTGCGCCGATAACGGGTTCTGTCAGTCGGTTTTATTCTGTCAAATGCAGATGAATCTGACATGATTGGTCGATCCGTTCTTTGATCAGCCGCGGATGTTGTAATCACCCGCGAGAAGATTCATAGCGGTCAACAGCTTGTGAGTATAGATGAACGGTCCGCAGATGATGAACGCGCCCAAAACGCCCCACAGCCAGAAGGTGCCTGCGCCGAAGCTGTACCTGATGCCTCTGCGTTTTAGCTCCGCGCTGATACGGCTGCTGGTATTGTGATACCAAATGATGGGCAGGATACCAAAGGTCAGCCATGAGAACAGGAAGAATACCAAACAATAATGCATCGTGCTTTTTCCGTCATATCGGGAAGCAATGGTGTTGATATAGGTCGAAACCCTGCTCATGACGATGATGGGGTATATGCCGAAGGTGACGATCCCCAGGAAAAAGAACTTGACCAGACTGAAGTCGGTCGCAAGCGGAACCGCGGGACGACCGCCCTGTTGCTGATACTGCTGCGGCGTATACGATTGCTGTGCGTACTGCTGCTGCGGGTATTGCTGCTGCGGGTATTGCTGCTGCGGGTATTGCTGCGGCTGCTGATACTGCGGCTGCCGGTATTGCTGTGGATATTGCTGCTGTGGATATTGCGGCTGCCGGTACTGCTGCGGATACTGCTGCTGCGGATACTGCTGCTGCGGATACTGCTGCTGGTATTGCTGTTGCGGGTATCGCTGTTGCGGCTGCTGATATTGCGGCTGCTGTTGACCGTATCGGTTCTGATCATAATTGCTTTGATCCATTATTGTTGTTTCCTTTCGAATATAAAGTATTTGCTAATTCGAATCAATTGTTAATCATTATTTATTGCGGCATACTGTTGGGCACAAGGCAGAGCGATCGGGTGGTAGAGGCATACTTGTTTTGCTCCATATTAGAAAAGTACTTTCACTTTACTGTTCATTGCTGATATGAAATGCATCTTCAAAAGA
Source organism: Ruminococcus difficilis (assembly GCF_016680995.1). The sequence goes on along the minus strand of NZ_JAEQMG010000048.1, from coordinate 206,561 downwards.
TTATTGGAATCCGTGAAGAGTTATTTGTTATCAAGGAGCTAACACATCTCGCTCAAAGACCATCGTGGTGAGCTGTGTCTTTTCATCTTTAGTCGGCGCAGTCATCATCGTATGAAGTCGCCAACCTTCTTGTGCGTATTTGTTCAGCAGTCCTTCAACGCTGTCGATGCTTCTTGTGCCGCGACCGAATACCTTTTCATTGAATCTCCTTTGCTCGATGGCGTATTCTTTTCTGGTCAACAAAGGCAGATTGGCTCCGCAGTTGACACAAAACCGTTCGTTGCCGTTGGTGACAGCGCCGCATTGTGAACATGCTCTCATCAATGATTACCCAAAGTATCTCTTCAGCAGACCCTTGAAGCCCGCTCCGTGTCTTGCCTCGTCCTTCGCCATCTCATGAACGGTGTCATGGATCGCGTCAAGATCGGCAGCCTTCGCGCGCTTAGCGAGGTCAAGCTTACCGGCGCAAGCGCCTGTCTCAGCCTCGACACGCAGCTCAAGGTTCTTCTTGGTGCTGTCGGTCAGCACTTCGCCGAGCAGCTCCGCAAACTTCGCAGCATGCTCCGCCTCTTCAAACGCGTACTTGGTGAAAGCGGCACTTACCTCGGGATAACCCTCTCTGTCAGCGACTCTCGCCATCGCCAGATACATACCGACCTCGCTGCATTCGCCTTCAAAGTTGGAGCGCAGATCAGCCTTGATGTCCTCGGCAACGTCCTTTGCGATACCGACTACATGCTCGCAGGCAAAGCCGGCGTTGTCGTCAAGCTTGTTGAATTTTTCGCCGGGTACTTTACAGACCGGGCACTTCTCGGGGGGAGTATCTCCCTCGTGAACATAGCCGCATACAGGGCAAACCCATTTTGTCATAATCATTTCCTCCTTTAGTGATTTAATTGATTAAAATGGTTGTAAAAATGATAACATATTATGACAAGAATAAATTTCTAAATTGGAATAATCCGCAGTTTTCATCCATATTATTTTTGTGGGAATGATCCCCCGTGGTTCCTCCTTTGGGGGAGATAGATTTTTGAAGGAGTTGATGCGATGCCATCCGTATTTTTGAGCCCGTCATTACAGGAATGGAACCCGTATGTCAACGGCGGGAGTGAGGAGTATTATATGAATCTGGTCGCCGACGCGATCGAACCGTATCTGCGCGCGTCGGGGATATCCTTCTCGCGCAATTCGCCGAGCCAAACGCTCGGTCAGGCGATCGCGCAGAGCAACGCCGGGAACTATGATCTGCATCTGGCGATCCATTCCAATGCCGCCGGTTCGCAGAACAGCGGTACCGTCCGCGGGACGGACGTCTATTATTATCCGACAAGCGCAAAAGGAAAACGCGCCGCCGAGATCATTGCCGGGAATTACCGCGATATCTATCCTCTGCCCGACAGGGTCAAGACGGTCGCGTCCGCGACGCTCGCGGAGCTTCGGCGTACCAAGGCGCCCGCCGTGCTGATCGAGACCGCCTATCATGATAACCTCGCCGACGCGGAGTGGATCCAGGAGAATATCGGCGCGATCGGCAGGAATCTGGCGCAGAGTATCGCGCAGTTTTTAGGCGTGCCGTTTGTGGATCTTTAGGATGATTTTTTTGTTGCAGTGAAAACAGCCGTGTGTTATAATACAAGGTAACACACGGCTTTGCTGTATCATTTGACGGAGGAAAAATCATGGAAGAAAAAATGATGAAGAGAATCGAAAAAACAATGGACAGACTGCGCGCCAATCAGATGGCGGCATACTATGTCGAGACCAAGGAAGAAGTCGTTCCGCTGCTCAAGACCCTGATGAACGAGGGTGAGACCGTCACCCACGGCGGCTCTGTCACGCTCGGCGAATGCGGCGTGATCGATATGCTCAACAGCGGCGACTACAATTATCTCGACCGTTCCAAGGCACAGTCGCCCGAGGAGGTCGAGGAGATCTATCGCAAGGCGTATTTTGCCGATACCTATCTTGCCAGCGCTAACGCTGTTACCGAAGGCGGTCTGCTGTACAATGTCGACGGCAACTCCAACCGTGTATCCGCGATCCTCTACGGTCCCAAGCAGGTCGTCTTTATCTGCGGCTGCAACAAACTCGTCAAGGATCTGGATGAGGCGGTCATGCGCCTCAAGAGCGTAGCCGCGCCGCAGAATACCAAGCGTCTGAATTGCGATACCTATTGCGCTAAAGAGGGCGAGTGCCTGGCGATGGGCAACGACGCTTCTTATATGTGCGACGGCTGTATGAGCCCCGCTCGCATCTGCTGTAACTATGTGATCTCCGCGCGTCAGCGCCACAAGGACAGATTGAAGGTCATCTTCGTCGGCGAGGAATTAGGCTACTGATTTAATTTTGTAGGGTACGGCATTTATGACGTACCGTTACCTTTCCGACAGATCCCTAATATAAACCTTATATGTAAGGCATGGGTTAAACCATGCCCCTCTCACTCACTGACAATTGCTCTCGTTCTTGTTCTCGGAACGATTCTCTTTGCAGTCGGTGGTGTTTTCGGACTTTTTATCGGTTGCGTAGCTCATGTTATTTGCGGTGTTCTGCGTGTTGTTCTGAGCGCTGTTCTTCGCGTTCTTCTTGGACTTGCTCATGTTGACACCTCCTTTATACACATCCTTATTATTCCCGAAAAGAGGCGATTTATTATGAAAATGAATGATTATTTTGAACGGATGAAAACCGTCCTCGGCGAGGATTACGACCGTTTTCTGGAAACGGTGGACAAGCCGGCGTATAAGGCGATCCGCGTCAATACGCTCAAGATCCAGCCTGAGGAGCTGTTGCCGCTGCTGTCCTTTGCGGGGGATCAGGTGCCCTTTGCGGCGACGGGATATTATGTGGACGTCGAAAAGCTCGGCAAGCATCCTCTGCATCACGCGGGCGCTTTCTATGTGCAGGAGCCTTCGGCAATGTCCGCTGTGACGGCGCTGCATGTCGAGCCGGGTGATAAGGTGCTCGATCTGTGTGCCGCGCCCGGCGGTAAAAGCACCCAGATCGCCGCCGATCTGAATGGTACGGGACTTTTGTGGGCGAATGAGATCGTCCGTCCGCGCGCGCATATCCTTTTGTCGAATATCGAGCGCATGGGCGTCAAGAACGCCGTGGTATCCAACATGAAGCCCGATGTGCTGTGTGATCGGTTGGAGGGCTTTTTCGATAAAGTACTGGTCGATGCTCCCTGCTCCGGCGAGGGAATGTTCCGCAAGGACAAAGAGGCGATCTATGAGTGGTCGGTGGAGCACAGCCTTTCCTGTGCCGAACGCCAAAAGGCGATCATCCACTCCGCCGCCGCGGCAGTCAAGCCCGGTGGTGTGATGGTCTATTCCACCTGCACCTTCTCTCCGGATGAAAACGAGGGTGTGGTACGGCATTTTCTCAGCGAGCACCCCGAGTTTGAACTGATCGACACAGGCTGTCGCTTCGGCACGCCGACGCTGGAGCACGCGATCCGCATCTATCCGTTCCACGGCGGTGAGGGGCATTTTGTCGCCAAGTTCCGCAAGCTCAAGGGGAAGAACTATAAAGGAAAGATGTTCACCTATTTTGAGCCGCCCCGTGAGGAGCGTATCGAGATCGAGAAATTCATCTGCGATATCCTGCGCAACCCGTATTTCAGACATTATCATGTGATCGACGAACGTATCCTGAACCTGCCCGACGTCGAGCTGCTGCCCGATCTGGAGGGGATGAACATCCTGCGCGCGGGCGTAAAGCTGGGCGACTTCAAAAAGAATCGAATCGAGCCGCATCATAACCTCGCGACCTCACTGACGCCCTATGACTTCAAGCAAAGACTGATCATGAGCTGTGAGGATATCGCCGCCGCGCGGTATATCAGCGGCGAGGAGCTGGAGATCGACAACTGGATCAACGGCTGGGGTGTTGCGACAGTCAACGGCGTAACGCTGGGACTGGGTAAGGCGGTCGACGGTCATTTAAAGAATAAGTATCCGAAAGGATTGCGTACACTCGCATGGAAAGACTTACAGATATAAATGTGATCCGCGAGCTGCTCAGCCGTCACGGGTTCACCTTTTCCAAGGCGCTGGGTCAGAATTTTCTGATCAACCCCTCGGTGTGCCCCCGCATGGCTGACGCCGCAGTAGAAAGCGTGAAGGTTACTCACCGGACGCAAACGTCCGGTTCAAGCAATAAAACAATCCCTCCGAGTTCGTCTTTGACGAACCCACCTCTCCGGTGTATGGGTGCTGTGTCCCAAATCGATAGATTTGGACAGCGCCTCACCTTTACCAAAGGGAGGCATTGCGTCGGCGTGATCGAGATCGGTCCCGGTATCGGCGTGCTGACAAGAGAACTGTTACAAAGAGCGGATAAGGTCGTCGCGGTCGAGCTGGACAAGCGCCTGCTCCCCGTATTGGACGAGACCTTAGGCGAATTCGATAACCTCAAGGTCGTCAACGCCGATGTGCTGGAGCTGGATCTGCATCGCCTGATCGAAGAAGAATTCGACAGCATGGAGGTGGTCGTATGCGCCAATCTGCCGTATTATATCACCTCTCCCGTGATCATGAAGCTGCTTGAGGACAAGCTGCCGATCAGCACGATCACGGTGATGGTGCAAAAGGAAGCGGCGGTGCGGTTATGCGCGCAGCCGGGTACACGCGACAGCTCCGCCATTACGGCTGCGGTGCGCTATTACTGCGACCCCGAGCTGTTGTTCCATGTGTCGGCGGGGTCGTTCATGCCCGCGCCCAAGGTGGATTCGGCGGTCATACAGCTCGTCCTGCATGAGCCCGCGGTTCACCCGAAAAATGAAAAAACCTTCTTCGCGGTGATCAAGGGAGCATTCGCTCAGCGCAGGAAAACGGTGCTCAACTCGCTTTCTTCCTCACTTTCTCTTGACAAGAACACAGTTCGTGATATACTGAAATCAGCGGGCGTGGATGAAAACGCCCGCGCCGAAAGATTGACTCTCGAACACTTTTCCGCTATTTCCGACGCTGTTGATGAAATGGAGTAAATCATGGAAAAAAAGAACTTCACCGTATTGATCGTTCTGATTGCTTTGCTGGCGATCAGCATCCTGCTGATGGGTATCTCCCTGCTCCTGTCCGAAAAGGTATTCGGTCAGGTGTCCAGCTATATCGCAATCACCTGCGTTATCATTACACTGGTGGGCGTGGTGATCGTCCTTCGCAATAATCGAAAAAACAAAGATGATGAGGAAGACGACGAGTAAAACCGGATCGACCTGACGATCCAAGATAAGAAAAGGAGATCAAAGATGGCGAGAAGTGCAACAGATGAACGGATCATCGATTTGCCGATCGAGTTGATCATCGGTCGGATGCGTACTGTCGGCTCCGAGAGCAATTTTGCGCTGCGTTCGGAGAATCCGACGCCCACAGGGGTGTGGTTCAGAGTGCATCACGGCGCTTCCATGGCGTCATGGGGTGAGAAGATCACCGTTACGCTGACGCCGATGGGGCAGCAGACAAAGGTGAATATCTTCTCCGAGTGCGGTATGCCGACCCAACTCATCGATTACGGCAAGAATCGAAAGGTTGTCAACTACCTCTTTGATTTTATCATGCGTCCCGGTTACGGACAGCCCGCGCAGATGCCGCCGCTGAATCAGGATTACGCTCCGCAACAGGCTCAATCTGTACAACAGCCTGCCGCGCAGATGCGGTTTTGTACCGCCTGTGGCAAACCGATCATAGCCGGAGCGAGATTTTGCACCAATTGCGGCAAGCCTTTACAATAATATTTGCATATGCTTTGAAAGCACCTTTTCGGGTGCTTTTTCTTTTTGCCTAAATCATAATTCTGAAATACGCTTCATACACTGTACCATCATCATATTGGTTAAGGAGCGAAAAAATGGAATATCATCTGACGAAGAAAACCATTTCACGGTTACGATATGCGGCGGATACGGTCACGGAACAGGCGGTCGATGTGGATCTCAGCCTGCCTGATTACTGTCCCGATATCGAGAAGATCCTGTCATGCACCCTGATCCCGGAGGTGAACATGACCAATGTCAGCGGCGATCGGCTGAACATCGAGGGGGGTTCTTGTGTGCGCGTGGTCTATCTGGACAGCGATCGGACGATCCGCGTATACGAGTACCGCACGCCGTTCTCGGAGAGTCTGCCGATGAAGGGAGAATCCCCGGACTGTGTGGTATATGTTGACGCAAAGCCCGAGTATCTGAACTGCCGCGCCCTCAGTCCGCGCAAGCTGAGTCTGCACGGAGCGTTCTCGCTCGGTGTGCGTATCGCGGTGAGGGATGAGCTGGCGTATTATGCCTATGACGACGGCGACGAGTTACAAACGAAAAGCGATATGCTCACGGTCTCGACCCTCTGCGGGATGAGTTCGGAGAGCTTTGCGGTGCAGGAGGATATCTCCGTCAGCGGCAAGAGCGATATCCATACCGTGATCAGCCACCGTCTGTCCGCGCGGATCACGGATATGAAGGCGATACAGAACAAGATCATGCTCAACGCGGAGCTCAAGCTCGACTTGATGTACCTGTCGGGGATCGAGGATCCCTCGCTCGAGTGTATGTCCTACAGCCTGCCGATCTCGCGCGTCGTCGACTGTGAGGGCGTGGATGAAAACGCCGTGATCGACGGCGAGTTGAGCGTGATGAGCAGTGAGGTGCATCTGTCGGATGACGCGCTCGACGGCTCGTCGGTGTTGTCGCTGGACGCAAGGCTGTGTTTCAATACATTGTGTTATGCCGGCTGTGAGATCGAGGTGCTGTCGGATGTGTTCTCGACCGAAAAAGAGGCGCAGGTGCAGACGGAGCCCTTCTCCTGCAACAGCGGTATCATATGCCGCAGCTTTTCCGATACGGAAAAGGCGACGATCGGCTTGGATGAAGAGATCGGAAAGATCCTCGACGTCCATTGCGAAAAGCTGACCGCGTCCTATACCGCCGCCGATGACGGTGTGCTGATCAACGCCAAGATGACGGTCGGCGTCTACTATGAGAATCAGGAGAATGAAACACGCTATGTCGAGCGTGACACCGAGTTCAGCTTCCGTCCCGATACGGAGGGTCATACTGAGATCCTGCGGCTGCGTGCCGCGGCGGACAGCCTGAGCTATCGGCTCAAGGATAACCGCCAGATCGAGCTGCGGGCGGAGATGTGTTACCGCATGACGATGTGTAAGCGGCTCAGCTGTGCCGCTGTCACCGGTGTGAGCGCCGATGATGACGCTCCCGAAAAACCGCGTGACAGCGCGCTGATCCTGTATTATGCCGACGACGGGGATCGGGTGTGGGATATCGCCAAGCGTTTCTGCTCCCGACCCGCGGATATCATCGCCGAAAATGACCTCGAGGGTGAGACGATCGGTGCGGGGATGATGCTGATGATACCGACTGCCTGATATGCTCCGTCATATCTCTTTACAAAGGCACATATATAAATAGTATCAACAGTAACGGAGGATATCATGGAAGAAAGAAGTATTTATAAGGATATAGAGAACCGCACCGGCGGGAATATCTATATCGGTGTGGTCGGACCTGTGCGGACAGGTAAATCGACCTTTATCAAGCGGTTTATGGATACGCTGGTGCTGCCGCGAATCAAGGATGAGAACCTGCGGGAACGCGCGCTTGACGAACTGCCGCAGAGCGCCGCCGGTCGGACGATCATGACCACAGAGCCGAAGTTCGTGCCCGAAAACGCCGTGCCGATCACCTTGGAGGACAACGCCCGACTGAGCGTGCGGATGATCGACTGTGTCGGTTACATTGTGGAGAGCGCGATGGGCTACATCGAGGACGACGGCGAGCGCATGGTGCATACGCCGTGGAGTGATCAGGAGATGCCGTTCCGTCAGGCGGCGGAGCTGGGAACCAAAAAGGTCATCACCGATCACAGCACCATCGGCGTGATGGTCACAACGGACGGCTCGATCGGCGATATCGCCCGAGAGGATTATGTGAGCGCCGAGGAAAGGGTAGCGGCTGAGCTGACCGCCGCCGACAAGCCCTTTATCATTTTGCTGAACACGACCGCGCCCGAGAGTGCGTCATCCTCCGCGCTGGCGGCGACTCTGAGCCAAAAATACGGCGCTCCCACCGTTCCCGTCGACTGCGCGATGATGGATGAAACCGCCGTCAAGGCGATTTTGGCGACCCTGTTGTTCGAGTTCCCGATCAGAGAGATCCATGTGGATATGCCCGAGTGGTTGAGGGGACTGAGCCGTGATAACTGGCTGCGCGCGGATGTGTTCGGCTCGATCCGTGAGACCGCAAAAGGGATCACCAAGATCCGCGAGGTGCAGGACGCGGTACAGGGGCTGAGCGATAATGAGAATATCGACAGCGCGGAGCTGTGTTCGATGGATCTCGGCACAGGCAGGGCTGATATCGCGGTGCGGCTGCAGCCGGAGTTGTTCTATCGGATCCTGACCGAGAAAAGCGGCATCGATATCCGTAATGAGCGTGAGCTGATGGAGTGTATCTGCGAACTGGCAAACGCGAAAAGCAACTATGACCGTATCGGCAAGGCGTATGAGGATGTGCTGGAGAGCGGATACGGTATCGTGATGCCGACGATGGAGGAGCTGAGCCTGGAGGAACCCGAGATCGTGCGCCAAAGCGGTAAGTACGGTATCCGACTCAAGGCGAGCGCGCCGTCGGTGCACATGATGCGCGTGCGTACCACCGCCGAGGTGACGCCGATCGTCGGCTCGGAACAGCAGAGTGAGGAACTGGTGACCTATCTGCTCAAGGAGTTTGAGGAAAGTCCCGCCAAGATCTGGGACAGCAATATCTTCGGCAAGTCCGTGAGCGATCTGGTCGGCGAGGGGCTGAACAATAAGCTCTGCCGTATGCCCGAAAAAGCACGGCTCAAGATAGGGGAGACAGTGGAGAAGATCATCAACGACGGCTGTAACGGACTGATCTGTATTATTCTGTAAAAGGAAAATAAACGCAGATAAAGGGCTTCCCTTCGGGGAAGCCTTTTGTGCTGCGGAACAGTATTGCCGGATCATACAATCGAGAAAAAATAATGGTTGAAATTCCCTGTCGGATGATGTATACTTTAGGATGACAGCAATAATCCGACCCTGCTGAAAATGGCAATATTTCGGCAAATTTCGGCTTATCAATCTTGGCAGGCGCCAGCCTGCCTGCACTTTCTGCACCGAAACTTGCTCGAAATCTTGCTCATTTTAAGTCCTGTGGAGTTTTGACAGAGCAGATTTTCGTCTGATCGCGGCAAAACCACAGCTAATCCTTGATGGATTAGCGAGGATTTTAACAAAGAGTAGGCGGAAATCTGCCCGCCAAAACCATGGTTCAGATTATTTCTGTCATCCTGACATAGAATAATATGGGATAGCATGTGGTCGTATCGACCGATTCCGATACGGCTGATGTATCTCACTGCACACATCGGGAGGCCGGATTTATGGGTGAAAACATCACATTGTCATTGACGATCCTGTTGACGGGTTTTGCCGTGGTTTTTGCCGTGCTGCTGGTATTGATCGGCATCATCAAAGCTTACGGCACCGCCGTTTACAAGGTTCAGAACAGACGTCAGCTGAAAAAAATAACGCGCAACGCCGATTTGCCTAAGGCAGAACGTGAGCCGGAGGAAGAAGCTTATGCGACGGATGAGGTCGATGAAGTGGATAATGACGAGCTGATCGCGGTGATCTCCGCCGCCGTTTACTCCATGTATGCTTCACCGAAGAATATTCGGATCAAAGGCATCCGCAAAGCGCCCTCCCGCTCCAACGCATGGCGCAATGCCGGTATTTCGGATAACGTCAGACCGTTCTGATTTGACAAACATCTTTGACATGCCTTGGGGCTTGTCGAGCTTTGCTTGCATTTATCATAGATCGGGCAGAAAACTGAGGAATGATGATCTGCCCGGGGAGGAACAACATGCAAATATTTCAAGGATTTTTAGACGCGCTCAAGGGACTGTGGGAGTCTTCGGGCTTTATGCAGTTGACTTGGCAAAACTATGCGATGATCGTGATAGCCTGCGTACTGTTGTACCTGGCTATCAAAAAGCAGTATGAACCGCTTCTGCTGTTGCCGATCGCCTTCGGTATGCTGCTGGTCAACCTGTACCCCGACATCATGGGCGCACCGCATATCAATCTGGTGGAGATCGCCTCGATGGACGATCCCGCCGCCAAAGGTCACGTGATACGGGAGATCGGCGGCAAGATCTTTTATGAGGATCCCACCTACGGCGGTCTGCTGTACTATCTGTATCAGGGCGTCAAGCTCGGTATCTATCCGCCGCTGATCTTTTTGGGTATCGGCTGTATGACCGACTTCGGTCCGCTGATCGCCAACCCGAAGAGCTTTATCCTCGGCGCTGCCGCCCAGATCGGTATCTTCATCACCTTTATCGGCGCGATCTTCTTGGGCTTTACCCCCGCGCAGTCCGGCGCGATAGGTATCATCGGCGGTGCGGACGGCCCTACGGCGATCTATGTCACCTCAAAATTAGCGCCCGAATTACTCGGCCCGATCGCGGTCGCGGCGTATTCCTACATGGCGCTGGTACCGATCATCCAGCCTCCGATCATGAAGCTGCTCACCACAAAGAAGGAGCGTGCGGTCGTGATGGATCAGCTCCGTCCCGTTTCCAAGCTCGAGAAGATCATCTTCCCGATCATCGTCGTCATCATCTGCGCGATCGTGCTGCCCTCCGCGGCTCCGCTGATCGGTATGCTGATGCTCGGCAACCTCTTTAAGGAGAGCGGTGTGGTCGAGCGTATCAGCAAGACGGCACAGAATGAGCTGATGAACATCATCACCATCTTCCTCGGCGTGACGGTCGGCGCTACCGCGACAGGTACCGTGTTCCTCACTCCGAAGACACTGGGCATCATCGCGCTCGGTCTGCTGGCGTTCTGCATGGGTACCGCGTGCGGTCTGTTGTTCGGCAAGCTGATGTATAAGTTCACCGGCGGCAAGGTCAATCCGCTGATCGGTTCGGCGGGCGTTTCGGCTGTTCCGATGGCGGCGCGTGTCGCTAACAAGGTCGGTCAGCAGGAGAATCCCGGCAACTTCCTGTTGATGCACGCAATGGGACCGAATGTAGCGGGTGTTATCGGTTCCGCGGTAGCGGCAGGCGTACTGCTCAGCGTTCTGTAATATCAATATGAAGATCAACAGCCTTTTTGCGACGCAGAAGGGCTGTTTTTTTTGATGGAGAAAAGAAGAGTGATTCTGTTGAATCGGCTTTGCTTAAACGGTCGAGTATTTGTTTATTATGTCAGAATAGAAAAATATCTTTACTATTGTTCCGGAAAAGAATAATAAAGCGTATCTTTGCGATATAATATAAAATGATTAAATAGGGAAGTATCCCTTTTTTGCTCAATGCCTTTTTGACGGTAACCGGGCAAAGCTGCCGCGTTGCGGTAATACCATCCGACAGGAGGATTTTAATGAAAAAACAGATCACGATCGCTGATGTGTTGAAGATTTTTCTGCAGCATATCAAGCTGATTATTATTGTAACATTGCTGGGCGCGCTGTTGGCGTTCCTCTATGTTACGTATTTGGTGACGCCGATGTATTCTACCAGCGCGCTGATCCTGGTACAGAACGGCAATTCGTTTGAGAGCGATATCAATAAGGCGAACAACAGTTCACTGAGTGGTGAGAAGGTCAACACCAGTGATATCACCTCTTCACAGATGCTGGCGAATACCTGCTCGACGCTGTTCACGGTCGACCCCGATATGAAGAGCATCATCAGCGGCGCCACGATCAATATCAGCGTGGTGGAGGATTCTTATTTTCTGAGGATCAGTTCGACCTCATCCGATCCCCATACCGCCGCGAATATCGCGAATCTGGTCGCCAATACCGCGCCGCAGGTGTTCAAAAAGTACTTCGGCGACGCCGGTAAGGTTGATACGGTAGAAGAAGCGAATGTTCCTTCCTCGCCATCCTCACCCAATAAACCGAAATATGTCCTGATCGGTCTGTTAGTCGGTTTGGTGCTGTCGCTGGTCATTTCCTTCCTGCTGGAGATCATCGATACGACCATCAAGCCCGGCGACGACCTGTACAAGATGTATGATATCCCCGTATTCGCGGAGATCGTAGACTTTGAAACGGAAGGCGGTGGCAAGAAGAAATGAAGCTGATCAACACAAAGAACAACGATAAAGCCAATAAAAAAGGCAACAGTGCCGAGAAAGCAAAAAACGTCCTGACCTCCGATTCCAAATTCGCGATCGTAGAGGGTTATAAGATCGCCCGTACCAATCTGGTGTTCTCGCTCACCGCGCAGAACAGCAACTGCGTTGCCGTTACTTCGTGGAGCAAGGGTGAAGGTAAAAGCACCGCGACTGTTAACCTTGCGATCTCCTTCGCGAAGATGGGCAAACGTGTGCTTTTGATCGATACCGACTTGCGTCGTCCGAACCTGCACAATCTGCTCAAGCTCAAGAATGATACCGGTGTGTCGGATATCATCGGTCAGTTCGGTGATTTTCAGACTGCCGTTCACCGTAATGCGGTCACCAATATGGATGTTCTGACCTCCGGCGCGATCCCGCCCAACCCCTCAGAGCTGCTGGCTTCTCCGTATTTTGCGGAGCTGCTGAAGAAAGCAAAGGAAGAGTACGATTATGTCATCATGGATACGCCTCCTCTGGGCGTCGTTACCGATACGCTCCTGCTGAAGGACTATGTCGGCGGCTATGTCATGGTCGTCCGTGAGAGGATCACCAGCCACGGCGATATCGAGCGCGCTCTGCAAAGCGTCAAGCTCGCCGATACCAAGGTGCTCGGCTTCCTCAAGGTCGGCTGTGAAATGCGCTCCAAGGGCTACGGCTATAACAAGTACAGATATCGTTACAACTACAATTACAATTATTATTACAAATACTGATCTCACACAGCTCTCCTGTCATCGGCAGGGGAGCTGTTTTTGGTGAATGGTTAACGGTTAATGGTTAACGGTTAATGGTTAACGGTTAAGGGAGGGCTTCGCCCTCACCCATTGGTAGGGTGAAGAGTGAGGATGAATTAATTTGTAGGGGAGGGGCTTGCTCCTCCCGTAACGATTCCAATAAATGCCGACTGCCGCGAAGCAAATCTCTGTTTCCGTAGGGACGACCACCGGTCGTCCGAGAATGCCGGGCGTATTTGCTATCGAAAACATTAGATAAGGGAGAAACGTTTCAGCCGTGCGGATGGTCAATGACCATCCCTACGGAAACAAGTATTTCCTTTTTACGTTTCTTTATCGATAACATCAATAAAACACAAACGTCTCTGCCGTGCGGTACGTCATGAAAGCCGTACCCTACAAAACGCGCTTCACCTCAACGAGCATTACCTTTCAACCAACGCCCTGCCGCGGGAGCAGCAAGCCGCTCCCCTACAAATCCTCTGCAAAACTTATCGCAGGACAGTGTTCCCCGTTGGGGAGCTGTCTTTGCCGCGACTTTTCCGCAACTTGATAAATCCATGTGAAGCGGATCGGTTTTCTGATAAGTATCGGTTGAGGAAAGCAGACGCAAAACGAAATAAACTTGCAGGGATTTGATAAAAGGGTTGCAAAATAAATCCTTTTGGTATATTATATAAAAGCATTATTTGTAAAATTTGCAATCTCAGAGAGGGAAATGTGCAAGATGAAGTATCAAGATTATTCGAGAGAACAGCGTGACGCTGAGCTTTCAACCTTATGGGAAGGAATCAACAAAATCAAGGAAAAGAACATCAAGCTGAATATGGCGCGCGGCGTGCCCAGCCCCGATCAGCTCGATCTGTCCAGAAAGATGCTGGACATCCTGACTTCGGAATCGGACTGCCATGCCGAGGACGGTACCGACTGCTGTAACTACGGCGTGATGGACGGTATTCCCGAGTGCAAAAAGCTGATGGCGGACGTCATGGGCGTGACGCCCGACATGGTCATGGTAGGCGGCAATTCCTCGCTGAACATGATGTTTGACACCATTGCTTTGTTTATGACCCACCCCGTCACCGGCGGTACACCCGCATGGTCGCTGGTGCCCGACCGTAAATTCCTCTGTCCCGTACCCGGCTATGACCGTCACTTCGGCGTGACCGAATATTTCGGTTTCCAGATGATCCCGGTGCCGATGGATGAAAACGGCCCTGATATGGAGCTGGTCGAGGAGCTGGTCAAGGATCCCACCGTCAAGGGTATGTGGTGTGTGCCGAAGTACTCGAATCCCTCGGGCATCTCGTACTCCGACGAGGTCGTTCGCCGTATCGCGGCGCTGCAGCCTGCCGCGGCGGATTTCCGCGTCATGTGGGACAACGCCTACTGCATCCACGATCTGACCGATGATCATGACGAGATCCTCAACATCTTTGAGGAATGTGAGAAAACCGGCAACATCGACATGCCGATCGAGTTCTGTTCGACCTCCAAGATCACCTTCCCGGGCTCCGGCGTAGCGGCTATGGCGGCTTCCGCAAACAATATGGCGGTCATCAAGGGCAAGTATAAACTCCAGAACATCGGCTATGATAAGCTGAATATGCTGCGCCATGTGCGCTTCTTCGGTGATATCGAGGGTATGAAGGCGCATATGAAGAAGCATGCCGAGATCCTGCGTCCGCGCTTTGAGATCGTACTCAATAAGCTCGGTGAGAACCTCGACGAGCTCGGCATCATCCGCTATAACCGTCCCCGCGGCGGCTACTTTGTCTGCGTCGATGTGCTCGACGGTACCGCAAAGCGTGTGGTCGAGCTGTGCAAGGAAGCGGGCGTCAATCTAACCGGCGCCGGCGCGACCTATCCCTACGGCAACGATCCGCACGACAGCAACATCCGTATCGCGCCGTCCTTCCCGAGCTTGGAGGATCTGGCAAGCGCGATGGATATCTTCTGCCTGTGTGCGCGTATCGCCGCACTCGAAAAGCTGAATGCGTAAAACTCAATCTAATACAAGACAGTGTCCGCGGTTTTCTGCGGGCGCTTTTTTCTGCAACAAAACAGGATCAACATCAAAATTCGTTATTGGAAATATAGATTTTATAATTCGAAATAAGAATTATAGCAACAATTTAATTCTATATTCGAATCAAAACATCTCTTTTTTCTCCAAAAGAACAATGAAAACTTGAAAATCTTGCAAAAGTTTTATTGACTTTTCAGGTGTAAGTCTGTATAATTAATCTGTTATTGTGGATTTTTATATTGGTACTTTAGCGCCATATACACGCAGTACGGTTAAGAATCCGAAAGAAGAACCAAAAAATATGGAGGTCCAAGGCATGAAAAGAATTTCTAAGCCTGTATTCTTCATTGTCGCTATCCTCATCATAGCGTTTGCGTTCACGGCGTTCGCCGGAATCAAATACTATGACGGCGATATCCAGAAGACTGCGATCAAGGGTATCAGCGACATCAGATGGGGAATCGACATCCGCGGCGGTGTGGAGGCTACCTTTAAGCCCGCAGACGATATCGACGCCACGGATGAGCAGTTAGACTCTGCGAAATCGATCATTGAAACACGTATGGTCTCTAACGGTATCACCGACTATGAGATCTATGCCGACTACGGCTCCGACCGTATCATCGTCCGTTTCCCGTGGAAAGAGGATGATACGACGTTCGATCCGGTCAGCGCTGTCAACGAGCTCGCGGCTACCGCGAAGCTGACGTTCCGCAATCCGAGCGGCGAGACCGTCATGGACGGTTCGGCTGTTGAGAAAGCGACTGCCGGTATTGATCAGTCCAAGGATTCTGCTGGTCAGTATATCGTTCAGCTCGAACTCAACTCTGAGGGCGCTCAGACCTTTGCTCAGGTCACCCAGCAGTACCTGAACCAGCAGATCGGCATCTATATGGATGAAACCCAGCTTTCCAACCCCACCGTACAGAGCGTGATCTCTGACGGTCACGCGCAGATCACCGGTAACTTTGACGCAGAGTCCGCGACCAAGCTTGCGAACCAGATCAACGGCGGTGCGCTGCCCTTCTCTCTGGAAGCTGCTTCCTACAGCGGTATCAGCCCCACACTGGGTCAGAACTCCCTGACCGCGATGGGCTACGCGGCGATCATCGCGTTCGCACTGATCGCGCTGTTTATGATCATCAAGTATCGTGTGCCCGGTTTTGTCGCAGTTATTGCGCTCGTCGGTCAGATGGCGCTGGCTGTAGCCGCGGTCACCCGTTATTTCTCTGCTTTTGACTCCTTTACCATGACCCTGCCCGGTATTGCCGGTTTGATCCTGTCAGTCGGTATGGGTGTTGACGCGAACATCATCACCGCCGAGCGTATCAAGGAAGAATTCCGCGCAGGCAAGACGCTTGACGGCGCGATCGAAAAGGGTACCAAGAACTCCCTGACCGCGATCATCGACGGTAACATGACCATCGTTATCGTATCTGTCATCCTGATGCTGGTATTCGGCCCGTCCAACATCCTTTCATGGATCTTCGGCGAGTCCACCACCGGTACCATCTACGCTTTCGGTTATACCCTGTTGATGGGTGTTATCTCTAACTTTATCATGGGCGTATGGCTCTCCCGCGTCATGCTCAAGAGCATCTCCGGCGTGAAATGTCTGCGCAAAGAATGGCTGTTTGGAGGTGCGCGTAAATGAAAAAGGATATGAACTTTATCGGCAAGAGTAAGATCTTCTTCGGCATTTCGCTCGCGATCATCGCCATCGGTCTTATCTGCAACCTCATTTTCGGCGTCACCCTCGACATCCAGTTCAAGGGCGGTACGATCGTCAATTATTCCTACACCGGTGAGATCGACCAGGAGGCGCTCAAGGACGCGATCCAGTCCGCGACTCCCGAACATCAGGTCTCTTTCACCATCACCAAGGATATCATGAATAATCAGGCTGACGCTGACGCGTACGCCGTATCCATCCAGTTCTCCGGCAACGAGAGCATCGAATCCGACGTCATCCAGGGCATCACCACCGCGCTGGAGGAGAAGTTCCCCGATAACAACTTCCAGTACAAAGAGAACTCCTCGGTCGAGGCTTCTATGGGTCTGAAGTTCCTGTTGAAGTGTCTGACCGCGGTCGCGATCGCTTCCGTACTGATGGTTATCTATGTTACCATCCGATTCAAGCGTATCGGCGGTCTGTCCGCAGGTGTGATGGCGCTGGTAGCGCTGTTCCACGATGTGGCGATGATCTACTTTATGTATGTCATCTTCCGTATGCCGATCGACTCCAACTTTATCGCAGTTGTTCTGATGATCATCGGTTACTCGCTGAACGATACCATCGTTATCTACGACCGTGTCCGTGAGGAACGCCGTCTGGCGGGTCCCAAGGCGGATATCGCGGATGTGTTCAACCACAGCGCATCCTCCGTTATGGGTCGTACGATCGCGACGTCCATCACCACCCTCGTGGCGATCGGTACCGTTTATGTCGTAGCGCTGATCTTCAACCTCAGCTCCGTACAATCCTTCGCACTGCCGATGATGATCGGTATCGTATCCGGTTGTTATTCTTCGCTATGCATCGCGGGTCCCCTCTGGGTACTCTGGAACAAGCGCGGCGGCAAGGGCGAAAAAGCCGAGGCTCCCAAGGCGGAAAAAGCAAAAGCCTAAGCGATTTATCGTATTCATCAAGGCGTCACCTTCGGGTGGCGCTTTTTTTCAATCAGTCATTGCGAAGCTTTTGACAGCACTTCAAGGGCTGTGGCAATCTCAACTGAACCAATCAAGGCGCCGTATTCGGACGGTGCCCTTTATATATTTACTGAAAACTGAAGACTGAAAAATGAAGAATGAATAATTGTGGTTGCTCGCTTCACTCAAACAATTATGCAATCCCTCAGTCTTTTATCGGTTTGAGCCCTCCTAGCGGAGGCAGCAGACCCTTTTGTCCGCATTGCGGACATTTCCCCTAGCAGGGGAATCTCCTTTACCAAAGGGAGCCTAATATTTTTTAGTCACTTACAGAATGTTTTCCCATTTCATCAGCTTGGCGTTCTTGATGTCCTGTATCTTTCGCCTGGCGCAGGCGGAGGTCGCCAAGAAGTCCTCTGTATCCGCGGTCTTTGCGTATTGTTTGAGCATCGCGAGATCGGAGGAGATATGCCCGACTTCGCTGTGAAACATGAAGATATTGAACATCCCGCTTTGCTTGCGAAATCGATTATCGAGCTTTTCCGCCTCGGTCTCTGCGTCGAGCACCTCGTTGTGCATCATCTTCTCGTCCGCGCTGTCGAGCATCTTGATATACGCGTCGGCGTTAGAGGTGACATAGATATATTCGACCCCGCCGAGCAGCATTGCCAGCGCGATCATCCCCAGCGCGATCCATCCTCGTTTCATTCCGCTTCCTCCTGTTTCGATTCTTCTTCCTGTTCTTGCAGATCCTTGCTTTGGATGCCGTTGCCGGCAAGCGCTTCTTCCGTCAGTACGCTCAGGGTACCGTTCGGCTCAATGATCCCCCAGCGCACGGTGCTTTCATCGGCGATATCCTTTTCGCGCAGGAGTGAGTAGACGTCCTCACGGCTGATCCGCAGTTTTCTCAGCTGAGAATCGATCATCTGTCCGTCCTTGATGATGACGATCGGATGACCGCAGATCAGGGAGCGGAATCGCTTGCTTTTCATCATCAGCAGTGAGACCAGCAGTTCGATCGCCACGATCATCATGATCGGCACCAGCGAATTGAGCAGCGGACGCTCGGCGTTCTCGAGCGGGAGTGAGGCGACCTCAGAGATGATCAGGGTGATCACCAGCTCCGAGGTCTGCATATCGCTGACCTGACGCTTACCCATCAGGCGCACGGCGGCTGTGACGATGATGTAGATCAGGATCGTTCGTATCAGTAATGTGAGCAAAATCTTCGCCTCCTGTTTCTCTCATTATTATGTGAAAATGCAACAAAAAAATGTATGCAAATTCTGCATAGATTATTGCATATTTCTTTCAAAGGATTATAATTATTGGGTAGGGGAGTATAATATACAATGTATATGTGGAATTTTATGCGTCGTTGATGACGTCCGTTTATCATAGTTTTTTGAGAAAGAAGGTCTATTATGAGCAGCCCGTATTCCGTAACATTAAAAAGACTGATTGACGAGATCGGCCTGTCCAGCTATTATATGCCCGTGGATCCCGAGGAGGTTCTCATCACCGTTACCGACGTGGATCGTCCCGGTCTGGAGCTGGTAGGACACCTCAAATACTATGACAGCCGATATCTGATCGCCTTCGGACGGACGGAAATGTCGTTCCTTGAATTGGAAAAAAAGCAGACTCAGCTCGAACAGCTTGAGCCGATCATCAGCCAAAAGCCGCCCGCAATGATCATCGCGCGTGATATCGAACCGCTCGAGTCGATGATGGAGCTGGCGCGTAAATATATGGTGCCGATCCTCACCACCGCCGACTCCACCTCCGAAGTGGACGCGGCGATCGTATCCTTCCTGAATGTGGAGCTGGCGCAGCGCATCACCCGCCACGGCGTTCTGGTCGAGGTGTACGGCGAAGGTATTTTGCTGATCGGCGACAGCGGCGTCGGTAAGTCCGAGACCGCGATCGAGCTGATCAAGCGCGGACATCGTCTGATCGCCGACGACGCGGTGGAGATCAAGCGCGTTTCCAAAAAATCGCTGATCGGATCCTCACCCGCCAACATCCGCCACTTTATCGAGTTGCGCGGTATCGGTATCATCAACGCCCGCCGCATCTTCGGTATCGGCGCGGTCAAGGTCAGCGAGAAGATCGATCTGGTCATCAACCTCGAGCTGTGGAACAGCAAGAAGGTCTATGACCGCATGGGCATGGACAACGAGTATATGGAGATCCTCGGCATCGAGATCCCCGTTGTCACCATCCCCGTCAAGCCCGGTCGAAACCTCGCGGTCATCATCGAGGTCGCCGCGATGAACCATCGCCAGAAGAAGATGGGCTACAACGGCGCTCAGGAGCTTTTGCAGAACCTCGGCATGGACATCAGCCCCGAGGACATCGGCAAAAAGAAGATCGACACGAACTGGTGAGGTGCTGTCCAAGAAATGGAGCCGCAGGCGAACATTGATTGGTTAACAGCACCCATGCAAGGCTCTCCCAAGAAGCGGAGCTGTAGGCGAACGCTGATTGGCTGAGAGCTACTGTATCACACCTTAGTCACACATGCTGTGATAATAGATCAATCACGGAGCTACTATGAATCAATTAATCAATACATTAAACGATAACCATATAACGTACACTGAAAACGAGCCCATGTCGGCTCACACTACCTTCAAGATCGGCGGCGCGGCGGATATTCTGATCACCGTCAACCATATCGACGAGCTGCAAACGGCATTAGGCGCCTGCAAAGCCTCCGATATCCCGGTGATGATCCTCGGCAACGGCTCGAACCTGTTGGTGTCTGACAACGGCATCGAGGGCGCGGTGATCACACTCGACGGCGATTTCAAGGAGATCACCGTGGACGGCGATATCATCATCTCCGGTGCGGGCGCGAAGCTCAGCCGTCTGTGCAGTGTGGCGCTCGAAAACAGCCTGACCGGGCTGGAATTCGCCTACGGGATCCCCGGTTCCGTCGGCGGTGCTATGTACATGAACGCGGGCGCTTACGGCGGCGAGATGAAGGACGTCGCGTTGAGCGTGACGGCGCTGACGCCCGACGGCGAGATCCGTGAGGTTCCCGCCGAGGAGTTGGCGCTCGGCTACCGCACCAGCGTTTTTAAGACAAACGGAGATATTATTCTTTTTGCGAAATATAAATTAGCGCAGGGCGATCCTGTTGCCATCAAAGAGAAGATGGACGATGTGATGAATCGCCGCAAGACCAAACAGCCACTCGAATATCCGTCGGCGGGCTCGGTGTTCAAGCGTCCCGAGGGCGCGTTTGCCGGCACGCTGATCGAACAGTGCGGGCTCAAGGGCAAGACCGTCGGCGGCGCTCAGGTCAGCGAAAAGCACGCCGGTTTCATCATCAACATCGGCGGCGCGACCTGTGACGATGTGATGGGGCTCGTCAAGCTCGTGCAGGAGACCGTCAAAGCCGAGACGGGATACTTCCTCGAGCGCGAGATCATCCGAACCGGCAGAGAATAAATACTTTATATATAGGGGAGGTGCTCGCTCCTCCCGACATGAATCATCTATCGACTTTGCCGTTTGATTTCACTCAAGCGGTGAGCCAATCCTTTTCAGAAAGGAGCAGTGTATATGGAATTTGTCATTCTGACCGGACTGTCCGGCGCGGGTAAGACCAACGCCCTGCACGCCATGGAAGACAGCGGCTATTATTGCGTGGATAACCTGCCGCCGCTGTTGCTCGAGACCTTCTACGATCTGTGCGATAACTCCACCGATAACCGTATGAAAAAGGTCGCCGTGGTAGCGGACGCGCGATCCGGCGAGATGTTCGCGGATATCCCCGAGGTGATCTCCAAGCTCCGACTGGAAGGCAAGCAGTTCAAGATCCTGTTTCTGGACGCGAAGCCCAATACGCTGCTTGTGCGATTCAAGGGTACCCGCCGCAAGCATCCGCTGATCGGCGAGATCGCCTCCGGGTCCATCGAAGAAGCGGTCGAGCTGGAAAACGAGCTGATGAACGGTGTAAAGGCGATGGCGGACTATGTGATCGACACGACCTTTATGAATCCGAACGAGCTCATGGAGCGCGTGACGACCCTGTTTTCCGCGGGCGCTCATGATACCCTGCTCGTCACCTGCGTATCCTTCGGCTACAAATACGGGCTCCCGCCCGAGGCGGATATGGTGCTGGATGTTCGGTGCCTGCCCAATCCCTTTTATATCAAAGAATTAAAGCCCCTGACCGGTCTTGACGAACAGGTGCGCAATTATATTTGCGGCTTTGACGTTATGGGAGAGTTCCTCGATCACCTGTACGCGTTTATCGATTATCTGATCAGTCTGTACCGCAACGAGGGGAAGAGTGAGCTGGTGATCGGCGTGGGCTGTACCGGCGGCAAACACCGTTCCGTCACCGTCGCCCGTATGCTGAACACCCACCTGCTCGAAAACGGACAAAAGTCCGCGATCCACCACAGAGATATCTGGAAAGCCTGACGGCTTTCGGTTAAGAACTAAGAGTTTTGAGTGATGAGTGAAGGGCGGGGCACTTGCACCCGATCGATTTGTTTGAGCGAAGCGAGTGACCGACACCGTTCACCATTCACCGTTCACCATTCACCGATAATATGTCTTTTTCATCCGATACAAAGCGGGAGATCTGTCAGAAGCTCTCCACCCGCGCGCCGCTGCAGTACAGCGAGCTGTACGCGATGCTCCTGCTCGGCAGAGAGTTTACATCCCGCAGCATTATATTCAAAACAGAAAACGAGGATGTTTTCTCGCATTTCGTTTTTTTGATCAGCCGATTGTTCAAGGCAAAGTGCGAGGTGGTCGCACCCCTCAAGGGGCAGAGCGGCCGCAATCGCGCCTTTACCGTCACGGTGACCTCTCCCGAAAAATGCCGCAAGATCTTTGAGCATTACGGACACGAGGATCGCGACGTGAACCTGCGCGTCAACCGCGCCAACATCGATGATGAGGAGGAACAGCGCGCCTTTATCCGCGGCGCGTTCCTTGCCTGCGGTTCCGTGACCGACCCTGAAAAGGCGTATCATCTGGAATTCGCGGTCAGCCACCGCAACCTTTGTATGGATATCTGTCGGCTGGTCGACGAGATCCAGGACTGCGACGTCAGCCCAAAGCTGCTGGCACGCGGCGGCAACTATATCGGCTACATCAAGGACAGCGAGCAGATCACCGATCTGCTGACCTATATGGGCGCGGTCGTCGCGTCGATGAACGTGATGGGCACCAAGGCGCTCAAGCAGGTGCGCAATACCGCCAACCGCCGCGCCAATTCCGAGATCGCGAATCTGCAAAAGACCGCCTCGGCGTCCGCACGGCAGATCAAGGCGATCAATAAGCTGAAAAAGGACGGCAGATACAACCTGCTGCCCGAGGAGCTCAAGGTGGTGGCGCAGCTCAGATATGATTATCCCGAGCTGACGCTCCGCGATCTGGGCGCAAAGCTCGATCCGCCGATCTCCCGCAGCGGCGTGAATCACCGACTGGAAAAAATCATCCGCCTCGCTGAGGAGGATTAAATACTTATTGTAGGGACGAGCATTGCTCGTCCGCGGATGACCATTGGTCATCCCTACTGAAAGAGGAAAGCCCATGAAAGAATTGAACGATAAAATGGATTTTGAAGAAGCCTACACCGCACTGCGTGAGGTCGTAGCGCAGCTCGAAGATCCGAAGAACAAGATCGAAGATAACATCGCTTTATATGAGAAGGCGTGCCGTCTGGTGCTGTTTTGCCGCCGAAAGCTCGACGAGGCAAAGATGCAGATCACCGATATCAACGAACGCATCGCACAGCTCAAGGACAGCGGTGACAAGATTTTTGAGGAAGAAGCATGAAAGATCATATCAAAGAAATAGAAGCCGCCATTGAGCGGTACATCCCGCAGGAAAAGGTGGCGGAACAACAGCTGGTCGACGCGGTGCGCTATTCGCTGAATCTGAAGGGCAAGCGTGTGCGACCCTCGCTGACGCTGGCGTTCGCCGAATTATGCGGCGGATCGGTCGACGCCGCGATGCCGTTCGCGTGCGCGGTGGAAATGGTACATACCTATTCACTGATCCATGACGATCTGCCCTGCATGGACGACGATGATTTCAGACGCGGACAACCCGCGAATCATAAGGTGTTCGGCGAGGATATCGCCCTGTTGGCGGGTGACGCCTTGCAGAGTATGGCGTACGCCGCGATGCTCAGCGACGAGGCGGTAGCCGCGGTCGGCGGAGCAAGAGCCGCCCGCGCCGCGCGTATCTTAGCGGAAAAATCGGGCTTGCTCGGCATGGTGGGCGGTCAGGTGATCGATCTGTCGATGGAGCATCAAACCGTCGGGATCGAGCTCGTCCGCCTCATGGAGGAGAAAAAGACCGCCAATCTGATCGAGGCCGCCTGCATGATGGGCTGTGTCGTCGCGGGCGCGGAGGAAGAGAAGATCGCCGCCGCCGAGAGGTACGCTCATGCCATCGGTCTGGCGTTCCAGATCGTGGATGACATCCTCGATGTGACCTCGACCGCCGAAGAGCTCGGCAAGCCGATCGGCAGTGACGTTGACAATGAGAAAAACACCTTTATGTCACTGCTCGGGATCGAGCGCTGTCGCGAGACGGTCGAATGGCTCACCGAAGAAGCGATCGACGCGTTGTCGGTATTCGACGGCGATACCAAGGATCTGGCTGATTTCGCCGTCGCGTTGGCGAACAGAAAGAAATAATGATTCTGCCGTTTTAAGGAACGACAATTTGCAGGGTGCGGCATTGATGACGCGCCGTTGCAGGTTTTTCCCGTTTTTACGGTGAGATTTGTAATTAAGGTTAATTGGGTTCGGTATATCGGATATGGTTTTCCGGTTACCGTACATACATTTTGCATAAGCAATCAGGTTCATTATGTCATACGAGATTTTGTCAAAAATTGAATCTCCCGCCGACGTCAAGGCGCTTTCCGCGGAGCAGCTCGACCAGCTGTGCGACGAGATCCGCGAAAAGCTCATCGACGTGGTGTCGGTCAACGGCGGCCATCTGTCCTCCAACCTCGGTGTGGTGGAGCTGACGGTGGCGATGCATCGGGTCTTCGACTGCCCCGCCGACAGCATCGTGTTCGACGTCGGACACCAGAGCTATACCCATAAGATGCTCACGGGTCGCTATCACGAGATCGACACGATCCGCCGTGAGGGCGGGTTATCGGGCTTTCCGAAGCGATGCGAGAGCGAGTATGACGCGTTCAACGCGGGTCATGCCTCCACCTCGATCTCCGCGGCGCTCGGCATCGCGAAGGCGAAGCTGCTGGCGGGAGATCCTTCCTATACGATCGCCGTGATCGGCGACGGCTCGCTGACGGGCGGCATGGCCTATGAAGGCCTCAACAATGCCGGTCAGCACAAAAAGAATTTTATCGTGATACTCAACGATAACCGCATGTCCATCAGCCGCAATGTCGGCGCGATGGCGCGGTATCTTTCCTCGATACGGATGCAGCCGTGGTATCGCCGCTTAAAGCGCGGTACCGAGCATACATTGTCGAAGATCCCGCTGTTAGGCAGGCCGATCGGCAATCTGCTCAAGCGCTCCAAGTCCAAGGTCAAGCATGTGATGTACCGTCACACTATTTTTGATAAGCTGGGGTTGTCCTACTACGGCCCTGTCGACGGTCATAACATGGAAGATCTGATGAACGCGCTGAACACGGTCAAGCAGTCCAAGGATCCCGCCCTGCTCCATGTCGTGACCAAAAAGGGCAAAGGCTATAAGTACGCGGAGGATGATTCCGCGTCCTACCACGGCGTCGGCTCCTTCAACGTCGACACCGGTGAGCCGATCAGCTCCGACAAAAACTTCTCCGCCGTATTCGGCGAAAAGCTATGCGAGCTTGCCGAGACCGATCAGCGCGTCTGCGCGGTGACCGCCGCGATGCGTACCGGTACCGGTTTGATGGACTTCTCCAAGCAATATAGAGACCGTTTCTTTGACGTCGGCATCGCCGAGGAACACGCGGTCACCTTCGCGGCGGGATTGGCGGTCAACGGGATGCTGCCGGTGTTTGCGGTGTATTCGACCTTCTTACAGCGCGGCTATGACCAGCTGATCCACGATGTGTCCATGCAGAACGCCCATCTGGTGCTCGGCGTCGACCGCGCCGGTGTGGTCGGCGAGGACGGCGAGACCCATCAGGGCTTGTTTGATGTGTCGATGCTCAACGCGATCCCCGATACCACGATCTATTCGCCGTGCTATTTCGACGGCTTGGAAAACGCGCTGACAACGGCGCTGTTTGAGGATAAAGGACTTGTCGCGGTGCGATATCCGCGCGGCGGAGAGGGCAAAAAGCCCGAAGGCTACAGCAGAGAGAACATCGATTATGAGATCTGCGGAGATCGTGACGCCGATACCCTGCTCATCACCTACGGCAGATTGTTCAACGAGGCGGTCGCGGCTCGACAGATCGTTAAGGAGCAGGGCGGAGAGCTCTGCATCATGAAGCTGTGCCGCATCAAGCCGATCGATGAACGGGCGGTCAAGCTGGCTTCCGGTTTCCCGAAGATACATTTCTTTGAAGAGGGCATGCGCAGCGGCTCGGTCGCCGATCGTTTCCGCGATATGCTCGATCTGCAAAACTACAGCGGCAGCTATCGGGTGTGCGCTGTTGATGATGCCTATGTACAGCACGCGTCAGTGAAAAATTCGCTCCAAGCCCTCGGCTTTGACGCTCAGTCGATGGCGCGTTCCGTTCAGCAAAGGGAAGAGGTGAGCGGATGAAGAAACGACTGGATGTCCTGTTAGTGGAAAAGGGCTTTTTTGAAAGCCGTGAAAAGGCAAAGGCGGTCATCATGTCGGGCTGTGTCTACGTCAATAACCAAAAGGCGGATAAGGCGGGCTCGAGCTATGACGAGAACGCCGCCGTTGAGGTGCGAGACAATCGTATGCGCTATGTTTCGCGCGGCGGTTATAAGCTCGAAAAGGCGATGGAGGTCTTTCCGATCTCGCTCGACGGCAAGGTGACGATGGATATCGGCGCTTCTACCGGCGGCTTCACCGATTGTATGCTCCAAAACGGCGCCAAAAAGGTCTATGCCGTTGACGTCGGCTACGGTCAGCTGGCGTGGAAGCTGCGCAACGATGAACGCGTCGTGAATCTCGAGCGCACCAACATGCGCTATGTTACCACGGAGCAGGTTCCCGAGGCGGTGGATTTCTTTTCCGTCGACGTCGCCTTTATCTCGCTCAAGCTGATCCTGCCCGCGGCGCGCGGCGTTTGCGCCGATGACGCTCAGGCGGTCTGTCTGATCAAGCCGCAGTTTGAGGCAGGGCGCGAGAACGTCGGCAAAAACGGCGTGGTGCGCGACCGCAAGGTGCACCAAAGCGTGGTGCAGGAGATCATCGACTTCTGCCTGCAAAACGGTTTTTCCGTCTGCGGACTGGATTATTCACCCATCAAGGGACCGCAGGGAAATATCGAATACTTACTGTATATCAAGCGCTGTGATACGCCCGAAAACCTTCTCGCGACAACTGCCGCCGAGGTGGTAAGCGCGTCACACGAGGCGCTCGATCAATAAATATCGATGCTGTTAAAACAGGCATGATGGCTCATGCCGTATCAGCGACATCAAAAGCATTGGGGGAACATATGAAAATATCCCTGATAGTCAACAAAGACAAGGCGCTCGCCATGGACGCGGCACAGCGTGCCGTCAAGGCGCTTGAGCCGTATGACGTCGAGCTGCTGTCCTGCGAGGATTGTCCCGTAGCGGGGACGACGGTGATGACCTCGGCTGAACAGATCATCCGCGCCTGTGATATCGCGGTGACGGTCGGCGGCGACGGCACCATCATCCATAACGCGAAATTCGCCGCCTTATATGAAAAGCCTCTCTTAGGCATCAATCTCGGCAGGCTCGGCTTTGTCGCCAACATCGAACCCGACGAGATGGATGAGCTCAAAAAGCTCGTGACCGGAGAATATCGCGTCCAGAAGCGGATGTTGCTCGAGATCACTGTGGACAAGGACGGTGAAAAGCGCAGCATGACCGCGGTGAATGAAGCGGTGATCCATCGCGACACCCTCGCGAATATGGTCGATATCTCGGTGGAGCTCAACGGCGAGAGGATCATCTCTTATCGTGCCGACGGCATGATGTTTTCCACCCCCACGGGCTCAACGGCATATTCCTTCTCTGCCGGCGGTCCCGTCATCGAGCCGGATATGAACTGTATCCTGCTCACACCCATCTGTCCGCACGCACTGACGTCGCGGCAGGTGGTCTTTACTGAGGACGCTGTGCTGTCCGCGCGCGTCCACCCCGAGTCTACCCTCAAATGCTACATGACGGTGGACGGTCAGAACCACATCCCTATCTCCTCTGACGATATGATTACGGTGAGAAGATCACCGAAGGCGTTACAGTTGATTATTTTGAAAGAGAAGAATTTTTATACGCTTCTCAACGAAAAACTAAAGGAGTTCTAATGGAAATGAAAACGACAAGACACAACAAAATTTTGGAGCTGATCAACAAGTATCCGATCACGACCCAGGAAGAATTGATCGATTATTTGCGCAAGGAAGGCTATGATGTGACACAGTCTACCGTCTCCCGCGATATCAAGCAGCTTCGCCTGACGAAGACCCTCTTGCCCGACGGCAAGTATCGTTATCAGGCGTCGCCCAGCTCCGAAAAGGGCGCAAAAAACAATTTCAGAACCATCTTCTCCTCCTCTGTTATCTCGGTGGACAACGCCGCGAACATCGTTGTGGTCAAGACCTTCAGCGGCATGGCTCAGGCGGCGTGTGCCGCGCTGGACATGATGTCCTTTGATATGGTCCTCGGTACTTTAGCGGGTGAGGACACCATCCTCGTCATCTGCAAGGACGCGGAGCAAGCCGTTGTCTGCTGTGAGGAATTCAAAACCTTTCTTTCATAAACCGATCCATTCATCCACGGCGGTATCACCGCAGGATATCACATAGAAGGAAGAACATATGCTGACTAACCTATATATCGAGAATATAGCGGTTATCGAAAAAAGTAATATTGATTTTACAAACGGTCTGAATGTGCTGACCGGAGAGACCGGCGCGGGTAAGAGCATCGTGATCGACGCGATCAACGCCGTGCTCGGCAAGCGCTCGTCACGCGGGATGATCCGCACGGGAGCCGACGCCGCTTATGTCAGCGCGACCTTTGAGGAGCTCTCCGAGCTGGTGCATAAAAAGCTCGGCGCGATGGGCTATTCCGCCGAGGACGGTTCGCTGATCCTCTCGCGCGAGTTGTCCGTATCGGGCAAGAATACCTGCCGTATCAACTCCCGCCCCGCGACGGTCGCCGCGCTGAAGGAGCTGGGCGAGTATCTGATCAACATCCACGGTCAGAACGACAACCTCGAGCTGATGAACCCCGCTTTGCACATCGTCTATATCGACGCGCTCGCGGATATCGGAGAGCGGCTTGCCGCTTATCGTGGGCTCTACCGTGAACTGAAAGCGGTCGAAGAGGAGCTCAACTCCGCCGACACCGACGAGAGTGAGCGCCTCAGACGGATGGATCTGCTGTCGTTCCAGATCACGGAGCTCGAGGACGCGGACATCACCGTCGGCGAGTATGACGCGCTCAGCGAGGAGCGTAACGCCCTGCAGAATCGTGAGAAGATCGCGAAGGAGCTGATGCGCGCGCGTATCGCGCTGGACGGCGACGACGAGGCGGACGGCGTGCTTCGCATGACGGATGACGCCGCGACAAGCGTGATGAACGCTTCACGGTATCTGAGCACCTTGGAGGGCGCTGCCGATCGGCTGTCCTCCGCGCTGTACGAATTGCAGGAGATCTCCCGCGAGCTGGAGGGCGCAATGGATGACATCGACGCCGATCCGCACCGTCTGGAAGAGATCGAAGAACGGCTCGACCTTTTGTACCGCCTGCGCCACAAGTACGGCGACAGCGAAGAAGAAATGCTCGCTTATCTCGATAATGCTAAAAAAGAATTAAACGCCCTGAGCGATTACGCGTTCAACCGCGAACAGCTCGAAAAGCGCAGGGAAGAATTATATAACAACGCTTATCATTCCGCAAAAGAATTATCCGACATTCGCAAAAAGGTCTGCGAGACCTTCCGTGAGAGCGTGGAGCGCGAGATGGCGTTTCTGCTGATGCCCGACGTTCGTTTGGAGATCCGGCACGAAGAGGTCGAGATGAACACCCGCGGTATCGACAAGATCGAATTTTTGATTTCTGTCAACCCCGGTGAGGAACCGAAGCCCGTCAGCAAGATCGCCTCGGGCGGTGAGCTGTCGCGCATGATGCTCGCGATCAAGACCGTGCTGTCCCGCGCGGATTTCGTGCAGACCTTGATCTTTGACGAGATCGACACCGGTATCTCCGGCTCTGCCGCCGATCGGGTGGGCAAGAAGCTCCATCAGCTTTCCGCCGACAGCCAGGTGCTGTGCGTGACCCATCAGGCGCAGATCGCCGCCTTTGCCGATAACCACCTGTTTATCAGCAAGAGCGTGCATGACGAGCGCACCTTTACGCAGGTCGATTCGTTAGATGAAGAGGGTAGAGTCAGAGAACTCGCGCGGATCGTCGGCGGTGAACAGATCACCGACAGCGCGCTCAATCACGCGAAACAGTTATTAGAAGCAGCAAAAGAGTAAAGGCTCCCTTTGGGATAGTTACCCCGTTGGGGGAATGTCCGAAGGACAAGGGGAGAGTCCCCTGTTAAGGGAAATGTCCGTAATGCGGACATTTGTGCCTGCTGTCTTAGCAGCAGAAGCCGCTTTAGACGAGGCGACCGAGGCATTGTATCAATCAAGTAAAACGACCAACCGATCAGTATCATGTAACAGAGGGTTTTTATGGTTTGTAAAAAGTGTAATAAAGAAATAGGAAACGCGGCTGAGTGCCCCTATTGCGGCGCTGTCGTATTGATAGATCCGTTGCCGCACCACCTGCCGGTTGGGGCTTTGATCGGTGGAAGATTCAGCGTAGAAGGCGTTCTCGGAGAAGGCGGATTCGGTATCACCTATCTGACGAGGGATAATAAGTTAGGGTCTTTATTTGCTGTCAAGGAATACTATCCCCGAGGCATTTCGTATCGCGATAATACGGGCACCAATGAGGTGTATGTCAGCTCAAAAGACGATACGGATTTTTATAATCACGGAAAAGAACGTTTTCTCAGTGAGGCAAGAACGCTCGCAAGGTTCAGTGAAGAACCGGGCGTTGTGTCGGTGACGGATTTTATCGAAGAAAACGATACGGTCTATCTCGTGATGGAATATCTCAGGGGCGAGACACTGCAGAAGTATTTAAAAATGCACGACAAGCTGAGCGCCGATGAGGCGTTTCATATGCTCGAGCCCGTAATCAAAACGCTGGAAAAGATCCATGCGGCCGGTGTGATCCACCGTGATATCAGCCCTGATAATATCATGGTGCTTAAAAACGGTCAGCTTAAGCTGATGGATTTCGGCGCCGCGAAAGAATACATCGACGATAATCGCTCTATGTCCGTTATGCTCAAAAAGGGCTATGCACCGATGGAACAATATCGTCGCAACGGCAAACAGGGGCCGTGGACGGACGTCTATGCGATGTGTGCGACGATCTATCGCTGTATCACAGGCAAAACACCCGATGACGCGCTCGACAGAGTAGTGGAAGACAATCTGCAAAAGCCCTCCGCGCTCGGTGCGGATATCACCCCGCAGAAAGAAGCTGTGTTGATGCACGGTATGGCGGTTCATCAGCAGGATCGATGCCGGAATATGACAGAGCTGCTCCGACTGTGGAACGGTGCATCGGATAGCGCTATCGGAAATACAAATCAAACAGCGGATCCGAACGCGACCATCTATGCGGACGAAGCCGTATTTGATTCGAACGCGACGGTATACGCAGACGAGACCCAAGTCACCGGGAAAACCGCAAAAGTACAAAAGCCGATCACGACGCATCAAATGCCGATACCCAATCAGCAGGCGCCAAAGCCGAAGAAAAAGAGTAAAGCCGGCGTTATTATCGGCGTTGTCGCGGCAGTGCTGGTGGTTTTGATCATAGCGGGAGTTGTGATCGTCAAACCGCTTGTCAGCAGCATTTCCGGCACAAGCAATAAAAATAACGCTTCCACAGTGCCGACGTTGTCTTCCGGTAATTCATCCAGCTCATGGTCGGTGACGGATACGGCATGGAATATCAAAAAAGATGATAATAAGACAAAGTTGACGAGTGTTTCGATCTATCAGACTATCTATTATCATTTCAAACTGAAGAGTACTAAGAAAAACGCTACAATCAAGCCGATAATCAAGATCACTAAGCCTGATAAAACAGAAGAAACTTATGTTTATTCGGAAGCTCTAAAGGACGGATGGTCATGGTATAGCTTTTCGTATGATGACCCTAAATCTGCCAAAGCGGGTACATTGGTCGTAACGGTAGCTGATGAATCCGGCAATAAAATATTTACGGATTCCATTTTATTGAAAGATTGATATTAATAGAAACGTCGGCTGCCGTAATGCTTTGGATCGATATCTGACAGCGCAAGATCCCTGCTGTGACAGCATCGAAAATATCATCCCGGATATCGGGATGGTATCTGCTTTGACAAAAGGAGTACATGAATGAAAAAATGGTTGACCCGAAAACTGAATAAAGAAAACGCGGTCGCCATCTCTCAGCGCTATGACCTGCCCATGCTGATCGCCATGCTGCTCGATATCCGCGGCATCACCGATGAGGATAGTATCATCGACTTTCTGTCGAATGAAACGCTCACCGCTTCTCCGTTTGAGATCAAGGATATGGACAAGGCGGTCGAGCGGATCCAAGCGGCGATCGAGGACGGAGAACGCATCTGCATCTACGGCGACTTTGACGCCGACGGCGTCACCTCGACCGCGCTGCTGTACTCCTATCTGTCCGATATCGGCGCGGACGCGATGTACTATATTCCCTCGCGTGAGACCGAGGGCTACGGGATGCACCGTGAGGCGATCGCGCGGCTGTATGAGCGCGGCGTAAAGCTGATCATTACGGTAGATAACGGGGTAGCCGCCGTCGACGAGGTGGCGTACGCGAAGACCTTGGGGATCGATACCGTTATCACCGATCATCACGCGATCCCCGAGACCCTGCCCGACGCGGTAGCGGTCGTCGATCTGCACCGTCCCGACTGCAATAGTTCTTTTAAAGAATTATCAGGTGTGGGCGTCGCCTTCAAGCTGGTACAGGCGATTGAGGGCGAATACGCCGATGTGGACGGGCTGTTGGAGAACTATTCCGACCTTGCCGCGATCGGCACCGTGGGCGATATCGTCACCCTGCGCGGCGAGAACCGCGTACTGGTCAAAAACGGGCTGCGGCATATCAATAACGGCGACCGTTTGGGAATCGCCGCTCTTGCCGAGGACGCGGGTCTGAGCGGAAAGGAGATCTCCGCGGGCAATCTGAGCTTTACTTTAGTACCGCGCATTAACGCGGGCGGACGGTTGGGACTGTCCAAAAAATCCGTCAAGATGCTGTTGACGGATGATGAGGAATACGCGGCGGATATTGCCGCGGAGCTGAGTTCCGACAACACGGAGCGTCAGCAGATCGAGCGCGACATCCTCAGCGAGATCGACGGGATGATCCGACAGAATCCTTCCCTCGTGAACAACCCGATCATCGTCGTCTACGGCGAGGGCTGGCACAAGGGTGTGATCGGGATCGTCGCCTCACGAATCAAAGAGGTGTACGCAAAGCCCGCCGTGGTGATCTCGATGGAGGGCGACGTCTGCCGCGCGTCCGGCAGATCGGTCAGCGGCTTCTCGCTGATCGACGCGGTGTTCTCCTGCTCCGACATCCTCACCCAATGCGGCGGCCATCCGATGGCGGTCGGATTTGGGATCAAGCGCCATCAGATCGAAAACTTCATCGAGCGGATCAACCGCTATACCTTGACCCACCCCGTTCCGCAGCCGGTGCTGGAGCTGGATTGCAAGCTCAATCCCGCTCAGCTGAGTGTGGAGCTCGCACGGGGACTGAGCCTGTTGGAGCCGTTCGGCGCGGGCAATCCGACCCCGCTGTTCGGGCTGTACAACATGACCCTGCGCGATATCCGCGAGATCGGCGGCGGTAAGCATCTGCGGCTGACGCTTTCACGTGGTGAGAGCACGGTGTACGCACTGCGCTTTTCCACGACTCTTGCGGAATTCCCCTACATTGTCGGCGATGTGGTAGATCTGGCGGTTACGCTGGACATCAATACATATAATAATTACGAGAACCTGTCGATCTTCATCCGCGATATGCGGTTCGCGGACAGGGAAGAGGATGAGATGCTCCGATCAAAGGAGCTGTTCGAGCGCTTCTGCCGCGGCGAGATCATTTCGGCTGAGGAAGCGAGCGCGCTTCTGCCCGATCGCGCGGAGTTCGCGGTGGTTTACCGTTTTCTGCGGTCGAACGGCGGCTATCGCTATTCCTTTGACAGCCTGCTGTGTCGGCTCGGATCCGATATCGGATACGGAAAGCTGCGGGTCATCTTAGAATGTATGAACGAGCTGCAGCTGATCGAGATCGACGAAGGAATGTATGACTTTGAGGTCAAGATGTGTGAGGTCGGCGCGAAGGTCGATCTTGACACATCCGTTATCATAACAAAACTCAGGGAGGTGAGCTTGGATGAATGATGTGGTCCATTATCAGGATTTTGATGAATTGTTGTCGCTGCTGGACAAAAGCAACGTCAGGTATAACAAAAAGAAAATCAAAAAGGCGTATGAGTTCGCAAACCTCGCCCACGGCGATCAGCGCCGTGTGTCGGGCGTACCGTTCATTCTGCATCCCACCTCTGTCGCCTGTATTCTGGCGGAGATGGGCATGGATACGGATTCGATCGTAGCGGCGCTGCTGCACGATACCGTAGAGGATACCGACGTCACGCTCATACAGATCGGCGATATGTTCGGTGAGGACGTCATGAATCTTGTTGACGGTCTGACCAAGATCAGCAAGATCAAGTTCACCGACCGCGAGGAACGTCAGGCGGAGAATGTCCGCAAGATGCTGATCGCGATGAGCAACGATATCCGCGTGATCATCGTCAAGCTCGCCGACCGTCTGCATAATATGCGCACCATCGAGTGCGTCAAGGATCAAAAGCGCCGTGATAAGGCGCTGGAGTGCATGGAGGTCTACGCGCCGATCGCCCACCGCTTAGGTATGAAGGCGATCAAGGACGAGCTGGAGGATCTGTCCATGCGCTACCTCGATCCTGTCGCGTATCACGAGATCGAGACCCGTCTGCAGCTGACGGAAAATGAGCGCAACGCGTTTATCGAAGAGATCAAGCGGCAGATCCTTGACAAGATCGGCTTCTCTATCTCTCATGTCACCATCGAAGGACGCGTCAAGTCGGTCGTGTCCATCTATCGCAAGACCTATATGCAGGGGCGTGACGTTGACCAGATCTTCGATGTGTTCGCGGTACGCGTGATCGTCAATACGATCGGCGACTGCTACAATGTCCTCGGACTGGTACACGATATCTTTACCCCGCTGCCCAACCGCTTCAAGGACTATATCTCCACCCCGAAGGCGAATATGTACCAGAGCCTTCATACAACGGTGTTCGGCAGTAACGGCATCCCCTTCGAGGTGCAGATCCGCACCTATGAGATGCACCATACCGCGGAATACGGAATCGCGGCGCACTGGAAGTATAAGCTCAAGCTGCGCGGCGGTAAGCAGGATAACCTTGCCGAGAACCTCGCGTGGATCCGCAAGATGATCGAGGTGCAGAACGAATCCGAGGACGCCGAGGATATCGTCAAGACCATCAAATATGACCTCTCCACCAATGAGGTCTATGTCTTTACCCCCAAGGGCGACATCATCAATCTGCCTGCCGGCGCGACCGTCATCGACATGGCGTACGCGATCCATTCAGGCGTCGGTAATCGCATGGTAGGCGCCAAGGTCAACGGACGTATCGTTCCGATCGACTACAAGGTTAAGAGCGGCGATATCGTCGAGATCCTGACCCAGAAGGGCAACGGTCCCAAGCGTGACTGGCTCAAGATCGTCAAGACCAATTCCGCGCGCACCAAGATCCGCCAGTGGTTCAAGAAGGAGCGCCGTGAGGAGAATATCACCGAAGGTAAGGCGATGTTCGATCACGAGTGTAAGAAGGCGGGCATGCAGTTTGCAGATGAAGATCTGGAAGAGTGCATGCAGCCCATCATCCAGCGCCATCACTGTAACTCGCTCGATGACTTCTACGCGTCGATCGGATACGGCGGAATCCAGCTCTGGAAGATCATGCCGCGTGTCAAGGAGATCTATACCAAGAAATATAAAAAGTCCGATGAGCCGCTTCAGCCGATCAGCGAGGAGCGCAGCTCCAAGCGCAAAAAGCATGTCGGCTCCGGCGTTACCGTCGAGGGCTTGGACGATTGTCTGATCAAGTTCTCTCGCTGCTGTAATCCGCTGCCGGGCGACGACATCATCGGATATATCACCCGCGGCTTCGGTGTGAGCATCCACAAGCGCAGTTGTACCAACGTGCCCGATGATATCTCGCTTTGCGAGGAGCCCGAGCGCTGGGTCAACGCCCACTGGGATGACGAGATCCATGAAAGCTTCCAGAGCACATTGGAGATCGTTTGCAACGACCGCACCGGCTTCCTTGCCGACGTCACCCGCGAGCTGTCCAATATGCGGATCTTCATCCATATGATCAACTCGCGTGAGCTCAAGGATAATCAGGCGATGATAACGATCACCATCGAGATCAACAACATGGATCACCTGCGTTCGGTCATGGCGCATCTCGCGCAGATCAACGGCATCGTATCTATTACGAGAATATAAGGCTCCCTTTGGTAAAGGGAGCTCCCTCCGCAGGAGGGTGAGGGATTGCATAAAAGGAGCGAAGCGACCGACTGAATAAAAAGGTTGCCATGATGATCGGTGATTGATACAATCCCTCCGAGTCAAAACGAGTTTTGACCCACCTCCCTTTCCCAAAGGGAGGCTGATAAAGAAAGGGCTGATACATTTGAAAGCAGTGATCCAGCGCGTCACACGCGCGAGCGTGACCGTTGACGGCGAGAGAGTTTCCGCCATCGATAACGGCTTGCTGATCTTACTCGGCGTTGCCGACGGCGATACCGAGCGCGACGCACAGGTGCTTGCCGACAAGATCGCGAACCTGCGCATTTTCAGCGACAGCGACGACAAGATGAATCTCAGCCTGCTGACCACGAACGGCGCCGCGCTGGTGGTGTCGCAGTTCACCTTGTGCGCGAACTGCTCCCACGGCAGACGACCCGATTTCTTCGGCGCGGCTAAGCCTGATCTGGCAAATGAATTGTACGAATATTTCTGTAAAAGAATAAAAGAGGCGGGCGTGACCGACGTGCAAAAGGGCGTTTTCGGCGCGGATATGAAGGTCGAATTGCTCAACGACGGTCCCGTTACGATTATAATTGACAGCGGGGAGCTGAAAAAATGATGAATATTACTTGTTTTGTGATTGGTATGATTGGCACAAACGTCTATCTGCTTAAAGATGAAGCGACCGGAAAGCTGGCGGTGATCGATCCCGCCGACCATTCCGACGAGTTGCTTGAACAGATCGAGGAAAACGGTGGCGATCTGGCGTACATCCTGCTGACCCACGGTCACTATGACCATATCATGGGCGTGGCGGAGCTGTGCGAAAAGTATCACCCCACCGTATGCGCGTCCCGCGTCGAGCTTCCCGTGATCGAGGAGCCGAGTTACAATCTCTCCAAGTATCACGACATCACGGTAAAGCCCTTTACGGTCGACAGAGCGCTCGAGGACGGCGATACCGTCATGCTGGGTGAAACGGAACTGCGCTTAATCCTCACGCCCGGTCACACGATTGGCAGCGGCTGTTATATAACGGACGACTGCATCTTCTCGGGCGATACGCTGTTTTGCTCCAGCGTCGGACGCACCGACTTCCCGACCTCATCAATGCGGGATATGATGGCGTCTGTCGAACGTTTGAAGAACTTAGAGGGCGATTATCGCATCTATCCCGGACACGATATCTTCACATCCCTCGAGAGAGAAAGAAAACACAATCCCTTTATGAGATAAATCGGTGAACGGATAACGGTGAATGGTGAATGATGAATGGAGGGCTGTGCCCTCACCCAATTTATATGATAATAGCATGCGCTTGCTCATTCATCCGTTTAGGAATCAAAACACGAAGTGTTTCCCGCCACCGTTAACCGTTAACTGTTAACCGTTAACCAAACTATGAATCTATATATTGACAATCACAAATACCATTACGAAATGGAAAACCTATGCCGCGCCTTCCTCTTCACCGAGGAGGTCGCGGTGTTGCACGAATATACGGAATTATCCGCGCCTTATGTGCTGACCTCGGTGCATGACGATGTACGCGTCACACTGTGTACATTCACATTCAACAAGACGTTGTCGGCGCCTTTGGGCGATGATGACGAGCTGACGATGGGACAACTGCTCTATCAACTGCTCAGTCAGGCATATGACCGCGAACTGCCGTGGGGCATCCTCACCGGCGTGCGTCCGATCAAATTGTATTCTCGCTTGTGTGACCGGAACGGGGAAGAGGCGGCGCGCCGCTATTTTAGTGATACGCTCTATGTCAGCGACGAGAAGATCGCGCTGGCACAGCAGGTGCGGAAGAATCAACAGGTCATCTTATCGCACTCCGACCGCCGATCCTTCTCACTGTATGTGAGTATCCCGTTCTGTCCGACGCGGTGCAGCTACTGTTCCTTTGTCAGCCAGACGGTCGAAAAGGCGAAGAAGCTGATCGGCGAGTATCTGCCCCTGTTGTTATCCGAGATTCGTTATACAGCGGAATCGGCGAAGGAGCTTGGCCTGCGGTGTGAGTCCGTCTACATCGGCGGCGGTACGCCTACGACACTCAGCGCCGAAGAGCTCGATCTGCTGCTCAATGAGATCGAGGCGGATATTGACCTGTCACATTGCGCTGAATTCACCGTAGAGGCGGGTCGCCCCGATACCGTGACACGTGAAAAATTACTCGCGTTAAAGAAGCACCCTGTCACGCGGATCTCGATCAACCCCCAGACCTTCAACGACAGTGTTCTGGAGCGCATCGGGCGCAGGCATACGGCACAGCAGACGATCGACGCGTTCCGTCTGGCACGCGAGCTGGGCTTTGACAACATCAACATGGATCTGATCGCGGGGCTGACCTCAGATACCCCCGAGAGCTTTATCAGGACGCTCGATATCGTGCGGGAGTTGGATCCCGAGAGCGTCACGGTGCATACCCTCGCTGTCAAGCGATCCGCACGGCTGAACTCGACGGACGCGGTCAGGGAGCAGGAGTATACCGCGCAAATGCTCACTGACGCGGCGACCCGCCTGACCGAAGGCGGATGGGAGCCGTATTATCTCTACCGCCAGAGCAAGATGCTCAGTAATCTCGAGAACACCGGATGGGCAAAGCCCGGGTATTTCAGCCCCTACAACGTCTACATCATGGAGGAGACCCACAGTATCCTCGCCTGCGGCGCCGGAGCGGTCAGCAAGCTCCGCGACGTCGATTCCGACTACATCGAGCGCATATTTAACTTCAAATATCCGTATGAATATATCAGCCGTTTTGACGAGATGATACAGCGAAAAGCGCGTGTGCGCTCATTTTATGGTGAATACAACAAATCGTAGGAAAAACGGTTGAATTCTCCCATCCACTGTGATAAAATACCTCTTTGATAAGTCAGACTCCCGGAAGGACATAATCATTAAGTTAAGAAAAGGAATCTCGCTGACGCTCGAGCAATTGATACAATTCCTCAGTCGCCAACGGGCGACAGCTCCTTTTACCAAAAGGAGCCTTCTTAACGAAATGACATGACCAAAAGGAGCGAATGACGCGCTTTTCCCCGAGGGGAAGGCATAAAAACGGAGCGATGTTATGAACAACGACAGTTTCAGTAAAAACACATCAAAAACCTTTTTGAAGGGCGCGATGATCATGACCGTCAGCATGGTCGTGGTCAAGGTGCTCGGCATGCTGTACAAGATCTTCCTGTACCGTATGTTTGCCGCCTATGATGACGCGGCGGGCTTCTCGATGAGCAGTGTCGGTATCGGACTGCTGAGCAACGCCTATGAGGTTTACACCCCGCTTTTCGCACTGGCGACGGCGGGATTTCCGATCGCTGTATCGCGTCTGATCGCGGAAAGCATCACACAAAAGCGGTATCGAGATGTAGACGTCATCTATAAAACATCCAAAAAATTCTTTATCTCGATGGGCGTGATCTGCTTCGCGCTGATGGTCGGTATCAGCTTCATTTATGTACAGCTGATCAAATCGCCTGATTCCATCTACGCGATGATGACCCTCGCGCCCTCGATCTTCATCGGCTGTCTGGTCGCGATCTACCGCGGCTACTTTGAGGGACAGCGCAATATGTTCCCCACCGCGTGCAGCGAGGTCATCGAAATGCTGGTCAAGGTCATCAGCGGTCTGTCGATGGGCTTCCTCGTGATGAAGTTCGGCATGGACGAATTCGGCGCAAAGGGAACGGTTTTCGGCAAGATGTATCCCACAGCCGAAATGGCGATGCAGCGACTGCTCGCGTATTCCGTCGCGGCGGCGATCGCGGGTATCGCGCTGGGATCGCTGGTCGCGTTCCTGTTCCTGCGTATCTACTATTCCAGGCACAAATTCATCGTTACAGACGAGATGTATCGCGATTCGGTCGACGCGCGTACACAGCGAGAGACCTTCCGTATCCTGCGCAACACCGCGATCCCGATCATCCTCTCGGCGTTTATCATGAATATCTCCACGACCATCGACGCGGTCGTGATCCAGAATGTCCTGTACAACACCTGCCGCGTGAACCTCGACGGACTGATCTCACAGTTCGATCCGAAGTATTCGGCGGAGCTGTACAACATGGTACAGGGCGAAGAGATCAAGCTGCATACCTCCTTGTGGGGTTGCTTTGCCAACGCTCTGCCGCTGATGCAGCTGGTCACCACGGTCACGCAGGTGTTCGGTACCTCGGCACTGCCGAACGTCACCGCCGCCTACACCTCGGGTGACAAAAAAGAGCTTAAGCAGAGCATGGAGACTGTCATCAAGCTGACGATGATCTTCACCCTGCCCGCGGGACTCTCTCTGTTCGCGCTGGCGAATCCGATCATCGCGCTGCTCTACGGCGGCGGCTTCGAGGCGGAGGTCTCCGCTTCTATCCTGCGCCTGATGGGCTTCTCGTGCATCGTGGTCGCCGCGTCGACTCCGGTGATGAGTATGCTGCAGAGTCTGGGTAAGGTCAATCTGCCGCTGATCCTCTGCACCATCGCGATGGTGCTCAAGATCTCGACCAACTATCTCTTCGTCAGCATGGCGGAACTGAATGTCACCGGCGCCGCGATCGGCTCACTGGTCGCGTTCACCTTTGTCTTTGTTGCCGGTATGTACCTGCTTATCAAGCATTCCGGCGTCAGACCCGACTTTATCAATACGATCTTAAAGCCCTTTATCTGCGCGGCGCTCTGCGCGGGGACAGCGTACGGCGTTTATATGCTGATGAATCGCTTTGTCAGCTATGTGATCGCGCTGATGATCGCGATCGTAGCAGCGGTGATCGTTTACATCGTCGCGCTGATGCTGATCAAGACATTTGATAAAGAAGAGATATATATGCTGCCAAAAGGCAACAATATTGTAACAATTCTTGAAAAACTCCATTTATTAAGGTAATATATAGAATACAAGCGGTTTTCTGCCGCTTTTTGGAGAGACTATGGATTTTCAGTACAAGGATACATATGATATCAATG
Source organism: Ruminococcus difficilis (assembly GCF_016680995.1). The sequence goes on along the minus strand of NZ_JAEQMG010000048.1, from coordinate 165,168 downwards.
ATCTGATCCACATCATGCGGATCCTGCGTGCTCCCGACGGATGCCCCTGGGACAGGGTGCAGACGCATGAGAGCATCCGCCAGAATTTCATCGAAGAGACCTATGAGGCGGTCGAGGCGATCGACAAGGGCGATTCGCCCCTGCTCAAAGAGGAGCTCGGCGATGTGCTGATGCAGGTGATCTTCCATTCACTGATGGAGGAAGAAGCGGGACGGTTCGATTTTAACGACGTCTGTAACGATGTGTGCCAGAAGCTGATCATCCGTCATCCCCATGTTTTCGGTAATATCGAAGCCGATACCCCTCAAGAGGTGCTCAAAAACTGGGACGCCATCAAGATGCAGACCAAGTCGCAGAAGAGCAATGCCGATTCTGTCGACGACGTAGCGCGATCCCTGCCGGCGCTCATGCGTGCCCAAAAGGTGCAGAAGCGCTCCGCCAAGTCGGGTATGGACTTCCGTTCTGCCGAAGAAGCCGCCGCCAAGGTGCCGGAGGAGCAGCGTGAGCTGTTCGCGGCGATCGACAGCGGCGATCAAGCGAAGATCGAAGAAGAGTTGGGAGATCTGCTTTTCTCTGTCGTCAACATCGCGCGGTTTGCCGGTGTGGACGCGGAACAGGCGCTCACTCGCTCGACCGATAAATTCGCCAAGCGTTTTCGCGCAGTGGAGGCGCTCGCAAAACAGCGCGGCATCGATATGAAAAACGCACCGGATTCGTTAATCGATTCCCTCTGGGAAGAAATTAAATAAATAACAAGCGAAACATTTCGCAAAAAAAGATTAATTGGAGGATACTAAAATGAAAAAGTCAGAACTCATCGCAGTTGTAGCTGAAAAGGCTGCTATTTCCAAGAAGGACGCTGAGGCTGCTGTAGCCGCTACCTTCGACACCATCGTTGACACCATCGCTGCCGGTGACAAGATCCAGATCGTTGGCTTCGGTACTTTCGAGAGAAGAGAGAGAAATGCTCGTACCGGCGTTGATCCCAGAACTAACGCTAAGATCGAGATCCCTGCTTCCAAGGTTCCCGCTTTCAAGGCCGGCAAGGCTTTCAAGGACGCTGTAAACAAGTAATTTGATACAGATAAGCAGAGCTGACAGGCAACTGTCAGCTCTTTCCTTTTGTTAGTGAGGAGTGAGGAGTTAGGAGTGAGGAGTGAACAAAGGAAAACATCTGCTGCGGCGCAGCATTATCATCCCCTTTTGCTGACGATAGATTCTTTTTTGAAGACACCAAGAGAATATAGATTCAGCACAATGGAAGTGATAAAGATGAAAGCTATAATATCACGCCAATTCCTCATTTCTCATTTCTAATTAAATACGGTCGCCCTCTCGGACGACCGTTTTGCTTATGCGCTTATTTCAATGCTTTTTCGATATCGGCGTTGATGTCCGCCTGTTTATCGCTGATCACCAGCCAGACGAAATTGCCGTTATCCTTGGGAGAACAAGCCTCGATCATGCTGACCTGCTCGGCGTTATAGCTTTTTGCGTCGCTGAGCTGAGAACGCAGGCGGCTGTCGAGCTGCGTCTTGATACGACCCGCTGCATCCGCGTCGACGGCTTCGATGAGGATTACTTCGGTGTAGCCCTCGGATGCCGCTTTGGTGAACTCCGCTGCGAACTGCTTGACGTCCTCGGGCGGAATGGTGTAGTAGCGCTTGAGGTTCTCAACATTGTCTACCGCGGTCAATGTGCTCAGATCGTATTTGCTGTTGATGTCATCCAGTACCTTCTTGAGGTCGACGTTCTTCGCGCCGCAAGCGGTGAGCATCGCCAGCGCCAGAACGGCCGCGATAATGATGGTAAATACTCTTTTCATTTCGGTTCCTTCTTTCGTTTTGTTTGTGCTATTATACCGCATCCCGATGAAAAAATCAACGGACGTGTCAGCATTGTAATATTGATACGTAAAAAACAGGGATGTTGTTGAGATTTTTAACTGCGTGTGGTATACTAATCTCAGTTTATGGGAATCAGGTGATCTGATGAAAACAGATTTCGTTTGTGTCAACGGTATTGAAATGGAATATTTTTCCTTTGGCAGCGGAGAGAGGGCGTTTGTTATTTTGCCCGGCGTCTCGACCCGCAGTCTGATGCTTTCGGCAATGGCGGTCAGCGCGGCTTACAGAGCTTTCGGTGAAGAATACACCGTCTATGCCTTTGACCGCCGCCGCAATATGCCCGACGATTATTCTGTCAGGCAAATGGCGTCCGATACCGCCGCCGTCATGCAAACGCTCGGGATAGCCGACGCGGATATCTTCGGCGCGTCACAGGGCGGTATGATGGCGATGTGTATCGCTGTCGATCATCCCGAGCTGGTGCATAAAATGGTGCTCGGTTCCACCGCCGCCAAGATGGATGATCGGGGGAGAGAGGATACAAAACGCTGGATCACACTTGCGCAAAGCGGTGATCTGACCGCCTTGACCGCTGAGCTGATCGACACGCTGTATTCCGAAAACACCATCGGCAAGTATAAGGATGTGCTGCTCCATATGAACGACGGGATGACGGATTATGATATCAGGCGATTTATTTTGCAGACGCAGGCGCTCGATGATTTTGATATCACGGGTGAATTACACAAGATCAAATGTCCCGTTCTGGTGATCGGCTCAGAGGGCGACAAGGTGCTCCCGCCGTCGCAGTCTCGTCGGATCGCCGAGGCACTCAACGCGTCATTATATATGTACAGCGATGAATACGGGCACTGCGTCTTTGATGAAGCTCCCGATTATAAACAGCGTTTGCTCGACTTCTATCATCAGCCATGAACCATTCTCCGAGGCAACACGATAACCCCAAACGCTATTATTCTTTAAACGAATATTATAAACGAAAATACGGCAAAAAGGTGTATCGTCTCGCCATCAGCGGCGGGATGACCTGTCCCAACCGTGACGGCACGATCGGGGAGAGAGGCTGTATCTTTTGCAGTGCGGGCGGATCGGGTGAATTCGCTTCATCTGCGGGGCTGTCTGTCGGCGAACAGCTCGAAGAAGCCAAGCACAGGGTGCGCTCCAAGACCCGCGACAATCTGTATATCGCGTATTTTCAGCCGTTCACCAATACTTACGCGCCTGTCAAAAAACTGCGGGCGTTGTATGAAGCGGCGATCGCGTCCGATGATATCGTGGGGCTTTCGATCGGCACACGACCCGACTGCCTGCCGCCCGAGGTGATCGAGCTGCTGCGGGAGATCAACCGCAAAAAGCCCGTGACCGTGGAACTGGGATTGCAGACGATCCATGAGAGTACCGCCGCCTATATCCGCCGCGGCTATCCGCTTTCTGTTTATGATGAGGCGGTCAAGGCGCTTCATCAGGCGGGGATTGAGGTGGTCACCCATGTGATCCTCGGTCTGCCCGGTGAAACGGAGGAAATGATGCTCGAGACCGTCAAGTATGTCGGTCGAGTGACCGACGGCGTCAAGCTCCAGCTGCTGCATGTGCTCGAGGGCACCGACCTTGCCGCCGACTATCGCCGCGGACTGTTCCAAACCCTCACGCTCGAGGAATACGCGCGCATTTTGTGTCGTTGTATCCGCGACGTGCCCAAACATGTCGTGATCTATCGGCTGACGGGTGACGGTGATAAAAAACATCTGATCGCGCCGCAGTGGAGCGCTGATAAAAAACGTGTATTGAATTATATCAACAAAAGCTTTGCGGATAATCAGGTACAGCAGGGTGAACAATAATCCGTGCAAAATCATTTAAAAATTATTGGGATATAGCACCACTATTATTCTTTATTAGAAATATATCGGGAAATTCGTGTGCTATACTTTTTCCACATCATGTAGAAGTTTGTCAAATTTCAGATTTTTGGATACTTGTGGAGATGATGATTCCCGATGAAAAAGTTTTTTGCAATTGTTTTGACACTGCTTTTATGTACGGCTGTGCTTCTCACCGGCTGTAAAAGCGAGAAAAGCGCGCCTACCGAGGTCCAGCCTGAGACCGCCGTGGCGGCGACCGACTCCGGTTATGATACGACCTCTCCCAAGAGCGCGGAGTGGTTCGATAACGCGGTGTTTGTCGGCGACAGCGTTACCTTGAAGCTCGACTATTACTGTCAGGAGCATCCCGAGGCGCTGGGCAAGGCTTCGTTCTACTGTGCCGGCAGTCTGGGATACACCAATGCGCTGTGGGCGCTCGACAATCCCGAGGCGGTTCATCCCTACTATGAGGGCGCCAATCATCTGGTCGAGGATTGTGTAGAGATCACCGGTAAAAAGAACGTCTTCATCATGCTGGGCATGAATGATATCGGCTTGTACGGTACCGACGGCGCGATGAACAGCTGTAAGCAGGTCGTGGCGAAGATCCTTGAAAAGTCTCCCGACGCGCATATCTATTTGCAGTCTGTCACCCCGATGATCGAATCGGCACAGCTCGAGACCTTCAACAACACGCTGGTCAAGGAATTCAACGGTAAGCTGAAGGCGTATTGCGACGAAAAGGGCTATCATTATTTAGATGTATATTCCGCTCTCGCGGATGATAAGGGCAATCTGCCGAAGGAGCTGTGCAGCGATCCCGATAACATGGGTCTTCACTTCAACGACACCTCCTGCCAGATGTGGGTGGATTATCTGAAGAAGAACGCGTAATATCATTGCCATTGCGAGGCGATAAAACTTGATTTACAAGCTGTGGCAATCTCAACCGGATATCATTGTCATTGCGAAGCGGAAAACTTGTTTTGCAAGCTGTGGCAATCTCAACTGAATATAGAACGGAGGTCAAAAATGAAAAGATTTCTTTGTGTGATCGCAGTGATCACCGTACTGGCTGTAACACTCTGCGCCTGCGGACGGGCGGCAAAACCGCTTTCCGAGATTTTTGAGAAGCTCAAGACTGATTACAACATCACCGATATGTTAGAGTACAAGAGCGCGGATGATCTGAGCCGTTACGGTATCAAGTCGGAGGATGTGGAAGAATCCGCCGGCGGCGTCAACAAGACCGGCGTCAATCAGGAAGAGATCGTTCTGGTCAAGGCGAAGGACGCCGACGCGGCAAAGCGTGTGGAGGACGCGCTGAACAAGCGCCTGGAATCCAAGCTGAACGAGACCAAGAACTACAATCCCGAGCAGTACGCTATCGTAGAGAAGTGCTCCGTGGATGCTGACGACAACTATGTCTCCATGATCATCTCTTCCGATGCCGAAGCGATGAAGAAGGATTACAGAGCCGGCATCGGCATTAAATAATCAAAAAACTACCGTGAATTTGAAGGGCGTTTGTCCTCAAATCCACGGTTTTTGTTTTATACCGGTTTTCAATAGAAAAAAGACATTTATTTTCGGGGTGTATCGCTGTCGATGATCGCCCTGATTTCTTTTTCCGCCGCATCGATCTCCTCGCGAAATTCCCGCGCCGATACCCGTATCGCGCCGTTGCCGAGGATGATCAGCTGTTCCATGCCGTCGGAGGTAACGACCCGCACACGGTTGTTTTTCGCCAGCTTGTAGGAGGCGCGCTCGATGTACATGTCGGCGGTCTCCGCCTCTTTGGTATAGACGATGGTGATGTTGTTGTGCTTCTCTACTTCGCGCACGTGACCTTTGATCTTGTAGGCGTCAAAGACGAGGATCAGCTCGCATTTTTTGTAGCCTTGATAATTACACAGGGTGTTGATGAGCAGGTTGCGGGCGACGTCCATATGCTCGTTGACCATCTCGCGCAGGTTATCCCACGCGTGGATGATGTTGTAGCCATCCACCAGTACATATTCTACGCCGTTGTAGTCGGCGGGAAGATTCTTTTTCTTCTTTTGCTTTTGCGGATCGACGGTCTTGTAGCGCTTGGGCTCGCTGTATTGCTTTCGGCGCACGGGACCGTAGGTCTGCTCAAAGATCTGCATCAGCTCCTTGTCGGAGGCGAAAATGTCTTTTTGGTTCTTGAAGCGGGACAGATCCTTAGTCGGTGAAGGATCCGTGCCGCTGTCTTTCTTTTCGCTGAGCACACTCGGCAGGTGCATATGAGAGGGCACTTCGTCCCATTTGACATTGTGTCCCGCGCCGTGAGAGCAGAACACTGAGTCCGCGGTGTTGTCAACGTCGCTGTCCGCGTCATAGCTGATCGCGGCAATCACCTCGTCGGCGTTGTGACACGGCTCATACCCTTTCAACGCGGTGCTCAGGCTGCCGTTGCCGTGGGTGTACTGCATGACTTCCTTGGCGTAATCGCGCATGGTAGATACAGGCGCGGTACCGGTGAGCGTCGCGGTATCGGCGTCGGTCTCGGGTGTGTCAAAGCTGCCGTGCATCCGTGTGATGTCCGTCATTGCCCTGCCGATATTCTCAGCGGGTACGGTCAGCGTAAAGCTGTAGATCGGTTCGAGCAACACGCTTTGTGCCGAGCGCAGTCCCTGCCGTACCGCGCGGTAGGTCGCCTGACGAAAATCGCCGCCCTCGGTGTGTTTGGGATGTGCCTTGCCGGATTTGATGATGATCTCCATGTCGGTGATGGGGGAGCCTGTCAGCACGCCGATATGGGTCTTTTCATACAGATGGGTGAGGATCAGCCGCTGCCAGTTTTTGTCGAGCTTATCCTCGGGACATTCACTGCGGAATACCAGTCCGCTGTCGCGTTCGGCGGGCTGCAGAAGCAAATGCACCTCCGCGTAGTGGCGCAGTGGTTCAAAGTGACCGACACCCTCCACGGGTTCGGCGATGGTTTCTTTATAGATGATACTGCCCTGACTGAATCCTACGGAAAAGCCGAAGCGTTCTTCGATGATGCTTTGCAGGATCTCGAGCTGGATATCGCCCATCAGACGAAGCCGGATCTCTTTATGGTGCTCGTCCCACAAAATGTTCAGCTGAGGATCCTCCGCTTCCAGCAGGCGGAGCTTGGCAAGGGCGGTCTGCGCGTCGATCCCGTCGGGCAGGATGACAGAATAGGTGAGGACGGGCTCCAGCACCGGAAGTCCGGTATCGCTTTCCGCGCCGAGTCCGTCTCCGGGCAGCGCAAAGGTGATCCCGGTCACCGCGCAAACGGTTCCGCTTTCGGCGGCGTCGACAGTCGTGAATTTCTCTCCGTTATAGATGCGGATCTGGTTCACTTTTTCTCCGTTTTTATTCTTCGTGGCCTGCGGGATCGTCCTGACCTTCAACTCTCCGCCCGTGATTTTCATATGGGTGACCCTGCCGACCTGCTTATCCTCGCTGATCTTGTATACCTTCGCGGCAAATTTATTTCCGTAAGCCTTCGCCGCGGTATAGCGGTTCAATAACCGCAAAAAGTCCTCCACACCGTCGAGCTTGAGCGCGGAACCGAACAAGCAGGGGTAGAGATGTCCCTTCGCGATCTCACTGATGACGGCGGCGTCGCTGATCCTGCCGTTATGATCGTATTCTTCCAGCAGGTTTTCATCACACAGGGCGATGTTTTCATAGAGCTCTTCGGCGGAATTCGTGCTGAAATCGACGCAGTTGTCGCTGAGCTTGTTTTTCAGCTCGATGAGCACGCGTTCCTTTGACGCGCCCTGCATATCCATCTTGTTGACGAACAGAAAGCAGGGAACATGGTATTTGTGGAGCAGCTTCCACAGGGTAACGGTGTGGCTCTGCACGCCGTCGGTACCGCTGATGACCAGGATCGCGTAGTCGAGCACCTGCAAAGTGCGCTCGGTCTCGGCGGAAAAATCCACATGTCCCGGCGTGTCGAGCAGGGTGAACTCCGCGTCCTCATATCGCAGGATCGCCTGCTTGGAAAAGATCGTGATCCCGCGCTCGCGTTCCAGTTTGAAATTGTCGAGAAACGAATCCTTGTGGTCGACTCTGCCGAGTCTTCTGATATTGCCCGACACATACATCATCGCCTCGGAAAGCGTCGTCTTGCCCGAGTCGACATGTGCCAGAATACCGATGACCGCCTTTTTCATGGCATTACACTCTTTCATGATGAACTGAGTATAGTTTATAATACGATTCAAGGTTCTGTCAAGCTGTGTTTTTCGGATTCAAACAGATACCGACGAATGATAGTAAAGAACGAGAGATCGGGATAAAACCGTCATTTTTATATTTCTGATTTAGAAATATAAGCGTCTGTCTGATTAAGATGAATGATCGGATTAATGTATTCAATCAATTGTTTTTCGATAATCGAATAATAAAGAAAATTTACGCCTCTGAAGAAGAGATGATCAACCTTTTTTGGCAAAACATACAATTTAATGGCGAAAATCATTGACTTACCATGTGATTTATTATAAAATAATTTTTAGTATGTATTGATATATTGGGTTATTATGTTCCGTGCCCTTTGCAGTAACCGACGATAAAACAGTATGTTGCTTCACGAGTTATCAGTGACGGAACGATATCGGCGGTAAGAGGCGGTGCGAGAGGTCAGGATGAAGAATTTCAAACAAATTCTGCGCTATCTAAAACCATATACTGTATTTGTTGTTTTTTCCGTGATCTTTGTGATCTTTGAGGTCGCGTCCAACGTGCTCCAGCCGAAATACATGGAGCAGATCGTTGATGACGGCGTTTTGCAGATGGACCTTGACGTCGTTTTCAAGGCGGGCGTGATGATGCTTTTGGTAGCGGTCATCGGCGGCGTCTGCGGCTATATCTCATGCGTATTATCCAACATTTATTCGCAGCGATTCGGCAACTCGCTTCGCAAAACGCTGTTCAGGAAGATCATGTCGTTATCGGCTCAGCAGGATGACGCTTACACCGCCGGTTCGCTGATCACCCGCATGACGAATGATACGAGAGTCGTGACGGAGTTTTCGAGCGTTTTTATCCAGATGGCGGTAAAGCCGCTGATGTTGTTTTTGCTTGGGATCATCATGGTACTGACGATCGATCCGATCTATGGTATCATCCTGCTGGTATCTCTGCCGGTGCAGTTTTTGATCATACGTTTCTTTATCAAAAGAAGCGCGCCTGTATTCGCGACGATCCAAAAAAAGCTGGACAGGCTGAATAGCTTTGCAATGCATATCGTTTCCAACAACCGTCTGATCAAATCATATGTCCGCGAAAACTACGAGGCAGGCAGATTTGATAACCAGAATCGTGATTTGACCTCGACGGTTATGAATATACAAGTGTTTATGGCGATCCTCAATCCGCTTGTGATGTTGATTTTGAACACCGTTGTTTTGGCTGTTATTTTCATCGGCGGGTTTCAGGTGGAGGCGAGGATGATCCGCGTCGGTTCCGTTATGGCGGCGATCAATTACTCACAGCAGATCATGATGTCGATGATGACGCTGGGCGGTATCTTCCAGTATGTCGCGCGCTCCAAGGTCTCTGCGGAGCGACTCACTGCCGTGCTCAACAGGGAGCCGGCATTGCCGTCAGGCAAGCAGATGATCGATCGGATCGACAAACTGTCTCTTTCTCATGTCAGCTTTCGTTATCCGCAGAATCAGGACGCACAGCGCAATGTGCTTGAGGATATCTCTCTGGAGGTTCGCGGGGGTGAATGTATCGGGATCTTGGGTACGACAGGATCCGGAAAGAGTACCATAGCCCGTCTGCTGATCCGCGAGTATGACGCGACGGACGGTCAGGTGACCTATAACGGCGTCGACGTGAAGGATATCGATACCAAAAGCCTGAGGGATCAGGTGTCGGTTGTGTTCCAGAACAGCGACATGTTTTCTGCCTCGCTGCGTGAGAATATCACCAAGGGCGCTGTGTTTTCGCAGGAGGACTTCGATACGGCGGTTCGCTCCGCCTGCGTCGATGAATTTGCGGATGATCTGCGCGGCGGATATGACGCCGTGATCTCGGAGAGAGGCGCATCTCTTTCCGGCGGACAAAAGCAGCGTGTGGCGATCGCCAGAGCGTTGCTTCGAGCACCGCAGGTGTTGGTTTTTGATGACTGCACCTCCAGTCTGGATCTGGAGACCGAGGCGAAGGTGCTTGAGAGGATCCAAACCAATTACCGCGATAAGACCCGTATTTTTATTTCTCAGCGTATCTCCACGATCATGGGCGCCGATCGTATCATCCTGATGGATGACGGTCGGGTGGTGGCTTTCGGAAGCCATCGGGAGCTGTTTGATTCGTGTGAATTATACCGTTCGATTTATCAAACTCAGAATCCCGAAGGGGGTGACGAGCTTGAATAATATGCGACCCGGTGAACCGGGGGAGAGAGTAGCTCCCGCTCATCCCGGAAAAACCGTCAAAAGAATGTTTCGTTATTTGTCACAAAGCCGCGGCTTGATCATATGGATGCTGGTGCTGTTGGCTTTATCGACGATCTTGGAGCTGTTTATTCCCGATCTGATCGGTCGTGCGATCGACACGCTGAATATCAGCGAATGGCAGTTGACTGTCAATTGGAACAGCTTGTTGCTGATCCTCGGCGTCCTGCTGTTATTGTTCATCTTTTCATCTTTGTTCAAGTATTTGCAGGGCAGGTTGGCGGCTAAGCTGACCCGAACCACGATCGTTACCATCCGAAAGGATGTATCTTCAAAGCTTGTCCGTCTGCCGGTGTCCTTCTTTGATACCCATCAAAACGGCGATATCCTGGCACGACTGACGAATGATATCGAAAATGTTTCCAACCTGATCAGTCAGGCGATCGCGGCGCTGTTATCCTCTGTGATCGTGATCGTCGGCTGTATCGTGATCATGCTGATCAAAAGTCCCATTCTCACGGCAGTCTGTATGAGTACGGTGGTGTTGAATATCCTCGTCACCGTTATCCTGTCAAAAAAGATGTTCGGCTTTTTCAGAAAACAGCAGAAGGCTGTCGGAAAAATGAACAGCCATGTAGAGCAGAGCATTTCCAATAAACGAACGATCGACGCGTATAACCTTGACGACGAGTGTATTGAGGAATGTGACGCCCTCAGCGATGAGCTGACAGATGTCAGCGTCAAGGCACAGGTGCTGGGCGGCGCGATGCCTCCGCTGATGTGTCTGATCGGTAATCTGAACTTTTTACTGATCGTAGCGGTCGGCGCATTGCTGTTCATCCGCGGCGGATTTGGTATCACGATCGGTACCATTCAGGCGTTCACGCTGTATTCCAGAGAGTTTACTCAGCCCATCAATGAGCTTTCGTCTGTATTCTCCCAATTCATGACGGCGCTCGCCTCGGCGGAGAGGATCTTTCAGATCATCGACACACCGCCTGAGATCGATGAAGGAGATCTGGACATCGTACCCGGCAGTTCCTGCAGCATCACCTTTGAGCACGTGACCTTCTCTTATATCAGGGGCGTCAAGGTGCTGGATGATTTCTCCCTGACGATCGAAAAGGGACAGAAGGTCGCTTTGGTCGGCAAAACCGGCGTAGGAAAGACCACGCTTATCAGCCTTTTGATGCGCTTTTATGAGCCCGACAGCGGGCGTATCCTGATCGACGGGGTCGATATCAAGACGATCCCGAAATCCCGCCTGAGAGGAATGATCACGGCAGTACTCCAGAGTACGGCGGTCATCGATGGCACCGTCAGAGAGAACATCGCCTACGCGCGTTTTACCGCGACGGAGGAAGAGATCAAAAACGCGGCGCGTGTCAGCTGTGCCGAACCGTTTATCGAACGCTTGGAAAACGGATATGATACGCATGTGCAGGGTGAAGAGTCAAAGCTCAGTCAGGGTGAAAGACAGCTGCTGTGTCTGGCGAGGTCTTCGCTGACCTCACCATCTGTATTGATTTTGGATGAGGCGCTCAGCTCCGTCGATTCGGCGACCGAGCAGAAGATCCAGGATGCGCTGTTGTCGATGATGGAGGAACAGACCTGTATCATCATCGCACACCGATTGTCTACGGTCAAAAACGCCGATAAGATCGCTGTGTTCAGCGACGGCAGGATCGTAGAAATCGGAGATCATAAAGAGCTGTTGCGTCAACAAGGCGTTTATTACAGTTTATATAAAAACCAATATATAGGAGTTCAATAGGAGGATCGCTATGTTAGCAAAGACCGAATGCTCTGATGCACAGTATCAGGCTATTCGCAAAAAGGTCAGAGAGGTCGAAAAGACCACACCCGAGTTCGTTGAAAATTCGCTGTATGTCAAGCATCGTGAGGAGATCATGGAAAAGGCAAGGGCGCGTGTCAACGAGGTTTTAGCGTTGCAAAAGAAGGGCTTGATCTGTACAACGGGTAAATTCGTACCCTCAGTTCATTATCCGCCTATCACACAGTATCCCTTCCATACACAGGAAGAGATCATGAGCACTTACAAAAACCCCGAGGACAATACCTTTGATATCTATGTCCATATTCCATACTGCGCACAGCATTGCAGCTTTTGTCATTACCCCGGCGAACTCGGCTCCTGCAAAGAGCTCCGAGCGAACCAAGAAAAATATCTGTCCTATCTCGAAAGAGAGATGGATATCTACATGAAGGTGCTGGGCGTCGAAAAGATCAAGACCCGTGCGATCCTGTTCGGCGGCGGTACACCCTCGCATATGGACCCCGATCTGTTTGAAAGAATGTTGATATTCTTTACCGATCGTATCGACCGCACCACTGTGACCCAGTTCAATTTTGACGTCGATGAGTATTCGCTGGTCGGCGAGGACGGTATGAAGCGTCTGCAGATCATGGCAAAATACGGCGTTGACCGCCTGACCATCGGCTCCCAGTCGCTCCATCCCGAGATCCTTAAGCTGATGTTCCGCAGAGCGACGGTCGATATGATCATGGAGGCTGTCGACAACTGCCGCAACAAAATCAGTTGTGTCGATTACAGAAAGATCAACCAGTGGCGTGAAGAGGGTAAAGAGATCACCCAGGAGCTGCTTGACAATACACAGCGCAAGGGCTTTATCCTCAATCTGGAATTCATCTTCGGCTTCATGGGTATCAATGTCGATATCTTTGCCGATACCGTCGAACGTGCATGTCTGATCCATCAACAGGGTCTGATCGATGAGATCCAGCTCTATCGCCTGAAGGTCGACGCCTACGGTGATTTCCAGGGCATCATCGGTCTGCTCTATGATCGTGAACCGTCACTTTTCCCGGATTTTGAGGAGAATATGCTGCAAAAGGCGGTCGCCGAGGAGATCCTCAAGCTCTACGGCTTAAAGGGCAACCTCAGACGCGTTTACACCAAGGATCCGTACATCTATTCACATTATGCTTACAACCAGTGCTGCGCGCAGTATGACCAGATCGGTCTGGGATTGACCGCGTTCAGCTCGCTGAGAGACCGCTTTTTGCTGAATACCGACAGCTTTGACGAGTATTATAAGCTGATCGACAGCGGCAAAATGGCGTTCAACCGCGGTTATATCCGCGACAAAGAACAGCAGCTCAGATGGTCGATCGCACTGCCGTTGAAGAATACCGAGGTCAGGAAGGATCGCTTTGAAAAGATCAACGGTATGCCGATCGAGAACTGCTTCAAGAAAAAGTGGAAGAAGCTCATGGATAACGGACTTGTCGTTGACAAGCCGATCCTCGGATATCCCTCCTACACGCTGACTGAGCTTGGAAAATTTGTCGCCGACGAGTGCGCCGAGGAATTCAACAGCAACGAGTTTCTGCCGTGGAAGCCGGAAGAATACATCCACGGACCGCTTTTCCCGTATGATGATAACACGACCGAGGATGCCCTCGGGTTGATATAAAAGGGGTGATAGTATGGATGAACAGAACAGGGCGTTGTACGAAACGCCGACCGAAATCGAAGTGACCGCAAAGGACAGTCTGGTTCATGTAGGCAGTCTGGACTCTTTTGATATCACCAAGGGCGGTATCAAGGCGGGCAAGCTGCTGTTGAAATACTTGGACAACGGTAACGAAAAGCTCCTGCATCAGGCGATCAAGACCTATGAAAAGATCATCCCGGATGAAAACTTCGGCGGAGAGTATACCGCGCTCGAGTGGCTTTGTAAATACTTCCTCGCTCCCGAGGAAGCAAAGCAGGATCTTTTGAGCAAGCCGCTGATCAAAAGCTTCTATGACGTTCTCTCCAAGGACGATTTCGCCGATCTGAGAACATATATCCAGCTCAAATACCATATCGTAGAAGTGGATAAGAACGATGTGGAAACCAAGCGCAAGCTGCGCTTTTTGGAGGACTTCATTCTCTTTAACAACCCCGACCGTGAGCGTTGGGAAAAGACCAGAGAGAATATGGAGAAGTTCAATATCCAACCCGGCGAGCGTATCGCGGACGTCGGCTCCGGTCCCGGATACTTCTCGTTTAAGTTCGCCGATATCGTCGGAGATGAGGGTAAGGTTTACGCGATCGAAACCAACCCCATGCACCTCGATTTCCTTCGAGATCACATCAAGGAGAACGATATCAAAAACGTTGAGGTCGTCGTCAGTCAGTTCGAGGGTATCGGGTTGACAGAGGACGTCAGGGTCGATACCGTATTCGTTTGTTCTTTGTATCACAACGTATATGCCGCGTTCACTGATTTTGAACGCGAGAAATTCGTCGGCAGCATCCGCCACGCGCTGGTCGAGGGCGGCAAGCTGATCATCGTAGATAACGATCTGGTCGACAGCTCCGAGCTGCCGTATCACGGTCCCTATATCAGCAAGTCGCTGTTGACCTCTCAGCTATATCACTATGGCTTCAAGCTGATCGATAACTACCAGTTCACTCCCCAGCGCTATGTGCTGATCTATGAAAAGGTCGATGTTCCGAGCGACTTCAAGGGCAAGGAGAACAGCATCGACGATCCGTGTCACATCCACGTCAATACGGCAGGTTCTCTGATCCGTTACCGTATCATCGGTACCTCTACCGCGGGCTATTCCATCCGCGGTAAGGCGTGCGGCAAGATGATGTACGACGGCTTCATGGAGAATGATCCCGAAAAGGTTCAAAAGGCGCATGATATGTTCGCCGAGCTGTGGCCGAAGGAACGCATCGGCGACGACTACACCGCCTTTATGTGGTTCTGTGAATACTATCTCGCGGACGACAATAAGAAAGCAGAGATGCTCTCCGACTACCGCGACAAGATGTATTTTGACTTCTTCGGCGGCAATGATTACGAAAAGCTCAAGAAGTATCTGTATATCAAGTTCTATCTGGAGCATGAAGAAGCGGAAGACGCGGATATCGAGACCTGCTTTGAGTACGAGGGCAAGGATTTCCCCATCGGAACTCTGAATGAATGGAACGAGTATTTTGTTTTCAATAACCCCAACCGCTTCCTGTGGGAAAAGACAGACACCATGCTCGATCTGCTTGATATCAAGGAGGGCGAGAGTATCGCCGATCTTGGCTGCGGCGGCGGTTACTTCACCTATGAATTCTCCAAAATGGTAGGGGATAAGGGTACCGTATACGCTACCGAGATCAACAAAGACGCGATGAAGTATCTTGACGCGCTCAAGGATACCTACAATGTCAAAAATATCAAAACGCTCGTCACCCGTATGAACGACTGTAAGCTTAAGGAGAATTCCTGTGATAAGGTCTTTATGTGCTCGATGTATCACGCGGTATATATCACTGACATCGAGTTTGTCAAGGACGAGTTCATCGCCAGCATCAAAAAGGGTCTCAGACCCGGCGGTCAGCTGATCATCGTCGATAATGACGTTACCGACCGTTTTACACCCTCTTACTACGGCCCCGGCATCATGCCCGAGCTGATCATCTCACAGCTTTCCTTCTACGGCTTCAAGCTCGTCAAGAAGGAGCAGCTGATTCCCCAGCGTTTTATTTTGGTGTTTGAATTACAGTAACATATATTCTTAAGAAAGTAGGCGAATTATGATGGAAATCAACGTTTCAAAAATCAGTAATCACGCGCAAAATCCCAACAACCCCGATAACTCCGTGTTTGAGATGAAGGGGCAAAAAGGTCTTGGCTGTCTGGTAGAGGGCTATAATACGCCCAAAGAAGGCGGTAATTCTGTCGAATCCAAGGTCACCAGGATCCTTGTCGAGAGCTTTATGAAGAGACCCGCTCTCAGCAATGAGGCAATGGCGAATATCTTTGAGAGAGCCAACAACGGACTGATGGTGACCCAAAGCCCTCAGTATCCGTCCTATGCGGCAGCCAGCGCAATATTCTTCCTTAAGAACAAGTTCGTATACGCTACCGCGGGCGATAATGTGATCTTCCATTTTGTCGACGGCAAGCTGGCGGATGTGTTCTGCTGTGATCCCGGTGAAGAGCCTCAGTATCTCGGCGTTCCGGGCTATGCGCAGCCTAAGATCGGCGACGTAGCCACTTTTTCAAAGGGCACCCACACCTTCCTGATCTGCTCCGCTGCCTTCGCCAACGCGATGGACGAGGGGCTTTTGGAGGGTTCCCTTTCCGCTAACACCCATTTCACCGACAAGGGTAAGCAGAAGCTCGCCGAGGTGAAATGCGACCGTTGGCTCAGGGAGCTTAAGGACAATATCAACGGCTATCACAACAGCAATGATAATTACTCCGCGATCGCTTTTTCGATTCCGCCCAGAAAGAAATCTAAGCTTCTCCTGATCATCATTATCATTGTCGCGGTACTCGTGATCGCCGGCGGATTCTTCCTGTTCGGCGCAAGGAGAAGACCGCCGCAGCAGGGTGGTCCCCAGCAGGGTCAGGAAGAGATGCTCGGACCGAACGGTGAGCGTCCGCCCGCACCGCCCGCAGGCGCAAAGCCCGGTGATGAACAGCCTGCCCCTCCCACAAGACCTGCCCAGCAATAATCTGATACGATAAGAGGTTAGACGATGTTTATTTTTAAATATGCTTTTAAAAGTATCGGGCGTTCTATCGGACGCAACATACTGATCGGCATTATTGTATTCATCATCGCTGTATCCGCCTGTGTCGCCATGTCGATCCAACAGGCGGCTAAAACCGCTGCCGCCACCAGTCTGAAGAAGATGGACATTACGGCTCAAATCAACATTGACCGTGATTATGTTTATCAAAAGGCGTCAGAGAATAAAAACTCGACCAATATCCAGGAACTGATGCCGGAGATGACTTCTCTGAACAAGCAGTATGCTCTTGATCTGGACGACATGAAGTCGTATGCCGAGATCAAGAAGGAGGGTTCGGATGATCCTATCGTAAAGGATTATTACTATAATGCTTCTCTCTCGATCAACGGCAGCAGCATCAGCAAGTATGATTTAAAGAGCAGCTCGCAGAGCGCGACGACTTCTTCGGGAACCGCCGAATCACCGACGGATCCCGCCGGCAATGTTGTCGAAACACCTCAGGCGCCCGAGATGCCGCAAGCACAGGAACAGAGCGGTGATTTTGCTTTGATCGGCTACAGCTCCAAGAAGGCGATGGAGGACTTTGGATCGGATGAAGACGAAAGCACCTGTACGTTGGAGAGCGGCGATTTCTTTGAGGAAAACACCTCGGAGTACGTCTGCCTGATCGAGGACAGCCTCGCGACCTTCAACTCGGTATCCGTAGGCGATACCATCAAGCTGGTCAATCCCAAAAACGAGGATGAGACTTATGAACTGAAGGTTTCGGGTATCTATAAGAATTCGTCCAGCGACTCGGTCGACGGCGTCGATCCTCCCAACAGGATCCTTACCAGCTATGCGGTCGTCAAGGATATCGAAACCAAGTCCGAGACAACGAACGCTTCTTCGACAAGCTCTTCTTCGAGTTCGTCAGATGAAGATTCCAACGCGATGACCTGTAAGTTCAACGGCACCTTTATCTTTGGCTCCGTTGATGACTATAACCAATTCAAGGAAGAGGTAAAGAATAAGGCTGAGGCAGACGGCTTGGACGGCGATCTGTATATCGTGACATCCGGTGATATCGCCGCGTTCAAGGCGGGTCTCAAGCCTCTGGAAAACCTCAAATCCTTTGCGACGACCTTCCTTTATCTGACGCTCGCCATCGGCGCGATCGTCCTCATCGTGATTTCGGTCATCAGTATTCGTGACCGTAAGTATGAGATCGGCGCTCTTGCCGCGATGGGCCTCAAAAAGCTCAAGCTGAGCATGATGTTCATGATAGAGGTCTTAGCGGTCACGCTGATCGCGATCCTGATCGGCGCCGCGGTAGGCACCGCCATCTCGGCGCCTGTTACCAACTATCTGCTCACCGCCCAGGTCGAACAGCAGGAAGCATCCGATAACTCGCAAAAACAGCAGCAGCAGGGCCCCGGAGCTGCTCCCGGCTCACAGGATCGTCCCGAAGACGGCGAGGTCAACGGTCCCGTTACCTATGTGTCGTCGGTGGATTTCACTATCGATTTCTTCGTCATCCTGAAAATGCTGCTCATCGGTATCGGACTTGCGGTAGTATCCGGATTTACATCGATATTGTTTATCCTGCGGTATGATCCGAAACAGATACTGGCGAGTCGAGATTAGGAGGTGTGAGTATGGGTGTTATTGAATTAAAGAACGTTAGCTTCACATATCCTAATAATCCTGTTATCAAAAACATGGACTATGAATTCCAGCGCGGACTGGTGTATTGTATCACCGGTAAATCCGGCGCCGGAAAAACCACACTCCTTTCAATGCTGTCCGGTATTATGGATCCGACGTCCGGATATATCGTTTACAACGGTTATCCGATCGACGAAAGCGACCGTTATGTTTATCGCAGTCGAGATGTAGGCGTTATCTTTCAGGAGTATAACCTCCTGCCTAAGTTCACTGTGCGTGAGAATATCCAGCTGTCATTGGATATCTCCGGCAAGAAGCTCAGGGATCTCGACGGCTTTGGTACATTCAGCAATAAAAAGGATTATGTTGACCAGCTGATCCGTGAGGTCGGTCTGGATCCCGAGGAGGTCGGTAACCGACGCATCCTCAAGATCTCCGGCGGACAGCAGCAGCGTATTGCGATCGCGCGTGCGCTGAGCTTCCAGCCCGGTGTTATCCTTGCCGATGAGCCTACCGGCAACCTGGATATCGATACCAGTATCGATATCATGAACGTATTTTTGCACTTGGCGCATGAGCTGAACCGCTGTGTTATTATCGTAACACATTCGCCGCAGATCGCGGATCTGGCGGACGTCCGGCTGGATTTAAAGCCTTTGTCAAGATACAAAAAAGTATAGGCATACCGTATGATAACGAACGTGACGGAATGCCTGTCATTCGGGAACGCGAGATATCCCGCTTCCCGGAATAGGAGATTTGATTATGCCGATGAGTGAATATGAACTTTCCCTGGTAATGGATGCAAAAAAGGGAAAGAAAAAATCATTTGAAAGGTTATGCGACTCGTTTCACAAGCAGCTCGTCGAAGTGATCGAGGGAGAGCTGTATTCCCGCGATAAGGCTGAGACGATCATCAAAAGTGTGACAGCTAGAGCCAAGACCGAGATCAAACAGATCCAGAATCCCGCGGATTTTGAGCGGATGATCATCAGCTTAACGATCGCGGAATGTGCGAATTATCCGCGCGGCGCCTCCGGCGGTCAGGGCGGAGCGGCTGCTACCAGTTTTTCGGAGCAGAAAAACGATCGTGCACAAGCTCGGATCAATCAGCAGGATTCCCGTAATGCCGTGCCTTACGCCGCATCGGGATTTGCCGGCGGTTCTAACGTGAATGATTACGGTCGTGAGCCGGAGCCGCGCAACGCTTGGAACCGCGCTCCCGAGCGTCGAGAGTCGGAGCCTCGTAACGATTGGAATCGTGCTCCCGAGCGTCGAGATTCTGAGCCGCGTAACGCTTGGAACCGTGCGCCCGAGCGTCGAGAGTCGGAGCCTCGTAATGATTGGAACCGTGCTCCCGAACGTCGAGATTCTGAACCGCGTAACGATTGGAATCGCGCTCCCGAGCGTCAAGAGTCGGAGCCTCGTAATGATTGGAACCGTGCTCCCGAACGTCGAGATTCTGAGTCGCGTAACGATTGGAACCGCGCTCCCGAGCGTCGAGAGCCGGAGCCTCGTAACGATTGGAACCGCGCTCCCGAGCGTCGAGAGCCGGAGCCTCGTAACGATTGGAACCGCGCTCCCGAGCGTCGAGATTCTGAGCCTCGTAACGATTGGAACCGCGCTCCCGAGCGTCGAGAGCCGGAGCCTCGTAATGATTGGAATCGCGCTCCCGAGCGTCGAGAGCCGGAGCCTCGTAATGATTGGAACCGTGCGCCCGAGCGTCGTGAGCCGGAGCCTCGTAATGATTGGAACCGTGCTCCTGCGGATAGAGATGCAGCGAGACCGATCGCTGATAGGAATTATGTCGGTTCCAATTCCGCTCAGCCCGTAATACAGGATAACGTTCCCTTTGCAAGACCGGTCGAGCCTGCTCCGCAGAACAACGTGCCTTTCGCAAAGCCGGTTGAACCTACACCGCAGAACAACGTGCCTTTCGCAAAGCCGGTTGAACCTACACCGCAGAACAACGCGCCTTTCGCAAAGCCTGTTGAACCCACACCGCAGAACAACGCGCCTTTCGCAAAGCCGGTTGAACCCACACCGCAGAACAACGCGTCTTTCGCAAAACCGGCTCAACCCGCAGCGCAGAATAACGCGCCCTTCGCAAAGCCTGTTGAACCCACACCGCAGAACAACGCGCCTTTCGCAAAGCCGGTTCAACCCGCAGCGCAGAATAACGCGCCTTTCGCAAAACCGGCTCAACCCGCAGCGCAGAATAACGCGCCTTTCGCAAAGCCGGTTGAACCCACACCGCAGAACAACGCGCCTTTCGCAAAGCCGGTTGAACCCACACCGCAGAACAACGCGCCTTTCGCAAAGCCTGTTGAACCTGTACCGCAGGACAACGCGCCTTTTGCAAGACCCGTTCAACCCATGCCGCAGAACAATGCGCCTGCGACGCCGTTCAGACCTGTGATGCAAAACAATAACGGAGCTGTTCCTGCCGCCCGCGGCGCTGAGCTGCCACGCGACAGATTTACGACTATGCCGACGGTGTTCCATTCACTGAATATGGGAAACCAAGCGCCTGTTGATAACAGCTCACGTACTCCTGTGCAGAATGTTCCGCAGCAGGGGGTTCGCCAACAACCGCATTATCAGGGTAAATCGGATTTCATCCGGCCTGTGCAGTCCAACCCGTGGTCTATGCCTCAGAATCAGATCGGGGATGACGCTAAAACAGAGCTTTTGATGGGAGATGAAAAGACGGAATTATTGGTCGAAGAGCCCAAGACAGAGTTACTGAGAGAAAGCCCTGTCAGTGCTTCGGATATGGAGCCTAAAACAGAGCTTTTGGTGGAAACAAAGACCGAAAAAATGCCCGAGCCCAAGCCTGAGCCTAAACCCGAGCCCAAGCCTGAGCCTAAACCCGAGCCGAAGCCCGAGCCTAAACCCGAGCCCAAGCCCGAGCCGAAGCCCGAGCCGAAGCCTGAGCCCAAGCCCGAGCCGAAGCCCGAGCCCAAGCCCGAGCCCAAGTCTGAGACCAAGCCCGAGCCCAAAACCGTGCCTGAAGGCGAGCTGCTTTTCAAGCCCGGGGAAGAGACAAATGCGCCTGAGAAAGAAGCGCCAAAGCCGCCTGTGGTCGTCAATACGACGCCCAAGGTCGGTCTGCTTGTATGCACCAAGGGCGAAAATGCCGGCGAGAATTTCAGCCTGATCGCGGGCAGGAACCGCGTCGGTGTTTCCGAGAATTGTGATGTGCGAATCAAGGATGCTTCTTTGACGGATGATTATAATTTTGAGATCGTATACGATGAAAGAAGAGAGAACTTTACACTGGTACCCGGCAAGTTATCGTCGCGTTTGTTCATCAATAATGACTATGTTGACTCGTCGATCTTCTTGCAGCCGCACGATACCCTCCGTACCGGTAATTCCGAATTTTTATTAGTATCGTTCAAATAACAGCGACACAGTATGACCGTTGTGCAAAAGCGCGTCGGTCATACTTTGTTCTTGATGTAGGTTTCTTTTGAGAACGGAGAACGTCGGTTCTCTGCTCGAAGATCGATAGTTAGGAGGAAAACATGACAAACGATGTGTTGAACACCATTCAAAACAGAAGAAGCGTAAAGAAGTTCCTGCCCGACAGCGTTCCTGTCGAAATCGTAGACGCGATCGCAAAAGCGGGATTATATGCCGCCAACGGAATGGGAAAGCAGTCGCCGATCATCCTGGAGATCACCGATAAGTCACTTCGTGACAGGTTGTCGGCTCTGAACGCCTTATATTTTCCGAAGGAGATTGCCGATCCGTTTTACGGTGCTCCGGTCGTATTGGTGGTACTCGCTGACAAAAGCGTGCCGACCTACCTGTATGACGGCAGCTTGGCGATGGGTAATCTGCTGCTTGCCGCACAGTCACTGGGCGTCGGCGCCTGTTGGATCCATCGCGCAAAACAGATGTTTGATTCCGAGGAAGGAAAGAAGATCTTATCGGAACTCGGCGTTGAGGGTGACTATGAGGGCATCGGCAACTGTGTGTTGGGCTATCCCGACGGAGAGCTCAGACCCGCTCCTGAGATCAAAGATCATCGTCTTTTCAAGGCGTGATGACAAAGCCCTGTTGTATCGGCTCACATCCAACACGGCACTTGTCTTTTTGAGAACATGATATGGGTTCGCCGACCTCACGGGGGAACCCGGTTATCGCATATTATAATTCTTATTAAGAATAATATCGACTGTTCAGCCCTCGGGACTTCTGAGGGCTTTTGCGCTATTTATACAAAAAATATCTGTTTAATCCAGTTTCATATTATATACTGTTGACAGAATTTACAAAATATGATATTCTTTTTTTGGCAAAAAAGTGATGTAGCGTTGATGTCGCAGGAACCGTTTGACGGGTTCAATGCGTATAGGTATGGATATAGGGAATGATCCCGGTTCTGATCATCGTATACAAGCTGTATTTGCCGCATGTTTTGGATATAAAAAGGAGAGAGAACATGAAAAAAATCATTGCACTGCTGCTCGTCGGCGTGATGGTTCTGGCGGTGTCTGCCTGCTCGGCGCAGAACGGCGCTTCGTCAGATTCCAAAGCGAAGTCCGGTGACAAGATCAAGATCGGTTACGTCAATCCGACGACCGGTTCGCTTGCCGGAAACGGCGAGGGATGTGAATGGGTCGTCAAACAGATCACCGATTATGTCAAGGATCATCCTATCACCGTAGATGGTAAGGAGAAGGAGATCGAGGTCATCGTATATGACTCCGAGTCCGACCAGAACCGCTGTTCCGAAATGGCGCAAAAGCTCTGTGAAGAGGATGAGATCGACTTGATGGTTGCGATCCAGACCCCGAACACCGTTATTCCCGTGGCGCAGGTCGCCGAGAGATACGGCGTTCCTTGTATCGCGACACAGTCGCCGGTCGATCCGTTGGCACATTCTTTGGATCAATTCAATTGGACATATGATTTCTTCTATGCGCTGGACGAGGTTTATGAATCTCAAAGAGCGCTTTGGACAGCGGCAGGCTACGCGCCCAATTCCGGCGCAAAGGTCGGTTTGTTGTTTGCCAATGACAGCGACGGCACCGCGTGGCATGAGCTGTTCACCCGCAGACTTGCCGAGGATGGGTATACCGTCGTCGATCCCGGCCAGTATCCTTCCGGCACGACTGATTTTACCAATGTAGCCGATACCTTTAAGAAAGAGAAGATCGACGTGATCGCCGGAACAAATATCCCCCCCGATTTCAAAAACTCCTACAGCGCGATCATTTCCGCCGGCGTTGAGGTCGGTGCGGTCACGATGGGTAAATGCGCGCTGCTGCAGAGTGACGTCAACGCGTTGGGAGAACTTGCCGACGGTATCATGACCCAGGTATGGTGGGCGCCCACCAATCCCTTTGTGTCCGATTTGACCGGAATCAACTGTTCCGAGATCAATGAAAAGTATAAGGAAGCTAACGGCACCGTCATGCCTCAGCCCGCCGCGTTTGCCTACGCGGGTCTGGAGCTTGCCGTACAGACCTTTAAGGCTGCCGGTACGACCGACAAGCAGAAGGTCTATGATGCGATCGGGACATTGAAGTGTCAGACGATCGTTGGTTCCGTCGACTATTCCAAGAAGATGGAGGGCTTGCCCTACAGCAGCTCTGTGCTGACCGGCGGTCAGTGGCAGCGTGATGAGAACGGTGAGCTGCAGCTGATCATCATCGATAACAGCCTCTACCCCGATATCCCTGTGACGGGCAAATATAAGGAAGGCAACGCTACTACGAAGAAATAACAAAATGAACAGGCGCCGGGCGTGTCGATAGCGCATATCGATCCTTCCGGCGCTTTTGAGGTATGTATGGGAAATATACTGGAATTCAGACATATCGACGCTGGCTACGGCAGAATACAGATTTTGAACGACTTGTCCTTCTCTGTGGAAGAAGGACAGGTTTTCGGCGTTATCGGACCGAACGGCAGCGGAAAGTCCACAATGTTCAATGCGCTTTTGGGAACCATCCGTCCCACCTCCGGCGCGATCTACTTCGATAACATCGACATCACACGCACACCGCCGCATGTTCGCTGTCGCATGGGATTGGGCAGAACCTTCCAGATCCCCAAGCCTTTTGAAAACATGAGCGTATATGAGAATGTTCTCGTCGCGGCGGTGCACGGTACCGGACAGTCGGAGAAAAAGGCGGGTCATGCCGCCATCGATGTCTTGAAACTGACGGGACTGTATGAGAAACGCGAGATGCTGTCCGGAGAACTGCCCCTGCTTGACCGCAAACGACTGGAGGTAGCCCGCGCGATCGGTACATCGCCGAAGCTGCTGCTGCTCGACGAGGTGGCGGCGGGACTGACCGACGCGGAGGTCAAGGATATGATGCGGTTGGTCAAGGACCTGAAAAACACCGGTTACTCCATTATTTGGATCGAGCATATCATCCAAACGATGCTCGGCTCGACCGATCAGCTGATGTGTATGGCTGAGGGACAGTGTGTGATCACCGGCGATCCGGAAGAGGTCATCAATTCCAAGATCGTTCAAACATTGTATTTGGGGGTGGATGACAGTGAATGACACTTTGCTGAACATCGAAAACCTCAGTGTGAATTACGGGGATTTCATCGCCGTCGAGGACGCCTCGCTCGCTGTAGAAGAGGGTCAGATCATCTCTTTGATCGGTCTTAACGGCGCCGGAAAAACAACGCTGGTATCCTCGGTGATGGGGCTGACAAAGCAAAAATCGGGAAAGGTGTATTTCAACGGTAGCGATATTTCCAACCTGCCGACCGACAAGATCGTCGCGCGCGGCTTATCCCTGATCCCGCAGGGCGGCAGATGCTTCAATCGTATGTCTGTGCAGGATAACCTGTTGATGGGCAGTTTTCCGAAGTCCGCGCGAAAAGGGGCGAAGGAGACGCTCTCTCATATCTATGAGCTGTTTCCTGTATTAAAAGACAAAATGCGCGATCCTGCCGGATCGTTATCCGGCGGTCAGCGACAGATGGTCGCGATCGGAAGAGCGCTGATGGCGCGTCCGAAGTGTCTGATCTTTGATGAGATATCACTGGGGCTTTCTCCCTCGGTCATCAAAGATATCTACAACTGCATCAAAATGATCAACGAGACCGACAAGACCGCTGTGATCCTGATCGAACAGGATACACAGCGCGCGTTGAAAATGTCCGACGTGTTTTACGTCATGCTCAAGGGAAAAACCGTCCTCAGCGGCAAATCCGCCGATGTGGACGCCGATTCGCTCAAAGAAGCGTATTTCGGTATGTGATCCAAGGATCACTGTAGTTAAGCTCACAGAGGAGAAATTTGCTCCCTCTGTCATAGGAAGATGATTATGTATATCTTACAAACGATAATTAACGGATTACTGCTCGGCGGGTACTACGCGCTCATCGGTATCGGTATGACGCTGATACTGGGCATCGTCAAGTTGACCAACCTTGCTCACGGAGAATTCGTGATCATCGGCGCGTATATGGCGTCTGTGATCACGACACAGTTCGGGATCGATCCGATTCTCTCGCTTGTGATCTCTGTGCCGCTGATGTTTTTGATCGGCTTTGTCCTGCAATATGTGCTGATCGGCAACGCGATGAAGAAGGGTCCCGAACCGGCGCTGTTGGTCACCTTTGGATTGTCCATCATCATTATGGACGCACTGCGGATGGGCTTTACGGTCAATGAAAAAAGCATCGCGACGCCTTACAGCACAAAATCCATCACCATCGGCGGGATCAGTATTTCTGTCTTGAATCTGGTTCTGCTGGCGATCAGCTTGATTTCGATCCTGTTGCTGACGATATTCCTCAGCCGTTCCTATGTCGGCAGAGCGATCCGCGCGACGGCGGATGACGCGCAGGCGGCAGCTCTCTCGGGCGTCAACATCAAAAAAGTCTATGCGGTGGCGATGGGCGTATCCATGGCAAGTGCCGCGGTCGCCGGATTATGCGTCGGAATGAAATCGACCTTCAATCCTACCTCGGGCGGCGCGTATCTCTCGACCGCGTTCGTCGTCGTGGTGATCGGCGGAATGGGAAGCATCCCGGGTACGCTGATCGCCGGATTCATTTTCGGCCTGGCACAGGTCATCGGCGGCGCGAGCTACGGACAGCTGATCAGTTATATCATGCTTTTGGCAGTCTTGGTGTTCAAGCCAAAGGGAATTTTAGGAAAATAGGGGAGGGGTCAAAATGAAAAAAAAGAAGTTTACGCCCTCCCATGTCAAGGTGTTGGATTCACCGCCGATGCTGATCATCTGCGTTGTTTTAGTGGTCGCGTTATATATCGGGTGCTTTACCGGACTGATTTCCAATAAAACGATGCGTTATCTGGTTCAGATCTTTTTGTACATCACCATGGGCGAGATGTGGAACCTGTTGTCCGGATATGCCGGTATGACCAGCCTCGGTCAGCAGTTGTATATCGGTTTGGCGGGATACAGTATCGCGATGGCGACCTCTCCGAAATTCGGGTTGCCGCTGTTTGGCGCGCTGTTATTGGGAGCGGGCATTTGTGTTGTCGTATCCTTGTTTATGTCGCTGATCCTGTTCCGGTTGGAGGGAATGTACTTCTCGATCGCTACACTGGTTGCGGCAGAGGCGTTCTCAATGTGGTTTTTCTCATGGGACTTTGTCGGTAAAGGCGCGGGTCTGACGATCCGTGTCTCACCCTATCCGAAGATTCAGGAGATCTGCGTTCTCGCTTTGACGATCTGTGTGGTCGCGCTGGTGCTTGTCTACTGTTTGTTGCGGACCCGTGTCGGTCTGGGACTGACCGCGATGCGCGACGATATCACCGCGGCGTCATCTGTCGGCGTCAACATTTTCAGCCACAAGCTGCTCGTCTATGTGATAGCGGCATTCTTTATCGCACTGTCGGGCGGTATCTTCTTTGTCAACAAAGGCACGATCTATCCCGACTCGGGGTTCGACATCAGCTGGACGATCTCCATGGTCTTTATTGCAATCATCGGCGGCACCGGCACCATGAGCGGTCCCATCATCGGTGCGATCATTTATGTCTTTCTTAATGAGAAGCTGGCGGATTTTCCGGGATGGTCCAATATCATCCTCGGCGCGATCACGATTCTGGTGATCCTGTTTCTTCCCAACGGTATCATGGGAACCCTGCAAAAGAAATTGCACTTTGAGATATTCTCTTCAAAGCGGTTTTCTTTCAAGTTGAAAAAACCGTCAAAGGCGTCTGAAAAACCTTCTGCATAAGTTCATGATGACAGCCAAGACCCAAATCAAGGGTTTTGGCTGTATTTTTTATCTTGTTTTAGTATATTTTTCAAAAATACACCTTGATTTCATGTGGTGTTTGTAGTAAAATAACAATGATGTAACAATTACATTTAAACTAATTCTTAGGAGGAATTATTATGTCAGTAAAAGTTGCTATTAACGGCTTCGGTCGTATCGGCCGTCTGGCTTTCCGTCAGATGTTCGGTGCTGAGGGTTATGAGGTAGTTGCGATCAACGACCTGACCAACCCTGCCATGCTCGCAAACCTGCTGAAGTATGATACTGCTCAGAAGGGCTATTGCGGCGTTATCGGTGAAGGTCTGCACACTGTAGAGGCAGGCGAGAACTCCATTATCGTTGACGGTAAGGAGATCACCATTTATGCCGAGGCTGACGCCAGCAAGCTGCCCTGGGGCGAGATCGGCGTAGACGTAGTTCTCGAGTGCACCGGTTTCTACTGCTCCAAGGACAAGTCCATGGCTCACATCAACGCAGGCGCGAAGAAGGTCGTTATCTCTGCTCCCGCAGGCAAAGACCTCAAGACCATCGTATTCAGCGTTAACGAGGACACTCTGACCGCTGACGATCAGATCATCTCTGCTGCTTCCTGCACCACCAACTGCTTAGCTCCCATGGCTAACACTCTGAACAAGTACGCTCCCATCCAGACCGGTATCATGTGCACTGTTCACGCTTACACCGGCGACCAGATGATCCTCGACGGTCCTCATCGTAAGGGCGACATGAGAAGAGCTCGCGCGGGCGCTGCGAACATCGTTCCCAACTCCACCGGCGCTGCTAAGGCGATCGGCCTGGTTATCCCCGAGCTGAACGGCAAGCTCATCGGCGCTGCTCAGCGTGTTCCTGTTCCGACAGGCTCCACCACCATCCTGACCGCTGTTGTCAAGGGTGACGACGTAACCGTAGAGGGCATCAATGCCGCTATGAAGGCTGCCGCTTCTGACAGCTTCGGTTACAACGAGGATCCGATCGTTTCTTCCGATGTTATCGGTATGCGCTTCGGTTCTCTGTTCGATGCTACCCAGACCATGGTTTCTCCCATCGGCGACGGTCTGTATGAGGTTCAGGTAGTTTCTTGGTATGACAACGAGAACTCCTACACTTCTCAGATGGTTCGCACCATTAAGTATTTTGCTGAGCTGTAATCCTATCATATAGGTTACACTCTGCGCTGAGGTGAAGCGTTCTGTTTGAGAATCCGGCTTACGGGATGATTTGCCAAAGCAATATATTTGCCAAATCGCGGCTGTACCACACGGTGCAGCCGCTTTGTGCGTTTATCGATAGTCATTGCGAGGGCTTTAGCCCGTGGCAATCTCATCCGATAGTCGAGGTTGAAATCTCTGCCGCTTTGTAGTAAGATAAAGCTGATCTGAGCTTACGGAGGTGTCATATGAAGATTTTGATTACCGGCGGCACGACCTTTGTCAGCAGGTATGCTGCTGAATACTTTGTTGCCAAAGGGAATGATGTTGTTGTACTCAATCGCGGCAGCAGAGAACAGGTGGACGGCGTCACTCATATCCAATGTGACAGGCTTCAGCCGGGCGATGAACTGAAAGGATCATTCTTTGACCTTGTTCTTGATATCACGGCTTATACACAGAAACATATCCAAGCGCTCCTTGATGCGGACATAGCCTTCGGAGATTATATTTTCATCAGCTCCAGTGCGGTCTACCCCGAGACGAATCCCCAACCCTTTACCGAGAAACAATCCTGTGGCGCCAACTCCGTTTGGGGTGATTACGGGATGAATAAGCTGAATGCGGAGCGGTATTTACAAGCGCACGTGCCCGGTGCGTACATCCTTCGCCCGCCGTATTTTTACGGAATCTATGACAATCTCTACCGAGAGGCATTTCCGTTTGACTGCGCGATGCGGGACAGACCGTTTTATCTGCCGCAGAACGGTGACATGAAATTGCAGTTTTTCCATGTTGCCGATCTCTGCCGATTTATCGAAATCCTGATAGAAAAGCACCCCGAAAATCACGTGTTCAATGTCGGCAACATGGACATAGTAACCATTAAGGAATGGGTCGAGCTATGCTATCAGGCAGTCGGCAAAACCCCTGAATTTGTCAGCGTGGGCAAAGAGATCCCGCAGAGAGATTATTTCTGCTTTTATGATTATGAATACGTGCTTGACGTCAGCAAGCAAACCGAGTTGATGTCCGATACCATTCCTCTCGATCAGGGCTTGCAAGAGGAATTTGAGTGGTACAGGGATAACCCCGACAGCATCTATAACCGCAAGCCGTATATGGAGTTTATTGATAAAGAGTTGGTGAAGAAATGAAAGTCAGAGAAATCAAAGAAAACGAATTAAGCGATCTGCTCGAATTATATACCCATCTGCATGAGCTTGGTGTGCCCGAAAACAGCGAGCATTTACAAAACACTTGGTCTGTAATATGTCGTGATGGGAATCATCATATCATCGTTTGCGAAGTTGACGGCAAGCTCGTTTCATCCTGTGTGTGCGTGATTATCCCGAATCTGACACGGAATATCCGTCCGTATGCATTTATCGAAAATGTTGTTACCCACGCCGATTACAGAGGAAAGGGTTACGCAACCGCCTGTCTGAATCATGCAAAAGATGTGGCAATCAAGGCGAATTGCTATAAGATGATGCTGCTCACGAGCTCGAAAACCGAAAGCACACTGAATTTCTATAAACGGGCAGGCTACAACTGCACGGATAAAACAGCATTTATACAATGGATGTAGCTGATGCATATCGGGAGGGCAAGGCGAGTAGATTGCAATAACATATTCTAAATTGAAAAAACAAGGCGCAAATCGCTCTGTGGAAGGAACATCCTTTTTGCGGAGCGATTTTTCTAATGAAGAATGATAGGTCTATTTTTGAACAATTTGTGAATATTTGATTTTGACCTTGACTTTCTTTGACCAATGGTTTACAATATAGTCAAGGTCAGAAAAGGACAAAGAGCCTTCCCCTTGAGGGGAAGGTGGGCAAATTACCGACTGAGGTAATTTGGTCGGATGAGGTGGATCCTTCCCGCTTGATCAACTCAAGGTATAGATCAAAGGCACTTCCGCTTCATCTGTCACTTCAACAGTTCCCGTGTGTCCGCCGTTGATGTGGATTAAAACACGATCTGCATGAAAGAAGGCGGAATAAATGCACACGTGCAGAGAAGAGGACTAAAAATGCGTATGAGCGATTTGGTTGCGCAGTATATCAAGGATATACTCGAGCAACAGGACGGCGAGGCAGAGATCAAACGAAATGAGCTGGCGACCACCCTCGGGTGTGTGCCCAGTCAGATCAACTACGTGATCACCTCGCGATTTACTCCCGAGCAGGGCTACATCGTCGAGTCCCGCAGAGGAGGCGGCGGATACATCCGCATCACCCGCATCAACACCACCCGCGGCGGCGCGATCATGCACATCGTCAATTCCATCGGCAACGCGCTGGATAAGGCGACGGCAGAGATCATGCTCGACAATATGCTGACGCGCGGTATCATCGACAGACGCACCGCAAGGCTGATGGCGGCGGCACTGGGCGAGCGAGCCTATCTCAGCGTCCCCCAGCAGTACCGCGACGCGATCCGCGCCACCGTATTCAAAAATATGCTTCTCACACTTCTCGACACATAAGTGTCAAGGTATATGATAAACTGAAAAAAGAGAGCGGTGGCGTTTGATGAAGTGAAATCAAGAATCAGGTGAGGACAGCGTCCTCCCTCAACCGTTCACCGTTCACCGTTCACCATTCACCGCGCCAACGGCGCCAAAGGAGGATTTACCATGTTATGTCAACACTGCAAAAAGAATGAAGCTACCACCCATGTCAAGACGATGGTCAACGGCAAATATGCCGAATACCGGCTCTGTCCGGAATGTGCCCATGAACTCGGGTACGATTCGATGTTCACCGATTTTTCCGCTGATTTCGGCGGACTGCTTTCGAGCTTTTTCTCGAACGCGCTTCCCGCGATCTCCGGCGCGACTCACTGCGATACCTGCGGCAGCACCCTCAACGATATCAAGCGTACCGGCAAGGTCGGATGCGCCGACTGCTACGATACGTTTTTCAGCGAGCTGATGCCCACCATCCGCAACGTCCACGGAAACACCGAGCATAAGGGTAAACGCCCCGGCGTGATCGAGTACACCGTGAACGAGGAAGAAAACAAGTCGGACAACGACGCGTCTTCCGAGGATAAGATCGGCACCCTACGCGCTCAGCTCAAAGAGGCGATCGAAAAAGAAAACTTCGAGCGCGCGGCACAGCTGCGTGACGAGATCAAAGGATTGGAGGGATAACGATGAGTGAAGCTGTTGTATCGACCAGAATTCGTCTGGCACGTAATCTCAAAGAATATCCGTTCCCGATCCGACTCTCCGCTGACAAAGCGCGTGAGATCGTCGATAGGGTAGGGGAGGCGCTCAAGGATTGCGAGATCAAGTTCCACCGCATCGATCTCAACAATATCCCCGATACCATCCGCGTGGCGATGATCGAACGCCACCTCGTCAGCCCCGATTTTATCAGCGAGCAGGATGGACGCGCGGTCTATCTCAGCGACGATAACACCGTATCCATCATGGTCAATGAGGAGGATCACATCCGCCTGCAGGTCATCAAGGACGGCTTTGAGCTGAAAGAGGCGTACGCGCTGGCGGATCAAATCGATAATATTCTTTCAAAGAAATTAAACTTCGCGTTCCACGAGCGTCTCGGCTACCTGACCCAGTGCCCCACCAACCTCGGTACGGGTATGCGCGCGTCGGTGATGCTCCATCTCCCGGCGCTCCGGATGACCGGCGTCGTCAACAGTATCGGCGCGAACC
Source organism: Ruminococcus difficilis (assembly GCF_016680995.1). The sequence continues at coordinate 132,788 of NZ_JAEQMG010000048.1, read as the reverse complement.
TCAGCAAGCTCGGTCTGACGATGCGCGGACTGTACGGCGAGAGCTCCAAGCCTGCGGGCGCGTTCTATCAGCTCTCCAATCAGGTTACCCTCGGCATCTCCGAGAAAGCGGCGATCGATAATTTGCAGAATATCACCACCCAGCTGATCGCGCAGGAGATGCGCTCCCGCGAAAATCTGCTGAACGATATCGAGGTGCAGGATAAAATCCACCGCGCTCTCGGCATCCTCAAAAGCGCGATGCTGATGGATCACAGCGAGGCGATGCGTCTGCTGTCACTGGTACGACTGGGTGTGAGCGAAAAGAAGCTCGAAACCCTCTCGACCGACAGCATCGATAAGCTGATCGTCGAGATCCAGCCCGCGTCGATCATGACGCGTTACGGCGACGATATGAGCCCGCGAGACCGCGATATCAAACGCGCAAGTATATTACGCGAAAGATTCGCGTAACAGTGATCAGTGGTCAGTGACCGGTGATCAGTAGAATGTAATGATAACTATTCAATTATTTGTTTCGTTATTTGATACTTGTATTTTGATAGCAGCAGATTACTTTTAGATTACTGTATGGATAATAACAACTGACCACTGACCACTGGTCACTGGTCACTAAAAGGAGGTAAGGTATATGAAATACACATTCAAAGGCTTTACGGAAAAAGCAAACAAGGCGCTGAATCTGGCGATTGAAAGCGCCGAAAACCTCGGTCAAACCTATATCGGTTCCGAGCATATCCTCTTGGGTCTGTGCAAGGAAAACAGCGGCGTCGCATATACCGCGCTGCGTGACAGCGGCGTTACCGCCGAAAAGTTAGAGGCGATGATGGACAGCAACAACGGCACCGTCGCCCTGACTCCGAATGATTTTACGCCGCGCACCAAGCGCGTGATGCAGACCGCCGTGATGTATTCGGCACGCACCGGTTCCGGCTATGTTGGCACCGAGCATCTGTTGATCGCCCTGTTGTCCGACCGCGACAGCTACGCGATCCGTTATCTGCGCGCTCTCGGCGTTACCCCTCAGACCATCGCCGACCATATGAGCGCGAATCTTGAGAATGAACAGCAAAACGGCTTTGAGAACAACGGCGCTTCGTCCGGTGACGGCGAAAGCAAGGCGCTCGACAGCTTCTCTCGCGATCTGACCAAGGCGGCGAAAAACGGCGAGATCGACCCCGTCATCGGCAGGGATGAAGAGATACGCCGTATCATCCAGATCCTCTCCCGCCGTACCAAGAACAACCCCTGCCTGATCGGTGAGCCCGGCGTCGGCAAGACCGCGATCGCCGAAGGTCTGGCGCTGAAGATTGCCAACGGCGAGGTGCCTGAGCACCTGCGCGACAAGCGCGTGGTAGCGCTCGATCTCACCGGTATGGTCGCGGGCACCAAGTACCGCGGCGAATTCGAGGATCGCATCAAGAACGCGATCGACGAGGTCAAAAAGAGCAAGAACATCATCCTCTTTATCGACGAGCTGCATACCATCATCGGCGCGGGCGCGGCGGAAGGCAGTGCCGACGCGGCAAACATCCTCAAGCCCTCACTGGCACGCGGCGACTTCCAGGTCATCGGCGCAACGACCCTCGAGGAGTACCGCAAGTATATCGAGAAGGACGCCGCTTTGGAGCGTCGTTTCCAGCCTGTCAAGGTCGGTGAGCCGAGCGAGGAGGACGCGATCGAGATCCTCAAGGGTCTGCGCGACCGCTATGAAGCCCATCACAAGGTCAAGATCTCCGATGAGGCGATCGAGGCGGCTGTCACGCTCAGCTCCCGCTATATCGCCGACCGCTATCTGCCCGACAAGGCGATCGATCTGGTCGACGAGGCGGCTTCCAAGGTGCGCCTGAGTGCTTTGACCTATCCGAACGAGATCAAGGATCTTGAAGCGGAACTCGAACAGCTCGAAAGCGAAAAGACCGCCGCGATCAGCGAGCAGGATTTTGAGCGTGCGGCACAGCTGCGCGACGAGCAAAAGAACATTTCCGAACAGCTCGAAAAAGCAAAATCGGGTTGGGAGGAGAGCACCAAGGAGAGCGACCATGAGGTCAGCGCCGAGGACATCGCCGCGATCGTATCCGCATGGACGAACATCCCCGTTGTTGAGCTGACGCGTGAGGAATCCGATCGCCTGCTCAATATGGAAAAGATCCTGCATGAGCGTGTGATCGGTCAGGATGAAGCGGTTTCAGCCGTTTCCAGAGCGATCCGCCGCGGCAGAGTCGGCATCAAGGATCCCAAGCGTCCTACCGGCTCCTTCATCTTCCTCGGCCCCACCGGCGTCGGTAAGACAGAGCTTTGCAAGGCGCTGGCACAGGCAATGTTCGGCGACGAGAACGCCATGCTCCGCCTCGATATGAGCGAGTATATGGAGAAGCACACGGTATCTCGTCTGGTCGGTTCACCTCCCGGCTATGTCGGCTACGACGAGGGCGGTCAGCTGACCGAAGCGGTGCGCCGCAAGCCCTATTCGGTGGTTCTCTTTGACGAGATCGAAAAAGCGCATCCCGATGTGTTCAATATGCTCCTGCAGATCCTCGAGGACGGTCGTTTGACGGACAGTCAGGGTCGCACGGTCGACTTCAAGAACACCATCATCATCATGACCTCGAACGTCGGCGCGCGCAAGATTACCGAGAACGCGGGCGTTCTGGGATTCAATAATAACGCTGACGACAGCAGAAAAGACGTCGACGTCCGCGAGCTGGTGATGAGCGAGCTCAAGCAGGTGTTCCGTCCCGAGTTCCTCAACCGTGTGGACGATATCATCGTGTTCAATAAGCTCACCAAGCCCGAGATCGAACAAATCGCGAGATTGATGCTGAACACGCTCACCAAGCGTCTGGAGTCGCTCGGCGTGACGATCACCTTCACCGATAAGGCGGTCGAGAAGATCGCTGACGAGGGCTTTGACGATACCTACGGCGCGCGTCCCCTGCGCCGCGCGATCGTCACCAACATCGAGGATAAGCTCAGTGAGCGGATGCTCGAGCCCGACTTCGACAGCACCAAGCCGATCACCTGCGATCACGACGGCGAACAATTCACGTTTAATTCCGCAGAAGAATAATGTCTTTACGGATTGTCATTGCGAGGAGCGGACGCGCGCGTCGGCGGCGTGGCAATCTCAACCAAGGCGGCACGACTGTAACAGGTCGTGCCGCCGATTTTTTGTAAACAGGAATATTCTTTTTCATCTTGCTCATACTATCATTACCAAATCAAACGGAGGTAATGATATGACCGATAAAGAGTTGCTCTATATCGAGGACGCCCTCGGACATGAGCAGTATTTTCAACAGAAGTGTAAGGAAACCGCCCAAAATCTCAGCGATCCTGAGCTGAAAACCTGCGTAGAGGATCTGACCACCCGCCATTCCCGGATCTTCGACCGCTTCTATTCACTGCTGTAAGGAGGAACCATGATGGATGATAAGAACCTGATGCAAAACCTGCTGATGCTCGAAAAGGGCTGCTGTGACCTGTACCTGCACGGCGCGGTCGAATCCGCGACACAGAACGTGCTCGGCGCGTTCAACTCCGCGCTCGACGACTCCCTGTCCATGCAGGATGAGATCTATACCAAGATGACGAACAAGGGCTGGTACAATGTCTGTGATGTCGAGCAGACCAAGATCGACCAACTCAAACAGAAGTTCGCGACCGCACAGTAAAAAGCGCAACAATCATTCTGTCATTGCGAAGCCCGAAGCCTCTCGGTTAGAGAGGTGCCTCGAAGAGGCAGGCTGTGGCAATCCCCTTGTCGGAGAAATCGCTTGCAGTGAAGTCTCGCTTAATGGGATTGCTACGGGTGACATGCGTGTCGAGCTCTTAAAATGACGATGATGAAAAAAACAACGGCTGTCTGAAAGATCAGACAGCCGTTCTTGTGTTGTTATAAAGAAATATAATTCCAATTAAGAATTCTAATACAGAATTAAAACTCTTCTTTGATCGAGCGAGTGAAGAGGGCGGAGAGTTCCTCCTTGGCACTGCTGTTTTCAAACAGGATCCGATAGACGGCGGTGGTGATCGGCAGATCGACGCCGAGCTGTTCGCCGAGTCGGAGCATCGCCTTGCTGGTCATCACACCCTCGGCGAGCTTCTCGAATTTCTCGCCCTTGATGAACATTTCGCCGAAGCGTCTGTTATGGCTCCACGGAGAGAACAGGGTCGCTTCGTAGTCGCCTAAGTGGCACAGTCCGTAGGCGGAGAGCTCGTTGCCGCCGGCGGCCTTGATCAGCCTTGCGACCTCGCGCGTACCGCGTGCCATCAAAGCGCCCTTGATGGAGGTGCAGCCCGCTCCGTCGAGCATACCCGCGGCGATACCGACGACATTCTTTGCCGCCGCGCCGATCTCGGAACCGATCAGATCGGTGCCCAGATAGAAGCGGATCAGCTCGCTGTTGAAGCTATGTACCAGCTTGCTTTTGACTTCCTCGTTCTCGGAGTCGATGACCATGCAGTTCGGGATGCCCTTGACATAGTCCTGCGGATGACCGGGACCGACCCATACGGCGACAGGCGTTTTATCGGTATCCACAAAGTCGCCCACGACCTGCGTCAGACGCTTGCCGGTGCTTTCCTCGATACCCTTCATGCACAGCACGATGATCTTGCCGTCAAGATCATATTGCGTGATGGTCTGCATATAGTCGCGCAGATACTGCGCGGAGATAGAGATCACGATCACCTCGGCGCGCTCGATGGCGAATTGGTGGTCATAGGTGACGGTGATGCTCTCGGGGTAGGTGAGATAGTCGTTATGATGGGTTTTGAGGAGCTGTTGCAGTTCGGGGGCGTTTTCGAGTCCGCAGGATACCACCTCGTGACCAATGCGGTCGAGGTACCACGCGATACAGCTGCCCCAGCGTCCGCAGCCTAAAACAGAAATCTTCATATTTATCTCCTTCAAATTGGTTAGATGTGAAAAAGCCTTCCCCTTGAGGGGAAGGTGTCGAGCGGTTAAGCGAGACGGATGAGGTGGAAACGTATTATCCTCATGCCGTTGATTGATGAATCGGAAGGGCTTTCACCTCATCCGACCAATTTGCCTTGTATGGCAAATTGCCCACCTTCCCCTCAAGGGGAAGGCTGATGGTGTGAGCTTTTTAAAGGTATCCCGCCTGACCGTAACGGCCTTGAGATAACCTGCCTACACGATGACAGGTGGGTGCCCGCCCTGCGGCTTTAGGCTCCCTTCGTCCAAAAGGATGGGAGGTCTGCACACCGCCGAAGGAGCTAAGCTCCCGATTTAAATGTTGTAGGGTTATTTGCGACCGATACGCGGGTCAGGCAGGATGTTGACGTGAGTGTGAACGCCTGCGGAATAGGTATCTCGCTGACGCTCGATCAATGGTACAATTCCTCAGTCAGCTTGCGCTGACAGCTCCTTTTACCAAAAGGAGCCTTTTATTATTTCTTTTCCTCGTTTTCTTCCTCGACGTCGTCGAAAAGCTCTTCAAAACGCTTTTCAAAGATCGCGCTGAGTTCATCTAGCAGAGCCTCATCCTGAACCTCGGCGAGCTGTTCCTCGCCGTCTTCTTCGATGACCTCCATGATGTAGTACTCGCCGCTGTCATCTACACTGTCCTTCGCGTTGTCGTAGATGGGGTAGAGCGCGTAGAAAACGCCTTTTTCGTTTTCGATGGTATCGAGGATCTCAAAGTTGTGTTCCACATTGTCCTCATCGATCAGGGTGATCAAATCGGGCTTGTAATTATTGTCCATTCATTACCTCAAACTAAGGCGATCCCGCATGATTCAGATGTGCGGTTTGCCTTAACTTTCTTTAATATGATTTTACTATGACATCGGCGCGAAGTCAAGAGATTTTTGTAAGATTTCACAATAAAAATCATGGATTTATCTCGTTGACAATTAATTGTTTTTTCGGGGCGTTTTTGGCATAGTTTTTTTGAGAATATATTGAAAAAAACGGCGAAATATAGTATAATAATTAAGATTATAGGCTTTTATTCAACGTTGAATAGTATGGAATCATTACCGCATAGTAATGAATGAAAGTATTTGTATGACGGAACCGTTGAGTTCGGAGGCATTATGATTCTTTTACCGTTTGAAAAATTACCTCGAAAGCTTCAATGTGATGAGGTAAAAAAATACTATGAAATTCTGGATAAAAAACGACCGAGTTTGGTGATGAAGCGCGTGATGGATATCATCCTGTCGCTGATCATGATCGTACTGCTGATCCTGCCGATGGCGGTGATCGCGATCATCATCAAGCTGACCTCCAAGGGTCCCGTGCTCTATAAGCAGATGCGCGTCACGACCAACAACCGCCGTTTTAAGATTTGGAAGTTCCGCACCATGACGGTGGGCGCCGATCAAAAGGGCGCGCTGGTCACCTCGGCAAACGATAACCGCGTGACCGGTATCGGCAAGACCCTGCGCAAGTTCCGTCTGGATGAACTGCCGCAGGTGTTCCATGTGCTCTCCGGCAAGATGAGCTTTGTCGGCACACGCCCCGAGGTCGTCAAGTATGTGGAGCGGTACACGCCCGAGATGATGGCGACGCTTTTGATGCCCGCCGGCATCACCTCGCTCGCCTCCATCCGCTTCAAGGATGAGGACGCGATGATCGGCGACGTCAGCGATCCCGATGAGGTGGATCGCATCTATGTGGAAGAGATCCTCCCGAAAAAGATGAGGTATAATCTCAAGTATCTCTATCGGTTCGGTTTTCGACGGGATCTCTACCTGATGTTATCCACGGTCAAGCATGTTTTTACCGGCGACTGATATCAGACGGTTGATCTGATGGGAAGAATGTTTTTACCGGCGATCCGTATCTGTCGATTTGCGGCATTGCCTTTTAGTTGAGGATGGTTATGAGTAAGTTCAAAAAGGTGCTTTTGGATACCTCGTTGTTTCGGCGCAGCTATGTGATCTGTATGTTCTGCAGTAACTTGTCTTTCATACTGATCCCCGCCTACGCGGTGCTTGCCGTGCTGTTTGTCTGGGGCGTATTCCTCATGTGTTATAACGCGGTCAAGCATCGAACGATCCTGAAAACGCGTTACGGCTTATGGCTGTTCGCGTTTGTGGTGACCTCGCTCGTGACGATGATCGTCCATCTGGCGAGCTCGTTCCTGTATAACGCCTACAATCTGGTCATGCTGCTGCATGTGGCGATGTGCTTCTTTGTGTTCTATTCCGTACATACCGAAAAGCACCTTAACTTCCGCCGCGAGCTGTATTCTATCTGCCGCTTTATCGTCTATACCACCACGGTGCTGGGTATCCTCGGACTGGCGTTTTTGATGGCGGAGATCAGCTTTGAGGTCTTGTGGTTCAAGTTCATTGTATATGAGAACCGCTTTGACGGCATGTTTATCAATCCGAATCTGCTCGGATTTGTCGCGGTAGTGGCGATCTTCTGCTGTCATATGCTGCTCAAAAAAGACTTCATCGCGATATCGGGACGCGAGCGCGTCAGCCGTATCTGGATCGGCTCATGTATCGCGGTCAACGGGATCTCGCTGCTGCTGTGTGATTCCAACGGCGCGTTGGTGCTGCTGATAGGATACGCGATATTCTTTGTGATATACAAGATGTTCGGCTCCGAGTCGAAGTTCACCGTGTGGCAGATCATCTCTAAATCCGCCGCGTGCCTTGCCGCGGGACTGGTCATCGTGATGGCGATGTTCTTTGTGCGCAACATCACACAGGCGGGCTTTGTGCAGATCATGGATCATGCGGAATCATCATCGTCTATCTCCGCCGATTCCGTGACGGACAAGATCGCGCATGACGAGGCAGCCGTGACCTTTGAGCATGAGAACGCCAACCTCGATTCAGGACGCTTTGTGCTCTGGCAGCAGGCGTCGAAGATGTTCCTGCAGGATCCGATCCTCGGTATCGGCAAGGGCAACATCTATGAATACGGTACCCGTATCTTTGAGGACGGTATCAAGTTCTCGGATAAGTACGGAGCGCTGGCGCCCATCATGACGGACTTCCACAACGGGTATATCACGATACTGGTATGCTCGGGCGTGGTCGGATTCGTGCTGTTCTGTATCTTCGGACTGCGGTTCTTCAAGCATATCACGATGCACGTCTTTCGGGATGACAGCCTGCATGAGAGCGTGCTGCCGTGTATGTACTCGTTCTTGTGCTCCTACCTGATCTACTCGTTCATCGAGGTAGGACTGCTGTACAATCCGACCTTTACGATCATTTTCTTCTGGCTGATACTCGGATATACCTCGTGCTTCCTCGTCAAATACGAGCCCGACAGCACGCTCGGTACCTTCGTCCTGTTCGGACGTACCTTCCGCAAGAGCCTTTTGTAAGAAGTGCATCAGTCATTGCATGAATCGGTGAAATAATCCAATAATATCCGTGGTGATAACAGTGAAAATCTATTTACAACGTGATATTTCGACACTGAACGCACGGTATCAGGTCGCCGATGAACAGGGCAGGCTCCGCTATACGGTGACCGGCAAACGCAATCCCTCCGGCGAGAGTATCCGTATCTGCGATACCGACGGAAATACCGTCTGCAAGATCCGCTCTCTCGGCTTCACCGCGCTGTCGGTGTACAGTATCAGCGCGGGCGGGGAGAGTATGCGGCTGAATATCGCCGTCGGCAGCGGCCGCGCGTCGATCCGCTTCCGCGGGATCAGTTTTTTGGTTCGCGGTGATGTGTTGATGGGCTCCTACTCCATCCTTGACGCGGACACCGCCGTGGTGTGTACGGTGGGCAGGGATTATGCCCGCGATTGCATCCAGCTCGTCTTGAATCAAAATGAAAGAGAGATCTTCTGTCTGGCGACGGCGATCTGTATCGACAGTCTGAATGTCGGCAGTATCCCCGCTTTACAGATGACATAGAATCAAATATTATACAAATCCAGAAAGGATGAATCATATGGACAAGTTATTACGTATACTGAGTGAAAATTCAAATTACACGACCGCGCAGCTTTCGATGATGCTCGGCGAGCCCGAGGAAGCCATCGAAGCGCGTATCAAAGAATATGAAAATAACGGTGTGATCTGCGGTTATCAGGCAGTCATCAACTGGGAGGCTGTGCCTGACGCGGGCGTTATGGCGATCATCGAGCTCAAGGTCGCTCCCCAGATGCAGAAGGGCTTTGATGATATCGCCGAGAAGATCATGCAGTATGACGAGGTGGAATGTGTCTACCTGATGGCGGGCGCTTATGACCTGCTCCTCATCGTCAAGGGCAGGACGATCCAGGACGTCTCCTCCTTTGTCGCAAAGCGTCTGGCGGCGATGCATGGCATCTTGTCCACCGCGACCCACTTTATGCTAAAGCGCTATAAAGAGGACAGCGTGCCGCTGATCGATACGAAAAAAGACGGAAGGGAAATGATCGTCTGATGAATTATTCCGAAAAGCTGACGCCGTCGATCCAATCGGTCAAGCCCTCCGGTATCCGCCGATTCTTCGATATCGTCAATGAGATGGATCACGTGATCTCTCTTTCGGTCGGCGAGCCCGATTTCCAAACGCCGTGGCATGTGCGCGAGGCGGGTATCGAGTCGCTCGAACAGGGCAAGACATGGTACACCCCAAACCGCGGCTTCAAGGAGCTGTGCGGAGAGATCGTAAAATTCTATAAAAGAAAATACAACCTTACATATGACCCCTCGACCGAGTGTCTGGTCACGGTTGGCGGCAGTGAAGCGATCGACAACGCGATCCGCTGTATGGTCTCTGTCGGCGACGAGGTGCTGATCCCTCAGCCCTCCTTTGTATGCTATGAGCCGCTGACGATCATGGCGGGCGCTACTCCCGTCCTCATTCAGACCAAGGCGGAGAACGCCTTCCGTCTGACGCCCGAGCAGCTCGAGGAAAAGATCACCGATAAAACCAAGCTCTTGATCCTGCCGTATCCGAACAATCCGACGGGCGGCATCATGGAGCGCGAGGATCTTGAGGCGATCGCCGAAGTGGTAAAGAAGCACGATCTGATGGTGCTCTCTGACGAGATCTACTCCGAGCTGACCTATGAGGGCAAGCACCATGTGTCCATCGCCTCCATCGACGGCATGTGGGAACGCACCGTCGTCATCAACGGCTTCTCCAAGGCTTACGCCATGACGGGCTGGCGACTCGGCTACGCGCTCGCTCCCAAGGAGATCTGCGCGATGATGGTCAAGCTCCACCAGTTCTGCATCATGTCCGCTCCGACAACGGCGCAGTACGCCGCGATCGAAGCGTTGAAAAACGGCGATGACGACATCGAGATGATGAAGGGCGAGTACGATATGCGCCGCCGCTTTGTAGTCGGCTCGCTGAATAAGATGGGACTGACCTGCTTCAATCCCGAGGGCGCGTTCTACTGCTTCCCCTGCATCAAATCCACCGGGCTGAGCAGTGATGAATTCTGCACGCGTCTGCTCCAGAGCAAGCATGTCGCGCTGGTGCCCGGTACGGCATTCGGCGAATGCGGCGAGGGCTATGTGCGCCTGAGCTACTGTTATTCGATCAAGCACTTACGACAGGCAATGAAGCTGATCAAAGAGTTTTTGAAGGAACTGGAAGATGAAAATAACGGTTAAAGCACCCGCAAAGATCAACCTGACGCTCGACATCGTCGGCAAGCGCGCCGACGGTTATCACGATGTCGCGATGGTGATGCAGACGGTCTCTCTCTATGATACCGTCACGGTCGAGAAACTCTCCGGTGAGGGCGACGGCATCACCGTATCCTGTCCTAAATATCCCGATGTGCCGACCGATGACAGCAATATTGTGTGCAAGGCGGCACGCGCGTTTTTCGATAAGACCGGCGTTACACCCGCACCCCTTTCGATCACGATCGATAAAGAGATCCCGACACAGGCGGGGTTGGCGGGCGGTTCCACCGACGGCGCGGCTGTTGTGCTGGCACTGAACCAGCTTTTTGAAACACGCCTGAGCATGGATGAGATGGCGCAGATCTGCGCGCGCTTCGGCTCGGATGTACCGTTCTGTTTGTTGGGCGGTACGATGCTCGCGACCGGTACCGGCACGACGCTCAAAAAACTGCGCGCCATGTCCGACTGTCACATCGTGATCTGCAAGCCCGATATCTCCGTGTCCACTGCCGCGGCATATGCCGCCTGTGACGCGCGTGAGCCCAAAGGCTTCCTCTATACCGACGAGCTGATCAAGCGGCTCTACAGCCGCGATATCCGCGGACTCTCCACCTGCCTGTACAATGAGTTTGAGCAGGTGATGGAGCTGCCGGAGATCAATGAGATCAAGCGTGAGATGATCGCCTGCAAGGCACTGGGCGCTTCCATGAGCGGATCGGGCTCGGCGGTCTACGCGATCTTCCTCAATCAGAAGAAGGCGGAGAAATGCGTTAATATTCTGAAAGAGAAATATAATAAAGTGTTCCTGACCAAGCCTCTCAAAGACGGCTGTCGTGTCGAGAAGGTCGAACCATAATAAGCTTTCCCGACGCGAGGGGGGATTTGCTGTTTTTAATCGGTTGAGATTGCCACAGGGCGCACTTCAGATTGTCATTGCGAGGAGGAACATTGTTCCGACGTGGCGATCTCAACCTAACGATTGCGCCCTTCGCAATGACTGTTTTGAATAAAGTGAATAAACATTTGATTACCTGCCAAAGATGATACTGTACCCAACTTGAAAGGCAGGTAATTCTTTTGAAGAAATATATCCATCTGTTTGTCGGCTCCGTCATCATTGCGGCGATGCTCCTTTGTCTACCGTTTTTTAATTCTTGTGAAGAATTATCAGAGGATGTACTGCGCGTACATATCCTCGCGAATTCCGATTCCGCCGCTGACCAGAGCTTGAAGCTCGGCGTGCGTGATCGTGTCTTGCGGGAGTGTTCCGATTATTTCAACGGCTGCGATGACAAGGACGAAGCGATCAGGCTTACAAGATCGCATCTGAGCGAGATCGAACAGGTCGCCTCACACGAGATCAAGCGCCGCGGCTTCGATTATCCCGTCACGGCACAGGTAGGCGAGATGTACTTCAACACGCGCTGTTATGATGACTTTACCATGCCGGCGGGTCGGTACGACGCACTGCGTCTGACCATCGGCGACGGTGAGGGTCAGAACTGGTGGTGCGTGATGTATCCGTCATTGTGTGTCGGCGCCGCGTGTGAGACCGAAATGGAGGATCACCTTGACGACGGCGAATATGAGGTGGTCACTGCCGACAAATATGATTTTCGCTTCAAGCTCGTTGAATACTGGGAAGGCTTCCGGTCGCTGTTTCGATGAAAATGGATGTACCGAAAACAGGTCACTGTATGTGATAGGATAACACTGTAAAAAGCAGTTGAGATTGCCACGTCGTCGTCGTTCGCTTTGCGCGGTAGGCATATCCGGTTGGTATGCCTTGACCTTGCTCCGCGACTCCTCCTCTCCCTAACACGCGGGGCGTGTCGGGGACCCCGGTTAATGGAGCCTCGCAATGACGGATATAAAAGCAGTTGAGATTGCCACGTCGTCGTCGTTCGCTTTGCGCGGTAGGCATATCCGGTTGGTATGCCTTGACCTTGCTCCGCAACTCCTCCTCTCCCCACCACGCGGGGCGTGTCGGGGACCCCGGTTAATGGAGCCTCGCAATGACGGATATAAAAGCAGTTGAGATTGCCACGGCTTATTTGAGCCTCGCAATGACAAATAGTAATGCGGAGGAATTATGCTGCGTTTTGTACTCGGCCGTTCCGGCTACGGAAAAAGTGAATATCTGCGCCGCAAATTTGCCGACCTCGCGCGAAAGGGAGAGGACAAGCTCCTGTTCCTCGTGCCGGATCAGATCTCCTTTGAGACCGAAGCGGCGTTTCTCGACCTATTGGGTCCTGCCGTATCGCGCAACATCATGGTGCTGGGCTTCTCACGCCTGTGCGACTATGTCTTTGAGCAGACTGGCAACCGATTCGCGACCTTTGCGGATGACGGCGTTCGCCATTTGATGATGAGCCTTGCGCTCGAGCAGGTGGGGGATGAGTTGACGGTTTTTGACAAGCGAACCGACTCCGCCGATATGCGCGAGCTGATGCTCTCCGCCGTCAAGGAATATAAAAAATGCGCCCTGTCGTCCGACGTACTGCGTGAGGCGGCTCAGTCCGCGGGGGATGACACCCTGCGCGCCAAGCTGAATGACACCGCGCTCGTGTATGACGCGTACAACGCGATCATGGAGCGCAGTTATATGGATCCGCTGGATTCGCTCACAAAGGTCTGTGAGCTGTTGACCGATCGTAAACTGTTTGAGGGCTATACTGTCGCGCTCGACGCGTTCTACGGCTTTACGGCGCAGGAATACGATGTGATCGAACAGCTGTTGGTGATGAGTAATGAGATGTTTGTCGCGCTGACGGACGACTGCCGTCCCGACAGTGAGAATCTGTTTTTTGTACCGCGCCGTACCCGTGCACGACTGTCGCGCATGGCGCGGGATCACGGCGTCGAGATCGCGCCGCTGACGACCTTGCATACGCCGTACCGCTTTCATGATGAGGCGTTGATCGCGCTGGAAGAAAGCGCCTACCGGCCGGAGAAAGAACCGTATATACAGAACGCCGACGCAGTGACCATATACCGCGCCTCGGGCTTGTATGATGAATGTGATTTTGTCGCACGCACGATCCGCGCCTTAGTAGAGGACGGAGCGCGCTATCGCGACATCGCGGTGATCTGCCGCAGTGCCGACCGCTACACCGGCATCCTTGAATCGTACTTTGATAAATACGGCGTCCGCTGTTTTATGGACAAGCCGCAGAACATCGACGCCATGCCGATGGTGCGCCTGGTGACAGCCGCGTTCAACATCGTGAACCGCGGTTTTCAGCGCGAGGATGTGCTCTCCCTGCTGAAAACAGGTCTGTGCTCCTATTCGGTCGGCGAGATCGCGGACTTTGAAAACTATCTTTTCGTCTGGGACATCAGCGGACGAAAGTTTGATACCCCCTTTACCGCGTCGCCCGACGGCTTTGCGGATGAAATGAGCGAACGGCAAAAGGAGATCTTGGAGCGCGTCGAAGCACTGCGCGCCGATATCATCGGGACACTGCGTGATTTTGCCTTTGCCGTAAAGGATACCGACGGCAGAACGATCGCCAAGGCGCTGATGAAGCTGCTCTACAAATTGCGCGTAGACGACAACATCAACACCCTGTTCGACGCTTATGAGGCGCAGGGTGAGCACGAGCTTGCCGCTGATCTGATCCGCATGTGGAACGTGCTGTGCGGCATCCTCGATAAGACCGTTGCCGTGATCGGCGATTACGCGATGACGCCCAAGCGATTCGCGGAGCTGTTGTACACCAACTTTGCCGCGTCAGAGGTCAGCACCATTCCGCGCGGCATGGATGAGGTGGATGTGTCCACCGCCGACCGCTCCCTGATCTCGGACAAGAAGATCGTCTTTTTGATCGGCGCGCTCGACGGAGAGTTCCCGCATACCCCCGTGGAGGCGGGGGTGTTCACTGACGACGAACGTGTTTTGTTGAAGGAGACCCTGCATCTGCCGCTGTCCGACTCGATCGAGGAGCTGATCGCGACCGAGCGCTATTATGCGTATTCGGCGCTGACCGCCGCGGGGGATCGGCTCTATCTCAGCTTTCCCGCCGCCGATGTGCGCGGCGAACTCCTGACGCCCTCGGACATTATCTCCGAGGTGGAGGTGAGCCTGCCGAAGCATCGTTTTATCAACTATGACACGGTACCGATCGGAGAACGACTGCGTTCCAAAAGAGCGGCGTTCGATTATCTTGTCAGCCGCTATCACAGCCGCAGTGCCGATATCGCGGCGCTCAAAGCGTATTTTCTTGAGGATGAAGAATACCGCGCTGTTATCAACTCCATCGAGGATGTGCTGAGCAGGCGTGTCCGCAAGATCAAGGACATGAAGCTGACCAAAGAGCTGTTTGGCAAAGAAATGCGTCTGTCATCGACCAAGATCGATGTGTACCATAAATGTCCGTTCCGCTATTTCTGCGAGTACGGCCTACATATCCGTGAGCGCCGCAAGGCGACCGTGGACGCGCTCGAATACGGCACCCTCATGCACCATATCTTTGAGGTGTTCTTCTCGCGGTACAGCCGTGAGGAATACATACAGATGGATGAGAGCGTGATCGAGGACATTGTATCCGATATCCTCGACAATTATATCGACGTCCACTTCGGCGGGACGGAAGAAAAGTCAGAGCGTTTTTTGTATCTTTTGTACCGCACCAAATCCACCGCGACACGGTTGCTCCTGCATATGATCCGTGAGCTCGGACAAAGCGACTTTATCCCTGTCGATTTTGAGCTGGGCGTGGGGGAGGATATCCCCGACTATTCGGTGGAGCTGAAGGACGGTCTGCGGCTATCCGTGCGCGGCAGTGTCGACCGCGTCGACCGCTGTGACGCGGACGGCAAAAGCTATATCCGTGTCATCGACTACAAGACCGGAACCAAGGAATTCAACATCAATGATCTTCTGTATGGTCTGAACCTGCAGATGTTTATCTACTTATACGCGATCCGTGAAAACGGCGCACAGCGTTACGGTGAGATCACCCCCGCGGGCGTTCTCTATATGCCCGCCGTATCGCCGTCGGTATCCGCCGATCCCGATACGCCGGAGGCAAAGATCCGCAGTGAACTGATCAAGAAGTACGCGATGAAGGGCGTGATCCTCGATGACGCCGACGTCGTCGCGCATATGGAGCATGACGGCGAGGGCGTGTTCATCCCCGCTAAGCTCAAGGACGGGGTCGTATCCGCGAGCGCGGGCAGTCTTGCGACGCTCGAAGAGCTGGGCGCGATCTTCCGCAGGATCGACGAGCTGACGACTGCGATGGCGCAGTCGCTCTATGACGGCGACGTTGCCGCACTGCCGCTCAAGGGCAAAAAATACGACGGATGCGCCTACTGCGTCTATCGCGCGGTATGTCTGCATAAGGATGATGATCCCTGCCGTGAGGCGGTGGACAGAAGTGCCGCCGAGGTGTTTGAAGAACTGAGAGGAGAGGGGGATCACGATGGCACGTAACTGGACGGAGCATCAGCTCGACGCGATCACGGCGCGCGGCGGTTCGGTGATCGTTTCGGCGGCAGCCGGATCGGGTAAGACCGCCGTACTGGTCGAGCGCGTGATCCGATTGATCACCGACGCCGAAAACGGCGTAGACGCCGATAGACTGCTGGTCGTGACCTATACCCGAAAGGCTGCCGCAGAGCTCAAAGGCAGGCTCAGAGAAGCTTTGTGCGAATGTATCCGCAAGGATCCCTCTGATCCGTTTTTGATCCGACAGCAATCCCTGCTCGGCAAGGCGCATATTTCTACCGTGGATTCGTTCTGTATGTCGCTGTGCAAGGAGTATTTCTATCTGCTCGACATCGACCGCAACATCCGTATCGCCGACGCGGGTGAGCTGAGCGTGATGCGTGCCGACGCGATGCGCCTGACGCTCGATCTGCTGTATGAGGAGAAGGATCCGAAGTTCCATCGTCTGGTGGAGACCTTCGCGTCCGCGCGGGGCGACAGCAGGCTGGAGGATCACATCAGCCGCCTGTATGACTTTTTGCGCTCCCATCCGTTCCCCGAGCGCTGGATGGAAGAAAAGCTCTCCTACTACACCGACTTCACCGAGGTCGGCGACACGGTATGGGGGCGGATCATCGCGGAGTATACGCGTGAGGCGGCGGAGTATTTGCATCTGCTCAACGACCGCGCGCTTGACGCGATCTCACTGGATGAAAAGCTCTATGATAAGAACTTTTCGCTGTTCGATTCCTATCGGGTGTTCTGCGAACGACTGCAAAACGCGATCAAACAGGAAAGCTGGAATATGATCCGCGACACGCTCCATTCCTTTTCGGCGGGTCGCCTGTCCACGCCGCGCGGCTATGCCGATAATCCGCTGAAGCTGGAGGCGGCTTCGGCGCGCGACATCTTCAAGGACACTGTCAAATCGCTCCAAAAGCTCTACACGCAGGAGGAAGATCTGTGCCTGTATGAGATCGAGCGCCTCAAGGATTATGCGGAACAGCTTTTCAAGGCGGTGAGCCTGTTCGAAAAGCACTATGCGATGCTGAAAAAAGAAAACAGCGTAGCGGACTACGCTGATATCGAGCATTGGGTGCTGTCGCTGATCGTCGATCGCGACACGATGACCGCCACCGACGTCGCGAGCGAGATCTCGTCCCGCTTTGACTACATCATGGTGGATGAGTACCAGGACGCGAACGAGGTACAGGATACCATCTTCAAGACGATCTCCCGCGAGGAAACGAATCTGTTCGTCGTCGGCGACGTCAAGCAGAGTATCTACGGCTTCCGTCAGGCGATGCCCGAATTATTCTTAAAAAGAAAAAATAATGCCGTATTATATGATAAAAACGCAGAAGACTATCCCGCAAAAATAATTCTTGAAAAGAATTTTAGAAGTGACAGCGCCGTGCTGTCCGCCGTCAATTTCTTCTTCAAAAAATTGATGTCAACGGCAGTCGGCGATATCGAATATAACGAGGAGGAAATGCTCTTTCCCGGAGCGGATTACGAGCCGCGGGAGGAGCCCGCGGTCGAGCTGGATCTGATCGACAAAGAAGCGGTCGGTGAGGAAGACGCCGCGATCGCGGAAGCACGCTTTATCGCCGAGCGCATCCATCAAATGGTCGTCGAGGGGTATCCCGTCAAGGACGGTGACGCTTACCGCCCCGCGACGTTCAGCGACTTTGCCGTTTTGATGCGCAACCTGTCGAGCTACGGCGCGGTCTACCGTGAGGTATTCGAGCTGTACGGTATCCATGCCCACAGCGAGAGCGGCGCGGGATTCCTGGACAGCAGAGAGATCATGCTGATCACCAACTTTTTGCGCGTCATCAACAATCCCGCCCTCGATATCGAGCTGTTGAGCGTTGTGATGAGTCCGGTGTTCGCCTTTGATGAGGACGACCTCGCGCGTATCCGCATCGGACAGCGCAAGGGCTCGCTCTACGCGGCGATCACGCTGGACGCGGAAAAGGGCAATCAAAAGAGCAAAGCCTTTCTCGATGAACTGTCCTACTATCGGAACGTGTCCGTCACGATTCCGTTACATCAGCTGATCACCTTGATCTATGAACGCTCGTCGTTCATGGCGATCATCTCCGCGTCCGACAGTGCGGGCGCGACCAATAACCTGCGCCTGCTGCTCGATTACGCGCGCACGTTTGAGCAGAACACCCACCGCGGCTTGTCGGCATTTGTCAATTACCTTGACCGACTGATCGAGGACGGCTCCGACCTGCCCTCGGCGACAAGCGACGGCGGCGCGGATATCGGCGTCGAGTTGATGACCGTGCACGCGTCAAAGGGGCTCGAGTTCCCGATCTGCTTTATCGCGAACACCGCGCGCAAGTTCGTGTCCGACGCGTCACAGTCGGTACTGCTCCATTCGCGCTACGGCTACGCGCAAAAGCTCTATGATCCCGCGCTTTCCGCCAACTTCAACACCATGCCGCGCAACGCGCTGGCGATGGAGATCAGCCGTGATGAGATGAGCGAGGAGCTGCGCGTTCTCTATGTCGCGATGACACGCGCCAAGCAAAAGCTGATCATGCTCGCGACTCCCTCGCGTTCGGTCGCATTCTACATCGGCGGTATCGCGAAGAAGCTCGCCGGTCAGCGGGAGATCTCACCCTTCGCGGTGCGCTCCGCCAACGCCCTGTCCGATTGGCTGGTCATGTGCGCCCTGCTCCATCCTGACGGCGAAACACTGCGGGAGTACGCGGGCGTTTCCGCTGACAGTGAGCCGCAGGCTGATTTCGCGTTCAACTGTCGTGTGATCGACACGCCGTATGATGTGGAAGATACAAACGATATCATGTTGGAAGAAGCGGATGTTGAGGCAAATACCGCCCTGCTCGACGAGCTGAAAAAGCACGCCGATTATCGCTATCCGTATGAGGCGATCGAAGCCCTGCCTGTCAAGGTCGCGGCGTCCGCGTTGGCGCATCAGATGACCGACAAGGCGTATGAGCGCTATCTCGACCGACCCGCGTTTTTACAGGGCGAAAAGCTCACCTCCGCCGAGAAGGGCACCGCGCTGCACGCGTTCATGCAGTTCGTCGATTTTGCCGCGGCAAGAGCGGATATGGAAGCACAGCTGAGCCTACTGCATACCGGCGGCTACCTGACCGAAGCACAGGTGAACAGCATCGACAAAACGCGCGCCGAACGCTTTATCCAAAGCGATCTGGTAACGCGCTGTCTGAGATCCGACGAAGTGTACAAGGAGTACCGCTTTAATGTCAAGATCCCCGCAAAGCTGATCGATCCCGAGATCGACGAAGCCTTCCGCGAGGAAAAGGTGATCCTGCAGGGCGCGGTGGATCTGGCGTTCGTCGAGGACGGACAGCTGGTGATTGTCGATTACAAGACCGACCGCGTAAAAAATCCGCATACGCTGAACGACCGCTACGCTTCACAACTGCTGCTGTATAAGGACGCGATGGAGGAATGTCTGGGATTGCCCGTCAAGGAATGTCTGATCTATTCGATCCATCACAGCGCACAGATCGAAGTATACCGTAAATGATAAAAGGCTCCCTCACGGACATCTTCCATGAGCAAGGAGGCTCCTTTTGGTAAAAGGAGCTGTCACCGAACGGTGACTGAGGAATTGCATCAACTGACCGAGCGTCAGCGAGATACATTTCCTTGCTCAAAGGGATTGTCCCGAATGGGAGCCTTTGTTATGTTGTGATGATTTTTTCGGCGACCTTGATGCCGTCGACGGCGGCGGATACGATGCCGCCCGCGTAGCCCGCGCCTTCGCCGCAGGGGTACAGTCCTTTCAGGCTGACGCTCTGCATATTTTCGTCGCGCGTGATGCGGATGGGGGAGGAGCTGCGGCTTTCCACCGCGGTGAGGATCGCATCGGGATGGTTGAAGCCGTGCAGCCGACGGTCGATCATCGGGATCGCCTCACGCAGAGAGTCGGTCACAAACGGCGGCAGGATATCGTCCATCGAGGCGAATTCGGTGCCGGGCAGATAGCTCGGTGTGACCTCGCCGAGTCGGGTGGAGATCTCTTTGTTGAGAAAATCGCCGACGCGGATGATCGGCGCGCGGTAATCGCCGCCTCCCGCGACAAACGCTTTGTGTTCCAGCTCTCTTTGCCAGAACATGCCTTTGAGCCGGTGCTCGCCCACGATATCGTCGGGGTGGACGGATACAAGGAGCGCCGCGTTGGAGTTGACCTTGTCGCGCGCGAATTCGCTCATGCCATTGGTGACAACACTGTTTTCTTCACTCTGTGCCGCGACGACAACGCCGCCCGGACACATACAAAAGGTATATACGCCGCGTCCATCCTTGAGGTGGACGTTTTGTTTATAGTAGGCGGCGGGCAGCCTGCTGTGTGCCGCGCCGTATTGAGAACGGTCGATATTCTCGCGCAGATGCTCGATACGCACGCCGACGGAGAACGGCTTCGGTTCGATGTGGATCCCCATGCCGTGGATCAGCTCAAAGGTATCGCGCGCGCTGTGACCGATCGCAAGCACGATCTCGTTACATTCGATCAGCCGCTTTGTACCATCATGCTCGACCTCGGCGGCGGTGATCGCTCCGTCGTTCGTTTTGATGTCGGTCAGCTTGGTGTCGAAATGGACTTCAGCGCCGAGAGCAATCAATTCCTCACGGATGCTTTTGACGGTATCGCGGAGCTTGTCCGTGCCGATATGCGGCTTGGCGTTGTACAGAATCTCGTCGGGAGCGCCGTGCGCGGCAAATTCGAGGAGCACCTTGCGTGATCTGCCGTCCTTGGTGCCGGTGTTGAGCTTACCGTCCGAAAAAGTCCCCGCGCCGCCCTCGCCGAACTGCACATTACATTCGGCGTCGAGGACCGCCTTTTGCCACATGCGGTTGACGGCTTCGGTGCGTTCCTCCACGCGTGACCCGCGCTCGATCACGATGGGACGGATACCGCTTTGCGCTAATGTCAATGCGCAGAATAATCCCGCGGGACCCGTGCCGACGATCAGCGGCCGCTTATCCTTATTCTTCGGGGTCAGGGGAATGTAGCGGTACGGCTCGGTGATAGCGGCATTTTTGCATTTTGCCTTATTCAGTGCCGCCTGCTCATTACCGCTCAGCGTGATATCGATGCTCGTGGTATAGTGGATGTCGTTTTTGTGCCGCGCGTCAATGGAGCGCCGATAGAGCGACGCTTGTTGGATCGCCTTGATCGGCACCCGCAGTTCCTTGGCGCATACCGCGCGGATGTCGTCGTCGGAATAGCCCAGGGGTAGTTTGATATTGCTCAGCCGTATCATAGGTGATCCCCCGCGCACATGCCGCTCGCGAATGCGAACTGAAGGTTGTAGCCGCCGCAGTCGCCGTCGATATCCAGCGTCTCGCCGATGATATACAGTCCGCGGTGGCGGTTGCTTTCAAAGGTATGGGGGTCGATCTCACTGAGCTTGACCCCGCCCGCGGTGACCTGTGCTTTCTTGAAATCACGGGTTTCTTCGCATACAAAGCGCCAGTCGGTGATATGACGGCACAGCGACTTTATTTCTTTTAAGGAAATATCTTTGCATGACGAGGATGGCTTGATCCCGCATGATTTCAGCAGTGCCGACCCGATATTTTTATGGAACATTCCCGTGAAAACTTCGCCGCAGGATGCGTTGCGTTTGAATCTGTTTATGATCTCCCGCTCGACCTGCTCATAGGAGAAGTCGGGCAGAAGGTTGAGGTGGATCTCGCAACCGCCGCGATTGGCGTATCGGGAGAGATCGAAGATGCAGATCCCCGATAACGCGCCGTCGTTGAACTGCACCTCGCCGCGTTCGGTTTTGATGATCCTTTTGTCGCGGATCAGCGAGGCTTCCGCCGACGCGCGGATACCTTTTAGCGATTTGAGATGCTCGCTCTTGACCTTGACGGGTGAGAGGGAAGGGCTGAGCTTAGTCATGCTCAAGCCCAGTGATCGCATCAGTTCACGGCTGTCGCTGTTTCTTCCCGCGTAATCCGCCTTACCGCCCGCGGCGATGACCAGCTTTTTGGCGAAAAGCCGCAGCTCGGGCGTCACGATCTCGTACCCCTCAGCGGTCTTTTGGATGCGCGAGATATCGGTATTGCAGATGGTTTCGATATGAAGCTGACTGTTCCTCATGCGCAGTACGTCGAGGACGGAGCTTGCCTGATTGGACAGGGGATAGACCCTGCCTTCGCTGTCGGTATGCGTGAGCAGTCCGAGCGTGCGGAAGTATGACAGAACAGCGTCGGGATTATATTTCTTAAAAAGAATATTGATCAGATCGCCGCTTGCGTCACCGTGATAGCTGTTCGTGTTTGCGCCGATATGGCTGAGGTTGCATCTGCCGTTGCCGGTGACAAGGATCTTTTTGCCCACGCGATCTGCTTTTTCCAGTATGACGATCGCCTGATCGGGATGGTTCTCCGCGGCACGGATCGCGCACATCAGTCCCGCCGCGCCTCCGCCGATGACCGCCGCGTAAACGTTACGTTTCTTCATTACGCTTTGGGTGCGAAGATCGCGCCGATCGCGCCGAATACGCCCATCGACGCCAAGCCCATGATCACGCCGGCAATGATGACGCCGAGCATGACGGCGATAACGCTCTTCTTAAAGTCCATATCCAGCATGGACGCCGCGAGCGTGCCCGTCCACGCGCCGGTACCGGGCAGGGGGATGCCGACGAACAGCATCAGCGCGACAAACAGACCTCTGCCTGCTTTTGCCTGCAGTTTTTTACCGCCCTTTTCACCTTTTTCCAGACAGAAGGTGAAGAATTTGCCGATGAACTTTTTATCCTTGCCCCATTCGAGTATCTTGCGCGCGAAGAGGTAGATGAACGGTACGGGGAGCATATTGCCGATGATAGCAAGAATGTACACGACGACCATGTTCATATTGCCGCCGAGGTTGTTGACGCCGACGGCATAGGGGATCGCGCCGCGCAGCTCGATCAGCGGCACCATAGAAATCAAAAATACGATGATGTAATGAAGCATAAGGAGTCTCCTTTTCATTTCTTCTCCATAGCATTATAACTGAAAAAAGCAGTCTTTTCAACTCTAATTTGAAGGATTGATAAAACTTATATGAATCCGTTTGACAACTTATGCGGAATGGATTAGAATTAACTGGAGAAAAATCGCTGAAACAGGTGCAGGATGAAAGAGAAAAAACTGACGGCGGCACGCGTGATCCTGACGTTGTTGACCGTAGCGGCGATCGCCGCGATCTTCTACAATTCATCACAGGACGCGGTCGAATCGACCGAGCGCAGCTCGCCGCTGACGGATTGGATCAACGGCATACTGGCAGGCTTTCCGATCCCGTTCAGTGTGACAGAGAATTTTATACGCAAGCTGGCGCATTTTGCCGAGTATTCGTTCCTCGGCGCGTTGCTGAGCGTAACGTATTATGTGCATCTTCGCAAGATCAAAACCGCGCTGATCGCGACATTGATCACCGGCGCTGTCGTCGCGACGATCGACGAGATCATCCAGCTCTTTCCCGCGGGCCGATCCTGTCAGGTGAGCGATATCCTGCTCGATTGCTGCGGCGTCGCGTTCGCGGCGGCGATCGTGATGCTGATCATTCGGGCGATCAAAAACAAACGTCGCAA
Organism: Ruminococcus difficilis; assembly: GCF_016680995.1. The sequence goes on along the minus strand of NZ_JAEQMG010000048.1, from coordinate 109,173 downwards.
AAAACTCAGCAAAGAATCATGATATGATTGCGTTTTTCGGAAGGAAGGATAAATCGTGAGTGAGCTATCTCAGAATAAAATGGGCGTAAAGCCGATGCTCCCGCTGTTGATGGGAATGTCGCTGCCCGCTATGCTGTCGATGATGATACAGGCGCTGTACAATGTGGTCGACAGTATCTTTGTCGCGCGCTATTCGCCCGACGCACTGCAGGCGGTATCGCTGGCATATCCGCTGCAGATAATCCTGATCTCGTTCGCCGTCGGTACGGCAGTGGGTGTAAACTCCCTGATCGCGCGCCGACTGGGCGCAAAGAATTATGAAGAAGCGAATAACGCCGCGACCACGGGTCTGGTGCTGGCGGTCATCGACTGGCTGGTATTTTTGGTGCTCGGACTGACGGTGTCCCGACCGTTCATTTCGCTCTTTACCTCCAACGCCGAAGTCATCAAGGACGGCGCGGGCTATCTGACCGTTGTGCTGTGCGTTTCGTTCGGCATGATGATCTCCTGCATGGGTGAGAAGATCCTGCAGTCGACCGGCAACATGATCATCCCGATGATCACCCAGATGCTCGGCGCGATTGTGAACATCATCTTTGATCCCTTACTGATCTTCGGTATCGGCTTCTTCCCGCGGCTGGGCGTACTCGGCGCGGCGATCGCTACCGTATTCGGTCAGATCTGTTCCATGATATTTATCATGGTCATCCTCTTTGTCAGAAAGCATGACGTCAAGATCCGCTTCAAGGGCTTCCGTATGCAGAAGATGACCCTGAAAAATATATATGCTGTCAGCTTCCCCGCGATCGTCATGCAGAGCATCAGCTCGGTGATGATCTCGGGCATCAACGCGATCATCTCGATGGCGGATCTGACGGTGGAATATGCCGCGGCGTATATCAGTGCGTTCGGAATTTACTTCAAGCTCCAGAGCTTTATCTTTATGCCGGTATTCGGTCTGAGCCAGGGCGTGTCGCCGATCATCGGCTACAACTACGGCGCCCGCAACAAAAAACGTATGTATCAGGCGTTTCGTTTAGGCGTCATCATCGCCGGCGCTGTCATGGCGGCGGGAACCCTTTTGTTCCAGCTCGCGCCCGAGTGGCTGCTCTCGCTCTTTGAGTCAGAGGAAAATGTCGCCGCTAACGCGCTGCTCGCCGAAGTCGGCGTGCCGATGCTGCGCATTATCAGTATCTCGTTCATCATGGCGGCGGTCGGCATCATGTTTTCGACGCTGTTCCAGGCAGTCGGCAAGGGCTTTTACAGCATGACGATGTCCGTACTGCGTCAGCTGGTCGTACTGCTGCCCGCGGCATATATCCTCTCAAAAATCAACATGACTGCGACATGGTTTTCGTTCCCGATCGCTGAGGTTGTTTGCTTGATCATCGGTATCATCTTCTTTGTGATCCTCAGGAAAAAGGAGTTCAGCAAGCTGTAATACTTCGTTCTCTTCCCTCATATATTTATCGTATCATGAGGGGTGAAGATATGAGCGAATTTAAGCGTAACGAAATCATTTACGAAGAGGGCTGGCGGGAAGCCTCACCTCCCGCTGTGGAAGAAACACCGCTCGATGAAGCGTCTGTGCGAGATGAACGACCGCGGGAGGAAAATGAGAAAAGCAGACCGCTTTTGATCACGATCCAACTCGTACTCAGCCTGCTGGCGGCGCTGGTGTTGTTCCTGCTCAAGGCGATGGACAGCGAGGGGTATTACAGCTTCATGGATTATTATCGCGAGGAGCTGCAAAAGCCCGTGGTTTCTGAGGAGATCTTCCGTTCCGCGGACGCGTTGTTTGAGCAGGATCCCGTGACGGTTCAGGCGACCCCCGATGAAACTGCGCATAGCGAATCTTGACCTATATATCGGCTATGAAGCGATCGCGGCGATGACCGCCGTATTGCTTCTCGACCGTGACAACCGCGTGATCTTCTGCATTCTCGCCGCGATCCTGCACGAGCTGGGGCATCTGCTCATGATGTTGTTGTGCGGCGTCCGTGTGCGCGCGATCAGACTGCGGCTTTTTGATGTGCTCATTCAGTCGGATGAAGCGCCTACGTTCAAGGCGGATGTGCTGATCACCCTCGGCGGCGTAGCGGTGAACTTTCTGTTCGCATTGCTGCTGTACCCCGTCGGTATGAAATACGCCTTGCCGCATTTTGCGCTCGGCGTCTTTAATCTGTTGCCCGTTATGAGTCTGGACGGCGGACATCTGCTCGCGATCATTCTGGATAAACGGTTCTCGCCGCGCACTGTCGCGATCACGCTGAAGGTGACGACCTTTGTCTTTTTACTGCCGCTGATGACGGCGGGACTGTATGTGTTATTGAACAGCGGCTATAATTATTCGCTGTTGATCATATCGATCTATCTGATCGTTTTATTGTTTTTGAAGAATAGGTAGTTGCCGGTCATACATTATGTTGATCGGCAGATAAAAGGAGAAGCCTATGATCCCTGAAAAAGTCGAAAAACTGCTCCTGAAGGTGCAAAAACCCGGCCGCTATGTGGGCGGTGAGCTCGGAGCTGTCATCAAGGACAAGCAGGATGTGGATGTGCGGTTCGCGTTCTGTTTTCCCGATATCTATGAGATCGGCATGTCGCACCTCGGCATCAAGATCCTCTATAGTCTTTTCAACGAAAAGCCGTATATCTGGTGTGAGAGAGTCTTCGCACCGTGGATGGATATGGAAGAGCAGATGCGCGCGCACGATATCCCGCTGTACGCGCTTGAGTCGGGCGATCCGTTGACGGAGTTCGACTTCATCGGCTTTACCCTGCAATACGAATTGAGCTACAGCAACATTCTGAACATGCTCGACCTCGGCGGGATCCCGCTGCTCTCCAAGGACAGGCATGATCTCAAGCATATCGTCGTCGCGGGCGGTCCCTGCGCCTGCAACCCCGAGCCGATCACCGACTTCATCGATATCTTCTTCCTCGGCGATGGGGAAGAGGTCGACCTCGAAGTGATGGAGCTGTACAGAACTTGCAAAAAAGAGGGCAAAAGCAGAGAGGAATTCCTGCGCCTTGCCGCTCAGATCAAGGGCGTCTATGTTCCCTCATTATACGATGTATCCTATCACGACGACGGTACCATCTCCGCTGTCACGCCGCGTGATGACGCGCCTGCGGTGATCGAAAAGCGTGTGATGATGGATATGGACAACTGCTACTATCCCGACAATTTCGTTGTGCCGAATATCGAGATCGTCCATGACCGCGCCGTAGAGGAGATCTTCCGCGGCTGTATCCGCGGATGCCGCTTCTGTCAGGCGGGCTTTCTCTATCGCCCCGTGCGCGAAAAGTCGGTGGAGTGTATCAGCAAGCAATGCCATGCGCTGTGCCGCAACACCGGCTATGACGAGGTGTCTTTGTCCTCGCTGAGCTCGAGCGACTACACACAGGTCGTGCCGATGCTCCGTGAGCTGAATTCATGGGCAAAGCCCGAGCATGTCAGTTTATCCCTGCCGTCACTGCGCGTGGACGGCTTCTCCGACGATATCCTCAACGAGATCAAAACGGTACGCAAGAGCGGTCTGACCTTCGCGCCCGAGGCAGGCAGTCAGCGCCTGCGTGACGCGATCAACAAAAACGTCTTTGAGGACGAGCTGATGAACACCTGCCGTGTCGCTTTTGAGGGCGGGTATACGACCGTTAAGCTCTATTTTATGATCGGACTGCCGACCGAAACGCCGGATGACGTCGCGGATATCGCCAATCTCGGCAAGAAGGTGCTGGATACCTACTACAGCACCCCGAATCGCCCCAAGGGAAAAGCCCCCCGCGTTACCCTGTCCGCGTCCTCCTTTGTCCCCAAGCCCTTTACTCCCTTCCAGTGGGAGCCGCAGGATACGATGGATGTCCTGCGAGAAAAGCAGCAGCATATCAAGAAGTCGATCGTCGACAACAAAATCTCGCTGAGCAAGATGACCTATAATTATCACGATTCCGATACATCTTGTTTAGAAGCGGTGTTCGCGCGCGGTGATCGCCGTTTGAATCAGGTGATGTGTGAAGCGCACAAGCGCGGGATCCGTTTTGACGGATGGAGCGATTGCTTCTCACTGCAAAACTGGCTGGAGGTATTCGAAGCCTGCGGTATCGACCCCGCGTTCTATGCCAACCGCCGCCGTTCGTTTGACGAGATCCTGCCGTGGGATCACCTCGACTACGGCGTGACCAAGGAGTTTTTGCGCCGCGAGTGTGAGCGCGCGTATCGCTCTGAGGCGTCGCCCAACTGCCGTGAAAAATGCCTCGGCTGCGGATCGAAAAAGTACGGAGGAGGCGTGTGTTATGAAAAACGTTAGGGTCTTCTACCGCAAGTTCGGACCGTGTAAATATATCTCCCATCTCGATACCAACCGCGTGATGATCCGCGCCATCGGCAAAAGCCGTCTGAATATCTGGCGCACCGAGGGCTTCAATCAGCACGCCTATATCACCTTTGCGCTCCCGTTGTCGCTCGGATTCGCCTCCGAATGTGAGAGTATGGATTTTCGTGTGTTGGATGATAACGAGGATCTGTCCGCGATCCCCGACAGGCTCAATGCCTGCCTGCCCGACGGCATCCGTGTACTGCGCTGTGCCGAGTCGGTGCATAAGCCCGCGGATATCGATTCCTCCCTCTATACGGTGAATCTCGAGCCGATGAATGAAAATGATATTTCTAATAAGGAATTATCCGAGAAGCTGAACGCTTTCCTCGCTTCCCCCGAGATCATCGTGGAAAAGAAAACCAAAAAGGGCATGAAGAACATCGACCTCAAGCCCTATATCCTCTCGTTTGAACCCCGCGAGGGGGATCGGGTCAGCTTTGATTTAAAGCTCCCCGCGGGTTCTACGCTCAACATCAACCCCAATCTGCTGATAGGCGCCTTTGCCGATCATCTCGGTATTGAGCTGTATGCCGATATCACCCGCGCCTCGATCTACACCAAAGGGGGAGAGGAATTTGCCTAAACGCTTTGATATCGTCCTCCTCGACGCGGATGAAACGGTCTATGACTTCAAGCTGGCGGAAAAAACCGCCGTCAGCCTGACGCTCGAGCAGTTCGGTGTGACGCCCACGGATGAAGTGGTGAGCCGCTACAGCACGATCAACCTGAGCTGTTGGAAGGCGCTTGAACGCGGTGAGCTGAGTCGCGAGGACTTAAAGCCGACCCGCTTTCAGATGCTCTTTGAACAGCTCGGCGCAAAGCCTGTTGATTTCAACGCGGTGAACGCCGCCTATGAGAACAACCTCTCTCATCAGGCGTTCCTGCTCGACGGCGCGTTGGAGTTCGTCAAAAAGCTCCATGAGCATTGCAAAATCTATCTCGCGACCAACGGCTTGACGATCCCCCAGACAGGGCGGTTCAACCGCGCCGCGGTCAAGCCCTATGTCGACGGCATCTATATCTCGGAGCAGATCGGTCACAGCAAGCCCGACAAAGCGTATTTTGACTACATCTTCCGTGACCTTGGTATCACGGACAAAGGCCGTGTGATCATGCTCGGCGACAGCCTGACCTCCGATATGCTCGGCGGCAGGAATGCAGGGCTTACGACCTGTCATTATCTGAACGGAGAAGCGCCCTCCCACAGTCCGTTGTGCGATTACGAGATCGCGACCTACGACGAATTCTTCGATATCTTGTTTTCTTAAAAATGTAACCCCCGCCGTTTCCGGCGGGGGTGATTTGCTTATTGGGTCATCATATCGGTGATAACCTATGTGTTTTGCTGTTGACTTGTCGCCAAGGTCGGCTTATTGTCTGTTGAGATGATGTTCAGGAAGATCAGTGAACATCCGATAAAGTAGGCGAGTACCACGGCGCTTGCAACGGCGCTGTCGATGATCATCAGCGCGCTTTGGGTCACTTCTTCGCTTTCGACAGCGGTCATCGGCGCCATCGCCAAGCTGATCAGCACCATACCGGCGATAAAGGTGATCGTCGTCAGCCGCTTTGTCGGATTCGTCCACATGCGGTAGCCGAGCGCGCCGACAACGGTGTAGACGACGGCATAGAAGATGTTGAAGTACACTGCCGTGTTGCCGTCGCCGAGCAGATTCTCGGTCTGGAACGAGCCTGTGTTGGTAAGCACCTCAACGATAGAGAGTAATGCGTGCAGGATCAGGACAAGACCCGACGCGAGGATCAGGCGTTTGCCGAAGACGTAGGAGCGGTTCAGACCGCGATCGGGATCGCTTTCGTCAAGCTTGCTTTCCAGCGTGAAGCGAATGATGATGAACAGCGGGATCGCGACGTACAGGAACATTCTCAGGACGATGTAGTTGTTCATATCACCGACCAAGCCTCTGACGATCGGCGAGTTCATCGGGCGGAACATTTCCTGTACAAGCTGGCTGTCAAAAATGGTCTGACCTGCCGCTTTATCAAAGGCGAGCATATCCGCGCCGATCGTGGAGCCGCCGATATAAGCGGACGGCAGGAGCAATCCCAGTGTAGCCGCTACGGCGACCACGCATGTCAATGCGATCGCGCGGTATTTGTTGAACGGGATACACATGGAGAAGACCACGATGATGCCCGCGATGGACAGCAGGACCGTCATCATCGGACGGACGTTGACGTCGGTGATGACCGGGGCGTATCCGAGTGCCTTCGGCACCGCGTTCAACAGGATCGGCAGGAGCACGGCGATCGCGCCGAGCGCGCCCGCGCAGATGGCTTGACTGACGATTTTCTTGAGGAAGGAACCGCTGACCGGTGTGCGGCGGGGTTCCAGTGAGAGCAGGAAACCGCCCGTGCCGATGACGGCAGCTTCCAGCATATACATGTTTTCGATCGAGAACCACATCTGACCCTTCGAGAAGGGGATCAGCGCGAACGCCAGAATGAAGACCGCGATCGATTTCATCAAATACAGAACGGAAGTCTTTTGGGTGTTGCCGATGACGCGTCTGCCCTCGCCGACGACTTCTTTCAGATGACTGAAATCGTTGTCGAGCAGGATGACGTCGGAGCAGGATTTTGCCGCTTCGGACGCTTTGGCAAAGGTGATGGACGAATCCGAGCGTCTGAGCGCGAGGATGTCGTTGACGCCGTCGCCGGTCATCGCGACCTTATGCTTGTTTGCCTGCAGCGCCTTGACAAGCGCTTCTTTCTGTTCGGGAGATACGCGGGCAAATACCGTGTATTCCTCGGCGACAGAGGGGATATCCTCGAGCGGTACACCCGCAAGGGAGATGTATTTGTCAGCGTTCACGATGCCGCATTTTTGAGCGATCATGCTGACGGTCAAGGGGTTATCACCCGAGATGACCTTGACGGTAACGCCGTTTTCACGGAAGAATTTGAGCGTATCCGCCGCGGTCTCACGGATGTGGTCTTCGATGGAGATGAAGGCGATCAGCGCGCCGTCGAGGGTGACGGCAATGACGCGGTTGCCTTCTTTGGCGCGTTCGGTGACATATACAAGGCGGTCGTCATCCTCGGGCAACAGATATTCGGGGGCGCCCATCAGCAGCTTTTTACCGTCGCCGTAGACGATGCCGGAGTATTTGTTGGCACTGGAGAAGGGGATCATCTCACGGATGTCGGCGGATTCATCGGCGCCGAAGTATTGGAACACCGCTTCACTCGTCGCGTTTCTTTCATCGGTCGCGCCCATCAGCACGCGGATGTGCTTTTCGGCGCTGTCATCGAACTTCTTCAACTCGCTGACGGACATTGTGCCGTCTGTGAGGGTACCGGTCTTGTCCAGACAGATCACGTCGACGCGGGAGAGATTCTCGAGCGAATACAGCTCCTGTACCAGCGTTTTCTTTTTTGTCAGTCCCGCGATGGATACCATCAGCGCGACAGAGGTGGTCAGCACCAGTCCGGACGGGATCATACCGACGCCGAACATACCGTCCGTCAAGACGATCAGCGACCAGGTGACAGGGTCGTTCAGTGATAATGTCAGACCGTTCCAGATCGACGGATCACTGCCGGTAGCGCTGATCTTGATCGCAAGGGTGACGGTGGATACGATGATCGCCACACACAGACACATGGTCAGCACCTTGATGATCTTCATGATCGAGCTCATCAGCTCGGATTTATGACCGGAGGTGTTCTTGACCTTTCTGGTCAGCTCGGCGGCATAGGTGTCGTCACCGATCTTTTCGGCGCGGCATCTCGCGGAGCCTACGATGATGGAAGAGCCGGAGAGGATGGTATCGCCGGCGGTCTTTTTGATATGATCCGATTCACCCGTCAGCATGGATTCATCCACATCGACCTCACCGCTCAACACGATCAGGTCGGCGGTCGCCTGTTCACCTGCCGAGAGTGCGACGATATCGTCCAGCACGATCTCGGAGGCGTCGATCGACTCGGTCTTGCCGTCACGCACGACCTTGCTCTTGGTGCTGGTGACGATCCGGAGCTTTTGGATGGTCTTCATGCTCTGGAACTCTTGGAACGAGCCCATCGCGACGTTCATGATCGCGGGGATCAGAAAGACAAATTTCGAGAAGCCGAAATAGGCGTTGACGATGTCAGAGCGGCCGATCGCGTTTAAGTAGATGATAAATCCGATAAAGATGGACGCGATCGTAAACAGCACGATATTGAAGAAGGTAAACAGGTTGTTCGCGAGGATCTGCAGGATTGTTTTTTGGTTGGGATCCTCCGTGGTATTGGTATAACCCTTTTTAACTCTTTCTTCAACCTCCTTCGACGTCAGACCCGCGTCATATGCTGCCTGTACGCGGTCGATAGGTGGTTTGTCTTTATTGCTTTTTTTCATAAACCTACTCCTTGGTTTTGTGTTTGTAGATTACTTCTGTCTATTACGGTTTATCGTTTCGATCGTGAGAAGCAATCCGACTCACCCTATATTCTATCATATCTGTTTTTAAATAGCAAGAATTCAAAAATATATTCTTGTAGAATCTCAGCAATTCGACGACCGCTTGTTTTTGATAAAAAAGCACGTAAAACAGCCGATTTAGTATTGATTTTTTGTAATAAATATGGTACGTTTATTTAGGATGAAGAGAGTTGAACCCCAATTGGTTTATAGCGGTAGATTTCCGCCTGATCTTCGTCAAAATCCTTGTGAATACGCCAGTATTCACTCCGGCTTTTCCTCGACCAGACAAAAATCTACTCGCTATAAACTGCTTCGCACCGAGAATGAGATCATTTTTCGTGGATTTCTCGGTGCAGAGGAGGAGTAACCCTGACGGGTTGCGATCGACGATAAGCCGATAAAGACTGAAAATGACTCATTATCGGCTATTGAGTTCGACTCCCTTCATCCTAAGCAACTCAAGGAGATGTTCCAATGAAAAGATTTGATAAGCTTGTACATAACAGAAAACTGATCTACGCGCTCGCCGCTCTGGTTGCGGGGATTCTGTGTGCTGTGGTCATCTTTTTCATCGTTTTCGCGAACATCGATTCGATCTCCGGCTTTTTTGAAGGGGTGACCAGGGTGCTGGCGCCGGTCATCATCGGTTTGATCCTGGCTTACATCATCGACCCCGTCGCCAAGTTCTTTGAAACAAAGGTTTTCGCTAAAATGAAAAAAGAGGGTCTGCGCCGCACCTTATCCGCGGTGATCGCGCTGGTATTGGTGCTGACGCTCATCACCGTCTTTATCGGCACGCTGATTCCTAACCTGATCAGCAGTATCTCTATGCTGATCGACAACGCCGATACCTACTATGCCACCATCGAAAAAGCAGTCGATTATGTCAATTCTCTCGGCTTCGGTCTGCATATCGATCTGTCCGCGATCGAGGCGTCTGTCAGGAATTGGCTCGGTGATTTTGTCAACAACCTGTCCAACAATCTTTCGTCTATCCTCAACACCACCAAGGATATCGGCACCGTGCTTCTCAATATCGTTATCGGCGTTATCCTCGCGGTGTATATTCTGTTCAGCAAGAAATATCTGCTCAACGGTCTGCAAAGACTGCGCAAGGCGATCCTCACACCCAAGCGCTACGAAAGCAACACGCGCTTTTGGAACCGCTGCCATGATATTTTCACCCAGTATATCGGCTGTAATATCATCGACGCGATGATCGTGGGCGGCTCCAACGCGATCTTTATGCTGATCCTCGGTATGCCGTATGTACCGCTGGTATCGTTTGTCGTCGGTGTCGCGAACCTGATCCCGACCTTCGGCCCGATCATCGGCGGAGCGATCGGCGCGCTGGTGCTCGTATTGGTCAAGCCGTCCTACGCGCTGTGGTTCCTGATCTTCACGATCGGCATCCAGATCTTGGACGCCTATGTGATCAAGCCCCGCTTGTTCTCCAGCTCCATCGGTCTGGCTCCGGTGTGGACGTTGATCGCGATCACGGTCGGCGGCAACCTGTTCGGCATTATCGGCATCCTGTTGGCGATCCCGGTGGCGGCGATCCTGACCTTCATCTATGATGAACGCTTTGTGCCGTGGCTGCAAAAGAAGAGCCAAGCGCGCGCGGCAAGGGCAAAGGGAGCCGCGGAGCAACCCGATGATATCGGTGAGGAGGCTGTACAGCAGGAGACTCAGATAGTCGACGATACAGAGGAATAATCAAATAATACAGGGTGAGCATAAAGAGTTCCGATGGTGCGGCGCCCTATGAAGAGGTTGAATGTGGACGAGAATAGTTTAGCAGTATGGGCGGTCATCCTGATCGTCGCGGTTATCATCTGGTTTGTACTGGAAGTGATCGCGGAATGGGGGATCTTTCAAAAAGCGGGGGAGAAGGGATGGAAAGCCCTGATCCCTGTATATGATGTTTATGTATCGCATAAAATCGTCGGAATGAGCCACATCTGGTTCATTCTGGAGGTCATCGCATGGGTGATCGAATCCGTGTTCTTAGGGCTTACGGCGATACCGGAGTGGATCGATATCGCGTTCGGTATCCCTGTGGCGATCATCACCGTGACGTCCGCCGTGATCCACGCCGTCAAGCTGTGCGATTGCTTCGGAAAGGGATTCGCCTTCAAGGTGGGCGTCATTCTTCTACCGAGCGTTTTTTCGATGATCATAGCTTTCGGCAAAGCAGAATACAGAAAACCAAAAGCATAAAAGCGATGCTTTATCGTTATGGCAGGATCGGGTGACAATCATCCTCCAACGGGCATCCGGAATGTTCCGCTGACGTCAATTACTCTTTGAATAAGGAAGGAGCCGACGATATCAATCGAAAGATCGATTTTCTTCGGCTCTGTTCACGTGCATGATCGACGCACGCATAAAAACACGTGGATACGCAGTTGTTTTTCCTGCGTATCCACGTTGTTTTTATCATATTGCTTTTCCGATAGGGTAGGGGATCGGTCTTCCGGCGAGCCAACGCTGGATCCATGTTGCGTCAATGATCGAGATAATATTGTCGTTGTCCACATCAGCGGCAGAAACGTTGAAGGTGTCCGGGATCCTTTTATCTGTCAAGTATCGCTGGATATAGGTCGTGTCGATGATTGTTACCTCGCCGTCGCCGTCAAAGTCACCGAGAACAACGGGAGCGGCCTGAGTGAATAGCGATACGCTCAGCGACATCCGTCCGTAGGCTTCCTTCACCGTCGCGCCGTTTGCGGTCACGATAGTGTTGTCATCCATCCAGTAGCCGAAATCGGGATCGAGCAGACAATCGACATAGTAGGTTCCGTCTTCCTCAAAAGCGCCTTCAAAAATCTTGTATTCATCGTTGTCCGTTGTGTACCACTGAGAATACTGATAGTCGGGATCGGTGTAGATCGAATAATGCGCGCCCTCTTCGACAGTCAATACGGGAGCGGGGGTCTGAATGCCGTCCGTTACGCAAACGGTTGTTCCGATGGCAGGCTGTTTGAGCGTCAGGGCGACCTCCTTTAGCTTGGTGAAGAAGCAGGCGTAGACGGTCATATCTGAGGTAACTGTCGTATTGAGCAGAGCGCCTGCGTCGTTGCTGAACGCCTCCGCATCGGCAAATTCAGTGAGGGGTTTTGTCGCGAGATCACGGAAGATATAGTCCTCGGTCTCCATCGCTTCAAGCGTCTCAAACACACCGGCATTATCCAGAGCGTCAAAGAACCTCGCTCCGCGCAGTACCTCTACGGAAAGATCCTCACCGTACTCTCCGCAGTCGATTGTGACGGTACAGTAGATTGATGCGATCCTCACCTCGGTAGCGCCGGAGCCGTCTTCGTTGACGATAGCCGGGCCGTTGTACCATGTTCCGATATAGCCGCCCTCCGGAGCAACGATCTCCACGTCGTCAGAGAGGGCGATCGCTCCTGAATAGGAAGCTACGGCGATGTTGCTGCAAGTTACATCAACCGATGTTTTGGTTCCGCTGATACTGATGCCTTCATCCCCCATAGCGTACAAACCTATGTCTTTTCCTTCGCTGAATGTGATCCTGCCGTCGGTGACAGAGATAGCATCAGCGACGATTCCCCGCGTATAGTTTTCCACAGTCATCATACCGCCGGTCATCGAAAAGCTGTCGCAGTAAATACCGTCGGCATAATAGGAGTTGTCCGAACCTACCACAACGCTGCCATGTCCAAGATGATTGCCGTTTGCCGTATAGTATCCGTTGATCGTCAAGCTGCCGCCGTTGACCGTCATCGCGCCGCAGTTGATGGTCTCTTCATAATCGACCAAGTCAAAATGACGCCAATTCATTTCGATATTCAGCGCGCCGCTTTCAACGGTCACAGACTTTGCATATGCGTGGATCGACTGCTCAAAGCCTTCGAGTGAAAGACTGCCGCTGCCGTCAAAGCAAAGCGCGCCCGTGGCATAGATACCTAAGTCACGCGTGTAATCCGCATCTAAGGAAATGGGATCTTCCTGATAGTTAAAGTAGTTTAAGTGATTCTCTCCTGTGAATTTGATCGTGAGAGACTCCAATTCTGAATAGAGGATCGAATTCCTATACTCTCCTCTGATCCGCGTAACATTGTCGAGTGTCAGAACACAGGTCTCGGGATCAAAGCTTGCCTTACCGCCGGTTACAGAGGGAATGTCTCCGCAATTTTCCCGGGTGACCTGTGTATCCCCGAGCCAAAGACCGAACTCGCCGCGGATGCGCAGTACAAGGTGCAAGGTGCTCTCCTTTTGGATATTGTAGTCGGCGAGCGTTCTTCCGTCCTCGAGCTGCTTACCGGCAAAGATGAGTCTCTGCTGATCGGGTGGGATCCCCTCTTTTTCCTGTATCTTACTCTTGATGTTCTCGATCGTGTCATTGGACTCGACCTCAAGTGTGACTGCTTTTCCGGTCAGAGTACGGACAAATATTTGCATCCCGGTCGGAGCGAGCTCGATGTTAGCCGCGGTTGCGCTCACAGAAAGAGTGCCAAACAGCACGCATACGGAAAAAAGCGCGGCAAATACTCTCATGGTGATCTTCTTCATGTTCAATCCTCCTTGCGATCCGTTTAGTGCGGTATTTTTATTATGATATCATTGTACTATATCGCACTTTCTATCGTCAACAGTTTTCCGAAAATGACTTGTTTTTTTACAAAAAGCACTTGTCGCACTATGGCTTTTTTGATATAATGACAGCAATAACCAATCGGGAGTATGAGGATGAACCAACAGCATATCGCCGATCTCTCGGCGGAATTGATCATGAAATACTATGATAACCACTATATGCCGTTTTTGAACGCGATGGACGACGACGCTTTGTGGTACGGTCCCGCGGAAGGACAGTTCCTGCACGGCAGGGAGAACATGATCGAAGCATGGAGATCCGAGGAACACGCGCTGTCCTTCTCCTTGGGTAACATCGAGGTCATGCACACAAGCGCTCATTCGTCGTTCTGCGATGTGATGCTGAGTTATCACATCACGACGCATTATCCGGATCATCACGATATCACCCTGTATCAGCGCGTACTCCTGACATGGTGCGAACGAATGGTTACGGATGAGGCGGGGAATAGGGAAAAGGCGTCGAGGATTTTGCTCTGTCATATCTCAAATCCCCATTCAAAGCATGAGGAGGACACGATCTATCCGAAAAACTTCCATCAGATCTATTACAGCAACGCGTCATTCAGGCAAAACGGCGATCGCATCCACTTCCACGGACTTGACCGTTCCGATTACTTTATCCTTTCCGATACCGTTGTGTATATCGAAGCGGCTCACGAGAGCAGACACAGCATCCTGCATACTGTCGACACAGAAGCGATCGAGGTGCTGACAAGTATTTCCACTCTTGAAAAGAGATACGGTCATCTGTTCCTCAGATGTCACCAAAGCTATCTGGTCAATCCGATCCATATCCAAAATATCCGGCGTTTCAAGCTGACGTTGTCGAACGGTATTGAACTGCCGATCCCGGAGAAAAAATATACCGCGTTTCGTGACAGGGCGGTTCAGCGGTTTTCGAATAAAACCCTGTAGACAATATCCGTATTATCTGTTATCATGACAAAGATAATACGGGATTAGTGGAGGTAATTACAGTGAATGATTTTAATGAATATGTACGTGAGTGTTTCTCCGCAGTCGGTGAGATTGTCATAAAACCTATGATGGGCGGATATCTTGTGTACTTTAACGGTAAGCTGATAGGTGATATCGGAGCTAATGAACTGTTTTTAAAGAGAACGCCGACGTCGGACAGACTTCTTGCCGATTCGGAACTGCGTTATCCTTACGAAGGTTCAAAGACGCTGATGCACGTTTTTGACAGATTTGAGGACGCGGAACTGATCGCGGAATTACTGGAAGGCATGTATGCGGAACTGCCCGAAAGGAAAGCAAAAAAAGCCAAACGACACTGAATCATTCTAATTGATTGGAAGGAGACTTTAATGGAATTCGGTAAAGTAATCAAAGAGCGGTATTCCGTTCGCAAATACAAACCCGATATGATAAAGGACGATGAGCTGAACCGTGTTCTTGAGGCGGGTATGCTTGCGCCGACAGGCTGTAATTATCAGCCGCAGAGGATCTATGTTCTCAAAAGTGACGAGGCGATCGCGAAGATTCGTTCTCTCACACGCTGTGCCTTTGACGCGCCAGTTGTATTGCTGATCGCTCTCGATGAAACCGCAGACCGGAAAAGTCCGCTGGAGGAAGGATGTCGAGCCGGCATCCAGGACGTCAGTATCGCTGCCGATCACATGATGCTCGCCGCATGGGATATCGGTATCGGTTCGTGCTGGGTCAATTATTTCAAGCCGAGTGAAGTGAAAGCGGCATTTGCTCTGCCAGAGAACGAGACGGCTGTTTTGCTGATGACGCTTGGTTATCCTGCCGATGATGCAAAGCCCATGAAGCTCCACTGTGAGAGCAGAGATATGACGGAAATCGTCAGGATATTGTAAGAATAAACTTGTGCCCCAAAAGCCGTAAGAGAATGATGATGGAATCAATAAGAACGGAGATAATGATCATGGATAATTTTACATTTCACGCACCGACAGAGATGATCTTCGGACGAGGCATTGAAGATCAGATCGGACGGACAACTCAAAAATACGGTACCAAAGCGCTGCTTGTATTCGGAAAAGGAAGCGTCGTCAGAAGCGGACTGCTGTCAAGACTGGAGCAGTCCCTGACAGGCTCCGGTATTGCTTATGAGGAATTCGGCGGCGCACAGCCTAATCCGACCTTAGCGCACGCGGAAGAGGGCGTTAAGAAAGCGCTTGACTGCGGTGCGGATATCATCATAGGAATCGGCGGCGGCAGTGCGATCGATACCGCGAAAGCGATCGCGCACGGCGCGGCAAACCCCGGGAAATCCCTTTGGGAGCTGTGGACAAAGAAGATTCCCTTGGATCGATCCCTGCCTGTGGGAGCCGTATTGACGATTCCGGCGGCAGGCAGTGAGATGAGCGATTCCGCCGTGCTGACCAATACTGCGATCGGGAAAAAGGCGGGTATCAATACACCGTTCAATCGATGTCGGTTTGCGATCGTTAACCCGGAGTGGGGCGCTTCACTTCCGGCTTATCAGGTCGCCGTCGGTGTGACGGATATCATGATGCACACGATGGAGCGATATTTTATCCCGGATAACCGGTGTGACCTGACCGATGAGATCGCCGAAGGTCTGCTGCGCACGGTTATTAAAAACGGCGCCGTTGCTGTTAAGGATCCTGCGAATTATGACGCGATGGCAGAGGTGTTCTGGGCGTCGAGCTTGTCACATAATAACCTGACCGAGTGCGGCAGAGGCAAAGACTTCTCCGTTCACAAGCTCGGTCATGCGTTATCAGCCCGTTACGGCGTGACTCACGGCGCGTCTCTGTCAGCGGTATGGGGCGCTTGGGCGAATGAGCTGTATCTTGACTGTATTCCTCGTTTTGCTCAGTTCGCAAGACGAGTTTGGGGTGTGGATTCAGAAGATGATAAGAATGCCGCGAGAGAGGGCATTGACCGTACTGTCGACTTCTTCCGTTCTATCGGAATGCCTGTTTCGCTTGCAGAGCTGAACGTCGGGATCCGCGAAACCGATCTAAAGGGATTATCTCTCGACGCGACACAGAATGACACGCTGCGCCTGTCCCGAATCCGTCCGCTGGATGCGGCGGCTGTCGAAGCGATCTATCAACGTGCGCTGTGCGGTTAAATCAAAAAAGAGATACCTGTTCGGGTATCTCTTTTTGATATGGCGTAGAGTGAGTATGTTATATATAAAGGTAAAAGGCATATCGCATGATAACATCCGATAGGGAAAAGGGCTGATCTGCGCTCTCGTAAAAAATGATTCCCCGAATCATTTTTACCTTCGGTTCTTCGCGCGGCTCGAACCTCGGCACACTCGCCTTCAAATCCCTCACTCTACGCTGTAAGGTAAAATAATAAAAGGACACCCTTAATGGGCGTCCCTTTATTATATGGCGTAGAGTGAGGGATTTGAACCCTCGGTACCTGAAAAGGTACACAGCATTTCCAGTGCTGCTCCTTCGGCCACTCGGACAACTCTACGTGTGGTCAAATGATAATCGGCCGCGGCCGGATTTTCAATTGCTCAACTATTATATACAATTCTTCTCAAAAAATCAAGTCTTTTTTCAAAAATGTTTATCTTTCTGTTTTTACATAGTTGCATAAATCTATGCAACTTCTTTCTGTATCTCGGCATAGGTGGAGGGGTATACCTATTAATAACAGAAAGGAATGATAGTTTGAGTATAGCGAGTGAGATATCGCGGATCAATCAAAATATCGCCGCGGCATATACGGCTTGTTCCGAAAAAGGCGCTGTGATGCCCATCGCTGAAAACAGTGATCATCTGGCGGATACGATCAACAGTATTCAGCAGGGCGGCAATGTGGAGGTTCTGTCCAAGTATGTTGACTTTATCGATACAGATGGTACGATCCTATACAGCTATACGGAAGCAGAGGTGCAGGAGCTGACCGAGCTGCCGCCCTTGCCCGAAAGGCAGGGGTATACCTATCAGGAGTGGAACTGGAGCTTAGCCGATATCAAGGCGTACGGATTCCCTCTTACGGTCGGCGCAGTTCGTATTCCGACAGATGGTAAAACACACATCACGATCGATTTGCTCTATGGCGGCAGTATGGTTGCGTGGTTAGGCGTTTCGATTATGGCGGGGCAGCAAATCACTGTTGAGTGGGGAGACGGTACAACAGAGGATCTGACGACGAATCGTGTGACTCATAGATACGCGTCCGCGGGACAATACGAGATCCTCATCGATTCAAATCAACGATTCTTACTTAATCCCTTTTCGCAAAACCGATATATGCCGTACTTCATTACTAAGGCAGATATCGGACTGCACTGTGATTGTAATACATCGACGTTCTATAATTGCGCGAACCTTGAGGAAATATCGATACCGATGAATGAATCGCTGAGTGCCGCAACGTTTGATAATTGCAATTCATTAAAAAGCATCACAATACCGTCAACGAGCGCTTCTGTTCCGTCTTTCAAAACATGCAGAAGTTTAAAGACGGTTTCCCTTCCGAAAAACGATATCGCTTTTGCGATTAGTACTTTTGAATCCTGTCAATCGATAAAAAGATTTTCTTTTCCCAAAAACCAGACCGTGATATACCGAGGGTTGATGAAGGGTTGCGCGTCGCTGCAAAGCTTATTTATCCCGGAAAGTGTCAGCGAAATACAAGACTCTGCTTTTTATAATTGCAGAGCCGTCAATTCGATCGATTTATCGGCGTTGACCTCTGTGCCGACCCTCGAAAGCACTTCCGCGATCCCGACCGATGCAGTTCTTCTGGTGCGAAACGCGGAGATGCTGGCGGCTTTTCAGTCGGCTGCTGACTGGAGCAGCTTTGCCGCACGTATGCAGATAGGCGGTAAGTATGCCGAAACGTGAGCTTTATCAAACGCGTGAGGTGTTTGGAATAAGTCGCTCATGATCATTGTTGAATGAGAATACACAGAAGCCCGATTTTGACCGTTGTGTTGAAATCGGGCCTTTCTTTGTGCCGCCGCGTTCTCAACAGATAAACAGAGCGCAACACCCGCATGGATCGCCGCATCAAAAGCCTGTGCGGTAAGAGCTTTTTGGAGATGACGTTCGGTTCTCGCCGGGTGGAGATGAATCGACGGTCTCGGAGTTGGATCATGTTTTTTTTACAATCTGTTTACGATTTGTTCAAATACTCTCCCTTTGCTATCCAAATTTAATCTGTTGAATTTGTTGGTTTTGCTCAAGATGTTTGCATATTATACAAAAAAGCACTGAGTTTTAAGTGCAGTTTCAACACATTACTAACTCTGTTGGTAATAAAGACAGAAAATACAAGGGAATCAACTGTAATTCGTTGTTGATTTTTAACAAATTTTGTTCTATAATCGAGGTATGATTATTATGATGTAGTATAGGCTTATTGCGTATATGTGCCCCCAATCCGCGGTTGAACACACAATATATAGGTATAAATGGTGAGTAGTATGGATGAAAAGACTGTATTAGAGCTAAAACAGGAACTGACCAAACTGAAAAAAGCACAGGTACGAATCAAGCGCAAGTTCACCTTTATGCTCAGCGTTATTGCGATGCTGGTGCTGATCACGGCGACGCTTGCGTGGTTTACGCTGTCTAATTTTGCTTCAGTCAACGATATCACCCTAAAAATATCCACCGCTCCCGAGCTGTATCTCGATATCGAGAACCGCGGCACCGACGTCAGTCTGTGGAAAAAGGTGCTGACCAATGACATGATCAATACCTCTCTTCGCGCGCAGAACGCGCCTACCCTCGACCAGCAGCTGCTCGATCCCGTCACTTCTTCCAACGGCATCACCTTCTCGAGCCAGTCCGGCGCATCCCGTAATTCTAACGATACCTCTTTTGTAGAGTTCAAGGTTTGGTTCATCGCGACAAAAGAAATGTATGTTCACCTCTCCGGCCAGACCGTACAGGTCGAAGGTCAGGACGCTACTACCGCCTGCACCACCACCGAGACCGGTGCCAAGGCGGATATCGTCAACGCGGTTCGTGTTTCCTATGAGGACAATGGTTCCGCCGCGATCTGGGAACCGCACAAGGGCAGTTCCGTAGCCGGTCAGACCACCTTTGACGTCGGCCAGAGCTTCGGCTCCGACAGCCGTCTCTTCCACCTCGATACCCTCACACCCAAGCAGATCACCTTCCGTATCTGGGCAGAGGGTGAAGACCCCGAGTGCGACAACGACGTCCAGGACGCCAACGTCACCTTCCAGATGCTCTTCGGCGGCGCCGATGAAAACGGAAATTCGTTTGAATGATGCTTATCGGAGAACGGATAACGGAGAACAGAGAACGGTGTATGTTTCTCGCTCCGCTCGTTCAATTATAGAAGGTTTTTGATTATGAAAGGTGAATTGGCAAACTATTCAATTCAGTTTTCTTTAAGGATCGTTTCGTATTACAAGTGGCTTACCGAAACGCAGCGAGAGTATGTCATGGCGAGACAGATTCTAAGAAGCGGTACGAGCATAGGCGCCAATATCCATGAAGCTGAATATGCAATCAGTAAAGCGGATTTTATTAACAAAATACAAATCGCTGCAAAAGAAGCGAACGAAACAGAGTATTGGCTCATTATATTAGAACAATCCGGATTCTTTGATGAATCGTTTGATGATTTAAAACAATTATTGAAATCATTGATCCGAATGTTAACAGCAACGCTGAAAACATCGAAGAACGGCAAATAGGTATATTATAGATGAAAAATCATGACACACGTCTCAGGATTTTCCCTTAACCGTTCTCCGTTCTCTGTTCTCCGTTCTCCCCAAAAAGTTGGTTTAAACAGGCGGCAAACGCCTGATTAAATAGTAAATCTGTCCTTGTGTTTGGGACAACAATAATAATTAAGGAGGAATTCTCATGACAAACACAAAATTCAGAAAGAGAGCGTTACTCTCTTCTGTCGCGATGCTCCTTGTAGCTCTCGTAGCTCTGGGTTCCGCAACCTTCGCATGGTTCACATCGTCCACCACCGCTACTGCAAGCGGCATCAACGTTAAGACCACTCAGGCTTCCGAGCTTCAGATCTCCAAGACTGACCTTACATGGGGCCCAAGCGTAAACTACGCTACCACCGCTACCTTCGAGCCTGCTTCTTCCGCAAACGGCGCTAACTGGTTCACCGCTGAGGCGGGCGCCAGAGATAACTTCGCTAAGAAGACTGGCACCAACTTTGTCCCTCTGACTTCTGACAACAAGTCCGGTTATGTCTTCGAAGAGACTCTGAACGTCAAGAATAACGGTTCTGCTCCTATTGATAACGTTACTATCACTTGGTCATTTGGAGAGAGGCCTGCTTCTTCCGGTAATAACTATCTTCGTATAGCTCTTGTACCTGTTACTCCCTCTGGCGATTCGTTTACTACGGAAACTCTTACTGCTGCTACTCCTGCAGCTGCTGATTTCAAGGCAGGCGTATTTGATGCCGACGGTGTTGCTTATGACGCTGTTGATTCTACCACTACTGCTGCTACTTCCATCACTCCTAAGACCACTTATAGCGTATCTGTTGGTAAGCTTACCAGCCAGATGATCAAGTATTATAAGCTGTATGTATGGTTCGAGGGTCAGGATGAACAATGCGCTGACGTCAACGCCGGTAACTCTCTGCCCAGCATCAAGTTCTCCGTCACCGGTTCTACCGTTCAGTCATAATAGCTGATTGATTACTTACCGATACGATCACAGATTGCTTATTCAATAATAGGTAAAGAACGATCATAACGGTACCTAAGAGATTTCTCTTTTAAATTATCATAAACGGCGGCGCGGGTGGCAAACACACGCCCGCGCCGCATAGGACATCTCCCGCGAGGGATTTGTACTTGTTTTTGATAAGACCCGGCTCTGTATGAGCGGTCGGTCGCCCCGCGGCGACGGCCGTCGGACGTTCGACATGGCTTGTTCGGAGTTGTTAGCATTGCCTCCTCCGGTCTGACAAGGAGGCGGGGTTCAGCCTCCCTTTCCTAAGGGAGGTGGCACGAAGTGCCGGAGGGTTGATTCATTCTTTATGATAACCCCCAGTCACCTTGCGGTGACAGCCCCCTTGGGAAAGGGGGTCTGGATCCTCAGTAGTCAGTCCACTATCAATTGTCATTGCGAGGGCAAAGCCCGTGGCAATCTCAACTGATAATACAGCCTCTCGCTCCCTATGAGCAGAGGTCAAAACGTTTTGAACTATGCGAAAATGGAGTGTAGGGGCGGAACGGCAGTTTCGCCCATCACGCCCCTGTAATTCCGTTCCCAAAGGGCTCCCTTTCCTAAGGTACCCCCGTTGGGGGAATGTCCGGAGGACAAGGGGAGATTCCCCTGCTAGGGGAAATGTCCGCAAAGCGGACAAAAGGGTCGGCTGTCTTCGCAGAAGAAGCCGTTTCCGGCGAGGAAGCTGTCACGAAGTGACTGAGGGTTGACAAAAGCGCCATTGCGAGGCGATGAGCCTCCCTTTTCTAAGGGAGGTGCTGCAAAGCGGCGGAGGGTTGCCCGTGGCAATCTCATCCTCAGTCCATTGTCATTGCGAGGCGTTCATGCCGTGGCAATCTCATCCTCAGTCCACTGTCATTGCGAGGCATTCATGCCGTGGCAATCTCATCCTCAGTCCATTGTCATTGCGAGGCATTCATGCCGTGGCAATCTCATCCTTATGACGATTCTATAATATTAGCACTAATCTGTGTGTACTCTTATGTATATAGAGATTAACGCTATTAAACAGATATGGAGATTTTTGTATGAAAGAGAATGAAACCAATACGCAGAACAAAGAGCAAAGCAAGGGTAATAGCGTTCTTAAAACGATCCTCAATACGATCATCAATATCCTGATCGTATTGGTCCTGATCGTTTCCGTTATTATCGCAACGCTTGCCTTGACTTCAAAATCTACCGGTATCTCTACGATGTTCGGTTATACTATCCAGCCGATCCAGTCCGATTCTATGAAGGGCGGATCGCCCGACGGCTATAGCGGCGGCGATTTCGGTAAAGGCGATCTGATGATCGCGAAAGCGACAAACTTTAACAGCAGCGCAGAGTACGAAAAAGGCGATATCGTCACCTTTGTTTCGAAAGACGCTGAAGGCAAACAGATGCTGATCGTCCATAGAATCGTTGACGTCGCAAACGATGAGAACGGTTCAAAGCGTTATCAGACACAGGGTGATAACAGAACGACATCCCCGGCGCCCGATCAGCAGGATAAGACAGAATATCTGAACGCGTCTGATATAGGTTCCATCTATTATTCAAGCAGTTATCAGGGAAAGATCCTTCAAGGATGGGGCTCTTTCTTAGATTACATCCAAACACAGCAGGGTTTCTTCTTTGTCGTTCTCCTGCCGATGATCATCTTCTTCATGTACGCGGTCATTCGTGTTGTGATCAGTACCATGAACTATAAGAAGTCAAAGGCGGATGAAGAAAAGGAAGAGGCGGTCAAGGCGGCTGTCGCTGCCGCGCTCGCATCCAAAGACGGAGATACCGAACAGGCTCAGCCGGACGGCGAACCTGTGGCAGCCGATACCGCCGACGCGGAAGCTGAGGCTGAGGCTAAGCCTCAGGATCATCCCGCCGAGCAGGATGTTAAAATGACGGCAGAGGAATTGGAGCAGTTCAAAAAGTTCCAGGAATTCCAGAAAATGCAGCAGGCTTCCGAACAAGCAGAGCAAAAGGACGCCAAACCGGAAGAATAACGATAGGGGAGGCGCGTGTTCCTCCCGAAACGGATAGATTACGAAAAAGGAGCTGTTTTATTTGAGCAAGAAACCGAAAAACATCGATGAGCCTTTCTCTCCCGAACAGCTCGAACGGTTAGAAAACAAGGGTGATAAGCAGGTACAGCTGCAGCGACAAAAAGAGGGCATGTTCCAGCGTTACGGCGCAAAGCGTGACTCACAGGATATCGCAAAGCAGGTCAGATGGAAACGCCGCGCCGGTATCGCGCTGATCACCTTAGTTGCGGTCTTGTTCCTGATCTGGATCATGACATGGCTGCTGACAACGATCGGCGATCTGGTTATCACCGTTGACAGCGGCGCCGCTAAAAAAGGTATTTCGATCTCTGAGCATGAAAACGGTGACGGTTCCACCTACAAGCTCAGCGCGAACATGGTCAACGAGGTCACTAACATTACCTACGATTGGCTGCCGGCTACGCTGGATCTGGAGGCGGAAGGTTCCCATAACGGAAGAAATTACCTCGCGTATACCTTCTATCTGACAAACAACGGTCAAGAAACGCTCAATTACCAGAGTATGCTCCAGAGTGTCAAGGCGGCAAAGGACGCTGACGAGGCGTGCCGTGTGATGATCTATAAGAACGGCGAGCCTGAGGTGTTCGCTAAGGAAAACAGAGGCTTGACCTCCCCGGATGGTTCCCCGGAGGAGTTTGAAAAGATCTTTAAGAAAGAGATCCCCGAGAACTATACTCCTCCTACAGCCGAAGAGATTGAAGCAGCGGCGGAACAGCCTCAAAACAAAGAACTCGTCAACCACACCGATGAAGAGATCGTGATCCAGCCCTTTGTTGATTCTAAGACGGTATTTAATACAGAGGTCGAGGGTCTTGAACCCGGTCAAACCGATAAGTACACGATCGTCATGTGGATCGAGGGCGAGGATCCCGAGTGTCTCGACGTCATCCGTGACGGTTACGTCAAGCTGATGTGGTTCTTCAACATTGCGGACGAAGAGCTGTAAATTCAGCCTTCCCCTTGAGGGGAAGGTGCTGAACGAAGTGAAGCGGATGAGGTGGAAGCCTCTCTGATTCATCAATGCACGGGTTGGAACAGAAACGTTTCCACCTCATCCGTCACCGCCAAATAGTTGTCGGCGACACTTTCCCCTCAAGGGGAAGGCTTGGTGTATGTGCTCATAACTATGTACATAATCCAAATGAAATAAACTAGCAGCAAGGAGTAGAACATATGGATACTATCTTTAAATTCTTATTTGAGTTCCTGAAGCAGTTCTTCGGCTCTATTTTCAAGGGTATCGTCGATATACTGCAGGCTTTCAACTTTAAGGCCTACTATGATATTATTCAGAATTTCACGGGACAGGGCGAGCTCGGTAAGGGCGTTGCTTGGGCTATCGCGATCGTCGCTATGCTCCTTCTTGCCGCTGTTTTTGGTCTGATCATCTTCTTCATCGTGAAAGGCATCAAGAAATTCGCTAAGTTCAAGAAGAAGGCAAAGGACACCAACGATCTTGTCAACGAGGTCAACGCGCTGAACAAAGAGGTCATGCGCCTCAATCTCGAGAAGGATAAGATCCTCTCCATGAAGGTCTCTCAGATCGGTCTGAACCCGAACGAGATCTCCGAGCTGACCGGCGAAGAGCTGGAAGCCCTCAACAAGGAAGAAGAGGAAGAAGAGGTATCCACCGGCCGCTTCAACAAGCTCGTTACCATCGACGAAGAGTGGGCGGATTATCAGCCCGAGCCGTACGACTGGGATGTTACCCTCCCCGAGTTCGTTACCAACTTCCGCAACTTTGCTTGCTCCAGAATGCATTATTGGTATGAGATCAAGCTGCTCCGCTGCTTTGTAGCAGGCTTTGCGTCAGGTCGTTTGACGATCCTGCAAGGTATCTCCGGTACCGGTAAAACTTCACTGCCTTACGCATTCGGTAAATATGTCTGCAACCCCGCCGTTATCGCTTCGGTACAGCCTTCGTGGCGTGACCGTACCGAGCTGTTCGGCTACTACAACGAATTTACCAAGAGATATAATGAGACTGAGCTGCTCCGTGCGCTGTACGAAGCATCCTATAATGAAAACGTATACGTCGTCATCCTCGATGAGATGAACATCGCCCGTGTCGAGTATTACTTCGCCGAGATGCTGTCCATCCTCGAAATGCCGGCGCATGATGAGTGGATCGTTGAGATCGTAGCGGCTCCGTGGCCGGATGACCCGAAGCACCTCGATCACGGTAAGCTGACCATCCCCGACAATATCTGGTACGTCGGTACCGCGAATAACGATGACTCCACGTTCGCTATCACCGATAAGGTTTATGACCGTGCGATGCCCATCGATATCAACACCAAGGGTAAGCCCTTCGAGGCGCCCGACACACCGCCGTGTCATATCAACTACAGACATTTCACCAAGCTGCTCGATGATGCGGTTGCGGCGAACCCGATCAGTGAAGAGAATCTGAAGAAGATCGAGATCCTCGACGACTATGTGATCGAACACTTCCGTGTTGCTTTCGGTAACCGTGTTATGAAGCAGATCAACTCCTTTGTACCCGCGTTCGTCGGCTGCGGCGGTACTGAGATCGACGGTATCGACTACGCGCTGTGCAAGAAGGTATTCCGTAAGTTTGAGGCGCTGAACATTTCTTATATCCGTGACGAGATCGACGGACTTGTTCAGCAGCTCGATCAGCTCTTCGGCAGAGAGAATATGAATGAATGTAAAGAGTATGTCCGCATGCTCCAGAAAATGACCTGATAACAATACAAGTCGTCATCGTAAGGCTCTTTAGAGCTGTGGTACTTGTAACCGAATAAAGTAGGGGAGGGGCTTTGAGGAGTTGTCCAAATCTTTGATTTGGTATACAACTCCCATGCAACAGCGCTCCAAGAGCTGACATCTTTGTCAGCGATTGGCTAAGCGCCACTGTGCTCCTCCCGAACAGCGAGGTATGTTACTCTCGCTGGCTGATTCATCAATTGATAACCGACCCAAAAAGGAGTGAGTCCCATGATTGATTATAGCCGGTATTATCGAGCGTTTGCCGAGATGAAAGAAACACTTGACGGCGATTATGCGCGCGAGTACTTGACTTCTGCTTTGGCTGACGCAGATAAAGGCAATGATGAGCTCTCCGGTAACGCGTATAACCGTGTTATCGATATGGAATGGGTCGAGATGATCGAGGGCAAGCTGCCCTACATGGAAAAGGCGATCGAAGAACAGCGCAAGTTCATCGAAGAGCACAAAGAGGTCGACCGTATCGACAAGGTCAAGCAGGTCGGTAAGGATGCGGTACAGCATTTGACGCAGCACGCCAACCTGATCATGGCGATCGAGGAAGATGGCAGCGTTGTCCCCGAAAGATTATTGAACACCCATCGTGAAGATAGCTTCGCGACCTATGAGAATCGCTTTCTCCATACATTGATATTCAGAACGATCGCGTTCGTTGAGCAGCGTTTCCGTGCTTTGCAGGACGCGCCGAATGATTCCTCCAGTAAGATGTCGATGGATCGTGAGATTCGTGTCGGACATGAGGTTTTCGGCTTTGAGTTGAAGCACCACGCCGAGAAGCATGAACGTGATAAGGTTGACAGAGATGAAGATCTCTCCGGCTTGACCGACTATGAGCGTATCGAGCGAATCCGCATGAAGCTGGATGATTTCGTCGGTACCGAGCTGATCAAATCGCTCAAAGGCTGTATCGCGGTAAAATCGCCGATCAATAAGACCAACTGCATCAAGCAGGATCCTGCTTTCAAGCAGTGCTATGATCTGTGGGTATTTATTGAAGGCTACCGTAAGAGCGGCTATGTATTAGAGAAAAACGTCTTTGAAGGTCAGATGCCTGAAGACGTTCAGAAAGATATGTACGACGTAATGGCGTTCCAGCATTTCGTCGCGACCATCAACACCAACTCCGCGCTTCGCGAGAAGCTCCATGCGGAGTATGTTGCTGAGAATGAGCGCCGTGCCGCTGAGGCGAACAAGCCTGAAGAGGAAATGGCGCGTTATATCGAGGATAGGATCTATGAAGCCCGCCGCGAGGAAATGGCACTGCGACTCAAAGAAGTTCGTGAGCGAGAGGTCATCATCTCAAAGCTGACCGCTGAACTCGAACAGGCGAAGGAACAGATCCGTGTCCGCGATATCAAAATCAAAGAACTGGAATCTATTATTGCCGCTCTGAAGAAAGAGCTTGAAAATCTTCGCGAAGAGCTCCGTAAGGCGCAGGTTCGCATCATGGATCTCGAGAAAGAGGTCGAAGAGCTCAAGGCGCATATCGCAGAGCTTGAGGCGAAGATCGCAGAGTTGGAAGCAAAAATCCAAGAGCTCGAGGCGCAGATCGCGGCTCATCTTGCTACGATTGCCGTTCTGGAGAATCGCGTAGAGGAACTCCAGAATTACATCGCGCAGTTACAGGCTGAGATCGAACAGCTCAAGGGCGTCATCGCTGAGCAGGCTAAGCAGATTGCCGCGCATGAGGCGACGATCGCGTCTCAGGCGGAAGAGATCACCGGCTTGAATACTCAGGTCAAGAGCCTGACCAATACAGTCGGTTCTCTGAGCGCGGAGAATTCCGACCTCAAGATGACGATCGAGGATAACAAGCGCAAGATCGCCGAGCAGGCCAATGAGATCGTCTCCAAGACGACGTCCCTTGCGGATGCAACTGCTGCGAACGAGAAACTGACGGGTCAATACAACAGCCTGAAAAGCGATTACGACGCGGCGGTAGAAAAGTATTCCAATTATCAGCGTGAGATGGATGATCTGAACCGCGTGATCAGCGATGGTAACGACGAGCGGAAAGAGCTCGAGCATCAGATACGCGTTCATCTCAACACGATCTCCGCAAAGAACGCCATTATCGCAACATTGAATGAAGAAAAATCCGCTTTGAGCGAACGTATCGGCGGTGTTGACGCGGTTGAGCAACAGGCGAAGCGCGATATCATGGCGGCTCGCGAACAGGTTTCCGAGATCGAGACCAAGAACGTCGCCTTGAACAACTCCCTGCGTACCCAGATCGCCGCGATGAAATTCCGCGACGATCAGATCGCAGAGCTGCAGGCGCAGCTTGAAACTGTCGAGTTGACCAAACAGGCTGAGATCAAAGCGATCCGTGAAAAGTACGAAAAACAGATTGCCGACATCCGGTCACAGTATGAGGTCAAGATCGACACACTTGAGAACGAAAAGGTCGCCGCGTGCACCTTCTCCGATGATCAAAAGTACACGATTCGCCTCAACGCCGAGAAGAAAGCGATCCGGCAGGATTACGAAGAGAAGCTCGCTGCAGCTACAAAGAAAGCGAAAAAATACGTCAAGAAGGCGCGTGTGCTCGTCGACGATAAGCCTGAGGCGCTGTTAAATCTCCCCGAAACCAAGGATTACTATTAATAATTGATTTAAACGAATGTTTTTACGAATGAATCTTACCGCATTATCGATTTGCCTAATTGTAGTGAAGAAGTTTGACAGAGGTTTGCAATGAAAAAGAGCGATGCACTGAGGTTAAAAACTCGGAAAATGATTGCTAAAAACATAATAATTTTAGTAGTGCTCGCCGTTGTTGCATTCGTGGGAGCTTATTCGTGGTTTACGATTCATCAACAAACAACTGCCGGTGGGGTAGACGTATCGACTAAGGTCAATGACAAGCTTGAGTTTTACATCATGCCGCCGTCTGGCAGCGACCAGTATAGTGCGATCAATTCCAGATTAAGGGATAATGCCACTTGGAATAATGATCATCCGTCCGAAACCCGCAGGCAAACCGAATGGAATGAAGGCGAGCTGAACTTTGATTTTTCCGATCAGCAGCTCAAGTTCATGGATGGTCTCTTCATGTCTGAGGTCACCGGTAACGGAACAACATTCAATATTCCGAAACTCATGCAGTATGATCAGATCGCGTATGTTGATACGACCCAGTCTTTTGAAGCGGCAGTTGCTAACGATAACTATATGTCGTTTGATCTTTATTTTCGCAGCAAGCACAATTACAGTATTGCGCTGACTCGCGATTCAAAAATCGAACCGGTTAACGGAAACAGTCTATCCGGTCAGCATGTTTATAACGGTGATACAGACGAAGCTTCCATGAAGCCCGGCGCGATCGGCGCTGTCAGAATGTCTGTTCTGAACTGTGAAGCCAATAATGCGTGTGAGCTGTTATGGATCCCGGCTCCCAATGTGTGGTATGATGGTATCAATGATCGATTGTATACCGGTCTGACCGCAAACGGTACCAGCCCGTATGATTTTAACCACGGCAGCGCTTATTATACCGGCAGCGCGATAGCGGAAAGACAAAATGAGCATACTACAGATCACGCGTTCTATTCCTCTGCTTCTACCCGTGTTAAATGGGAAAACGGTACCTACAATGTAATAGCCGGCACAGACAGTAGCTATCAGTATCAGTTGAGAGCTGCGAGCAGTACGGATATCGTGGTTGTCACATTGCCTCACCGTGATACGGCAAACGACTATTATTACGGTCATATCCGTGTCAATCTCTGGATCGAAGGCGAAGATTCCGAGGCGCGACTCAGACTGGTTAACGGCAAGATCAATATGTCGTTGAATTTTGATATTGTAGAAGCGGTTTCCGGCTGACGCAATCGATCCAATTCAATCAATTACGATTTAGGAGGTGAAACATGATGAAGATAAAGACAATTTTGAAAGCGCTGAGTATCAAAGCAGGTCAGCGTCTGCTTCTCAATAAAGGTCTTGCAAAATCATATGTTTCACTTTTCCTTGTTTTGGTACTTGGCGTAACCTCATCGATGGCATGGTTTACCGCTCGTGAGGCTGCCGAACTCAATTCCGAGAATCTGGAGTTCCAGTCCGCTTCGTCCCTGCGTATCAATAAAGATAAATCCAGCGCGAATAAAATCACCATCCCTGCTTTTACTCTGGATGAAGCGTCCAGCTTAGACGGTAGAAATATCTATTTTCCGGTTGACAGATCCTTTACCTCCAATACCGCGGAGATGTTCTTCCGCGAGGGCAACAAGGGCGATGAGAATGTCCATTATGTGTACAAGGACTTTGAGCTCAATGGTACCTCCGGTAACACGCCCGTCTATATCAAGAGCTATAAGATCCAGGTCGGAAATGATGTTTTTGAGGATGAGCTAAAAGTTGTTGACAGCAATGGGGATCCTATTTCCGAAGGAAAAGTTCCGGATCATCAGGTTAAGCCTTCTGATCATTGCCCTGTTAGATTAGCATTCATTGCCGACAGCGGCGTCAAACCCATTGTTATCGACCCTTCCGCACAGGTTGATAAATATGTCGATAATTCTCCCGGCGTGGTATCGATGGTTGATGATAACGGCAATCCTACGCTCGAACCGTCTTATCCTAACTACAACTGGAATTCATTCTCCACCTATTATTATGAGCATACTCCGCTGTTTATCATTCCCGGCGGACAGAAGCTGAATGTTACTCTGGTTGTGTGGCTTGAGGGAACGTTAGAGGATCTTGACGCTTATAAGAACAGACAGATTTCTGTCGATATCGATATTGAGAGTAACTTTGCGCCAATGGATACCATCACATTTATCGATGATACGATCGGTGACACTGATAGCAATGTATATAATTGGATTGATAATCCAGATAATGGGAAAGAACCGATTATCGCATGTTCTTATGAAGATCCCTACTCCGAAGAGTCTCCTAAACGGTGGAAGACTGTCATTATGAGAAAAACAAAGACCAGAACCGGTACATCGTCTACAGATGCAGGTTCTGAATGGCAGTGCGAAATACCGAAAAAAGCTGTAACTAATATTGCCTTTTATCGTTTGAATCCTCATAACGGTTCGGGTCAAGCAAAGATCTATAACGCATGGCATACGCGTAAAAATGTTAATAATATGGTCAATCCGGCTATTGGTGACAGTTGGTATGCACATGATTCCAACAATCAGAAGATCCCATTACAGGAGACACGAACATTTTTGGATTCTTCAACCAATACCTATGATAATGCGATAGTTTACACAGCTACCCATGGTAACAAGTATAGCTCGACAACTGTTGAGAGACAGAACCTGTCTCCCTGTGTCGGCTACTGGGATTACGGCAGCAGTGTAACGCCTACGCCTACTCAGGCTCCCGCAACCGAATCCGGCGGCGGTGGCGGCAGTTCGGCGACGAATTGCCGTCTGGAGGTTATTGCCAGAGTACCGAACGGAAAAGAATGGGTATATAATACCGATACAGTTGGATTCGAGACTGACGCCGGAAACACCTACTACTTCGGTGACTGGAGCAATAAATCTTCTACTGTTACGGTTTCTATCCCTGTCGGCGAGAAGATTGTCCGCTTCTGTAAGAAAAACAGCTCCGGTACAAAGTATTATCCGTTCGGCGGCGGTACGCAAACCTTCACAGTGCCGAATTCAAGCAGTTATACGGTAACTTACGAGATGACAAACAGTGATTACTGGGGTCATAACTAAATAATATGATTTCAAGGAGGTGATACAATTGAATAAGCTATGGAAGATGCTCAAGGTTCGCCGTTCCGGTAAGAATAAAGTAAAGAGCTTAGTGATTTCAGTTGTGATCCTCCTTGAGATCTTTGCGCTTTGTACGGTAGGCGTCTACGCGTGGGTCGAGACGGTTTCATCCATCAAGATCACGAACGAGACGGGCACTAACGGTGCGGTCATCAATGATATCAGGTATACCGATATCATGATCGGCGGCGAGAGCGGTACGATCGATCTTCTTGACTATTTCGAGCCGTCCGGCGGTATGCACCTGGCGCCCGCGTCGAGCGCAGACGGAAAGACGTTCTACTTCCCCAAGGCGAATATTTCTTCTAACTTTATTTACAGAAAAGGCAACGTCAGTGATAAGAATACAACGTATCTCAGCGTGAGTTTTCGTCTGAGAGCAGATACAAACGCGGATTTCTTCTTTGTGAATGAACAGGAAAAACCGATATCCGTTGACGATAATATCCGTGTATCCGTTACGGCATATTCCGAGGGTGAGAACCCTGAGGGTCATTATGACCCTGCTACCGGTAAGCTGATCAGCAATACAAAGATATATGCAAACAACGCCAGTACCACGGCGGTGGTCAATTCTACCTCCGGCACTACCGGCGCTACAGCGGTCGAAAAGTTCTCCGACCATGTGAAGGGCAAGAGCTCGACTGCTCGTTTGTTCTCGGTCGGCGCTAACGAGACAAAGATCGTTACCATCAACGTATGGCTCCAGAAGAAAACGGCTGACAATACGGATATTACCACTAATATGGCCGCTACACAGGCGATCAATTATCTCGGCATTACATCTGATCTGACGCCTCGCCATGTTACCCTGCTCCCGACTCCGGAGTGGGATCGAAGCGGAGAGACCCAATATTTCTATGCATGGTGTTGGGATAGCTCCAAGGGTGATCCCGATAAGCTGTATAAGCTTGAACTGGATGAAAATGAGCATTATTCCTTCGATTATAACGGTACATATCAAAGCACCTTGTTCATCCGCGCTAAGAGAAACGACCTGACTACGGAGAACATGGCTAACCAGTGGAATACTACTTATATACACAACAAAACCGAAGACACAAC
Organism: Ruminococcus difficilis; assembly: GCF_016680995.1. Next base: position 76,449 of record NZ_JAEQMG010000048.1, on the reverse strand, counting down.
CATTCCGGATGATCCTGTCGACCCGACCTATATCATCAAGACGATCAACGGCGGAGCATATGACAACGATACCGGTAGCAACAAGAGCACCGGTGAATTTCAAGATCCCGCAACGATCAAGGTTGCTGCCTGCACTAATCAGAGTACGTGGGGCACGGTTACGGCAACTTCTTATATCGGCACTACGACCTCGACCCATGTGATCGAGTCTACCAAAAGCACCAGCCAAAAGCATAAGGATACTGTTCACGCCTGGCCCGAGAAGGCGATCAGGCTGACCGCCACTGTTGCTAATACTAACTATGCGTTTGTCGGTTGGTATGATAATCCCGAGGGCGAAGATAACGGCGACGATAAAAACTTATTGTATACCGGCGCGACTTATACGACGACCGCACCCGCTACTCCTACCGAGAAAACCTACTACGCGAAGTTCAAGGAAGTACGAAAGTTGACGATCTACAGATATCTGGATGGCGTCAATTCCGGTACGGCGTGCGGTACGATTACGATTGCCGGCACGAATTCCTCTTCAGGATCATCTGTTTCAAAGACGGTTGATAAGGGTACGGAGGTACCTTACTCGGCGTCCGCTGCTACGGGTTATACGCTCGAAGGTATTTATACTAATGCATCCGGTGGTACGGATGTGACGTCGTCTTCACCTATAACGCTCGATACTGATACCACATATTACGCACGCTACACGACGAACACGCATACTGTCTATATTGATGCGATAGGTTCAAGCGGCAGCACCGTGCAGTATGGAAACGAAACGGCTTCTACATCCGTTACAAAGACCGATGTCAAATATAATTCATCTGTTACCATCAAGGCGAATCCGGCAACCGGATATAAGTTTGTCGGTTGGTATACGAATTCAAGTGGTACCGGTACAGCAGCGTCAACGAATGCGTCATATACTTTTACATTAGGTGATGCTGATGTCCATTACTATGCTAAGTTTGAGGCGAAGAACAGCTATTATCTGAAGGCTTCGTGGAACGGATGGTCAGAATCACAGGATCATCTTACCGGTTCCGGTAACGAGCTTACCTTTACGCAAGAGCTTGATCCCGGCGCGTATGAGTTCAAGATTTATGACGGTGTAGATGCTATCCACTGGTCCAACGCTTATACCTATAAGTACAAGTATTCCAACAGTACAGATACTTTCTTAGGTGGCAGTGGCGGCGATACTTTGAACTCTAATAACAGTACCGGCAATATGAAGTTGAATGTTGGATATACCTGTAAGTTTACATTCCACTTCAACAGAACTACTAATAAGTTCTGGATTACTGCGACTGAAGTGACAACCTATCATGTCGTTGGCGAGATCACCGGCGGATGGGATTATGGTAATAACAACAAAATGACCCGTGTCGGCAATACTACTGAATATACTTATTCAGTAGATGTGAATGGAACAAAATCATTTAAGATTCTTACGAACAGCGGCACATGGTACAGTAACGGATTCGGTTATCATGATGGCTATTACGGAGCTTCCGGCGGTGATACGTTTAATTCTTCGAGCGGTAACTGTACGATGAATGGTAGTAATAAAACCTACATATTCCATTTCGACAGCAGTTCAAAGAAGTTCTGGATTACTGACCCGTAAAACACTTTGATAGTTTTACAGATTATTAAGGAGGTGAAACCATGAAAAAGTCAAAAGTAATTATTGCGATCGTACTCGCGGTAGTGTTGGTCATCGTCTGCATGAACGTTCCGACGTTTTCATGGTTCTCACGTCCTCATGGGCAAGACGGCGAAAAAGCGATGTTCGGCGGCAGTGACGGCACCTATCACATTAATGCCTTTAACGGTAAGAATGTTGCGGTTTCCACTATGGGTTCCGCAACCGGTGCGGACGGTACTTATACGACAGACTGCAACGGTAATAATGCCTGCAGCGGTTCCGACGTGCTGAACAATAACCGTAAATATTTCTGTACCACTTTGACAAACAATTCCGGTTCGGTACAGAATGTTTCGCTCTACGCGCGCACGCTTTCTATCCCGACGTCGACAAATAACGGTTCTCTTGCGCTCGGCGTAAACGGTCCCACCCGCAGCTACCATGACTACTCAGCGTTGGCGACGCCTTCGACTGACGCAAATCGCAATGAGATGCGTATCTATTTTGAAAAAGACAACGGAATCGAAGGCTGGAAAGGCACCGAGTTCTATATCTGCTATAATGAAGATCCGGATACAAGCGTAGAGAGCTTGGATGGTAAAGGCTCCAACGGTCAGTGGCGTAAGATGCAGCATGTTGGAGGAGATAGCAACCCCAATCAGTATTTTGCTGATATTCCCTCGACAGCTACCCACGCGTTTTTCGCTGTAGAAGGTTGGGATTATCATAATAACGGTCAACCGGATAATAGCTTGCGTTCCCAGACGCTGTATAACTTAAAGTCTGACGGGCAGGATCCGACCCATAGTAAGCTGTATAAGATCACCTCCGATACGAATACTGCCGGTAACCACTTGGTTCATACGCCGCCCTATACGGTCACGGGTAACTGCATCAACCATTATTATAAGGATATCTTTGTCGCGACAGGATCCGGCAATTCCTTTAACGCGGCTTTGAGCAGTCTTCCTCTCAGAAGCGATACCTACACGGTCGGTACGACTACCTATCAGTACAACGCGAATTATATCGGTACATTAAAGTATTATTCCGGCAATGACTCTGTTTTCACAGTTGATGTGGATACCGGTGTGATCACTCCTGTCGGAGCAGGCGAGGCGATATTGTATACTAAGTCGACCGGCGGCTCCTATCCCGATGAGCAGCAGGTAGAAACAACCGTACATGTAACCGCTGACGCGAACTATGTTTTCAATGATGTACCGATCGTCAAGAATATCGAGATCCCTGCCAGTACGGTGAATGACGCCAATATCGTTAAGGTCTACTGGTATGTGATCAACAATTCTCCCAGCAAGGCGCTTTCTTATACGATCGACAACGTTTATATCGGCGTATAAGGCTTGATCTGCGGCGATCTCAATCGATCGAACATTCCCGGCGAGGAGTTCATTCCGTGAGGATCTTAACCGAATTAAATTAACAAAAAGGGTTGTTTTTACAGCCCTTTTTTATTATACTGATATTGTACAAGACCGCTGATCGGAGTATGCTTATGAAAAAGCTGAAAGAAAAGATCAAAAATAAGCTCGGTGAAAAGAAGACAGCCAAGCTCAAAAAGTCGCTTCACGTCGCGCGTATCGTGAAAAACATCGTGTGTTGGACGTTGATCGCGATACTCACTGTCGCTGTTGTTGTTTTCATGCTCACTAAGGTGTCCGGCGGATCTCCGACACTGTTCGGCTTCTCTCTGCATCGGATCATTACCGGCAGCATGGAGCCCGAGCTGATGATCGGCGATGTTATTCTCAGCAAAGAGATAAAGGACCCTTCCGATATCGGCATCGGGAATATTATCACTTTTCAGGGTGACGCCAGATTCGATAACCAAAAGGTTACTCACCGAGTGCTGGTTGCGCCGTATGATGACGGAAAAGGAAATCTTGTTCTCGTTACGAAAGGTGACGCGAATAAAAACGATGACGGTGTGATCAACTACGCCGACGTTGAATCAAAATATCTCTCTAAGTTAGACTTTTTGAGGGTGCTCTACAACTTCTTCTTCTCAACGGGGGGGTTCCTTGTTTTTATCTTCCTGCTCCTGTTGATTTTCTTTGACGAGATCGTGAATATCATCAAGCTGACGATCGGCGCCGCAAAAGAGGAGGATACCGAATCATTCCAGGAGATCGTGGAGCGCGTCAAGCGAGAGCAGCTGGAAGAAATGAAAAAGAAGAGAGCAGCTGAAAAGGAGAAAGAAGCAAAACAAAACGAAGCATCTGATTCGGATGAATCTGTATTGGACGACGCTGAAAAAAGTGATCTCTCTTTATCAGAGTCTCCTCAACCCGAAGAAGCTGAAACCGGGGAACAGCCTTCCGAAGCCGCCGAAGCCGAGGAACAGCCGCCTGAGAATACAGATGTTGAGCAGGGCTCTCAACCGAATGATGCTGATACCATAGACTTCTCTTTGTTTGAAGAAGCTCAACCCGTGGAGAATGAAACCGGCGAAGAGCAGGTTGAGAAGCATGCCCGAGAAAATGATTCGTTCAAGGAAAACGATCAGCATAAGCAGAAGTCAAATTCCGGCAAGGATGATACAAAGAAGAAAAAATCCAAGCACGGAAAACAGCAAAAACCGAGAAACAACCAAAACCGGACTTCTTCAAACAACACAACAAAGAAGAATTCAAAAAAGCGTAAAAAGCGCTGAAAATTTGACCCTGCTTCATCGTTTCGGTCGCATTGAAATGTGGGAGGTAACTCTGTGTTCAAAAAGATAACCCATGTGCTTTCTGTTGTGCTTTTGGTGATCCTCAGCTTGATCGTAGTGTATTCTCTTGCGTCTCGTATTATGGGACAAACGCCATCGATTTTCGGCTACTTCTTTTTCCGTGTGACGTCGGATTCGATGGAGCCCACGTTGCAGGTCGGCGATGTGTTATTGGTTCATTCCTCAGATGCGGAAGATATCCATAAGGATGATATCGTTACTTACAAGTCAAAAGAAGGCTCGATGTATGGTCGCGATGTTACCCACCGTGTCGTTTCGGATCCTGTGATAAAAGAAGGTAAGTATTACTATCAAACACGGGGCGACGCGCCCGGTGCGCCCTTGGACAAAGCGATCACTTACGATCAGATCGAAGGAAAGCTCGTCCGCAAGCTTGTTCTGATAGGAAAGGTATATAGCTTTTTCTGTACGCCGACAGGGATATTTATTTTTATCGGAATCATTGTGTTATTGTTTGGATCCGAGATGGTCTCATTGTTCTTTACATCTAAAAAATTCGACGCGACAGATGATTTGCTGTTTGAAACGATTGAAAAAGACAATTCTGAGAAAAGCAAGTCCGCGGCGGAGAAATCGGAAAAGAACGATCCTTCGAATAAATCAGAATAAAGCATCAGTTGATATGCTGCTCCGTATGGAGCAGCAATTTTCTTTATCAGAATAATATTGCCGACTATTCATCCGGAGCGGTTAAAATCCTTTTACAATTCTTGCAATCTACCACAATTTGTGGTAAAATCGCTATATAATGGCTACATATAGGGTTTTGTATTGTTGCCTGACAGATGTAACTATCCAAGAGGAGCAAATATTATGCAAAAAGCCGATCACAGCGGTCATCGCGCCCGAATGAAAAAGAAATTGATAGCGAACGGGATCGACGCTTTCGAGCCGCATGAGGTGCTGGAGATCTTGCTTTATTACGCGATCCCTCAGCGCAACACCAATGATATCGCAAAGAACCTGATCGCACGTTACGGTTCACTTTCGGCGGTACTGGACGCATCGCTGGACAGCTTGAAGGACGCCGGACTCACCGAGCATCAGGCGATGTATCTCAAGCTCTTTCCCGGTGTGACGCGGCTGTATATGGTCGACAAGTACGAGAACTCCGACAAGACGCTGAACTTCGGCAATATCCCCGGCTTGATCCTGAACAAGTTCATCGGCTATGAAGAAACCGAGCACGTGTTTTTGCTCTTGATGGACACAAAGGGGAAAGAGGTCTACAGCGGCATGATCGCCCACGGCGATTTCAGCTCCGCCGGCGTTTCGATCCGACAGATCGTTACCTTAGCGATCAACTACGGCGCGACTGCCGCGGTATTGGCGCACAACCATCCCAGCGGTCTGGCGCTGCCGTCAAAAGAGGATGTGCTGACGACAATTTCTCTCAAAGATGCTCTGAAGCTCGTCAACATCACCCTGCTCGATCACTTCATCGTTGCCGACCACGATTGCGTATCGATGGCGGAATCGGGCATTATATAAAAAAGGCTCCCTTTGGGAAAGGGAGCTGTCAGCTTTAGCTGACTGAGGAATTGTATTAGATTGACCGACCGAGACACTTGTGTCACGGGAGAAACAATTAAAAAGAGTGTACTACCCCGCTGCTAACAACGGGGAGATTATACAGGAGGACGGCAAATGGACCGCTTCAAACTCGTATCTGAATATCAGCCCACGGGCGACCAGCCTGCCGCCATCCAAACCCTGGTGGACAGTATCAAGGCGGGTCATAAGGAACAGACGCTTTTGGGCGTTACCGGCTCCGGAAAGACCTTCACCATCGCGAACATCATCGCGCAGGTGAACAAGCCGACCTTGGTGCTCGCCCATAACAAAACGCTTGCCGCGCAGCTGTGCTCCGAATTCAAGGAGTTCTTCCCCGAGAACGCGGTCGAGTATTTTGTATCCTATTATGATTACTACCAGCCTGAGGCGTATATTCCTCAGAGCGACACCTATATCGAAAAGGATTCCTCGATCAACGATGAGATCGACAAGCTGCGCCACAGCGCCACACTGGCACTGTCCGAGCGCCGCGACGTCATCATCGTCGCCTCGGTATCCTGCATCTATTCACTGGGCGACCCGATCGACTACCGCAACATGGTCATCTCACTGCGCCCCGGAATGGAGAAAAGCCGCGACGATCTGATCCGCAAGCTGATCGAACTGCAATACGAACGCAACGACATCAATTTTGTGCGCGACAAGTTCCGCGTCAGGGGCGATATCGTCGAGATCTTCCCGGCGTCATCCTCCGACCGTGTGATCCGCGTGGAGTTCTTCGGCGATGAGATCGACCGTATCACGGAGATCAATCCGCTGACAGGCGAGCTGATCGCGACTCTGCGCCATGCCGCTATCTATCCCGCGTCGCACTATATCGTCGACGGTGAGAAGATGGCGCGCGCGATCGCTGAGTTGGAGCGCGAATTGCAGGAGCGGCTGAAATATTTTCGTGAAAACGGCAAGCTGCTCGAAGCCCAGCGCATCGAACAGCGTACCCATTACGATATTGAAATGCTGCAGGAGATCGGCATGTGCCCCGGCGTAGAGAACTACTCGCGCGTCTTATCGGGCAGAGAACCGGGTTCCGCGCCGTTCACCCTGCTTGATTACTTCCCGAAGGACTTTTTGCTGTTTGTGGACGAAAGCCATGTCACACTGCCGCAGGTGCGCGGCATGTACGGCGGCGATCACGCCCGCAAAAAGAGCCTGATTGACTACGGCTTCCGACTGCCGTCCGCCTATGATAATCGTCCGCTGAACTTCGACGAGTTCTATGAGCGGCTGAATCAGGCGGTGTTCGTTAGCGCGACGCCCGGCGATCTGGAACTGGAGAAAAGCGCCGTGATAGCGGAACAGATCATCCGTCCCACGGGCTTGCTCGATCCCGAGATCTCCGTCAGACCGACCGAGGGTCAGCTCGACGACCTGATCTCCGAGATTAACATCCGCACCGAAAAGAGCCAGCGTGTTCTGGTGACGACCCTGACCAAAAAGATGGCGGAGGATCTCACCGAATACCTCGAGAGTATGGATATCAAGGTGCGCTATATGCACCACGACATCGACACCGTCAAGCGCATGGAGATCGTGCGCGACCTGCGGCTGGGCAAGTTCGACGTACTGGTGGGCATCAACCTGCTCCGAGAGGGTCTGGACATTCCCGAGGTCAGCCTGGTAGCGATCCTCGACGCGGATAAGGAGGGCTTCCTGCGCTCGGAACGCTCATTGATCCAGACGGTCGGACGCGCCGCGCGAAATGCCGACGGCATGGTCATCATGTACGCCGACAGCGTGACCGACTCGATGAAGCGAACCATCGTTGAGACCAACCGCCGCCGCGGTATCCAGCAGGCATATAACGAGGAGCACGGCATCACGCCGCAGACCATCATCAAGAAGGTGGGCGACATCATCGAGATCTCCACCCATACCGACGAAGAGATGGAGCTGGTCGGCAGACTCTCGCGTGAGCAGCGGATCGAGATGATCAAGCAGCTCACCAAAGAGATGCAGGCAGCGTCAAAGCTGCTCGAGTTCGAGCACGCGGCATATCTGCGTGACCAGATCAAAAAGCTCAAAGGGATCAAATAAATGAGGCTCCCTTTCCTAAGGGAGCTGTCTGCGAAGCAGACTGAGGGTTGATTTGTTTTCTCGCACAGTTATATTATAGCGCAATTCGGATATGGGATTGGCAACCCTCCGCCCTGCCGGGCACCCTCCCTTAGGAAAGGAAGGCTATCATACAGAAACCAAGGTGAAACTATGGCAAAAGCAAAGAAAAAACCTGTCTACAGTAACGACGATATCAAGGTGCTCAAGGGTCCCGATCAGGTGCGTAAGCGCCCGGCGGTCATCTTCGGCTCCGACGGTATCGAGGGTTGTCAGCACAGTGTGTTTGAGATCCTCAGTAACTCCATCGACGAGGCGCGTGAAGGCTACGGCAAAGAGATCGTCCTTACCGCCTACAACGACGGCTCGATCGAGATCGAAGACCACGGACGCGGCATCCCCGTCGAATACAACCAAAACGAAGAGAAATACAACTGGGAGCTGTTGTTCTGCACGCTTTACGCGGGCGGCAAATACGACAATGACAGCGGCGGCAACTACGAGTTTTCTCTCGGCCTCAACGGTCTGGGACTCTGCGCGACCCAGTTCGCGTCCGAGTACATGGACGCCGATATCAAGCGCGATCACAAAAAATACTCCCTGCATTTTGAAAAGGGCGAGAACGTCGGCGGTCTGCAATCAACAGATTACAGCGGCAGAGATACCGGCTCCAAGATCCGCTGGAAGCCCGATCTCGAAGTCTTCACCGACATCAAGATGGATAAGGCGTTTTTCACCGAGATGCTCCGCCGTCAGGCGATCGTCAACCCCGGCGTCAAGTTCATTTTCCGTCAGCAGGCGGGACGTTCCTTTGACGTTGAAGAATTCTTCTATGAGAACGGTATCGCCGACCATGTCAGCGAGCTGATCGGGGAGGATGGCTTCACTACCGTCCAGAGCTGGAGCGGTGAGCGCATGTGCCGCGACCGCGACGACAAGGACGAGTACAAGTGCAAGATCAACGTCGCGCTGGCGTTTTCCAATAAAGCCTCCGTCACCGAGTATTATCACAATTCCTCGTGGCTCGAGCACGGCGGCTCGCCCGATAAAGCGGTGCGCAACGCTTTTGTCTATCAGATCGACAGCTATCTGAAAAGCAAGAGCATGTACAATAAAAACGAGAGCAAGATCAAATACGATGACGTAGCGGATTGTCTGGTGATCGTCATTTCCTCCTTCTCGTCCGTTACCTCTTACGCGAACCAGACCAAGCTCGCGATCACCAACAAGGGTATCCAGGACGCGATGACCGACTTTCTGAGGAAACAGCTCGAGGTCTATTTCATCGAGAATCCCCTTGAGGCGGATAAGATCGCCAATCAGGTGTTGGTCAACAAGCGTTCCCGCGAGAGCGCCGAAAAGACCCGTATCAATATCAAAAAGAATCTGACCGCCAAGATCGACATCACCGCCAAGATCGCGAAGTTCACCGATTGCCGCTCCAAAAACGTCGATGAGCGCGAGCTGTTCATCGTCGAGGGTGATTCCGCGAAGGGCGCCTGCGTACAGGCGCGTAACCCTGATTTTCAGGCGATCATGCCGATTCGCGGTAAAATACTCAACTGCTTGAAGGTGGATTACGACCGCATCTTCAAGAGCGAGATCATCACCGATCTGATCAAGATTCTCGGCTGCGGCGTGCAGGTCGATATGGGCAAGACCAAGTCGAAGAAAAAGGACATCAACGCCTTCAACATCGATAATCTGCGCTGGAACAAGGTCATCATCTGTACGGATGCCGACGTGGACGGCTTCCATATCCGCACCATGCTGCTCACGATGATCTACCGCCTGACGCCCGACCTCATCAAGGAGGGTAAGGTCTATATTGCGGAATCGCCGCTGTATGAGATCACGACGAAGGATAAGGTCTATTTCGCCTATACCGAGGCGGAAAAAGAGAAGTATATCAGCGAGATCGGCAGCGCGAAGTTCACGATCCAGCGCTCCAAGGGTCTGGGTGAGAACGAACCCGACATGATGAGCCTGACCACCATGAATCCCGATACCCGCCGCCTGATCAAGGTGATGCCCGACGATGTCGAGCGCACCGCGCAGATCTTTGATGTGCTTTTGGGCGATAATCTGCAGGGCAGAAAAGACTTCATCGTCGAGTTCGGCGCGAATTACACCGATAATTTGGATGTGTCTTAATCGGTGAATGGTGAACGGTGAATGGTGAATGGTGGTGGGAGGGCTTTGCCCTCACCCAATTTATATTATTTAAGGTAAAGTTATGGCAAAGAAAAAACAAACAAAACAACCGAATATCAAACCGATCGCTAACGGCGTGATCGCGGGCGCGGGTGATATCGTCGAACAGCGCATCGCTTCGACGATCGAAGAAAACTTCATGCCCTACGCCATGAGCGTCATCATGTCGCGCGCGATCCCCGAGATCGACGGCTTCAAACCCTCGCACCGCAAGCTGCTCTATACCATGTATAAGATGGGCTTGCTCACCGGCGCGCGCACCAAGTCCGCGAACATCGTCGGCGCCACCATGAAGCTCAACCCTCACGGTGACTCCGCGATCTATGACACGATGGTGCGACTCAGCCGCGGCTATGAGGCGCTGCTGCATCCGTATGTCGACAGCAAGGGTAACTTCGGTAAGTTCTACTCGCGCGATATGGCGTGGGCGGCCTCCCGCTATACCGAGGCTAAGCTCGATCCCATCTGTAACGAGCTGTTCAAGGATATCGACAAGGATACCGTCGATTTCGTCGACAACTATGACAATACCATGAAGGAGCCGACCCTCCTGCCCGCGTCATTCCCGTCCGTGCTGGTCAACGCCAACACCGGTATCGCGGTCGGCATGGCGTCCAATATCTGTTCCTTCAACCTGCGTGAGATCTGCGAGACAACCGCCGCGCTGATCCGTGATAAGGATCACGACATCATCTCGACGCTGCCCGCGCCCGATTTTTCGGGCGGCGCGCAGATCATCTATAACGAAGAGACGATCCGTGAGGTCTATCGTACCGGACGCGGTTCTATCAAGGTGCGTTCGATCTACGAATACGACAAAAAGCAGAACTGCATCGACATCACCCATATCCCGCCCACGACGACCACCGAGGTCATCATCGAAAAGGTCATCGATCTGGTCAAGAATGGCAAGATCAAGGAGATCTCCGATATTCGTGATGAGACCGGTCTCGACGGCATGAAGATCACCATCGACTTAAAGCGCGGTACCGACCCCGATAAGCTGATGCTCAAGCTCTATAAGCTGACCACTCTCGAGGACAGCTTCTCCTGCAACTTCAACGTGCTGATCGGCGGCGTGCCGATGACGCTGGGAGTGGGGGAGATACTGAACGAGTGGATCGCGTTCCGCGTCGAATGTATCCGCCGCCGTACCTTCTTCGACCTCAACAAAAAGAAGGACAAGCTCCATCTGCTCGAGGGCTTGAAGCTCATCCTGCTGGATATCGACAAGGCGATCAAGATCGTGCGCGAGACCGAGGAAGAAGCCGAGGTCGTCCCCAACCTGATGATCGGCTTCGGTATCGACAAGATCCAGGCGGAGTACGTCGCCGAGATCAAGCTCAGACATCTCAACCGCGAATACATTTTGAAGCGTACCGCTGAGATCGAACAGCTCATCAAGGATATCGAGGAGCTCGAGGCGATCCTCAACTCCAAGGCGCGTGTCAAGACCATCATCGTCAAGGAGCTCAAAGCCGTCGCGGATAAATACGGCAAAGAGCGCCTTTGTCCGCTGCTCCATGTGGACGATCTGCCTGCCGAGGTCAATCTGGAGGAGGAGATCCCCGATTATCCCGTGCATCTGTTCTTCACCAAAGAGGGCTATTTCAAGAAGATCACACCGCAGTCTCTGCGCATGAGCGGCGAGCAAAAGCTCAAGGAAAACGACGAGATCGTCTATACTACCGAGACCACCAATAACACCGATCTGCTGTTCTTTACCGACCGCTGTCAGGTCTACAAGACCAAGGTCAGTGAGATCGCCGACACCAAGGCGAGCGCCTTCGGTGAGTTCATCCCCGCGCGACTCGGGATGGACGAGGGCGAAAAGGCGGTGTTTGTCCTAAAGACCAAGGACTACAGCGGCTATCTGCTGTTCGCCTTTGAGAACGGCAAGGTCGCCAAGGTGCCGCTTTCCGCTTACGAGACCAAGACCAACCGCAAAAAGCTGATCAACGCTTATTCCGATAAAGCGCCTCTCGCGGGGATCGACTTTACCAAGACCGACCGCGAATTCCTGCTCACCTCGTCCAACGGTCGTATGCTGCTCTTCCACAGCGGCGCGATCGCTCCCAAGACGACCAAGAATACGCAGGGCGTAGCGGTGATGAAGCTGAGGAAGGGTCACCGTGTCATGGCGATCGAACCGTATGAGGAGGGTAGATTCTCAAAGCCCTCGCGTTATCGCACCCGTACCCTGCCTGCCGCGGGCGCATTGCCCTCACAGGAGGATGAAGCCCAGCAGCTTTCCCTCATTTGACGGTGAATGGCAGTACAGTATAGTGCTGCGGAAAAGGTTTAAAGAAGTAAAAATGTAGGGGAGGGGTGCTCCCCGTTGGGGAGACGTCACGAAGTGACAGTGGGAGATTCCCCTGTTAGGGGAAATGTCCGCAAAGCGGACAAAAGGGTTGCCGTTCTCGCTTAGAGAAAGGCGTCTCCGCCGAGGAATGCTCCTCCCGAGACATTTCCGATCAATGTCAACTAAACGCGAAGCAGATGAAACGTTTACCGTAGGAGAGGGACTTGCTCCTCCCGAAACATTTCCGATCAATGTTGCTTTACAACAAATTTTTTGATTCCACAAAAAAACACTTGCAATCTGCATATTTGTATGATACAATAATCTTTGCATTTGAGTATATCGATTTTGAACAGTCGTTTTGAAAGGAAGATACATTATGTCAGTTGTTGAGATTATCTTAGGAGCATTATTGCTGATCGCTTCTATCGTATTGATTATCATTATCATTCTGCAGGAAGGCAACCAGCAGGGTATCGGTGTTGTATCCGGCGGTGCGGACACCTTCTTCTCCAAGAATAAGGCTCGTTCCTATGACGCATTCCTTGCCCGCGCGACCAAGTGGTTCGCCGTTGGCTTTGTCGTCGTCGTTATCGCACTGAACATCATCGCGTATTACACCACTCCCGCTGATTCCGTAGAGGCGACAGATACCACCTCTGTCAGCGATCAGGTTACCGAAACTACTGCTCCCGAGGCATAATATTTTTGCACAAGCTATCATAGAATAGACTATCGGAGAAATCCGGTAGTCTTTTTTTGTTATATCTAGAGTTAAGAAGGCTCCTTTTGGTAAAAGGAGCTGTCCCCGAATGGGGACTGAGGAATTGTATCAATTGATCGAGCATCAGCGAGATACCTTTTCTTAACTTAATGATATTATTGTTCATAAGTAAGGTGCCACGGACACGATTGTTAAGAACCGGAGGATTACCTTAGAATAATTTTTTTGCAGGAGCCATTATGCTGTTTGTGTTTATCGTATCCGTATCGACCTTTCTTGTTTTCTCCTTCATCCATTATGCCGCCAAAAAGAAAAAGCCCTTCAAAAGGGCTTTACTCTCCATATTGGCAGGGCTGTTGACCTTGGGCGTCGTCAATATCCTGTCGGGTATGACGGGGGTGTACATCCCGGTGACACAGCTCACGCTGTTGACCTCGGCGGCAGGTGGGGTGCCCGGCGTCGCGCTGATGGTACTGCTGTCGGCTTTTTAGAAATTAGGAATTAGAAATGAGGAATGAGGAATTTCGGGAAAGCCTTTCGGCTTTTGGATTGAAAAATGGTTACCGACAGAGGATTATACGATACAGGGTAATGCTTTGCATATCAAGGATAATTCCTAATTCCTAACTCCTCATTCCTAATTAAATCACCGACCCGAGCTCGTCGAGGATCTCCGTCACAGCGCGTTTATTGCGGGTGAGCATCGCGATCATCACCGAATAATACAGATCGGGATCCTTATAGAAGTTCTTTCTGAGGATGCGTGCCTGCTGTTTATCCGGCACATAGAGTGAGAAACTCAGCAGCTCCATATCGCCGCCGGAGATACGGAAGGTGACGGTGTAGCCGTTGTCGCATTTTTCGATCGTGACCTTGTTCTCGCTCTCGACGCGCTCCTGCTTGAGCAGTGCCAGTGCACATTCGATCGCGCGCTCCTTGACGGTCGGCGCCAGGGTGTCCTCGAGCTGTACCGCGATCATATTGCCGTTATCGGTATTGAAATAGCGCTTCTTTTCTTCGTCTACCAATTCGATATTGCCGTTTCTGATCAGATCGTCAAAGCTCGAGCTGGTCTCAAAATAATTCGCCAGACCCTTTTCCATCAGCGCGTTCACGACCGCGTCCTTGGTCATCGGGACGCCGACGCTCTTGAACAGATAACAGATCAGGGTGCGGATCTCGGTTTTGGAGCGCATACCGCCTAAGCTGATGCCTTCATCAAATGTATCAAACGCCATTCTAACACCGCCTTTTTTATGATGATCAAAGGCTCCCTTTGGTAAAGGGAGCTGTCTGCAAAGCAGACTGAGGGATTGTATCGATTGATTGAGCGTGGCAAAAGTGTCACGCGAGATACATTTATACTGATCATATTATACCATTCATCCCTAAACTCTGTCAATAAGCAAGAGCTGCCGCGGACATTTCCGTGACAGCTCTGTTTTATTCTGATCAATTCTTTTGAAAAGATCCTTCGGATCGATCCTCAGAATGATAAGGCGTATTTCGGTTGAAATGGGTCTATGCGGTTCGATAATAAATAGAAAACAAGCGCGCTTGTTATCCCGCGTTCTTCATCTGCAATCTCAGCTTATCCGAGATCATCGCGATGAATTCGCTGTTGGTAGGCTTGCCGCGGCTCCCTTGGATGGTGTAGCCGAAATAGCTGTTCAGCACCTCGACGTCGCCTCTGTCCCACGCGACCTCGATCGCGTGGCGGATCGCACGCTCCACTCTGGATGACGTCGTTTCATATTTCTTCGCCACGGTGGGGTAGAGCTGTTTGGTCACGGCGTTGATGATCTCGGGCTTTTCGATGGACAGGATGATAGAGTCACGCAGATAATGGTAGCCTTTGATATGGGCGGGGACTCCTATCTGGTGCAGTATCTCCGTTACCTTCAGCTCCAAGCTGTTGCTGTCGTAGCCGATCTGTCGGATTCCGCCCTTCGATCTCTGCCGCTGTCGCTTGCTCAGTCTGACGATATTTTCCGCCAGATCGCTCAGATTGAACGGCTTCAATACAAAATACGTCGCGCCCGCGCTCATTACCTCACGCTCGAGCACCGGACTGTCAAAGCTCGAATAAACCACAAACATCGGCAGCTTATCGGGCTTTTGCTTACGGATCGCGCGCATGACCCCGATACTGTCGATGTGGGTCATGAACAGATCCATGATCACTACATCGGGCCTCTCGCTTTGGATGCGGTTGATCACTTCCTCGCCGTCTTTCGTACAAAAGGCGGTCGAAAAGCCGTATTGCTCGAGGGTTTGCATGATTTCAGTCATATTGTCAGTCGGCTCCTGCGTCATCAAGAGTTTCATTCTTTCTGTCATTTTTACATCTCCTGTTTTAATTTGTATTTTGAGTTTACCATAATTTGGTAAATTTGGCAAGAGAAAACATAAAAATTTTTGAAAGAAATATTCGACATTTTTCGCGGACGCGTGGACGCGCGCGTCCTGTTTTTTGTCATTCACAGAACCCTCGTGTGTTATGATAAGCCTCTGAACCTTCTTTTAATAAAGGCGGAGTGTTGCACACAGCGAAACGGAGAGCTCGTCATCATTGTCGGAGTGTTAGTCGGTGTCATTGCGAGGAGTCGGCAACAGAGCCGACGACGTGGCAATCTCGATAACAATGAATCTTACGATTCCTCTCTGATACCGCCGAACTGCTCATAACAGCTCAGCATATTGCCGATGGTGATGCCGTAGCCCTTTTCGGGCGCGTTGACGAACACATGCGTCACCGCGCCGATCAGCCGGTCATGCTGGATGATGGGTGATCCGCTCATCCCTTGTACGATACCGCCTGTCTTGTCCAGCAGATCCTCGTCGGTCACACGGACGACCATATTTTGTCCGCTTTTATCATTCAAATGGAAGCCCTCGATCTCTACATCAAAGGTTTGCAGTTCACCGTCATCCAATGTGGCGATGATCTGTGCCGGGCCTGTTTCGATCTCGCTGTCAAAGGCGCAGGGGATCTCCTCACCCTCGGGCTCGTCGGTATACTTTCCATATACGCCGAAGCTGTTGTTGACGGTCATCTCGCCGATCTCTTCATCCGACATATAGCCGTTCAACCCGCCTGCGATACCCTTCTTTGCCTTGGTGATCGAGCCGATCTGCGCCTTCACGATCTTACCGCTGCCCAGGGGCATCAGCAGCCCCGTGTCGCGGTCACAGATGCCGTGTCCCAGCGCGCCGAAGGAATGGGTGTTTTCATCAAAATAGGTGATCGTACCCAGTCCCGCGGTCGAGTCACGGATCCACATGCCTGCCGTATAATTGCCGTCGTCATCCGTTTCGGGAGTAATGGTCATGGATAGCGGGCTCTTACCTCGTAACACAGATAATTCGATATCCGCTCCTCCGGATGAGGCGATAATCTCTTGCAGGCGTTCGTTGGAGGTGATCTTTTCGTCATTCGCGCGGGTGATGATGTCATTCTCGCGCAGCCCCGCGGCTTTGGCGGGCGAGTCATAGCTGTCGTCGACATTGACGACCACAACGCCATTGGTGTACATCGTCAGCCCGAACGGCATACCGCCGACGTGCACGGTACGACGCACCTCTTGCGATGACGCCGTCATGATCGGACACAGCAGTACAGCCGCGAGCGTCATACAAACATATCGGATCATCTTCTTCATTATTCACACAACCTTTACTTATTCACTCGGAGCATTTCATGATTTTGATCTGCTCCGTCGATAGTATTTGGTTTTTTCGACAGAATAAAGCAGGAAGGTTCATGCAAACAGTTTAAGGCTCCCTTTGGTAAAGGAGATTCCCCTGCTAGGGGAAATGTCCGCAATGCGGACAAAAGGGTCTGCTGCCTCCGCTAGGAGGGCTCAAACCGATAAAAGACTGAGGGATTGTATAAACTGTTTGAGGCGGAGCCGAGTTGCATTTCATTCTATTTTTTTCATATTTTTATTGTAACCGTATCAAATTGATGTTATACTGAAATTGTCAAAAATATGCGGAAAAACGGTGGAATATGGAAATTCGGTTGCCCTCAGACGTAAAACTGATGATCGACAGGCTACGGCATAACGGCTACAGCGGTTATGTTGTGGGCGGTTGCGTGCGCGACAGCCTGCGCGGGATCACTCCGCACGATTGGGATCTCACCACCTCCGCGCCTCCCGAAGAGATCGAGCGGATCTTTGCGGATTACCAGACCGTCAGCGTCGGCAAAAAGTACGGTACCGTAGCGGTGATCGTAGAGGGCGAGCTGTATGAGATCACGACCTATCGGATCGACGGCGAGTATTCCGATTCCCGCCATCCGGACGAGGTGCGGTTCTCCGATCGTCTGAGCGACGATCTCGCGCGTCGTGATTTCACCGTCAACGCAATGGCGTATAATGACGAGGACGGCTTAGTGGATCTCTACGGCGGACAGCAGGATCTCGCGAACGGCGTGATCCGGTGCGTCGGCGATCCCACACAGCGCTTTTCTGAGGACGCGTTGCGCATTTTGCGCGCCTTACGTTTCGCGGCGACGCTCGGATTCACCATCGAGCCCGACACCTCCGACGCGATCCTTCGACAGCGTAAGCTGCTTTCCGATATCGCGGGCGAGCGCATCCGTGAGGAGCTGTTGAAGCTACTGTGCGGCGACCATGCCGCCTTTGTCCTGCGGCGTTATCGTTCCGTTATCGCGGTATTTATCCCGGAGCTCAAGGGCACCTTCGATTTTGAGCAGAATTCCAAGCACCATAACCGTGATGTGTACCGCCATACCGTCGCGGCAGTACACCATATCGAGCCGTTGCCGCTGCTGCGTGTCACGATGCTTTTCCATGATATCGGCAAGCCGCTGGCGCAGACGACGGATAAATACGGCATGAGCCATTATAAGAACCATCCGAAGATCGGCGCGGCGATGACCCGTGAGATCCTCAGACGGCTGTGTATGTCGTCGGCGTTCATCGACGAGGTCTGCACGCTGATCCGCTGGCATGATGAGCGCTTTGTGCCCGACGCCGTGATGCTCAAGGGTTATCTCAAACGCCTCGGCGTGGAGACCATGCAGGCGCTGATGCTGATCCAGCACGCGGATATCTTGGCGCAGTCCAAATATATGCGCGAAGAAAAGCTCCGTACGTTATCCGCGGTGTCGGACGAGCTGAACCGCATCATCGCGGCAGGGGAGTGCTACAGCCTGCGACAGCTCGCGGTCAACGGCTCCGATCTGATCCATATCGGGGTCGGCTCGGGAGTGAGGATCGGCAAGACGCTCGATCTCTTGCTCGACAAGGTGATCGCCGGCGAGCTGCCCAACGACAAAGAAGCGCTGTTGGCGTATGCGAAAAGCACGATTGACAAAGAGGGGTAAACTGATTATAATAAGGCACGAGTAAATCAGGCAGTCGCGGGCGAGAGCCGAAAGGCTCCGCGCGAGGAAAGTCCGGGCTTCACAGAGCGAGGATAACGGCTAACAGCCGCCGGGGGCGACCCCAGGGATAGTGCAACAGAAAATAACTGCTTCCTCTGCCGGAATTTGGCGGGGGATGTGATGGTGGAAAGGTGAGGTAAGAGCTCACCGGGGTGGCGGAGACGTCACCGCCGTGTAAACCCTATCCGAAGCAACACCGCGGAGGGACAAGATGCTTGCTCGGCAGTCCCGTGGAGGTGGCACCGAGCCGCTGCGGCAACGCACGGCCAAGATAGATGACTGCCCAATACAGAACCCGGCTTATAGATTTGCTCGCTTGAAAGAGCAATAGACATTACGCGTTCAAGGATATTGAACTTCGTTGTCTATTGCTTTTTTACTATAAGTTTATATTATTATTGGAAACATTCCCTGCAGTAGCTCTCAGCCAATCAGCGTTCGCAAGTATGCTCCGCTTCTTGGGAGTAACGGGGTCCCCATAATTCCCCGGATTATGGGGAGAGGAGAAGCCGCGATACGAGGTCAAGGCATACCAACAGGATATGCCTACCGAGTTCAGCGAGTGACGACGAGCATGGGAGCTGTAAGCCAAATCAAAGATTTGGACAGCTCCTCAATATCTTGTGTGTCGGTTTTTGTCAACACCAAGAGACATGAAAAAGTTTACAAAAATTGATACATTTTCTTGTGCAGAAATTAAAGGTTTGTAACGAAAAGCAGAAAAATGTATCAAAAATTTAAATTTTCTTACAAAAAAGGGTTGTTTTTTTTCGAATAACGTATTATAATACAGATACATTAGCTTTTTACGTTTAAAGAATTTCCACACGGAATTATTTAAAAGAAATTAATTACAGATTTTCAGAATAGATTTGGGGAGATAAAATGAGACTTCGTAAACAGGAATTAGGCGATCGTAATCTTGTAGGCGCACGTGTCGAGGCGGCTCGTAAGAAAAAAGGTATGAAGCAAAAAGAGCTGCTCGCACAACTGCAAGTCAACGGCGTCGACATGAACGCGTCGGGCTTATCCAAGCTCGAGGGACAGATTCGTTTTGTTACCGACGTAGAGCTGGTAGCATTAGCGGATATCCTCGAGGTCAGTGTAGATTTCCTGCTCGGACGCGCTCAGCAGTAACTTTCAATTAGATATTTTCCAAGCATTTTGGTTTCTGTTTTTTCAGACGGCAGGTTCTTGATAGGGCCTGTCGTTTGAATTTTATGGAAAAAATCATTGCGGGGGATTGATCCCGCGGCGATCTCAACTACTTCAAAGAATGTCATTGCGAGGGATTTATCCCGTGGCAATCTCAACCGATTTCAATTAGTAAAGTAAGTGGCGATCTCAATCGTATAAAAGATTCCGCGAAACAAACACTAAGGTAAAGAGAATCGAACCACAACCGCTGATAAAGAGTCATTTTCAGTCTTTTCGCGGCTTATCGTCGATCGCAACCCGTCAGGGTTACTCCTCCTCTGCACCGAAAAATCCTTAAAAATGATCTCTTTCTCAGTGCGTAGCAGTTGATGGCGTGCAGATTTGCGTCTGATCGAGGAAAAACCGGAATGAATACTGACGTATTCACGAGGATTTTGACGATGAGCAGGTGCAAATATACCGACATAAACCGATTGGGGTTCGACTCTCTTTACCTTACCCTCAGGTTGGTGATGATATGAAGGCGCGTTTTTTCAGCGGCAAGCCCCGGCTGGTTTTCTTTTTCGGCTATACATTAATATTTATCCTCGCGGTACAGGCGGCAGCATTTGTCCTGCCGTTCTTTTTATCGCTCCTGATCGCGGTGCTGATGAAGCCGCTGTACGGCTGTCTGCGGACGAGCTTTCGCTTTCGATCCTCCTTCGCCGCGACAACGCTCACCTTGCTCGTGTTCGGCGTCATTTTCGCCGTGATCGGGATCATTCTTTATTTGGCGGTGAGTCAGGCACTGAGCCTGTTGGAGGACTATCGCGGCGTGATCGTCGATCTGTTCCGCTCTCCCGAGCTGTTTGACACACTCAAAGAGCACATTTTCTCGGGTGATCTGCTGAATACCGTGACCTCTGTCGCGACAACGCTGTTTCACGCGGTACCGCTCGGGATCACCTTCGTGATCGTGACCTTCGCGCTGACGGTGTTTTTCCTGCACCATATAGACGGTTTGCGCGACGATCTGCTATATCGCGCGGGGGAGTACCGTGATGTCCTCGGCAGCGTCATGCACATCGCGGGCGATACCCTGCGCCGGCTGATCCGCTCCTATCTGATTTTGTACGCGATCACCTTCGTTGAAGCGGTCTTTATCTTTTATCTGACAGGCGTAGAATATCCGATCGCGTTCGCGTTTGTGACCGCCGTGGCGGACATATTGCCGATCTTAGGCCCAGGCACGGTCTATGTGCCGCTTGCCGTGGTTTTTATTCTGCAAAAGAATTATATCGGCGGCGTGATCCTGCTGATCTACTTTCTTTTGACGGTGATCATCCGCCAGATCCTCGAGCCGCGCATCGTGTCCGATCAGGTCAAGGTGCACCCGCTGGTCGTGCTGTCGGCGATCTATTTCTCCATCGTCAGCATGAACATCTGGGTGCTGTTTTATGTGGTCAGCATCTTCATCGCGTATCGCGTACTGAATACAGCGCGTGTATTTGACACAGATTCCAATAAGCGGAATCTGTGATATGTCTTGATATTTTTTTATAATATAGTATAATACAATTATAATAGATAAATCTGTGCTTTTGGAGGAATACAAATGAAACAGAGTATGGACAGCTTTTTTGAATCGATTCGCGGAAAACGCATTGCGCTGATCGGC
This sequence comes from Ruminococcus difficilis, assembly GCF_016680995.1. The sequence goes on along the minus strand of NZ_JAEQMG010000048.1, from coordinate 54,945 downwards.
ATGGGCCGCAGTCATATGCCGCTGATCCCGCTGTTCACCAAATACGGCGCGACCGTCATCGCCTGTGATAAGCGCAACGAAGAAGCGCTCGGCGAGGCCGCCGAAAAGGCAAAGGCGGACGGCGCTCAACTTTCCTTAGGCGAACACTACCTTGACGATATCGACGTCGATATCGCGCTGCGCACCCCCGGTATGCCGTTCTGGTGTGACGAGCTCAACGCCCTGCGTGAGAAAGGCGTGACCATCAGCTCCGAGATGGAGATCTTCTTCGATATCTGTCCGTGCAAGATCTACGCGGTGACCGGCTCCGACGGCAAGACCACAACCACCTCCGTTATCGCCGAGATGCTGAGAGCCGACGGTTATACCGTCCATGTCGGCGGCAATATCGGCAAGCCCCTCCTGCCTGAGATCGAGACCATCTCGCCCGAGGATGTGTGCGTCGTGGAGCTGAGCTCCTTCCAGCTGATCTCCATGCGTCAGAGCCCCGACGTTGCGGTCGTGACCAACCTCGCGCCCAACCACCTCGACATCCACAAGGACATGGACGAGTACATAGAAGCAAAAAGAAATATAATTCTTTATCAGAATGAAAATCAAAAGGCGGTTCTGAATTACGATAACGAGATCACCCGCTTGTTTGACCTGAGCTGTAAGGGAGAGGTCGTCTTTTTCTCCCGCGGCAAAAAGCTCCGTCACGGCGCGTACCTCGACGGCAACACCATCGAGTATGCGGAGGACGGCAAGATCTTTGATGTTCTCGACATCCGCGAGATCAAGATCCCCGGTATGCACAATGTCGAGAATTATATGACGGCGATTTGCGCCGTGTGGGGTGACGTCAGCGTCGAAAGCATCCGCAAGGTCGCGCGTGAATTCGGCGGTGTGGAGCATCGCGCCGAGTTCGTCCGCGAGCTCGACGGCGTCAAGTATTATAACGATTCCATCGCCTCCAGCCCGACCCGTACCGCCAGCGGCACCCTGTCGCTCTATGACTTCAAGCTGATTTTGATCGCGGGCGGCTATGACAAGCACTTGGATTACACCGAGCTGGGCGACAAGATCTGCGACAAGGTCAAGATCGCGATCCTGATGGGCGCGACTGCCGACAAGATCGAGACCGCGATCCGTCAGTCGTCCAAATACTCCGAGAACAATCCCGTCATCATTCGTGTCAACGACATGGAAGAAGCGGTAAAATGCGCGCGTGAAAAAGCGGTGGAGGGCGATATCGTGTCGATGTCGCCGGCGTCCGCGAGCTTCGATCTGTACAAGGATTTTGACGCGCGCGGCAAGCACTTCAAAGCGCTGGTCAACGCCCTATGATCCGACAGGCAGACCGAGAAAGCCTGCGTTCCTTTTTGACAAACGATCCGTTTTATACCCGTATCCTCTCGCTGTACGAAAGCTATGGCGGAGGATATGATTTTGTCGGCTTTTGGGTGCAGGAAACAGAGAGTAAACTCACTTCGGTGATCTCACGCTTTGAGGATAAGTTCAGCCTGTATCTCACCGATGATTCCGATCTCGAAGAGATCAGCTCCTTCCTGCGTTTTCAGGGAGCGGGAGCGGTCATGTCCGCCCGCAAATTTTCCCTTGAAATCAAGGCGGATCGTGTGATCGATGGGCAGGTTTTGCGCTATAACGGTGAGTACTATAATTCTGTATTGGAATTATATTCACCCGAGATCAAGCCGTTTTATGAGCTGCTGCAGAGCTGTGCGAGCGACATATTTATCGTCCCGGAATACATGACCTTTTTGTCCGATGTGACCCACCGCCGCAATCTCGGGAAATGCACGATCCTCGGCACGGATATCGACGGGACACTTGTGTCCGGTTTAATGACTGTGTCAGAAACGTCATCCGCTGTTATCCTCGGCGCTGTGGCGACCCATCCCGACTTTCGCCGCAGGGGATTATCGCGCGAACTGGTGCGGACGCTTGCGTCGCAAATCAACGCGCGGGGCAGAGAGGCTTACGTTTTCAGCGCCAGTGAAGCGAATACCCGATTTTATCAGAACTCAGGGTTCACGATCTGCGCCGAATTTGCAGAAATATTAGGCTCCCTTTGGTAAATGGGAGCTGTCGCCGTCAGGCGACTGAGGGATTGTACAAATTGATCGACCAACGGGAGAATCGTTCTTTTCGATAAGGAATGACCATTCCGCCATATGGAGAGAATATGAAGAACTTATTTGAAATCAATGAAAAAATACGCTCCGCCGCCGACAAGGCGATGGAGCTTTGCCGCGCGCATTTTGAAGAGATCGAGCGGATCAAAGAATATAACCAGCAAAAGATGCTCAAAGCGTTTCAGGAATACCATGTCAGCGAGGCGATGTTCGCGGGCTCGACAGGCTACGGCTACGATGACCGCGGCAGAGATACGCTCGATAAGATCTACGCCTATGTTTTCGACGCGGAGGACGCTTTGGCGCGTCAGCATTTTTTGAGCGGCACCCATACGCTCACCGTCGCGCTGTTCGGCGTACTGCGCCCCGGCGACGAGATGCTGAGCGTGACCGGCACGCCGTATGATACCATCCAACCTGTGATCGGCATCACCGAATGTTCGGGATCGCTGGTCGATTTCGGCGTCAGATACAGCGAGGTCGATCTGCTATCCGACGGTACCGTTGACCTCGAGGGCGTCAAAAAGGCGGTTGCCGAAAAGAAGCCCAAAATGGTGTATATCCAGCGCAGCAAGGGCTATGCGCAACGCCCTTCATTGAGGAACAAGGAGATCAAAGCGATCTGTGATATCGTCAAGCCGTTATCTCCCGATACCGTTATCATGCTCGATAACTGCTACGGCGAGTTCACGGAGGTTGAATCGCCCATTACGGTCGGCGTCGATCTGATGGCGGGCTCCATGATCAAGAACGCGGGCGGCGGTATCGCGCCTACCGGCGGCTACATCGCGGGCAGAGCCGATCTGGTCGAGCTGTGCGCTTATCGTTTATCTACGCCGGGAACAGGCAGAGAACTGGGCTGTACGCTCGGCACCCTGCGAGAGATGTACCTCGGCGCCTACCATGCCCCTGTCGCGACGGCAGAGGCGATCAAGACCGCCGTATTCGCGTCGGCGCTCTTCGAGGTGCTCGGCTACGATGTTGAGCCGAATTACCGACAGCGCCGCGGTGATATCATCGATGTGATCACCCTCGGCACGCCCGAAAAGCTCTGCGCGTTCTGCCGCGGCATCCAGAGCGGTTCGCCGATTGACAGCTTCGTCACACCGCAGCCGTCACCCATGCCGGGCTACGACAGCGACGTCATCATGGCGGCGGGTGCCTTTACCCTCGGCTCCTCCATCGAGATCTCCGCCGACGGGCCTTTGCGAGAGCCTTACGCGGTGTATTTGCAGGGAGGCATTTCCTTTGCCACCGCCAAGATCAGCGTCATGCTTGCCGCGCAGGAAGTAGAGAAAGTACAGTAAAAGATAAGCGCTTCGGAATCCGAAGCGCTTTTTATCTGTTTATTTTGTTGTGATGAAAAAGGCGAATCTGCGATATGTCTTTTCACCGATCCCTTTGACCTTCAGGATATCCTCGGCGGATCCGAAATCTCCGTTTTCCTCCCGATACTCGATGATGCTCTGCGCCTGCTTTTCCGTAAGCCCCGGCAGGGTGCTCAGCTCCTCCAAGGAGGCGGTATTGATGTTGATCGGATCGGGCTTGATCTCGGCGATCTCTTCGGGGGTATAACTCCTCGCGGGCTGTTCATAGGTGTATTGCAAATACAGCAGTACGCCGATGACGGCGATCAGTCCGATCACGCCGATGATGAGGATGATCGTACCGTTTTTGATGATTTTCATATTGTTGATGCTTTCTTTGAGGCTCCCTTTCCTAAGGAGATTCCCCTGTTAGGGGAAATGTCCGCAAAGCGGACAAAAGGGTCTGCTGCCTCCGCTGAGGAGGGCTGTCGCCGGACATGCGCGTCCGGTGACTGAGGGTTGATACGTCGGATGATGATCGATTGTTCCGTTGCCTGTATTATCTCAGCCGTTTAAAAAACTCGCTCAATATCCCGCTGCATTTTTCCTGCATCACCCCGCCCTGATAAGCGGGATGAAACGCCAGCGGCAGATTCAGTACATCCGCCACTGAGCCGCAGCAGCCGTTCTTCGGATCATACGCGCCGAAATAGACCTGCGGGATCCTCGCGTTGACGATCGCGCCGGCGCACATGGGACAGGGCTCTAAGGTGACATACAGCTCACATTCCCACAGCCGCCAGCCGCCTAAATGCTTGCAGGCGTTATCGATCGCTTCAAGCTCCGCGTGATACAGCGCGTTTTTACCTTTTTCACGGCGGTTCCTGCCCTCGCCGACGATCTCGCCCTTGCGCACGACAACGGCGCCTACCGGCACCTCGCCGTCGTCAAAGGCTTCCTGCGCGAGCTCGAGCGCCCGCTCCATCATTCTTTCATCCATTACGCGGCGCCTGTGATCAGGGTGAGCAGGCTATAGGACACCATCACAGCGGCAAACGCGATCAGGGTAGGGGAGGTGATCGCCGTCTTGACCTTCTCCTTATACGGCAGTACGGTGTTGCCGTTTTTGACCGTGAAGAAGCTGCCGTCATCCTTGTTGACGAATCGCTTGATGAAGATGAATGAGAGGATGCCGAGGATCACAAAGAGGACGCCGTAGCACATATTGGCGGTTGCTTCATCCAGAATCTTATAGGAGATAAGGATATCCGAAAGAACGGACAGTCCGTTATTCAAAAAGTGGATGATGATAGAAGGCAGCAGGGAGTTGACCTTGATGTCGATGAACGCGAATACCAGTCCGCAGCAGAAGGTGAACGGCAGCTGTACAAAGTTGCCGTGCATCAGCGCGAAAGCCGCGGAGGAGATCAGGATCGCCAGCCCCTCCGAATACGGTCTGAGCACGCCCATGATGATGCCGCGGAACGCGAATTCTTCCGCGAACGCGGGCAGGACCGCAACGACCAAAAGGTACAAAAGGACATTCGGCTGATCGCCGACTTCAAAGCTGCCGCCGGTGTTCTCAACGCCGAACAGTCCGAAAACGCCGTTGACCAAAGACACGACATAGTTGCTCATCAGCGAGAAGGTCAGTCCGACCACGCATAATTGCGTCAAAAATCCCGCACCTATTTTCTCAAAAGGAAAAATAGAAGCAAAACGCAATTTGCGGATCAGACAGTAGATGACGCCGACGACGAAAAAGACGATCATGGAGATCGCGCCGTTTTCCAGCAGGATCAATTCTCCCGTCGTGCCCTGACCTTGAAGCCCCAGCAGGGTCAATATCAGTACCACGATAACGCCGATGACCAATTCCGCGCCGAAGAACAGGAGCAGGAGCGTACCCACGCTGTTGGCGTTTTTTCTGAGCAGGCGGCGATAGGTGTTTTCACGCTGCTGTTCGGGACTGGGCTGCGGCGGATAATAGACCGGCTGCATATATTGCTGCGGGGGATAGGGATATTGTGTCGGTTGCGGATAATATTGCACGTTGTTTCACCTACATTTTGCTTGATCTTTTGCCACCATCGCGATTTTTAAGGGAAGCGGCAACGCATTTTGATCTGTGTTTATTATAATAATACTGGTTTCTAATAAAACGGATTAAACAGATGTTAACGGATAATTGTGTAGAACGAGGCGGACGACGCGGGCATACCGGCGTATGTCAAATCTCGGGGTCCCCGACGCGCCCTGCGCGGTGGGGAGAGGAGGAGCCGCAACACGAGCACGAGAGTGGTCACACCTGACCACTCTCAGCGAGTACAGCGAGCGACGACGACAACAAAGTTATACGGAATTAGACGCAACAGATGCTAAGCTGTTTTATTAGAAAACAGTATAATCTATTTTTTTACAAAAATAATTCTTGACAAACAATATTGAAGATATTATAATACATAACGAAAACAAAGTAAAGCGGAATTCCGTAATTATTGCGGATACGGCTTTCACCTGTGGGGTGTCGTCTGCACGGGTCAATACAATCGGGGAGTTTTCCCTTATCTTTGTATTGTATGCGGACGGAGCCTTCTGTCCGCTTTTTCATTTGTTAAAGAAACTTTGGAGGTGCTTACACATCGCTAAACAGGAACCTCAAATCAATGAGGAAATTCGTGACAGAGAGTTACGCGTAATCGGATCTGACGGCACTCAGCTCGGCATTATGTCGGCTGCCGACGCCCAGCATATCGCGGACGAAAAGAATCTCGACCTCGTCAAGATCGCTCCCCAGGCTAAGCCGCCTGTCTGCAAGATCATGGACTACGGCAAGTATCGCTTTGAACAGGCGAAGCGTGAAAAAGAGGCGAGAAAAAATCAGCATACCGTCGAGGTCAAGGAGATTAAGCTCTCCCTGAATATCGATACTCATGACTTTAACACCAAGCTCAAGAACGCCAAAAAATTCTTGGCTCACGGTGATAAGGTCAAGGTTTCTATCCGCTTTCGCGGAAGAGAGATGGGACATTCCGAGTACGGCTATGATATCATGAAGCGTTTTTCCGACGCTTGCGCCGAAGAGGCGAATATCGAACGTCCCGCTAAACTGGACGGCCGCCAGATGATCATGTTCCTGGCTCCCAAGCCCACTAAGCCCACCAAGTAACAAAGTCAAAGTCATTGCAAGGGCTCGACTGCTGTCAGCCCGCGGCAATCTCAACCGATTAAAAGGAGGAATATCAATATGCCTAAGATCAAAACACACAGCGGCGCGAAGAAGCGTTTCAAACTGAGCAAGAACGGTAAGGTTATCCGCGCTCACGCTAACAAGAGCCATATCCTGAACAAGAAGACCACCAAGCGTAAGAGAGGTCTGAGAAAGACTGCTGTCGCAGATAAGACCAATGTAGCTCAGGTAAAGCGCCTGATCCCCTACAAATAATCAACGCTTAATTGACTTTAGAATTATCGGAGGTAAAGATAAATGGCACGTATTAAAGGCGCGATGATGACTCGCAAGAGAAGAAAAAAGACATTAAAGCTCGCTAAGGGCTATTACGGTGCAAAAAGTAAGCACTTTAAGATGGCGAAGCAGCAGGTGATGAAGAGCGGTAACTACGCTTACATCGGCCGCAAGCAGAAGAAGAGAGATTTCCGCAGACTGTGGATCACCCGTATCTCTGCCGGCTGCAAGGCTAACGGCACCAACTATTCTACCTTTATGAACGGTCTGAAGAAAGCCGGCATCACCCTGAACCGCAAGGTTCTGTCCGAGATCGCGATCGCCGATCCCGCCGCTTTCACCGCTCTCGTAGAGCAGGTTAAAAACGCCTAACTAATAAGCTATAACTGCGTTTGGGTCATCCCAAACGCTTTTATATTGTCCGCCGTCATATATTATTATATGGTAGGGGTCGGCGTCTTGACGATCCGAAAACGACGGATTAGATCCCATTCTATCGCGAAGCACAGTAAACGTTTACCGTAGGGGATGACGCTTGCGACATCCCGCAACGCATGTAAAGATATCACCCAAACGCAAAGCAGATCTATTTCTCCGTAGGGTACGGCATTTATGACGTACCGAGAATGACGGGCGTTTTCGTTTTCAAAAACGTAAGATAGGAATACGATGCTTCTACCATGCGGTACGTCGGCAAGCGCCGTACCCTACAAAACACGCATCTCCTCAACGGAAACTGCATTTTGACCAATGACCTACCACGGGTCGTCGAGGTCGCCGACCCCTACAAGTATTATGCAGCGTTTACTGTAGGGGAGGGGCTTGCTCCTCCCGAAACGTCTGTAAAGATGTCACCCAAACGCGAAGCAAATATCTGCTTCCGTAGGGACGACCACCGGTCGTCCGCAGAATGACGGGCGTTTCAATAACCGAAAACGTGAGATAGGAAATAAACGCTTCTGCCATGCGAACGAGCAATGCTCGTCCCTACGGAAATGTTTCGTTTCCTCGACCGACATGGTTCGTTATCAAACGCCCTGCCGCGGGAGCACCAAGGCGCTCCCCTACAAATATTCTGAAACGATCATTGAATGTAACCCAACCACAGAGCATATCAAACGTCCTGCCGCGGGTTGTCGAACACACGTGTTCAAATGCCGACCCCTACAATTATTATGCGACGTTTACTGTAGGGGAGGGGCTTGCTCCTCCCGAAACGTCTGTAAAGATGTCACCCAAACGCGAAGCAAATGCTTGCTTCCGTAGGGATGGTCATCGACCATCCGCAGGATGACGGGCGTTTTCGTTATCGAAAACCATAGATAGGAAACAAACGCTTCTGCCACGCGGACGAGCAATGCTCGTCCCTACGGAAATGTTCCCTTTCCTCGACCAACATGGTTCGTTATCAAACGCCCTGCCGCGGGAGCACCAAGGCGCTCCCCTACAAATATGCTGAAATGTTTACTGTAGGGGATGGCTCATATTGTAGGGGAGGGGCTTGCTCCTCCCGTAACCTATCCAATATATGTCACTCCAATGCGAAGCAAATCAACGTTTATTGTAGGGCGGGGGCTTGCTCCCGCCGAAACATCTGTCAAGATGCCACCCAAACGCGAAGCAGATCCATTTCTCCGTAGGGTACGGCGCTTGCCGACGTACCGTAACCTTTCCGGCGTATGCCACCAAAACGCGAAGCAAATGTCTGCTTCTGTAGGGATGGTCATCGACCATCCGCAGAATGACGGGCGTTTCAATAACCGAAAACGTGAGATAGGAAATAAACGCTTCTGCCATGCGAACGAGCAATGCTCGTCCCTACGGAAATGTTTCGTTTCCTCGACCGACATGGTTCGTTATCAAACGCCCTGCCGCGGGAGCACCAAGGCGCTCCCCTACAAATATGCTGAAACGTTCATTGAATGTCACCCAAACGCATAGCGTATCAAACGCCCTTCCGTGGGTCGTCATAAATGTCGACCCCTACAATTATTATGCGACGTTTACTGTAGGGGAGGGGCGTGGCACGCGTGTTTGCTCCTCCCGTAAACTATCCAATATATGCCACTGAAACGCGGAGCAAATCAATTTTTCCGTAGGGTACGGCGCTTGCCGACGTACCGCAACCTTTCCGGCGTATGCCACCAAAACGCGAAGCAAATGTCTGCTTCCGTAGGGATGGTCATCGACCATCCGCAGGATGACGGGCGTTTCAATAACCGAAAACATTAGATAGGAAACAAACGCTTCTGCCATGCGGACGAGCACTGCTCGTCCCTACGGAAATGTTTCGTTATCTCGACCAACATGGTTCGTTATCAAACGCCCTGCCGCGGGAGCACCAAGGCGCTCCCCTACAAATATTCTGAAACGATCATTGATTGTAACCCAACCACAGAGCATATCAAACGTCCTGCCGCGGGTTGTCGAACACACGTGTTCAAATGCCGACCCCTACAATTATTATGCGACGTTTACTGTAGGGGAGGGGCTCGCTCCTCCCGAAAGGGTTGAATCAGATGTCGTCTCAATGCGAAGCAAATGCTTGCTTCCGTAGGGATGGTCATCGACCATCCGCAGGATGACGGGCGTTTCAATAACCGAAAACATTAGATAGGAAACAAACGCTTCTGCCATGCGGACGAGCACTGCTCGTCCCTACAATCGATACACACGACACACATCACAACAGGTAACACTATGGAACAAATTTCTTCTAAAGAAAATAAACGAATCAAAACCATCAAAAAGCTCCTTTCCTCCGCGTCCTTCCGCAGGAAAGAGGGCGTATTTGTCGCGGAAGGGCTGCGCCTTTGCGGCGACGCGATCAAAAGCGGCGCCGAGATCGTCTCCGCGTTCTTTTCCGAGAGCTTTTACGCGAAGAACGCCTCCTTCGTACAGGATACCGCCTCGATCACGGATCAGACATTCCTGCTCAAAGACAACATCTTTTCCGCGGTATCCGATACAAAAACGCCGCAGGGCGTATTGTTCATCATAAAAACACTTGACAAAACCATCGACTTTGATAAAATTAAGAATAATGGAAAAGTATTGGCTTTGGAGACCGTACAGGATCCCGTCAACCTCGGTACGATCCTGAGAACTGCCGAGGCGCTGGGTGTTGATGCGGTCGTTTTGACCCGTGACTGCTGTGATATCTACGCGCCCAAGGTAGCGCGCGGCAGTATGGGCGCGGTGTTCCGATTGTCATTCCATATCACCGACGACCTGCCCGGGCTGATCGGACGCTTCAACGCATTCGGCACGACCTACGCGGCGGTGCTCGATGAAAACTCCGTTTCTTTGAATGACTGCTCATTCGAGGGAGCGGTGTTGGCTGTTGTTGGCAATGAGGGCAACGGCATCACGCCCAAGACCATTGAGGCGTGTACCCATCGGCTGTATATTCCGATGCGCGGCGACGCGGAATCGCTGAATGTCTCCGCCGCCGCAAGTATCATTCTCTGGGAAATGAAAAAATGACCAACGCGACAAAATACTATATCTGGCTCAGCCTCGCACTCGGCTACAGTACGCCCAAGTGCAAGGCGCTCGCGTCAATCTATCCGAATATCACCGCATTTTATCAGGGCGGGGTCATGGAGTGGCGATTATCCGGCGTTCTGAACGACAAGGATATTTCCGCTCTTGAAGCTACGCCTGTCGCAAAAGCGTATGAGGTGATCGCGCGGTGCAACGAGCTCGGTATCAGTATCGTGTCGCTGGACGATCCGAATTATCCCGAAAAACTCAAGGATATCTACGATCCGCCCGCGGTATTATATATGAAAGGGCGGCTGCCCGATTTTGAACGCTGTCTGAGCATCGGCATCGTCGGTACGCGCAACGCGACCGCCTACGGCAAGAGGACCTCTCATGTGCTCGCGGGCTCACTCGCGAAGGTGGGTGTGATCATCATCAGCGGCGGCGCGGTCGGTATCGACAGCCTGAGCCATACCGCGGCGCTGGAGGTCGGCGGCGTGACGCTCTGCGTGTTAGGCTGCGGCATCAACTATCCTTATCTGATGGTAAATGCCCGCATGCGCAATACCATTGCCGAACGCGGGGCGCTTATCAGCGAATATCCGCCCGATTATCCGCCGGGCAAATATACCTTCCCCGAACGCAATCGCATCATTTCCGGATTGTCCGACGGCGTTCTGGTGATAGAAGCCGGCGCGAAAAGCGGTTCGCTGATCACGGCGCGCAACGCTTTGGAACAGAACCGCGATGTGTTCGCCGTGATGGGCAACATCACCTCGCCTTATTCACAGGGCACCAACGCGCTGATCAAGGACGGCGCGATCCCTGTCACGGATTATACCGACATCATCTCGTATTATCCGCAGTTCCGTTTGGAGGGCGATCCCGACGATATTGTTGAGGATATCCCCACGCATAAAACCGATATCGACGTCAGCGCGGACGCGGTGAAGGTCTATCATGCCGTCACAGCCGAGCCCATCCATATCGATACGATCACATCCGCCGTCAAGCTCCCTGTCAACGTCGTTTTACAGGCGTTGACCGAGCTGGAACTCGAAGGGCTGATCAAAGCCGAAAAAGGCAGGATGTACCGGATCGTATAGTGATCAGTGGTCAGTGATCAGTGGTCAGTGATCAGTGGTCAGTGATTAGTGGTCAGTGATTAGTGGTCAGTGATTAGATTAATAAATGATAAGGATCTTTTGATCTCAACTACTATCGATTGTCATTGCGAAGCTCGCGAGAGCTGTGGCAATCTCAACCAATATCAAAAACAGAAATCAAACCTTTTGGAGGACAAATCACAATGTCTAATCTTGTTATCGTGGAGTCGCCGGCAAAGGCGAAAACCATCAAAAAATACCTCGGCAAGGATTATGACGTCGTTGCGTCCATGGGCCATGTCAGGGATCTTCCCTCGGCACGCCTGAGCGTCGATGTCAACAACAATTTCGCGCCGAAATATGAGGTCATCAAGGGAAAAGAAAAGCTGGTAGACGAGTTGCAGAGCAAGGCGAAAAGCTCCGACAAAGTCTATCTCGCGACGGACCCCGATCGCGAGGGAGAGGCGATCTCATGGCATCTTGCCTATCTGCTCGATTTGCCGCTCGACGAGGTGGATCGTGTGGAATTCAACGAGATCACCAAAACCGGCGTTAAAAACGGTATGGCGTCACCGCGTACCATCAATATCGATCTGGTCAACGCGCAGCAGGCGCGCCGCATCCTCGACCGTCTGGTGGGCTACAAGCTCAGCCCCTTTGTATCGCAGAAGATCCATCGCGGTCTGAGTGCGGGACGCGTCCAGTCCGTCGCGGTTCGTATCATCGTTGACCGCGAGAACGAGATCCGCGCCTTCAAGCCCGAGGAGTATTGGTCGATCGACGCCAAGTTCATCCCCAAGGGCTCGCGCAAGGCGTTTTCCGCCGCGCTCTACGGCGACAAAAACGGCAAGATCAAGATCAAGAACAAAGAACAGGCGGATAAGATTCTGGCTGATTTAGAGGGCGCCGATTTCATCATCACCAAGGTGAAGAACGGCACCCGCAAAAAATCCCCCGCACCGCCCTTCATCACCTCTACCTTACAGCAGGAGGCTTCCCGTAAGCTCAATTTCCAGTCCCGCCGTACCATGAAGGTCGCACAGGAGCTCTATGAAGGCGTTGAGCTCGAGGGCATCGGCGCGATCGGTCTGATCACCTATATGCGTACCGACTCCCTGCGTATCTCCAATGACGCGATCGCCGACGCGCAGACCTACATCCGCGATACCTACGGCGATAAATACCTGCCCGCCAAGCCCCGCCACTTCAAATCCCGCGCGGGTGCTCAGGACGGTCACGAGGCGATCCGTCCCTCCACGCCGTCGATCACTCCCGCGCAGATCAAGGGCAGTGTCACCAACGACCAGTATAAGCTGTACAAGCTGATCTGGGAGCGCTTCATGGCTTCTCAGATGGCGGACTGCATCCAGAAAACCACTCAGGCGGATATTGAGGGCAACGGCTATATCTTCAAGGCGGCGGGTTACCGCGTCGACTTCGACGGCTTCACCACTCTCTATGTCGAGAGCAAGGACGACGAGGACGATAAGGATAACCGCATCCTCTCATTAGAAAAGGATACCCCCTGCAAGGCGAAGGAGCTGCTCGGCAATCAGCATTTCACCCAGCCGCCCGCGCGCTTTACCGAAGCGTCGCTGATCAAGGCGCTGGAGGAATACGGCATCGGCAGACCTTCTACCTATGCCGCGACGATCTCCACCATCACCTCGCGTGAATACGTCAAGCGCGAGGGCAAGACGCTGGTTCCCACCGAGCTCGGCGAGGCGCTTGCCGGCTTGATGAAGGAGCGTTTCCCCAAGATCGTCAATGTCAAGTTCACCGCTCAGATGGAGCAGGAGCTCGACACCGTCGAAAGCGGTGAGACCGAGTGGGTCGAGCTGCTCGACGGCTTCTATACCGATTTTGACAAGACCCTCAAAAAGGCGAAGGCCGATATGCAGGGCGTCAAGATCGAGCTCGAAGAGGACAAGACGGACATCATCTGCGAAAAATGCGGCAGACAGATGGTCGTCAAGGTCGGACGCTACGGCAAGTTCATTGCCTGCCCCGGCTATCCCGATTGTAAGAATGTCAAGAAATATGTGGAGAACGTGGGCGTGAAATGTCCCAAGTGCGACGGCGACGTCATCGTGAAGCGCACCGGCAAGGGCAAGATCTTCTATGGCTGCTCCAATTATCCGAACTGCGACTTTGTGTCATGGTACGAGCCGGTCGAAGAGCGCTGTCCCAACTGCGGCGACATCCTCTTTAAGCGCAAGGGCAAAAAAGGCGGCTTGTTCTGCCAGCACGAAGGCTGCGGGTATAAGAAATAAATTTCAGTGATCAGTTTTCAGTGATCAGTGAATAGTTGAGGGCGGGCGCTGCCCGCACCCGATTGATAATATGAAATTATGAGGAGGGCATATCAATTGTCATTACGAGGGATGGACACCTGTGTCTGTCCCGTGGCAATCTCAACCTTAATATTTGCCCGACTCACCATGCTCAACCGAACATTATGCAAAAAGTAACCATCATCGGCGCGGGGCTTGCCGGCTGTGAGGCGGCATATCAGCTCTCCAAAAGAGGTGTTCCTGTCGACCTTTACGATACCAAGCCGAACAAATTCAGCCCTGCCCATCATTCCGAAAAATTATGTGAGATCGTCTGCTCCAATTCCTTTAAGGCAAAGCGCGTGAATTCCGCCGCCGGACTCTTAAAGGAAGAGATGCGCACCCTCGGCTCGCTCTTGCTGCAGTGTGCCGACCGATGCGCCGTGCCTGCGGGCGGAGCGCTGGCGGTCGACCGCGAACAGTTCTCCGCGTTAGTGACGGACGCGATCCTTAACGAACCGAACATCACCTATATCACCCGGGAGATCACCGCGATCCCCGACGACGGTGTGGTGATCATCGCCACAGGGCCGCTCACCCATGACGCGCTCGCCCGGGATATCGCCGCTCATTACGGCGAGAGTCTGCGCTTCTTCGACGCGGCGGCGCCGATCGTCTCGGCGGATTCCATCGACATGGAACACGCGTTTTATGAATCGCGCTACGGCAAGGGCGGGGGAGAGGATTACCTCAACTGCCCGATGAACAAAGCCGAGTATGAGGCGTTCCACGAGGCGCTTGTCAGCGCCGAACGCGCTCCCGTACACGAGTTCGATGTGATGAATCCCAAGGTCTATGAGGGTTGTATGCCCATCGAGGTGATGGCGCAGCGTGGATTGGACACCGTGCGTTTCGGCCCGATGAAGCCCGTCGGACTGCGCGATCCGCGCACCGGTCACCGTCCGTGGGCGGTATTGCAATTACGCAAGGAGAATGCCGCGGGCACCATGTACAACCTCGTCGGCTTCCAGACGAACCTCAAATTCGGCGAGCAAAAGCGGGTGTTCTCCATGATCCCCGCTTTGCACGACGCGGAGTTCTTGCGCTACGGCGTGATGCACCGCAACACCTTCATCAATTCTCCGAAGATACTCAATTCGGATTATTCTGATAAAGAAAATAAAACCCGCTTCTTTGCCGGTCAGCTCACCGGCGTCGAGGGCTATATGGAAAGTGCCTCGTCGGGACTGCTCTGCGGCGTCAACGCCGCGCGTCTGCTTGACGGCAAGGACACGATCACCCTGCCGCCGACCACGATGATGGGCGCGATGGCGCGGTATATCAGCGACAGCTTCGTGACTGACTTCCAGCCCATGGGCGCTAACTTCGGCATCCTGCCCGAGCTCGAACACCGTCCGCGCGACAAGTCGGAACGCGGACAGGCATATGCCGATCGCTCGCTTTCTGATTTACTTGAGTTCATGAAGGAGAATGAAATAGGCTCCCTTTCCTAAGGTGCCCCCGTTGGGGGAATGTCCGAAGGACAAGGGGGGAGCCGTTTCCGGCGAGGAAGCTGTCGCGAAGCGACTGAGGGTTGATACTACTCTTTATAATACTGTCACCTCAGACTTTCTGTTTTTCACGTGGCAACCCTCCGGCTCCTTCGGAGCCACCTCCCTTAGGAAAGGGAGGCTGAATCAGTTTGTATGATTATTATAGATAAGGATTTGGTAGTATGAAAATCATTGTAGACGCGTTCGGCGGCGACAACGCCCCGCTCGAGATCATCAAAGGCGCGGTAGACGCCAAAAACGAATACGGCGTCGATATCCTCCTCGTCGGCGCGGAGGAAACGATCCGCAAGGTAGCGGCTGACAATCAGATCAGCCTCGACGGAATCGCTATCCATCACGCGCCCGGCGTCTTCACCAACAACGATTCCCCCTCCGCAATCCGCACCAAGGCGATGGCGGACACCTCTTTGGCGACGGGATTCCGACTGCTCAAGGAGGGTGAGGGCGACGCCTTTGTCTCCGCCGGCAACTCCGGCGCGATCGGCGCAGGCTCGATGTTTATCGTCAAGCGCATCAAGGGCGTCAAGCGTGTCGCGTTCGCACCCGTCATCCCGACCGTCAGCGGCAAGGCGATGGTCATCGACAGCGGTATCAATACCGACGTCCGTCCCGCTGTGCTCCAGCAGTTCGCGATCATGGGTTCGGTGTATATGAACAAGGTCATTGGCATCAAGGATCCCCGTGTCGGACTCGCCAATGTCGGCACCGAGGAGCATAAGGGCGATGAGCTCCGTCAGGAGACCTATAAGCTTTTGCAGAATACCCCTGTCAATTTTGTCGGCAACATCGAAGGCCGCGATGTTCCGCTCGACGGCGCGGACGTCGTCGTATGTGACGGCTTCACCGGCAACATGATCATCAAGACCTACGAGGGCGTCGCTCTGGCACTGCTCGGCAAGATCAAGGGAATCTTCACAAAGAACCTGAAGAACAAGATCGCCGCGGCGCTGGTGCTCGGCGACATGAAAGCCTTCAAAAAGGAAATGGATCTCGATGAGTTCGGCGGCACGGCTGTTCTTGGCTGTTCCAAGCCTGTGTTCAAGGCACACGGCAACGCCAACGCCAAGACGATCAAGAACGCGATCCGTGTCTGCAAGGACTATGTTTCCGCCGATATCATCGCCACCGTGACCGACGCAATGAGTAAGATCAGTGAAGCTGAGGGCGGAGAAGCGTGATGAAAGATTTGCAGGAAGCCATCGGCTACACGTTCCGTGACCCTGCTCTGCTGACCGAGGCAATGACCCATTCCTCGTACGCGCATGAGCAGCATAAGAATATGAAATACAACGAGCGCCTTGAGTTCCTCGGCGACGCGGTGCTGTCGATCGTCGTGTCCGACTATATCTACAAGCACTGTCCGAATCTGCCCGAGGGTGAGCTGACAAAGCTCCGCGCTTCGCTGGTGTGCGAAAAGAGCCTGTTTGATTTTGCCAAGCAGATCGACCTGGGTTCCTATCTGCGCCTTTCCAACGGTGAACGCCGCAACGGCGGCGCCAAGCGTCCGTCCATCGTGTCCGACGCGTTCGAGGCGTTGATCGCGGCGATCTATCTCGACGGCGGTATGAAGCCCGCCGAAAAGCATATCCTGCGCTTTGTTGTGCCCGAGATCGAACAGCACAAGAATCGTTCGTTCAAGGATTATAAGACGAAGTTGCAGGAGATCATCCAGAAGAACCCCGGCGAAAAGCTGGAATATCATCTGGTGAGCGCGACAGGACCCGATCATGACAAGCACTTCAAGGTCGAGGTATGCCTGAACTCCAATGTCATCGGCAAGGGCGGCGGCCGTTCCAAGAAAGAAGCGGAACAGCAGGCGGCGCGTGAAGCACTGGAGTTGATGGGCTATTAAAGGCAAGTCAGCACACGCGAATGTCGCGCTGTTCATCCCGTTCAACGGCTGTCCGCATCGGTGCTCCTTCTGCGATCAGCGCAGTATCACCGGCAGGGCGTACCAGCCGACCTCCGAGGATGTTAAAAGCGCGATCGAAACCGCTTTAATTTCTCTAAAAGAAAATTCATTCCACAGTGAGATCGCCTTTTTCGGCGGCAGCTTTACGGCGATCGACCGCGAGTATATGATGATGTTGCTCGACGCGACCGTGCCGTATATCGACCGCTTCAAGGGCATCCGCATCTCCACCCGCCCCGACTGCATCGATGATGAGGTTCTTGATTTACTCAAAGCCTACCGTGTTACCACCATCGAGCTCGGCGCGCAGAGCATGGATGACGCCGTCCTTTTGGCAAATGAGCGCGGTCACACCGCTGCGGATGTCCGCCGTGCGTGCGAGCTGATCAAAAGCCGCGGCTTCGATCTCGGCTTGCAGATGATGACGGGACTGTACCAAAGCACCCCCGATTCGGATATACAAACCGCGCGGGAATTCATCGCGTTACAGCCGTCCTGCGTGCGGATCTATCCGACGATCGTCATGAAGGGCACACGCTTAGGCGATTTATACGAACAGGGCTTGTATCAGCCGCAGACCTTGGAAGAAGCGGTTGCGCTGTGCGCCCGGTTGATCCGGCTGTTTGAAGAAAACGGCGTCCGCGTCATCCGTGTCGGCTTGCACGACAGTGAAAGCCTGAAAGAAAACCGTCTTGCGGGACCTTATCACCCCGCGTTCAAGGAGCTGTGCGAGAGCCGAATCATGCTCGATCAAGCAATAATTCTTTTAAAGAATAAAGTTCCCGGCGCATACATCCTGCGCGTCCATCCGAGAAGCCGCTCCAAGATGACGGGCAACAAAAGATCCAACCTGCTCGCCCTGAAAGAAATGGGCTATGAGATACAGATCACGGAAGATGATCGATTGTCTTATCTCGAAGTGAAGCCTTCCCCTTGAGGGGAAGGGGGACCGCTTGCGGTGGATGAGGTGGAAGCGTAATAGTTCTATCACATTCAGATTATAAGAATAAACTATATTCCCACAGAGGTTCAGAATGTTATTAAAATCTCTCACATTACAGGGATTCAAAACCTTTCCCGATAAAACAAAATTGACCTTCGACAAAGGCATCACCTCTGTCGTCGGCCCCAACGGCTCCGGCAAGTCCAATATCAGCGACGCGATCCGCTGGGTGCTGGGTGAACAGAGCGCAAAATCCCTGCGCTGCTCCAAGATGGAGGACGTTGTTTTCAACGGTACCGACCGCCGTAAGCGCCAGGGCTATGCCGAGGTCACTCTGACCATCGACAACTCCGACCGCAGTCTGCCGTACGGCGGCGACGATGTAGCGGTCACCCGCCGTTATTATCGCTCGGGCGAGTCGGAGTATCTGATCAACAAAGCCTCTGTCCGACTCAAGGATATCCATGAGCTGTTCATGGATACCGGTCTCGGACGCGACGGCTACAGCATGATCGGTCAGGGTAAGATCGACTCCATCGTTGCCTCCAAATCCGAGGACAGACGTGAGATCTTTGAAGAAGCCGCGGGTATCTCCCGCTATCGCTACCGCAAGACCGAAGCGGAGCGTAAGCTCAACCATACCGAAGAGAACCTGCTCCGACTGCGCGATATTGTCACCGAGCTTGAGGACAGGGTAGAGCCCTTGCGCGTCCAGTCCGAAAAGGCGCAGAAATTCCTCGAGTACAGCGGTGAGAAGCGCGGTCTTGAGATCGCCCTTTGGCTCGATACTCTCGATAAAAGCGCCGCGATCCTGCGTGACCATGAGGACAAGATCGCGATCGCCAAGAACCAGTATGAAGAAGCGGACGCCGCCCTGCAATCGATTGCCTCTCAGACCGAGGAGATCTATATCAAGAACGGTATGATGAGTTCGCAGATCGAGCAGGAGCGCAACGCCGCGTCACTGTTTGAGGCTCAGATCGCCGGCAAGAACGCCGAGATCTCCGTTGCCGAGAACGATATCCTGCATAACAAAGAGAACATCGAGCGTATCATCGGCGAGATCGAAAAGGCGGAAAGCTCCACTGTCGACATCAAAAAGGTCGTCGAGAGCAAAATGGCTGAGATCGATGCCCTGCGTGAGAAAACCCTTGAAAAGCAGAGCGACTACAACGCCATCTCCGACGAGCTGAACAGCATCAACAACGATACCTCCCGCTCGAACGACGAGCTCCAGAAGCTCAGCGCGATGATCGCGTCCTTATCCCAGCGGCTGGCTGACGTCCGCGTGACGGATATCACCGCCGCGACCGCGATCGAAGAGCTCGAAGAGCGTGCCGAGGTGCTCAGTGAATCAAGTGAAACAAAGCGCGTCCAGCGTGATGAGCTTATTTCGATAAAAGAAAAATACGAAGAACAGATCAAAACAGCGGAGCAGAAGATCGCCGCCTTCGGCAATTCGATCGAGGGTCTGGAGATGAAGCTTCGTTCCCGCGCCGATAAGCGTGAGGAGCTCCGACAGGCTGCCGAGACCCTGCGTCTTGACGCAGAGGAAAAATCCCGCAGAGCAAAGATCCTGTCCGATCTGTCGGCGAATTATGAGGGCTTCTATAACAGCGTCAAGGTCGTCATGAAAGAGGCAAAGCGCGGCGGCTTAGGCGGTATCTGCGGCCCTGTGACCACCCTGATCAAGGTGCCGTCGGAGTACAACGTCGCGATGGAAGTTGCCTTGGGCGCCAAGATGCAGCACATCGTCGTGAACAACGACGCCGACGCAAAGCGCGCTATCGAGCTGCTCAAAAAGCGTGACGGCGGCCGCGCGACCTTCCTGCCCATCACCACCATCAAGCCTCGCTCACTTGATGAAAAAGGGCTCGATGACTGCTATGGCTACATCGGTATCGCGTCACAGCTTTGCTCTACCGAGCCGAAGTACGCGAATATCCTGTCCAACCTTTTGGGACGGATCGTCATCGCCGAGGATCTCTCCGCGGCGTCCGCGATTGCGAAGAAATACGGCTACCGCTTCCAGGTCGTGACCCTCGACGGTCAGGTCATCAACGCGGGCGGTTCCTTCACCGGCGGATCCCGCGCGAAGAATTCCGGTCTGCTGTCGCGTGAGAGCGAGATCGACAAGCTGAGAAAGCAGGCTGCTGAGCTCAGCGCCAAAGCGAAGAACGCCGCCGAAAAGCTCACCGAGGCGGAAAGCCAGTACGCCAAGGTCGAGGCGGATCTGCTCGGTACCCGTGCCGATCTGACCAACACCCAGAACGACAAGGTGCGTCTCAACGCCGAGTACAACGCCTGCCTGAGCGAGCTGGCGGGCGTGAGCCGCGATCTGGAGGATATCGACCGTGAGCTCAAAAGCGGCGCTGAGAAGATCACCGAGGCAAAGGCGTCCAGAGAGCTCGCGCAGAAGGATATGATCCGCTTCAACGCCGATATCGAATCGACCGAGCTCAAGATCAAGACCATCACCGGCTCGCGTGACGAGATGGCGCAAAAGCGTGAAGAATACGCCGATCAGCTCCAGCAGCTGCGTCTGGATATTCTGGGCTTTGAGAAGGATATCGACACCCGCAAGGCGGAGATCGAGTCCGCCGAAAGCACCGGCTCCGACCAGCAGCTCCGCATCACCGAGTTGAATAATGAAAAACAAACCTACGAACAGAATAATTCTGAAATAGAAAATAAAATCACCGCGCTCCGTGCCGAGATCGACGCGCTGACCGAGAAGCAAACGCAGTCAGCCGAAAACATCGAGCGCTTGAATAACGAGAAGCTGGAGCTGGAGAAAAACTCCGTATCACTTCGACAGCTCGAGCGTGACAAGACTGCCGAGCGTGAGCTTGCCTCCAACGAATTCTCCCGACTCGAGGAGCGCAAGGCGAGCAAGCAGAAGGAGTTCGACGATATCATCGCGAAGCTCTGGGAGGAGTATGAGCTGACCCGCCACGAGGCGGAGCAGCAGGCGATCGAGATCGAGAACCTCACCGAGGCACGTTCCCGACTGAGCTCCCTCAAAAACAAGATCCGCGCGCTCGGTTCGGTCAACACCGGCGCGATCGAAGAATACAAAGAGGTATCCGAGCGATACACCTTTATGAAAACGCAGGTCGACGACGTCGAGAAATCCAAGAAAGAGATCGAAAACCTGATCACCAACCTGACCAAGCAGATGAAAGAGGTCTTTGTCGACTCCTTTGCCGAGATCAACAAGAACTTCACCCTGACGTTCAAGGAGCTCTTCGGCGGCGGTGAGGCTCATCTCGAGCTCTCCGATCCCGAGAATATCCTCACATCGGGCATCGATATCATCGTCCATCCGCCCGGCAAGATCGTTGTCCATCTGGAGGCGCTCTCCGGCGGTGAAAAAGCGCTCGTCGCGATCGCGCTGTACTTCGCGATCATGAAGGTACGTCCCGCGCCCTTCTGCGTCATGGACGAGATCGAAGCGGCGCTCGATGAGGTCAACGTAGACCGCTTCGCGGCGTATCTGCGCAACCTGACCGAAAGCACCCAGTTTATCCTGATCACCCACCGCCGCGGTACGATGGAAGAGGCTGACGTCCTCTACGGCGTTACCATGCAGGACGAGGGTATCAGCAAGCTGCTCGAGCTTCGCGCATCCGAAGTAGCGGCAAAGCTGGGCATGAAAGCGAATTAGTATGTGGAGAACGGTTAACGGTTAACAGTTAACGGTGAAGGGAGGGCTCCGCCCTCACCCGTTTTATACAATAGAGTCACCGATTAAAGTATATTACCCAAACCTACAATCCAAAAGCCGTCAGGCTTTCCCGTAACCGTTAACCGATCTCCGTTAACCGTTAACCGAAAAAGGAGAACACTATGGGATTTTTTAAGAAGTTAAAAGATGGTTTAAAGAAAACACGAGAGAGCGTCGTCGGTCAGATCGACTCGATGCTCCAGGCGTTTACCGTCATCGATGACGAACTCTTCGACGAGCTCGAAGAACTGCTCGTCATGGGTGACGTCGGCGTAGAGACCGCCAACAAGATCTGCGGTATGCTGCGTGTACGTGTACGTGAAAAGGGCATCACCAAGCCCGCGAAGATCATGGACGAGATCGCCGAGATCAGCGCCGAGATCCTGTCGGAGGGCGGCAATGAAATGGTGCTCAACACCCAACCCTCGATCATCCTCGTGATCGGCGTCAACGGCGTGGGCAAGACCACCTCCATCGGCAAGATCGCGAACTATTACGTTCAGCAGGGCAAGAAGGTCACCCTTGCCGCGGCGGACACCTTCCGCGCGGCGGCGATCGATCAGCTCAAGATCTGGGCGGAGCGCAGCGGCGCCGATATCGTCGCGCAGGGCGAGGGCAGTGATCCTGCCGCCGTCGTATTCGACGCGATCTCTTCGGCTAAGGCGAAGGGTACCGACGTCATCATCGTCGATACCGCCGGCCGTCTGCATAACAAAAAGCATCTGATGGACGAGCTCGCCAAGATCCGCCGTATCATCGACCGCGAGCTGCCCGACGCGGATAAAGAGGCGCTGTTGGTGCTTGACGCGACCACCGGACAGAACGCCGTCAATCAGGCGGCGGAATTCGCCAAGGCGACCGGTATCACCGGCATCGTGCTGACCAAGCTTGACGGCACCGCAAAGGGCGGCGTCGTGCTGGCGATCAAAGATACCCTCGGCATCCCCGTCAAGTTCATCGGCGTAGGCGAAAAGGTCGACGACCTCCAGCCCTTCGATCCCGAGGAATTCTCCCGTGCCCTGTTTGTAAAGGAAGAAGGATAAATCTGTTCTGTTGTGTCCGAAATGACAGTGCAGACAAATCAGAATGAGAGGTATGAAATGAGTCAACAATCGAAATCTACCGAAGGTAGACCGAATACGGTTCTTTCTGTTTTTTGCGGAATCAGCGCCTTACTGAGTATTACGATGAATTTTGCTCCGTTGGGAGTCATCTCTCAAAGGTCTACCACCGGAATGATCCAATTTGCGATCGACGGGATCCATAATGAATTTTTAAGCATCGGTGATTTTGAATCGATCCTCCTTTTCATTTCCCTTACCGCGTCAATGATTTTATTGCTGATCTGGGCAATCCGATCTTTCAAACGTTCGAGCAAGTCATGGTCCATCGGTCTGATTGCGTCTGTTTACTATGCGGTGCAATCTTGGTTCGTGCTCTCGATGATGGGACGTTATTGGGAATCTGCCTATCGCGTGCCTGTTCTGATGCTCTTCTTTTTGACCGTTGCGAATATCGTGCTGGTACTGCTGCAGTATAAAAGTAAGAAAAAGAATGAAGTGAAAAAATGAAAGAATTTATCATAGCCACCAACAACGCGCATAAGGTGGTGGAGATCGAACGCATCCTTTCACCCCTCGGCATCACCGCGGTGACAGCAGGGGAGAGAGGGATCGACCTCGGCAACGTCGTCGAGGACGGCGATTCCTTCGCCGCCAACGCGTATATCAAGGCGAAACACGCCTTTGATCTGTGTCACAGCCCTGTGATTGCGGATGATTCGGGACTGTGTGTCGACGCGCTCGACGGCAGACCGGGCATCTACTCCGCCCGCTACGGCGGCGAGGATGCGACCTATCTCGAAAAGATCGCCCTGCTGCTCGATGAGCTAAAGGACGTCCCCGATGAAAAGCGCACCGCGCATTTCACCTGCGCCGTCTGCTGTATCCTCGATGAAAACACCGTGATCGAGGTCGAGGGCAGATGTGAGGGCATGATCGCCCATGCGCCCGCGGGTGAAGGCGGCTTCGGCTACGATCCTGTGTTCGTCGTGGACGGCAAGAGCTTTGCCTCTTTGTCGGGCGATGAAAAAGACATATACAGCCATCGCGGCAACGCTCTGCGCAACCTCCGCGACGCGCTTAAGGGCTCCCTTTCCTAAGGTACCCCCGTTGGGGGAATGTCCGAAGGACAAGGGGAGATTCCCCTGCTAGGGGAAATGTCCGCAAAGCGGACAAAAGGGTCGGCTGTCTTCGCAGAAGAAGCCGTTTCCGGCGAGGAAGCTGTCGCGAAAGCGACTGAGGGTTAAACTAATCATATAAATTGTCATTGCGAGGTTCCGCAGGAACCGTGGCAATCTCAACCGAATTCAACTGTCATTGCGAACCTCCTTTAGGAGGTGTGGCAATCTCAACCTTATTCTGGAGGAAAACCATGTTAACCAGTAAACAGCGCGCTCAGCTCAGAGCGCTTGCCAACCCGATCGACACCGTTTTGATGGTCGGTAAGGGCGGCTTTTCCGAACAGCTTTATAAAACTGCCGATGAGGCGATCACCGCCCGCGAGCTGATCAAGGGCAAGGTGCTCGAAGCGTGCGAGTATACCTCGCGTGAGGCGGCGGATACCATCGCCGAGCAGATCGGCGCCGACGTGGTGCAGGTGATCGGCTCTAAATTCGTGCTCTATCGCAAAAACAAAAAAGAGCCCAAGATCAAGCTCGTCAAATGAGGCGCGCGATCTACGGGGGCTCATTCAACCCCATCCACAACGACCATATCAAGCTGGCGTTGCAGTTCGCGGAGCAGTTTGAGCTCGATCGAGTGACGCTGATCCCGACGCATTACACGCCGCTCAAGGATAATTCCCATATCGCCGACGGCAAGCACCGTTATCAGATGTGCCTGCTCGCGACAGAAGATGAACCTCTCCTCGAGGTCAGCGATATCGAGCTGCGGCGTGAAGGTCCGAGCTATACTTCCGAAACCATCGCGCAGCTGATGAACGACGAGGATTCGCTCTATCTGATCGTCGGCGCGGATATGTACATGACGCTCGACAAGTGGCATGATTGCCGGTTCATCTTTGACCATGTCACGATCCTGGTCGCGCCGCGCGATGAAGTCGATTATGATTCTTTAAACGAAAAATATCTTTTTTATCGGGAGCACTATGACTGCCGCACGCTGATCGCTCATCAGGCGATCGGAGAACTGTCATCGACGCTGATACGTGAGGGGATCGCTTCGGGCGCCGACGTCAGCGGCATGATCCACCCCCGCGTCCTCGAATACATCCAACAGCATGACCTGTACCGCGAATAAAGTCATCATAGGCTCCCTTTGGTAAAGGGAGCTGTCGACGAATGTCGACTGAGGGATTGTATATCTGACCGAGCGACAGCGAGAACCATTCTATTTGAGGTGCATTATGAACATCGATCAATATCTGCCTTATCTTGATAATCTGTCCGAATACCGCCGCGTCCATTCGCTGAACGTCGCCGAAGAAGCCGTGCGCTTTGCAAAGAAGTACGGCGGCGATGTAGAGAAAGCGCGTTTGGCGGGACTTCTCCACGACGTGACCAAAGAAACGGATAACGAGAAACAGTTGCAAATCATCGCAAACGGTGGTATAATTCTCACCGAGTTGGAGAAACGCTCTCCAAAGCTGTGGCATTCCATCTCCGGCGCGTGCTATGTGCGCGATGTGATCGGGATCGACGATGAGGATATCTTCAACGCGATCCGATATCATACCACGGGACGCGCGGGCATGAGTCAGCTCGAAAAGCTGATCTTCCTCGCGGACTTCACCTCCGCCGAGCGTGATTATCCCGATATCGATGTGATCCGTGCTCATTCCGAGAATTCTTTGGAGGAAGGCATGATCTACGGCATCAAGTTCACGATCAGCCGCCTGACCGGCAGAGAGGCGCTCATCAGCCCCGACGCCCTCGCGGCATATAATGATATTCTGTTAAATCGGTGAATGGTGAACGGTGAAGGGCGGGCGCTGCCCGCACCCGAATGAAAATTAATAGGAACAAATTCTTGATTTGAGAGGATAATATGAATTCATTACAAGAAGCAAAAGCAATCGCAAAAATATTGGATAACCGCAAGGGTCTGAATGTCCGCGTCATCAAGATCGCCGACATCTCTTCTCTTGCCGATTATATGGTCATCGCGACCGGTAACTCCTCCACCCATGTCAAGTCCCTCGCCGACTACGTCGAGTACGAGATGGACGAGCAGGGCGTATCCGTCAGCCATATCGAGGGTCATCGCTCCGATACATGGATCCTGCTGGATTATGTGGATGTTATCGTGCACGTGTTCAACGAAGAAAGCCGTCAGTATTATGACCTCGACCGCCTCTGGGAGGACGGCGAAGTCATCGATATCTCCGATATCATCACGGAATAAAAAGGCTCCCTTTGGTAAAGGGAGCTGTCTGCGAAGCAGACTGAGGGATTGTATGAATGGAGCAAAGCGACCAACCAAATAAAACGGTCTCTCGCTTGCGCTCGGTCAATGATGCAATCCCTCCACCGCTGATCGCGGTCCCCCTCCCTTTCCCAAAGGGAGGCTATAACGTATCTAACCGTTTGGAGGAATCTATATGAAATACAACCACAAGACAGTCGAGCCTAAGTGGCAGAAAATCTGGGAGGACAAGGGCGTTTTCCATTCCGAGACCAATTCGGACAAGCCTAAGTTCTATTCTTTGATCGAGTTCCCTTATCCCTCGGGTCAGGGACTCCATGTCGGACATCCCCGTCCCTATACCGCGCTGGATACCGTATCCCGCAAGCGCCGTCTGCAGGGCTACAACGTTCTGTATCCCATCGGCTGGGACGCGTTCGGACTGCCCACCGAGAACTACGCGATCAAGAACCATATCCATCCCGAGATCGTTACCAAGAACAATATCGCGCGCTTCAAAAAGCAGATCCGGTCCTTAGGTATCTCCTTTGACTGGAGCCGTGAGATCAATACCACCGATCCCGACTATTACAAGTGGACGCAGTGGATTTTCCTCCAGCTTTTCAAGCATGATCTTGCCTACAAAAAGGAGATGGCGGTTAACTGGTGCACCTCCTGCAAGTGCGTTCTGGCGAACGAAGAGGTCGTAAATGGCGTATGCGAGCGCTGCGGCAGTGAAGTCGTCCATCGCGTCAAGAGCCAGTGGATGCTGCGTATCACCAAGTACGCCGACCGCCTGATCGACGATCTCGATCTGGTCGATTATCCCGAGCGCGTCAAGCTCCAGCAGAAGAACTGGATCGGCAGAAGCTACGGCGCTGAGGTCGAGTTCGACACCACCGCGGGCGACAAGCTCGTTGTCTACACCACCCGTCCCGATACGCTCTACGGCGCTACCTACATGGTCGTATCCCCCGAGCATCCCTATATCGAGAAATGGGCGGATCAGCTCAAAAACCTCGACGAGATCAAGGCGTATCAGCATGAGTCCGCCAAGAAGAGCGACTTTGAACGCACCGAGATGAACAAGGACAAGACCGGCGTCAAGCTCGAGGGCGTGACCGCGATCAACCCCGTCAACGGCAGAGAGATCCCGATCTTCATCTCAGACTATGTTCTGATCTCCTACGGTACCGGCGCGATCATGGCGGTACCGGCTCACGATACCCGTGACTGGAAGTTCGCGAAGAAATTCAACCTGCCCATCATCGAGGTCGTCAAGGGCGGCGAGGACGTCCAGAAAGAGGCGTTCACCGACTGCGCGACCGGCATTATGGTCAATTCCGATATCCTCAACGGTCTTTCTGTCGAGGACGCAAAGAAGAAGATCGTCGAAGTCCTCACCGAGAAGGGCATCGGTCATCAAAAGGTCAACTTCAAGCTGCGCGACTGGGTATTCTCCCGTCAGCGCTACTGGGGCGAGCCCATCCCGATCGTCAAGTGCGAAAAGTGCGGCTATGTTCCGATCCCCGAATCTGAGCTGCCGCTCAAGCTCCCGATGGTCGAGAGCTATGAGCCGACCGATACCGGTGAGTCACCCCTTGCCAACATGACCGACTGGGTCGAGACCACCTGTCCGTGCTGCGGCGGCAAGGCGTACCGCGAGACCGACACCATGCCCCAGTGGGCGGGTTCGTCATGGTACTACCTCCGCTATATGGATCCCCATAACAACGAGGCGCTCGCTGCCAAAGAAGCGCTCGGTTACTGGCATCAGGTCGACTGGTACAACGGCGGTATGGAGCACACCACCCTGCATCTGCTCTACTCCCGTTTCTGGCACAAGTTCCTCTACGATATCGGCGTAGTTCCCACCAAGGAGCCCTACGCGAAGCGTACCTCTCACGGCATGATCCTCGGCGCGAACGGCGAGAAAATGAGTAAATCCCGCGGCAACGTCGTCAACCCCGATGATATCGTCGACGAGTACGGCGCCGACACCCTCAGAATGTATGAGATGTTCATCGGCGACTTTGAGAAGGCGGCTCCGTGGAGCACCAACTCCGTGCGAGGCTGCCGCAAGTTCATCGAGCGTTTCTGGAATCTGCAGGATATGCTGATCGACGGCGACACGATCCGTCCCGAGGTCGAGAAAGACTTCCATAAGACCATCAAGAAGGTCGGGGGCGACATCGAGAACATCAAGTTCAATACCGCGATCGCCGCGCTGATGGCGCTGATCAACACCATCTACGCCAACGGCAAGATCAATAAGAAGGAGCTGTCTGTCTTCGCGATCCTGCTCAATCCGTTCGCTCCTCACGTGACCGAAGAGGTCTGGGAGGCGTGCGGTCTGGGCGACGGCATCCTCGCCGAGGCGCAGTGGCCCGAGTATGACGAAAATAAGTGTGTTGACGATACCATCGAGATCGTCGCGCAGGTCAACGGCAAGATCAAGGCGAAGCTCAACATCGCCGCCGACGCCGCGCAGGAGGATGTGCTGGCACAGGCAAAGGCGGAGCAAAAGGTCGCCGACGCGATCAACGGCATGACCATCGTCAAGGAGATCTACATCAAGGGCAGACTGGTCAACATCGTTGTCAAACCGCAGAAATAATTCGAAAGAGGGCTTCATGCCCTCTTTTTTTTGCTGTGTATTATTTGTCGGACATCTTTTTTTTCGAACACCATACTGTTCTACGTTTTAGACAATACTTTTTATAAACATACAATATTTTTTGGATATTCTCTTGACTTTGAATGTTGCAGAGAGTAGAATGATATTGATAAAACAGCATCATCCGGCTGTTTTGTTGAATTTGGTATCTTTGGAGGATAGAACAATGATGAAAAGATTATTCTGTTTGACATTGGTTGCGGTTATGCTGCTAAGCGTTTTTGCATTCAGCTTTTCCGCTGCCGAGGTCAACGATAAAGCTGTAACCGGCGCTGATGTGATCAAGTTTGATAACAGCATTACAAAATGGACGGGTCCCGTACAATTCTTTGTGTATGATCCTGAGGGTGAGGAATTGATCCCTTGGGGTTCTAAAAAGCTCAACGGTACGGATGAAGGCAACAACATCTGGTCGAAGGATCTTTCCGAGTATGGATTGGAATCCGGCAAGCAGTATTGCGTCATCTTTTGTGATGCCTCAACCGGCGCCCAGACCTATGATCTCGTTTTTGATGCTTCCTGTTTCGGTGATACTGCTGTTACAACAAATAATTTGATTGAAAATCCTGTAGACTCTAATAAAAACGCGGGTGAAGCTGTTTGGAAGAACAATACTCTCGGTCCGCGCCTTCAGGTCACTTCGATCGGTAACGTGGTCGGTCAGACTTGCCTTGCTTCAGAAACACCGTATGATTTGTTTGTCGGATTTCTGGAGAACACTTTCGATAATGCCCGCGTGTATTCCGGGAAGGATGACCAGACTCTTATCGATGATACCGCAGGTGCGTTAGGCTTGTCAAAGAATGACGTTGAAGCGGCGCTTAGTGAAGCCGGTGCTTATACGAATTGGGATTATGATAAATCAAATTTACCCGGTGAAGGCAGCAGCGGTGGCTCCAGCGGTTCCGGCTCGGGTAGTTCCGGCAGCTCCGGCGGTTCAAGCGGCTATTATTCCGATATCTCAGGTAAATGGCACACTTATACTTTTGCTTCTGACCAATTTACAGATGACGAAAAAAAGATATTTTCTTCTGTTATGAAGAGTAATACTAACGTATTATATCTTCCTTCTCAAGTCATTGCGAAGCAAACAGATGATTCAGGTACGTATTATGTGTTTTTGACTTCTGTGACTGAGCTCAAAACTGATGTGGATGCCTTTTTTGATTCCATTAGATGGGAGATCACTACGATTTTTGTAGATAATCAGGGCAACAGTAAATTGTTGAATTCAGCCGCTATAGACCCCGCTGATATCAAAACTACTGATAAAGCGCCTGATGGATGGACAGTTTCGGCAAAAACTCCGAGCGCAGATGATTTGAGTTACTATTCAAGTGACGTTGAACAAGCGTTAACTAACTACAAGGAAATTAAACTCGATTATATTGCTGAGTTGGCAACCCGGATTGTCGATACCGGAATCAATTATCGTTTCCTTTGCTACGGAACAAAAGACGGCAAAACGGATCTTTATGTTGTTGAATTAACTGATGAATTCACAAAAGCTGAGATCACAAAGGTTTCTTTGTTTGACCTGTCATCGTATGCTATTTCTCCGCAACCCGCGGAAAAAGGACAGGATAATTCCGCTAAATCTCCGCAGACCGGTCATACCGACATGGTCATGATGGTAGTTGTATTACTCTTCATCGCGATGTTCGGCGCTTGCGTATCTGTCAAGCAAATTTCGAAGAAGCACGACTGATATTTCTTTAATTGAATTATAACCGGCGCGGGTGGTATTTGCCCGCGCCGGTTTTCAAATGTCTATTCTCCGATTTGTAAAAATTTAACGCTGAATATTGGCAAAATTCTACAAATTGGGGCTTTACCCTTGACACTTCGGGTACATTATTGTATAATCAATGAAGCATTATGCGAATAACCCCTGCCTTTTGGCGGATGGGAGGGAAATACATGTCAGAAGTAAGGCTCAAGGAAAACGAATCCTTAGAGAGCGCTCTGCGCCGCTTCAAAAAGCAGTGCGCGCGCGCCGGCGTCATCGCCGAGGTTCGTAAGAGAGAGGCTTACGAGAAGCCTTCTGTAAAGCGTAAAAAGAAGTCCGAGGCTGCTCGCAAGCGTAAGTACAGATAATCAACAAACGAACGGACAGGTCATCCTGTCCGTTTTTTGTAATACGGTCATAACGACACGATGCGCGCTTATTTGTTGATAGAATGATCAATGAGCCGCGTTCATCCGATGAACTTTCACCAAGAGGTGTTACTACTATGCAAAAGATAATCCAAAAACCGATCCTGATCCTGTTGTGTGCCGTGATGGTGCTGTCAGCCTGTCTGACGGGCTGCAAGTCCAACGAGCCGAATTTCCCGGTCGCGCTGTCCGATACGACCCGCAGTGCCTTTGAACTCTGCACCAAGGGCTACAAGGATACCGAGCTTGACAAGATTTATCAATTCATGCTCGATGATGAGAAGATCAACACCAAGAAGCTGCACGACAAGTACGAGATCCAGTGCCTGAGAAAAGACGATGACGGTTATGCCGTTTATTATATCGGCAACACCAGGATTCTTTTACTCCGCTTCAATGAAAAAGGCGAGTGGGTCAAGAGAGATCGTCTGCACAGCATGTACCGCGTTACCGAGACCCGCGGCAAGTTTGATCTGCTCAAAGAGGGCGATAACGTCACAAAGGTGCAGTCTACCGATCCGGTTGCCTACTTCCCGTTTTTGGTCGATCCCTCCGGCACTGATCTGAGAACCGATCACTATACAGGCGACGGCTACCACACCGTTATTCTGTACGACGACAACTACAATATTTCATCCATTAACTACGGACTGATCTAATGATGACTGCGATTCAGAGTATACAGGATTTCCTGCCCGATGAAAACACCGCCGCATTGGTGACGAGCGAGGTGAACCGCCGCTATCTCAGCGGGTTCCATTCGTCCGCGGGCGCGATCCTTGTCACGAAAAACCGATCTGTATTGATGCTTGACTTCCGCTATTATGAGGCGGCGACCCGCTGTGTAGAGCCGCCGTTGGAGGTCGTGCGCTTTGTTCGGTTGATCGATGATCTGAATCGCGTTTTTCTTGATTGGAACATCCGATCCGTTTATATCGAAGGCGAGAGTGTGACGGTCGCGCGCTGTCATGAGCTGGAAGAATCGTTCATCCCCGCTGTCCTCACCGACGGACTGTCCGCCGAGCTGAACCGGATCAGGATGTGCAAGATGAAGCAAGAGGTCGAAAAGATCGTCACCGCCCAGCGCATCACCGAACGCGCCTATACCGAGGTGCTCAATATCCTCAAGCCCGGTGTCACGGAGCGCCATATCGCGATCGAGCTCGAGCATCTGATCAAGCTCTACGGCGGCGAGCGCGTGGCGTTCGATCTGATCTGTGTGACGGGGGAGAATACGTCTTTACCGCACGGTGTGCCGGGGGACAGGATCGTCAGGGACGGCGATTTCTTCACCTTTGATATCGGCGCGGTGTACGAGGGCTACCACAGCGATATGACCCGAACTGTTGCCGTCGGCTGCGCCACCGACGAAATGAGGATGATCTATGAGACCGTCCTGCAGGCGCACCTCAAAGCCCTTCGCGCGATCAAGGCGGGCAATACCGCCGCTGATGTGGATTCCGCCGCGCGCGACCATATCGAGAGCTGCGGCTACGGCGAATACTTCGGTCACAGCACCGGTCACGGCGTCGGGCTGGATATCCATGAAGCCCCCGCCGTCTACAAAACGAACCGTACCGTGCTGCGGGACAACATGGTGATCACCGATGAACCCGGCATCTATCTGCCCGAAGAATTCGGCGTACGTATCGAGGATATGGTGCTGGTGAAAGGCGATACTCCCGTTGACCTCGCTCAGATCTCCAAGGAGTTTACTGTGATTTAGCGGCTGTTCCGATGCGGCGATCGCCCTAAAAGGCTCCCTTTGGTAAAGGTACCCCCGTTGGGGGAATGTCCGGAGGACAAGGGGGGAGCCGCTTCCGGCGAGGAGGCTCCCGCCAAAAGGCGGGTGAGGAATTGTATCTATGTTTGAGCGTGTTGTAACACGCGAGTGACCTATTTACAATATAATTCTTTGAAAGTATTGACTTTTTCCGTACTTTGCCTGTATAATAATTAAGTTAAGGTTCGTCATGATCCTTTGTCATTGCGAAGGCAAAGCCTGTGGCAATCTCGACATTCATTGTCATTGCGAAGGCAAAGCCTGTGGCAATCTCGACATTCATTGTCATTGCGAAGGCGAAGCCTGTGGCAATCTCGACATTCATTGTCATTGCGAAGGCGAAGCCTGTGGCAATCTCAACCGATCATGACACAAGACTGTTCAAATTAGACATTAGGAGGAAATGATTATGATTTCTGCCGGCGATTTCAGAAACGGCGTAACATTTGAAATGGATGGACAGGTTGTTTCCATCATCGAGTTCCAGCACGTAAAGCCCGGTAAGGGTGCCGCTTTTGTCAGAACCAAGATCCGCAACGTGATTACCGGCGCGGTTGTTGAAAAGACCTTCAACCCCAACGATAAGTACCCCACCGCTTTCATTGACAGAAAGGATATGGAGTACAGCTACAACGACGGCGATCTTTACTACTTCATGGATACCGAGACATGGGAGCAGATCCCGATCAACGCTTCTATCCTCGGCGACAGCTTCAAGTTCGTCAAAGAGAACATGGTCTGCAAGGTACTGTCCTACAAGGGCAACGTATTCGGCGTAGAGCCGCCTAACTTTGTCGAGCTCCAGGTCACCCAGACCGATCCCGGCTTTGCCGGCAACACCGCTACCAACGCGACCAAGCCCGCTACCCTTGAGACCGGCGCTGAGATCAAGGTTCCGCTCTTCATCGAGGAAGGCGAAATGATCCAGATCGATACCCGTACCGGCGAGTATCTGGGCAGAGCGTAAGCGCTGATCAAAAAAATTGTAGGGGAGGGGCTTGCTCCTCCCGCTATGATTTTAATTGTGTTTCCATAAGTTTCATTTTAAAGGAGATATTATGAATCTGACTGAGAGAATCGCTTATATCCGCGGTCTTGCCGAAGGATTAAAGCTCGATGAAAACCGCGACGAGGTCAAGGTCATCAAAGCGATGATCGATCTTCTCGAGGATATGGCATACGACGTAGTCGAGATGGAAGAGGTCGTGGACGAGGTCTGCAACCAGGTCGATGAGATCGACGAGGATCTTGCCGAGGTCGAAGAAGATATCTACGGCGACGGCGGTTATGTGTCCTACGACAAGGATACCGACGAGTTCAGCGACGACGAGGCGTATTATGAGGTCACCTGCCCCGCGTGTGACAAGACGACCATCGTTGACGAAGACGCGCTGATCGAGGGCGGTCTCGACTGCCCCTACTGCGGCGCCGAGATCGAGTTCGACTTCTCCGAGCTCAACGAGGATATCGACGCGCTCGAAGAAGCGGACAAAAAGGCTGATGCAAAAGCCGAAGACAAGGCAGAGGACAAAGCGGAAGAGAAATAATCCGTTAACCCTTTCCCGTTTGCCGATCCGATTCAATCAACATAGGCGGTACGACTCCGGTCGTACCGCCTTTTTTGTCGTATAATTGTTATTTGTAGGGGAGGGTCTCGACCCTCCCGCAACCTATCCAATACCTCCCACCTAAACGCGAAGCAAATGAACCCCATTGTAGGGGAGGGTCTCGACCCTCCCGCAACCTATCCAATATCTCCCACCCAAACGCAAAGCAAATCAATCTCTCCGTAGGGATGGTCATTGACCATCCGCGGAATGACGGGCGTTTACGTTATCGAAAACGTGAGATAGGAAACAAACGTTTATGCCACGCGGACGAGCAATGCTCGTCCCTACGATAAACCTGATTTGATCACACCATCCGTCCTCCCGCATACACTATCACGAGGTGATCGTGATGCTGTGCCGCAAAAAACCAAGCCCCGTCCGTCGCAAACTCCGCAAATATCTCGCCGTGTTTATGGCGATCCTCATCCTGCTCACCGTCTACGCGGAGCTTGCGGTCAAGCACCAGCTCCGCGACGTCATCATCCGTGATATGCAAACGCTGTCCGAACAGGCTGTCACCATGGCGGTGGATGACTTTTTGGAGGAGCATGCCGATACAGGGAACAGGATGTGCGACATCACCTATGACAACGGCTCCGTCGCAGCGATCTCGACCAACGCCGCCTTCGTCAATGCCGCCAAGACCTACATCACCGAACACGCGCAGGATCGCATCGACAGCCTGTCCCATTCACAGGGCATCAGCGTACGGCTCGGCAATTTCACGGGCTTGGTGTTCCTGTCGAACTTCGGCCCCGAGATCCCCTTCTCCGTCGACAGCACCCAAACCGTATCCTGCGAATTCCAAAGCAGCTTTGCGTCCGCGGGCGTCAACCAGACCGTCCACCACATCACCGTCACCGTGTATGTGGATCTCTTGATCTACGGTCCGATACGCGTCGGCGAGACCGTGAGCACCGAATCCGCCTTCGAGATCGCCCAGACCGTCATCGTCGGCACGGTACCGTCCTACAGCGGCGTGGTATCATATTGACTTGTGTCGGATGCTGTGTTAAACTGGGTGCGGTGATAAAATGCGACATTTTGACTATAACGAGTTCAGGGTGCAGTTCAGTATGCTGCACGACCAGCTTCTGACCGACGCCGCTTATGAGAACGACATTTTGAGATTGACCTTCGGTGAATTCAGGATCTTTCGCGAGGATTATTCCGATGAAACCTACTATGAGCGATACAAGGACTATCGGGAATGTACGCTCGAGATCCACCTGCACACCTTCCCCGTTGAGGATTTGAATGAACCGACCCTTTGCATTTTGAAAGGGGAGAGGTTCAAATGTATGAAGATGGATTATGATATATTGGTCGATTTCCTTCGGTCGCTTCGTGCGCGGTTTACCTTTGCGGCCGTTTCGAATAACGACGAGCTCGAATTGCAGATGCTTTCCTCTCACGATAGTGTAATGAAACGCAAGTATCGGGACTGTGAATATCGGCTCAGCGTCTTTGCCAACGCGTTTGATTTTATATGGAGATGAACCTTCGTCGCCTGTCTTGCTGACAGGCGGCTTTCTTTTACGGCCATCCCAATATTTTGCGTGAAAATGCTTGAAAAGGCGGATATATTGTGCTATAATACTACGGATAATAGGATTATAATGTGCAGATATGCGCATTTGTCTATAATATTTAAGAATCATCATAGGGGACCCCAAAAAGCCCCTGCTTTTTGGGGAGAGGAGGAACCGCCACATGAGGTCAAGGCATACCAACCGGATATGCCTGCCGAATACGGCGAGTGACGACGAACGGAGGAATACAATTTGTCTGAAACCGTCAAGATGTCCGACAGTCAAATTGAATATCTGAACCTGACCGCCGAGCTGATGAGCATCCGCAAGCGCGGTGATGTTCCTCTGGCGTATGTCCGCACCTACGGCTGTCAGCAGAATGTCGCCGACAGCGAGCGCATCAAGGGTATGCTCCGAAAAGCCGGCTACAGCTTCACCGAGAATGCGGAAGAAGCGGACTTCATCCTGTTCAACACCTGCGCGGTACGCGAACACGCCGAGGACAGGGTGTTCGGCAACGTCGGCGCTCTGAAAAAGCTCAAGCACCGCCATCCGCAGATCCTGATCGCGTTGTGCGGCTGTATGATGGAGCAGGAGCATGTCGCGAAACGGATCCACGACAGTTTTCCGTTCGTCGGACTGGTATTCGGCACTCACTGTATGCACGAGTTCCCCGAACTGCTCTATAAAAGTCTCGTGGACGGCTCGCGCGTCTTTGTCCGCGATAACGACGACAAGAAGGTCTATGAGGGCATCCCGACCTGCCGTGACGGCAAGTTCAAGGGATGGCTGCCGATCATGTACGGCTGTGACAACTTCTGCACCTATTGCATCGTGCCGTATGTGCGCGGCAGAGAACGCAGCCGTCAGCCTGAGATCATCATTGCGGAAGCGAAGGAAATGATCGAACAGGGCTACAAGGACATCACCCTGCTCGGACAGAACGTCAACAGCTACGGCAAGGGCCTCGACCCGCGACCGACCTTCGCACAGCTGATCGGCGAGATCGACAAGATCCCCGGCGATTATTGGCTGCGCTTTATGACCTCGCACCCGAAGGACTGCACCCATGAGCTGATCGATACCATCGCCGAAAGCGAGCATATCTCGCTCCATCTGCACCTGCCGTTCCAGTCGGGATCGGATCGGGTGCTCAAGGCGATGAACCGTCACTATGACCGCGCGAAGTACCTCGATATCGTCAACTACGCCAAAGCGCGTATCCCCGATGTATCCCTGACCTCCGACGTCATCGTCGGCTTTCCCGGCGAGACCTATGAGGATTTTCAGCAGACCTTGTCGCTGATTCGCGAGGTGGGCTTCACCTCGTTGTTCACCTTCATCTTCTCACCCCGCAACGGCACCCCCGCCGCCAAGATGGACGACCCCGTCTCTGATGAAGAGAAGGGCAAGTGGTTCCGCGAGCTATTAGCCGTGCAGGAGGAGATCGCCGCCGAGCGATGCGCCTCCATGGTCGGCAGAGTGGAGAAGGTGCTCGTCGAAGAAAAGGCGAAGAAAGAGGGCAGGCTCTGCGGCAGAACATCCGGCAATATCATCGTCGAATTCGACGGCGACGACAGCCTGATCGGCGACTTTCATAACGTCAGGATCACTCAGGCTAGGAACTGGATCCTGACGGGAGAGTTAGCATAGGCTCCCTTTGGTAAAGGTGAGGTGTTGTCCAAATCTTTGATTTGGGCTACAACTCCCATACACCGGAGAGCTCCCGCCGAATGGCGGGTGAGGGATTGCATCAATGGAGCAAAGCGACCAACCGAAAAAATGGTTGCTCGCTGACGCTCGGTTAATTAATACAATTCATTCGTCACCGCAGGGTGACACCTTCCTTTCCCAAAGGAAGGCAGTATAATTCCAAAGGAGAAATATAAAATGGCAGACGTAATTGCAATAGCAAGACAACTCGGACACGCGATCCAGGAACAGGAAGAATATAAAACCATCATGACCGCGAAGGACGCGGCTGATAACGATGAAGCCTTACAGGCTTTGATCACCGAATTCAATATCAAGCGCGTCGCGATCAATGCCGAGGCGTGCAAGACCGACCGCGATGACGAGACCCTCAAAAAGCTCAATGAGGAAATGCGCACCGCTTACTCCGACATCATGAACAACGAGCACATGAAGGCATACAACGACGCAAAGCAGGCGTTCGATAAGGTGCTCCAGCGCGTCCTCGCGATCGTTCAGCAGAGCGCCGAGGGTCAGGATCCCGACACCACCGATTTTTCCGAAGACTGCACCCACGATTGCTCCACCTGCGGAGGATGTGGCTGAGAGCAGAACTTTGTTCTGCTCAGAGAACAGTTATGAGTGATCAGTGAACAGTACCGGTCACTCGCTTCGCTCAAACAATTCTATTTGTTAACTAACTAACTAACCACTAAGCACTGACCACTGAGAAAGGAAGTGAGGATATGGCGGAGTTATCTCCGATGATGCAGCAATATTTTAAGATCAAAGAGGAGAACAAGGACAGCATCCTGTTCTTCCGACTCGGTGATTTCTATGAAATGTTCTTTGACGACGCCAAGCTCGCTTCCAAGGAACTGGAGCTCACCCTCACCGGCCGCGACTGCGGACAGGAGGAGCGCGCGCCGATGTGCGGCGTACCCTTCCATTCCGCCGAGAGCTACATCGCCCGACTGGTCGAAAAGGGCTACAAGGTCGCGATCTGTGAGCAGACAGAGGATCCCAAAGCCACCAAGGGACTTGTCAAGCGCGATATCATCCGCGTCATCACACCCGGCACCGTCATGGAATCCTCCATGCTCGATGAGAGCGAGAACAACTACATCTGCTCACTGTACGCGGACAAGCGCTATACCGGCGTCGTGTTTTGCGATATCTCCACCGGTCAGCTGTTTGTATCCCGCTTCAAAAGCGACCACAGCTTTTCTCAGCTCAAGGATCAGATCACTTCCTATAACCCCAAGGAGCTTCTGATCTCCGGCAAGCTCGCGCAGAACAAGGTGCTGCACCTGTTCATCAAAGAAAAGCTCCCCAACGCCGCGGTATCTCATCCCGATGAAAGCCGCTGCGGACTGCTCGAATGTACCGCTTTGCTCGAACAGCAGTTCAGTAAAGAGAATATGGACAAGATCGCCGACTCAAATGAGCTGATCATCGCGCTCGGCGTGCTGATGTCCTATCTGAAAGATACACAAAAAACAGGTCTAGAGCGTATCGACACCATCGAGCTCTACGCCGAAGACCAGTACATGAAGCTCGACTTCAACACCCGCCGCAATCTGGAGCTCACCCGCACCATGATCGCGAAGGAAAAGAAACATTCACTCCTCTGGGTGCTCGATAAGACCAAGACCGCTATGGGCAAGCGCCTGATGAAGTTCTGGGTCGAGCATCCTCTGATGAATATCACGACGATCCTAAAGCGCCAGAACGCCGTCGAGGAGCTGGTGAACGACACCGTCAACCGTTTGGAGCTGACGGCGAACCTCACCGGTATCTTCGATATCGAGCGCCTGATGACCAAGATCGTCTACGGCTCCGCCAACGCGCGTGAACTGCGCTCGCTGTGTCAGGCGCTGACCAACCTGCCCGCGCTCAAAGCGACCCTTGAACCCTTCAAATCCAAGCTCCTGCACGAGCTGTACCGCGATATCGATCCGCTCGATGATATGCGCGCGCTGATCGATGAGGCGATCGTAGAGGATCCGCCCTTTTCGGTGCGTGAAGGCGGCTTGATCAAAGAGGGCTACTCCTCGCCGCTGGACGAGCTCAAGCACGACATGAACGACTCCACCTCTCTGCTCGCCCGCATCGAAGCGGAGCAAAAGGAGCAGACAGGGATCCCCAAGCTGAAGGTCGGCTACAACCGCGTCTTCGGCTACTATATCGAGGTCACCAATTCCTACAAGAATCTGGTGCCCGAGCACTACATCCGCAAACAGACTTTGACCAACTGCGAGCGCTATATCACACCCGAACTCAAAGAGATCGAGAGTCGGATCCTCGGCGCCAAGGAGCGATCGGTCGCTATCGAGTATGAGCTGTTCAACGATGTGCGTGAGCAGATCGCGCTCAACCTCGACCGCATCGAACGCACCGCTAAGGCGATCGCCGCGCTGGATGTACTGGTATCGCTCGCCAATGTAGCGGCGGACAACCGCTATACCCGTCCCGACGTCACCCAGAACTCGGTCATCCGTCTCAAGGACAGCCGCCATCCCGTGGTGGAGGCGCTGCTCAGCGACGCGATGTTTGTCCCGAATGACGTCCTGCTCGACAATATCGACAACCGTATCGCGATCATCACCGGCCCCAACATGGCGGGTAAATCGACCTATATGCGCCAGGTCGCGCTGATCGTGCTGATGGCGCAGATGGGCAGCTTTGTGCCTGCGTCCTATGCCGAGATCGGTCTTGTCGACGCGATCTTTACGCGTGTCGGCGCGTCCGACGATCTCGCCTCGGGTCAGTCGACCTTTATGGTGGAGATGAACGAGGTCGCCAACATCGTTTCTCACGCGACGTCCAAGAGCCTGCTGATCCTCGACGAGATCGGCAGAGGCACCTCGACCTACGACGGCATGAGTATCGCGCGCGCGGTACTGGAATTCGTCGCCGATAAAAAGAAGCTCGGCGCACGCGCCCTGTTCGCGACCCATTACCATGAGCTCACGGTGATGGAGGAGCTGCTCGACGGCGTCAAGAACTATAACATCGCCGTCAAAAAACGCGGTGACGAGATCACCTTTTTGCGCCGTATCGTACCCGGCGGCGCCGATGAAAGCTACGGCGTTGAGGTCGCTAAATTAGCCGGTCTGCCCGACAGCATCATCGAAAGAGCCAAAGAGATCTTGGCGGAGCTCAATTCATCCGCTCCGCAGGAGCATATTCAGCACGAAGCACCCGCGCAGGAGGACAGTATGCAGCTCAGCCTCATGCCCGACACCGACAGCATGATCCTCAAAAAGCTCCGCGCGGTAGACGTCAACACCTTAACGCCCATCGAGGCGATGAACCTGCTGTATGAACTGAAAGGAATGGCGGAGTAGGTGAATGGTGAATGGTGAACGGTGCCGGTCACTCGCTTCGCTCAAACAATTCTATTGTGATGATAGTATGGAGTGGGATCGATCTCACATATACAAATCGTCATTGCGAAGGGCGCTGATCTTTTGATGTCTGTATACAAATCGTCATTGCGAAGGGCGCAGCCCTGTGGCAATCTCAACCGATAAAGGCTCCCTTTGGTAAAGGGAGCTGTCGCCGCAAAGCGACTGAGGGATTGTATGAATAGAGCGGAGCGACCAACCGATTAAAATGGTTACTCGCTGACGCTCGGTCATTTTTGCAATCCCTCCGAGTTCGCTCAACGCGAACCCACCTCCCTTTACCAAAGGGAGGCACAGAAAGGAGGCAACTGCATATGGGAAAGATAAACGTACTCGATAAGCACGTCGCGGAGTTGATCGCGGCGGGCGAGGTCGTCGAACGCCCTTCTTCCGTCATCAAGGAACTCGTCGAGAATTCCATCGACGCCGGCGCGACCGCCATCACTGTCGAGATCAAAAACGGCGGCGTTACCTTCATGCGTGTCTCCGACAACGGCTGCGGTATCCTCAAGGAGGATATCCGTCCCGCGTTTATCCGCCATGCGACCTCCAAGGTAAAGGAAGAGGATGACCTCGACGCGATCGCGACCCTCGGCTTCCGCGGTGAAGCGCTCGCCAGCGTCGCCTCCGTATCTCATCTCGAGCTGATCACCAAGGCGCGTGAGGAAGAGATCGGCACCCGCTATCTGATCGAGGGCGGAGAAGAGGTGCTCTTTGAAGACGCGGGCTGTCCCGACGGCACCACCTTCATCATCCGTGACCTCTTTTACAATGTGCCCGCCCGCATGAAGTTCCTCAAAACCGATATGGCGGAGGGCAACGCCGTATCCAATGTGATCGACAAGATCGCGCTGTCTCACCCCGAGATCGCGCTTACCTATATCAAAGATTCCAAAAACGTCCTGCGTACCGCGGGCGACGGCAAGCTGCTTTCGGCGATCTACGCCGTCTACGGCAGGGATTTCACCCGCAAGCTGATCCCCGTGGATTACACCCTCGGCGGCGTACATGTCACGGGCTTTATCAGCAGTCCCGAGAACGCCCGCCCCAACCGCAATATGCAGAACTTCTTTATCAATCACCGCTTCGTGATCTGTAAGGCCGCGATGGCGGCGATCAGCGAGGCGTGCAAGGGCACTGTCATGGTCGGCAAGTTCCCTTCCTGCGTGCTCAACCTCGATATGTCCTTCAACGCGGTGGACGTCAACGTCCATCCCACCAAATTAGAGGTGCGCTTCGTCAACGAACGCCCTGTGTTCGACGCGGTCTATCACGCGGTCAAAACCGCTTTGATGAATTCCGAAAAGCGCGTGGAGGCACACCTCGGCAACGATACGACAAAACCGATCAAGCGCGTCAATCCCTTTGAACTGGCGCAAAAGGTGTTCCGTGAACGCGACGAACAGCCCGCACGGAATACGGCTTCGAAAGCGAATACAGGGGAGGGATCAATACCTCCCGCAAAAGCAGTCAACAACAGATTGGATACCAAGCGTGAAGAAAAACGATCGGACGCTTTATTCGAAATGCTCGACGAGCCTGAGGTCAGCGTACCCAAGCTGAACCTGAACCCCAAGGTCGCCGACGCCGCTTCACCTGTCGAAGAACATTATCGTCGGGATGTCGAAGAAAAACGCGCCGAAAACGCGCAGGAGCGGATTATTCCCGACCCTGAGCCGGAACAGCCCGCGCCTGTAGGGGAGGGTCTTGACCCTCCTGCCGATCGATCGGCGGCGGATGTTCCTGAGGAACCGATCGAGGAACCCCAGCCCCTGATCGAGGTGGACGACAACGCCTATCGCTACATCGGCGAGGCGTTCAAAACCTATGTCATCATCGAAAAGAATCCCCGCGAGCTGCTGCTCATCGATAAGCACGCCGCGCATGAGCGGATCATTTTCGAGAAGCTGAAAAAAGATAAGAGCAGCGGTTACAGCCAGCTGTTGCTCACGCCCATCACCGTTACCCTCAACAAGATCGATTATAACGCTGTCATCGAGCACCTCGACGTCTTCCGTGAGGCGGGCTTTGACATCGATGATTTCGGCAGCGGTAGCATCATTGTACGCTCCGCGCCGCAATATTTGCCGCTCGAGGATATCGAGCCGTCCGTGATCGAGATGGCGGGATTTCTCTCTAACCATCAAAAGGAGATCCGTTCCGAGAAGATGGAGTGGATCTATGCCAACGTATCATGCCGCGCCGCGATCAAGGGCGGCAACAACAGCACCGAGCAGGAGCTGATCGCGCTCGCAAAGCAGGTGGAGGACGAGGATATTCGTCATTGTCCCCACGGCAGACCCGTGTGCATCGTGCTCAAAAAACACGAGCTGGAGCGAATGTTCGGCAGGGTGGAATGATCATGCAAAATATCGTCGCGGTCATCGGACCTACCGCGTCCGGCAAAACCGCCTTATCCGTCGAGTTGGCAAAGCGTTTTTCCGGAGAGATCATCTCCGCCGATTCGATGCAGATCTACAAAACCATGGATATCGCCACCGCGAAGCCTACCGAGGAAGAAAAGCAGGGCATCCCGCACCATCTGATGGACTTTCTGGATCCCTGTGAGGAATTCTCCGTGGCGCGCTTCTGCGAGCTGGCAAAAAACGCCGTCACCGATATCAGCGGCAGGGGCAACCTGCCGATCGTCACCGGCGGCACAGGGCTGTATGTCGACGCGCTGCTGGGCGATATGCAGTTTGAAGAAACCGAGGTCGACCCCGTCCTGCGCACATCCATCACCGCCGACGTGGAGGAAAAGGGCGTTGACAAAACGCTGGAGTACATCCGCACCTTCGACCCCGCCTCCGCCGAACGGCTCAGCGTCGGCCGCAACCCCAAGCGCCTGATCCGCTGTATCGAGGTCTATCTTTCCACCGGCATGACCCAGACACAGCTCAACGAAAAGCAGGCGGGCAGCGGTTCCGCTTATCAGGCGATCAAGATCGGGCTGACCGCCCGCGACAGAGAGTTTCTCTATGAGCGCATCAACCGTCGTGTCGATCTGATGATGGAGAACGGGCTTCTGGAAGAAGCGCGGCGATTCTATCAGCAGCAGTCCGGCGATACCGCCTGTGCGGCGATCGGCTACAAAGAACTTTTGCCGTATCTCAGCGGAGAACTCAGCCTCGATATCTGCGTCGCTAACTTAAAACGCGCGACGCGCCGTTACGCCAAGCGTCAGATGACGTGGTTCAAGCGCGACGAGTCGATCCGCTGGTTCAATATCGACGAGCAAAGCTTCGATGAGATCCTCAGCGAAGCAACAGATATGATTACAAAGGAATTTCATTATGAGTAAGTCAACATCCAAAACACCGTCCAATCGATCCAAGCTGACCAAAAGGATCCTGATCGGTGTGGGAATCACGTTGGTACTGGTCTACATCGTGTTCCTGTTTATCACAACCAACTTTCTCGGCAACAACAATATCGTGACCGAGACAGCCTTTAAATCAAAGGCGTACGATATCATCGAGTCAAAGTGTCTGGTGGTCAGAAACGAAGAGTATCTCACCTCCGACGCGTCGGGCGTGATGGTATACAACGTCAGCGACGGCGACAAGGTCACCTCCGACGGTGTCGTCGCGACC
Organism: Ruminococcus difficilis; assembly: GCF_016680995.1. The sequence goes on along the minus strand of NZ_JAEQMG010000048.1, from coordinate 10,138 downwards.
GCCTACAACTCTCAGGAGGACGTATCCTCTGTCCAGCAGATCAAGGAGCTGGATCAGCGGATCGAATACCTGAAATCGCTCAACGCGGTCAACAACTCGACCAACGTCGGTATCGATACCCTCAACAGCCAGATCAACGAGCGTATGGTCGCGCTGATGAAGTCCGTCAACGCCTGCGATTATTCCAACATGGATACCGTGGAGCAGAACCTCTTGACCTCCATTCTGCGCAAGCAGCTGCTCACAGGCGACCAAAGGAACTTTGATGACAAGATCGCCGAGCTCGAAGGTCAGCGCGCGTCACTGAGCGCCGCGTCGCCGATCGGTACGGTCAAGGCGGGTTCCGCCGGCTATTTCGTGTCAAAGGTGGACGGCTATGAAAACAGCTTTGACGTCACCAAGCTCGACGAGGTGACCGCGAAGGATATCGAAGACGCCTCGCCCGAACAGATCAACGCCGATTCCTATCTCGGAAAGATCGTCAAGGGCGTGAACTGGTATCTGCTGTGTCCCGTCACCCGTGATGAAGCCACCGCGCTGAGTCACGCCGATGAGAGCATCAAGGTGCGCCTGCCCTCCGCGATCGACGGCGAGATCCCCGCAAGGATCCTGTATGTCAACAATAACGCCGCCGATAATGACAAAGCGGTTGCCGTACTGCAGTGCAATTATATGAACGACGCGCTCTCCAAGCTCCGTCAGGAAAACGTCGAGATCATCGTGAACGAGTACGAGGGCTTGAAGATCAGCAAATCCGCGCTGCATGACGACGATATCACCTATACCGCGAAGGATGACGCGGGCAACGAAACCGAAAAGAAAGAACGTGTCCAGGGCGTCTACGTCCAGTACGGCATGGAGCTGGTGTTCAAGCAGGTCTCGATCGTCTATGCGGGCGATGAATTCGTCATTTGTAACGAACAGCCCGATCCGGGCAAGCTGCTCAACGGCACCACGGTCGCGCTCTACGATAAGGTTGTAACAGAAGGAGGAGATCTATTCAATGGCAAGATCATTAGCTGATGTCACATACAATTATCAGGTCATCTGTGAGAATATCGCGCGGGCGGCACAGTCCGTCGGCAAGACCGCCGATGACATCACCTTTTTGGCGGCGACCAAGACCGTCGACGCGCCCACCATTAATCACGCCATCTCTCTGGGACTGCGCTATATCGGCGAGAACCGTGTGCAGGAGCTGCTGTCAAAGTACGAGGACTACGACCTCGACCACGCCTCCTTGCAGTTCATCGGTCATTTGCAGACCAACAAGGTGCGCCAGATCGTCGGCAAGGTCGATCTGATCCAGAGCGTCGATTCCGTCAAGCTCGCCCGTGAGATCTCCCGCTGTTCCATCAAGCAAAACATCTCCACCGATATCCTGCTCGAGGTCAATATCGGCAGGGAGGAGAACAAGTCCGGCGTTTTGCCCGAGGCACTGCCCGAATTGCTCGATGAGATCAAGGATATCCCCGCGATCAAAGTGCGCGGACTGATGGCGATCCCCCCGATTTGTGAAAATGCACAAGAAAATTGTAAATTTTTCGATAATATGCGGCACATCTTCCTTGACATCGGCAGTAAAAATATAGATAATATATCTATGGAAATATTGTCTATGGGCATGTCCGATGATTATGCCGAGGCGATACGCTGCGGCGCAAACATGATCAGAGTCGGATCGGCTCTGTTCGGCAAGCGCAATTATCCGACATAATGATTCGTAGGGTAGGAGCCTGCTCCTGCTGAAACCTATCAAAGGCAGTCGTTCAAACGCAAAGCAAATGTTCCTTGCCGTAGGGACGACCATCGGTCGTCCGTTTGGCTGAGACTTGCTGATACTATCTGCGGCTTTCGATAACAAAAACGCCCGTCATTCTGCGGACGAGCAATGCTCGTCCCTACGATGACATGATATTCCGCAACAAATGTTGCGTGTAAGCCGACGATACAATTCATTCTTGAAGTTGTCAACATTGCTTCAAGGAGAAGGCTTAAGACTAAACCTAATACATTGTCATTGCGAAGCTCCATATGGGGTCCCCGAAAAGCCCCGCTTTTTGGGGAGAGGAGGAACCGCCACATGAGGTCAAGGCATACCAACCGGATATGCCGACCGAATACGGCGAGTGACGACGACGTGGCAATCTCAACCGATTCCATTATCACAACGATACAGCGTGTGCCGACTCAACAGCATTGATTATCCATGTTGAGTTATCATAAAAAAAGGCGCGCGCGCCCAATCTCAACCTTATGATAAACAGAAACCAAACGATAAACAGGAGGAAACCAAAATGGCAGGATTTGTAGACAAGTTCAAGCGCATGTGGGATGCGCCGGATGATGAGTACGAATACAGCGATTATGATGATTACGAGGGTAAGAACGACAGAAACAGGGACAGAAGAGCAGACAGAGACAGTGATGCCGAGCCCCGCTCCCGCCGTTCTTCGGCGCGTTATGATAACCTCGATGACATCGACTTGTCGTCCCGCGATACGACCCGCCGCAACAAGGTAGTCAACATCAGCGCTACCGCCAAGCTCTCCGTGGCACTCTTCAAGCCCGAGCGCTTCGGCGAGGAGACCCGCAATATCGCGGACGAGCTGATCAAGACCCATACCGTTGTTTTGAATCTGGAGAACACCAACAAGGATATGGCGCGCCGCATCATCGACTTTTTGTCGGGCGTCGCGTACGCGAACCGCGGTAAGATCAAGAAGGTAGCTACCTCTACCTTTATCATCATCCCGAACAACGTCGACCTCACCGGCGATGATCTGCTCGATGAGCTTGAGCACAGCGGCGTATACTTTTAAGTGATCGCGGAAGATAAGCTCCTGCTCGACAAGGCGTATGACGCGCTCCATCTTGCCGAGCGCAGGAACATCCCCCGATTTCTGGGCTTTCTCAATGAGCATGAGAGCCTGTATCTCAGACAACATCTCCCCAAGAGCGCCGACGTCGCCTTTTACGGCGGCTATCCCGACGCCGTTCGCCTGATGATGGGCGCCGCGGCTGAGGAGGAGAGCTTTCCGATCACGGCGCTGGAGTTCACCTATCGCGAGCAGGACGATCTGCGGCACAGGGATTTTTTAGGATCGCTGATGGCGCTGGGCATCCGCCGCGATACGCTGGGAGATATCCTGACAGGCAAGGGCAGGACGGTGATCTTCGTCCGTGACGACATCGTGCCTTTTCTCCTGTCCGACGTCGATAAGATCGGCAGGGTAGGGGTGAAGGTCGCTTACGCGGACGCGGATGATCTTCCGATCCCCGACGATATCGAAGAACTGATGTTCACACTCAGCTCTCTTCGTCTCGACGCGTTTGTCGCTGCCGCCGCGCATCTGTCGCGCGATAAGGCGGCGCGGCTGATCAAAAACGAACTGGTGATGGTCGATCATGTCACCGAAACAGAGGTGTCGTCTTTTCTCAAAGAGGGGATGACGATCACGATCAGAAAATACGGTAAATTTGTTTTGACCGAGCTGCGCGGTACCTCCAAAAAAGGAAAACTGCGTGTCGCGGTCAAGCACTACAGATAAGGGATAAGGATCGTCATGGCGGTCAGTTGCCGACATGCGATCCCAACCGATCAAAAAATGGAAACCAAGGATAGGAGTGTTTACTATGTTAACAATTGACGAAATCAGAGAAGTCAGCTTCCGTCGCGCGGGCAAGAACGGTTATAATGCTGCCGATGTAGATGAGTTTATCGATGATGTCACCGATACCGTCGAGCAGCTCATAGCGGAAAAGAACGATTGTATGCGCAAGATGGATATCCTGGCGAACAAGATCGAGCAGTACCGCGAGGATGAGGAGACCGTCCGCAACGCCCTGCTCACTTCTCAGAAGCTCAGCGATACCAAGATCAAGGAAGCGCAGGATAAAGCGGATTATCTCATCAAGTCCGCTGAGAGAAAGAGCCGCGCGATCCTCACCGAGGCTGAGATGGCTACCGAGCGCGAGAAGGATAAGTTCGAGGCGCTCCATGCCGAGACCGCAAAGCTCCGTTCCGAGATCATCGCGCTGTACAAAAAGCACCTCGCGATGGTAGAGGAAATGCCCAAGGAGGCTGACGTCAAAGCGAAGCGCGAGGAACTGGATCAGAAGTATCCCTTCGAGCCGGTCGAAGATATGATCAAGGCTCCCGTCGATGATGCAGAAGATGTCACCGAGCCGCTTGCCGAAGAGCCCGAGGTTACCGTCAACGCTGACGAGGACGTCAAGATCCGTCCCGACTTAAAGCGCGAGAGACATGATAAGTTCGACAAGCTGCAGTTCGGCGACAACTACGACGTTGAATAATTGATTATCAATCGTCATTGCGAGGGCGCGAAAGGATAAGGTTGAGATTACCACGTCGGAACTCTGTTCCTCCTCGTAATGACAATTTGTATGCGCCCGCGGCAATCTCAACCGACTAATCGTCATTGCGAAGCCCCTTGCCTCCCTTTCCTAAGGGAGGTGGCACGAAGTGCCGGAGGGTTGAGGGGGCTGTGGCAATCCCCTTGTGATAACTGCCGATCGCAGAGAAAGGGGATAATGAATCGTTGTTCCTTTTCATTAGATGATACTCAATGTATATATTAAAAATTTGGAGTGTATGTGAAGATGTCCCAGGATTATAATTTGACCCTGAATCTCCCCAAGACCGAATTCCCCATGAGAGGCGGTCTGCCCAAGGCGGAGCCCAAGACGCTCGAGCGTTGGGAAGAGGAGAAGGTCTATGACAAGCTGATCGAGAAGAACGAGGGCAAGCCCAAGTATGTACTGCATGACGGCCCTCCCTACGCCAACGGCGATATCCACCTCGGTCACGCTTTGAACAAGATTTTAAAGGACTTTATCGTTCGATATAAGAACATGGCGGGCTTCCAGTCGCCCTTTGTACCCGGTTGGGATACCCACGGTCTGCCCACCGAGCTCAAGGCGCGTGCCAAGGCAGGTATCGGTTCTTCCGCGGATATTTCTGTATTAGAATTAAGAAAGCTCTGCGAGGAGTTCGTCACGGGTTATATCGACGACCAGCGCAGCCAGTTCAAGCGTCTGGGCTGTATCGGTGAATGGGACAATCCTTACATCACCTTAAAGCACGAGTTTGAGGCGGAGCAGATCAAGGTCTTTGCCGAAATGGCGGACAAAGGCTATATCTACAAGGGTCTCAAGCCCGTATACTGGTGTCCCGAGTGTAAGACGGCTCTCGCGGAAGCGGAGATCGAATACGCGGAGGATCCCTGCCATTCCATCTATGTCAAATTCCGTGTGACCGACGACCTCGGCAAGTTCGCGGCGATGGGCATCGACCCCAATAAGGTGTTCTTCGTCATTTGGACGACCACCACATGGACGCTGCCCGCGAACCTCGCGATCTGCGTCGGACCGCGCTATGAGTATTCCGTCATCAAATGCGGCGACGAATACTACGTCATGGCGACCGATCTGTACGAGAACGCGATGGCGGAGGCGGAGCTGACCGATTATGAGGTCGTGGCGACCATCAAGGGCGCTGAGCTCGAGTATATGAAGACACAGCACCCCTTCCTCGACCGCGAATCTCTCTTGATCGTCGGCGAGCACGTTACGCTCGAGAGTGGTACCGGCTGTGTCCATACCGCTCCCGGACACGGTGTAGACGACTTTAACGTCTGCCAGAATTACGATATCCCCACCGTTTGTCCCGTTGACGGCGACGGTAAATTGACCGAAGAAGCCGGCAGATTTGCCGGTCTCACCACCGATGAAGCGAACAAGCAGATCGCCATCTATCTCGACGAGACAGGCGCTCTGTTCGCTTTGAAGAAGATCATCCACCAGTATCCGCACTGCTGGCGCTGCAAGACCCCGATCCTGTTCCGCGCCACCGACCAGTGGTTCTGCTCCGTGGACGATTTCAAGGACAAGGCTGTTGACGCGATCAACACCGTCGAGTGGATCCCCGCGTGGGGCAAGGATCGCATCACCGCGATGGTACGCGACCGCAAGGACTGGTGTATCTCCCGTCAGCGCAAGTGGGGCGTTCCGATCCCGATCTTCTACTGCAAGGATTGCGGCGAGCCCTATGTCAACAAAGAAGCGATGCTCGCGGTAGCCGACCTTTTCGGTAAGGAAGGCTCCAACGCGTGGCTCGAGAAGGACGCGTCTGAGATCCTGCCCGAGGGCACCAAGTGCGAAAAATGCGGCTCCTCGTCCTTCGATAAAGAAAAGGACATCATGGACGTATGGTTCGACAGCGGCTCATCCTGGCGCGCTGTCTGCAAGCGCCGTCCCTATCTGGGCGCGCCCGTCGATCTGTATCTCGAGGGCAACGACCAGTACCGCGGATGGTTCCAGAGCTCCCTGCTCACCTCCGTCGCGACGCAGGGCGTTGCTCCTTACCGCACCGTTCTGACCCACGGCATGATCCTCGATATGGAGCGCCGCAAGATGAGTAAATCGCTGGGCAACGGTATCAGCCCGCAGGAGGTCACACAGCAGTACGGCGCCGATGTGCTCCGTCTGTGGGTCGCGTCCTCCGATTACCAGTCCGATATCAGCATCTCGCGCGATATCCTCAAGCAGATGAGCGAGGCGTATCGTAAGATCCGCAACACCGCGCGCTATATCCTCGGCAATCTGAATGATTTCGATCCCGAGAAGGATATGGTCGACGCGAACGACCTCATGCCCATCGATAAATGGGCGGTCGTCAAGCTCAACGAGCTGATCACCAAGTGCCAGAACGCTTACGACAAGTTCGAGTTCCATCAGGTCTATCATTCCATCCACAAGTTCTGTGTCGTCGATATGTCCAACTTCTATCTCGACGTTCTCAAGGACAGATTATATACCGAAAAGGCGGATTCCAAACAGCGCCGCGCCGCACAGACGGCGATGTATCTCATCCTCGATTCTCTCACCCGTATGCTCACTCCTATCCTGGCATACACCGCTGACGAGATCTGGAGATACCTGCCGCACCGCGCGGATGACGACGCGGAAAACGTCCTGTATAACAGCATGCCCTCCACCGTCGCCATCGATGTGGACGATGATTTTATCGCCGCGTGGGATCGCATCCATGAGCTGCGCGATACCGTCAAAAAGTCGCTCGAGGTCGTCATCAAGGAGAAGGTCGTCAAGGCTTCTCTCGAGACCTGCGTGACCCTCAAGGCGAGCGGCGAGGAATACGACTTCATCGAGAAGGTGCTTCCCGAGCTGAGATCCGTATTCATCGTGTCCGAGGTCAAGCTCGAAAAGGCGGACAACGCGTTGTCCGGTGAACTGGAAGTAGCCGTCACCAAGGCGGAAGGCGAAAAATGCGAGCGCTGCTGGTCGTATTCCACCACGGTCGGCTCCGACAGCGAGCATCCCACCCTCTGCGCCCGCTGTGCCGCCATCCTTGGTCAGTGATCAGTGGTCAGTGATCAGTGATTAGTTATATGTAATAATTGATGCGGTGTATCACACGGTACACCGCATTATACTATAATGAGTCATTGCGAGGGGCGTGTATTGTTAAGGTTGAGATTATCACGTCGGAACTGCGTTCCTCCTCATAATGACAATTTATATACGCCCCGTGGCAATCTCAACCGATTCCATTATCACAACGATACAGCGTGTGCCGACTCAACGGCATTGATTATCCATGTTGAGTTATCATAAAAAAAGGCGCGCGCGCCCAATCTCAACCTTACTCTTAAACTACTCATTGCATTAGGATGTGATACCATGCTTATCGTATACATCGCGATCATCGTGATCGTGCCGATCCTGTCGCAGTGTATCCGTACCGCGATCGAAGCGAACGTCAAGCCGCAGGGCTTTATCTCGGTCATCCCGGGTCTGTTCAGCCTGACCTATTCCGAGAACCGCGGCGTCGCGTTCGGACTGTTCCAGGACGGCACGCTGTTTTTCGCGATCACCACCTCGATCGTGATCATCGTATTTGCTATACTTCTTTTTAAGAATTATAAAAAGAGCAAATTATTCTCCGTAGCCGCCGCGCTAATCATCGGCGGCGGACTGGGCAACCTGTTCGAGCGTATCTTTTTAGGCTACGTTGTCGACTATCTCAGCCTGTCATTCTTTCCGCCGATCTGCAACTTTGCCGATTATTGCATCACCGCCGGTACGATCTGCCTGATCGTCTATCTGCTGTTCTTCTCCGACTTTTTGAAGGACGGCAAAAAGAAGAAAACGCAAGATGAACAGGCTTGATCTCACCGTATCGGCTGAACACGCCGGTGAACGACTCGACAAATTCCTCTCCGATTCCGTTGAAGGACTCAGCCGTTCCTCACTGACAAAACTGATCGAGGACGGCAAGGTCACGGTGGGGGAGAAGGCGGTCAAAAAGAATTACAAGGTCGCTGACGGCGACCGCGTCACGGTGCTGATCGACGATCCTAAGCCCGTCGATATCACGCCCGAGGACATCCCCCTCGATATCGTCTATGAGGACGAGCATCTGCTGGTCGTCAACAAGCCCAAGGGCATGGTCGTCCATCCCGCGCCGGGCAACTACAGCGGCACGCTGGTCAACGCCCTGATGTACCACTGCGGCGATCATTTGAGCGGCATCAACGGCGAGCTGCGCCCCGGTATCGTCCACCGTATCGACAAGAACACCAGCGGTCTGCTCGCGGTCGCAAAATCGGATATCGCCCACGCGGGGTTGAGCGAACAGATCAAGGATCACAGCTTCACGCGCCGTTATCTCGCGATCTGCTACGGCAATATCAAGGAGGATGAGCGTACCGTCGACGCGCCCATCGGCAGGCATAAGATCGATCGCAAAAAGATGTGCGTCACACAGCTCAATTCAAAGCCCGCTGTTACCCATATCAAGGTGCTCGAGCGCTATCAAGGCTTCACCTATATCAAGTGCCGTCTGGAAACAGGCCGCACCCACCAGATCCGCGTTCACCTTGCGAGCATCGGACACCCCATCGCGGGCGACGACGTCTACGGCCCCTCAAAGGTCATCACCGCGCTCGGCGGCCAATGTCTGCACGCCTATCAGCTCGGTTTCATCCACCCGGTCACGGGCGAGTATATCGAGTTCACCGCCGACCCGCCCGAGAGCTTTATCAGTTTCAGAGAAAAACTGCGAAGCCGGATGGATGTCTGAATACAAAGGTTTATCGCAAAGGGGATAGCCCTGCGGCGATTGCAACCATGGATGTCATTGCGAGGGTTTTATCCCGTGGCAATCTCAACTGCATGAAAACATGAACAGGATCATGATATGACATGAGATGAGATGAGCGCCGCGCAAGCGGCGTTTACCATTATCATTACCATTGTCTTTATCTTTTTTTCTTTCTCTTTCTCTTTCTCTTAGTGCTTTTTGTGACAACAGACCACAGTTGTGCTTTTTGTGTTATTCCGAAACAGTCATTGCGAAGGGCAGACACGTGTGGTTGCCCTGCGGCAATCTCAACCTATAAAAAATGCTGATACCTCACGGCTTGCCGCACGGGACTTTGAAGGAGAAGCTTATGCTTTCTTACAGATCTTCCGCTTTTTGGCTTCACGTTCTTTTGCCGCCTTTGATCGGTTTTCGCATGCCTCCGCGTAGCGCTCAAAGTTGAGATCGACCTCGCCCTTGAGCACGATGAACGCAAGCGCGCAGGTGCGATCGTCCTCAAAGTCGGTCTCGATTTCCTCGTCGCCGTATCTCAGCAGTGCCTTGTATAGTCGCCCTGCCTGCTCGTCGGTCAGATGGTTGATCATCGCGCTGTGGTGAAAGTAGGTAAAAAATCCTTTTGGCTTTTTCATCATCATCAACTCCTTCACCTATGAGAAGATAAAGAAAAAAGTTGCATAGTTTTATGCAACTCCATAAGGAAGTCGTCATAAAACCATGCAACTTTTGGTAAGGACTGATTCGGTTTTAGCGGTGTAGCGTTTGCTATGCCGTTTTTTGCTGTTGAGCTAAAAGCTCTTTTCGTCGCCTTTGATCTGCAAGCGATGCCTGGAAGCTTGCTTCCGCTTCTTCCGGCGTCATTTCATTGACGATCCCAACGCCTTTGTAATAGACGTCTACCAACTGATAACGCTTGCCGTCGAGGTAATGCGGAGCGGATACAACGATCTTGTCGATAAACTCGTTCAGCAATTCGGGCGTCAGTTCTGTCGGGTT
>NZ_JAEQMG010000047.1 GCF_016680995.1 Ruminococcus difficilis | reverse complement strand
TCTGTTCTGCGAACGACGGTTTACCACCCACGGTTAAGCGTAAGCAGTATTATTCGAATCTAATGAACGCCGCATGAATTTGTTCGAGTTAAATGTGTCAAGTAATATTGACAGGTTCAATTCAAGAATCTGGTGACAAACAAAACCACCATTTCTGCGCAAAAGAAGTTTGTCCAGGATAATCAGATCCTGTCCTTCGTGCGGTTCGTATGCTTCGGCAACTTCACCCTGCAGGCGCTCTACGACTTGTCCGAGGGCTTTCAGCGGCGGCAGCTCATCTTGCAGGCAAAGCCCAAAGACCCCGAACGTGTGGACGACCCGTTCATCGACCGTGAAATCCTCGAAAACGAAGCCGAGGGCGTGATGATGTGGCTGCTTGAGGGCTTGAACGCTCTGATACAAAACAATTGGCAAATCACCGTCAGCGAGCGCACCAAAGAAAAGAGCGACAGCTTTAAACGCGAAAACGACAGCGTGCTGCTGTTTTTGACGGAGTGCCGAGGAATATGTATAGAAGAAGGCGAACGAGCTCATTCAAGAATGCTTTTCACGGCATACGAACGTTTTTGTGACGAGAACGCACTTACAGCTCTGCGAGAACAAAGCTTCCTAAATGCACTGCGAACCAAAGGAAGGCAATTCCAAATCCACAGACTCGACAACCCCTTTACATTACGAAAACCGGGCGGAAGCAGTGTGCTTGCCCGAGGATTTGAGGGAATCGGCATTCGGGAAAGCTATATCTATGTAAGCCGATGTGGTATGCCGTAAAAGGTGTAAAGCCGGGTGTAAAGTGAATAATCACATATTCAAGCCGTTTTTTTACTATCCTTTACACCTTTACACCTTTTACACCACATTTATATAAATAGCGAAAAATGCTCAAAGTCTCTTTTTTCAATACACTTTTATATAATTATATATGACAAGAGTGGTGTAAAGGATGTAAAGTTTCAGTTTTTCGCATAAACAAGCCGTTTGTGATGTTTACAGGTGTAATCAGCTTTACAGCTGACCTGTAAACAGCGGCAAAAGAAAAGGATGACAGGCTTGACCGACAAAGAATTTTTAGCGATGTTCTTGGGGCGATATCAAAGAGCGCTCGCAAAGATCGCCGCGCTGGAACAGCGAGAACGCGAAATCAAATCCGGAGCGGTCAGCCTGCACGGTGTTGACGTCGCCGCCGACAAGGTAAAGACCGGCAAGAAAACCGACGGGATCATGAAATCGGTCGTTTCTGTCATATCCATCGGCGAGCAAATCGCCGATCTGCGGCAAAAGCTGCCCGCTTTGCGAAAGAATACCGCCCTTGTCATCGGCAAGCTGCCCTTTACTTTTCAGGGCGGGCTTGTGTTGGAGGTACATTTTATCGACGGTTATCCCTTAACAAGCGCCTGTTCTGTTCTCGGCATATCCCGCGCACAGGTTTATTCTCTTTACAACAAATCGCTTGCAATGCTCCTGAATCTGCCGGAAGTCCGCGAGCTGCTTGAGCGATATGCCGACCGCCTGCGCGAGAACAAGCGCCGTCGCATGGAGAAATCACGGGACAGCGGCGAGAATCCGCGCGAATAATGCTGCCGTTGTTTAGTCTGTCCCCTATAAACGCCCCTCTTTTGAGCGGTGCATGATAAAGGGCGCGTCGCCGCCGCGTTCGCCGGAGCCGGTACCCAAGCCGCAGAAAGCGCCGTCCATCGGAAGCGGTGCGCCTTGCTCAAGCGCAACAGACAGCGGCATACGATACCGTGACGCGCCGCAGCCTGTCAGCGCTTTGTGAAACGAAATCACTTCACGATCATGCACAGCGAAACCGCTTTCCGCTGTCTGCTTCACACAAAGCGAAACAACCGTTATGCCGCACGCTTTTCGCGAGGAAAGGAATGCCGTCAGCTTGTCTCCCCGTCCGTCGCGCTGCCCTGCGGGCTTTAGGTACTACCGAACACCGGGTGTATATGCGGGGCGAGGAAGGCGCGGCGTTTTCGCGGATATAATGCAAATTTTTTTCTGCGTTTCGTTACGCGAACACCCCTATATGATAAGCGCGTCCCCTCCTGAGAACGCGCCGAACCAAAGGAAGATGACTATGTCAACAAAGAATCAGGAATTGATATTCAAGCTGAAAGGACAGCTCGACGCGTCCTACAGCAGATCCGTTACCGCCGCTTCACAGAAGATGCAGGAGCTAACAAAGAATGCAAAAGGCACCGCCGACGGCTTTTCTGTTGCTGATCGCGCCGGCACAGACTTCGGCGATCATGCAGCGGCATCCGTTTCCGACCTGGAAGCGGCGCTTGCGTCCGCCGGTATTGTCGCGATCATCGGCGAAACCGCGCAAGCCTTCATGGAATGTGCCGAAGCGGCGGCAGAGTACGAAACAGCGCTCGCCAAGATATCCACCATCGCGGACCCGGCGCAGGCATCTATCGCAGAAATCAAAGAGGATATTTCCGCACTGTCTCAGGAAACAGGGCAATCGGTCGGCGATTTGTCCGAATCCGTCTATCAGGCGATATCCGCAAGCGTAGACACCGCCAACGCTGTGGACTTTGTGCAGCAGGCTAACATGTTAGCTGTCGGCGGTTTTACCGACACTACGACCGCCGTTGACGTTCTGACGACGGCGATCAACGCTTACGGATTGGAAACCAGCCGCGCGGCGGACGTTTCCGACATGCTGATCACCACGCAGAAGCTCGGCAAAACAACCGTCGGCGAGCTCGGCTCCACACTCGGCACTGTTATTCCGACAGCAGCGGCGTACAAGGTCAATTTGGAGAACGTATCGGCAGCAATGGTCGCTATGACAAAGCAGGGTATCAACACCGCGACGTCAAGCACCTATCTGCGCGCTATGATGAAGGAGCTTGCAAAAGACAGCAGCGACGTTTCAAATGTCCTGAAAGAAGAAACCGGTAAATCCTTCTCGGCGCTGATGAGCGAGGGCAAATCACTCGGCGACGTCATGCAGATCCTCGGCGATTCCGTTGACGGCGATACAACAGCATTTGCGAACCTGTTCAAGGAAGGCAGAGCTGCACAAGGCGCATTGACTATCTTCAACGCCGGAGCGGACGAATTCAACGGAACCGTTTCTCAGATGGCAAACAGCGTCGGCGCAACAGCGGACGCATACGGCAAAATGGAAAACACCGCAGAACACGCACAAAAGGTATTTGCCAATTCTGCGGAAAACCTCAAAATCGCCATCGGTGACGAGCTGTCGCCGATGATCACCGATCTTTATGATATGGGCTCCGAGGGAATGAAGCTGATCACGGATTTCGTCAAGGCAAATCCCAAGGTCGTAGGAGCCGTGACAGCTGCCGCTGTCGGCGTCGGCGTATTCGGCGGCGCCCTGGTTGCTTATACCGCCGCGACAAAGGCGGCTGAGATCGCCACAAACATGTTCACTGCTGCCATGGACGCCAATCCGGTTTTCTTAATGGTTTCTGCCGCTGTCGCACTCACCGCCGGTATTGTCGCGCTGGCTGCCGCGATGGACAACGCTTCGGAAAACGGCAAGGCGCTGACAGTCACCTCTCAAAAGCAGAAAGACGAGCTGGACAGGCTTAATCAAAAATATGATGAAGCCGTCGAGAAATACGGCAAAACTTCTGATGAAGCGCTGGAGCTCAAAGAGAAGATCGGCAAGCTTACCGAAGAATTTGAAAACAGTCAACAGACATACGGAGACTTGCTCTCCGAACTGGCTCAGATCTCGGACAGCTTTGCAAAGCTGCTGGAAGAGGACAAGTCCGACGAATTAGAAGAAGAAGCCGCGACAGCCGGCAGGCTCGTTACCAAGCTGTTCTCGCTTGCCGAGCAAACGAACGTCACAACTGCAGCGCAGGAGGAAATGAAGGCGATCATCGCCAAATTGAACTCCGAATATGAGGGGTTAAATCTGACATACGATGACGTCATCAGCAAAACCGCGAACACCAAGGAAGCGCTGCAAGGCTATTTGGAAACGCTCTATAATCGCAAACAATACGAAAACGCCCAAAAGCAATGGACGGACACCTATGCGCTGCTCAAGCAGCAGGAAGAACAATACAACAAATTCGCACGAGAAGCAGCTGCTGCGAGTGACAAATACATGGCTGCGGTCGAAGAAAACGACGGTTTTGCAACCGTTTGGGATTATCAAGAATATCAAGACTTCTGGAACAGACAAATAGAATACACCAACGAAGCCGGCGAAGCAGTCAAGGGTACATTCCGAGACGCTTTTGAAGAATCCAAAAAGAATATCAAAGATATGGAAGCAGCGTGCGACGGTTATCTCGAAACCATGAAGGATATCAGCGACGAAGGAAACAAGGTTGCCGAGAGCAGTAAAACATGGCAAAGCGCCGCTTCGGAAGCGATTCAGAGTGTTCAGAGCCAAATCGACAATCTCGCCGCTGCCTACGATGAAGCCTTTGAAGCGGCGCAAAAGAGCATTCAGAACACCGTCGGACTGACAACCGAGCTATCCAACGAAACCGAGATCACCACCGGCAAACTGACCGAAACGTGGGAGAATCAGATCGAATGGATCAACAAGTACAGCGAGAATCTGCAAAAGGCGCAGCAGTACGGAATCACCGAGGGTCTGATCACTTCCCTCTCTGATGGTTCGCAGGAGTCCGGGCAGTATATCAATCAGATCATCGGCGAACTCGACAACCTCAACGCGCAGGACGCAAAGGCGCTGGTAGATAAGCTCAACAAGGATTTCAACGGTGTACAAGCCGCCGAAGGCTCTTTCGCCAAGACAGTAGCAGGCTACAAAACGCATTTTGAAAAGAGCATGAACGATATGCAGACCACCGCAGAGAAAGCGATCGCGGCGCTTGATCTGAGCGAGGACGCGAAAAAGTCCGCAGCCGCGACCATTCAGGCATACGTCGGCGAAATCAACAAGCAGATTTCAAACGCAAACTTTATCAACGCGACAAGCGCAGTGCAGGCAGCTGTCAAATCATCCTTGACGCCAAAAGGAATATTTGCTTATTCGCAAATGCCCGATATAGAAACGAACGCAAGAGGCACCAAGCACTCTGCGGATGTGTTCCTCGCCGGTGAAGAAGGTCCCGAATTGATTATCAATGCAGAGGGCAGCCAAGTATTCACTGCCGCCGAAACGCAGCGGATCCTCAGCGGCGAAGCGGACGGCACCGCAGAACAGTACGCGTTCGATCTGCCGGAGCTTGTGCGTCAGCTCGCAGAAAGTACAGAAAACCCGGGCACTACGTTCACTGAAAGAGCGAACGCTCTTGACAGCGGCGGCTTCGACAACTACAGCAGCTCATCGGTCAATCATATCAGCTACAGTCCAACCTATCAGATCAACGGCAATTCCAACGAAGCCATCATGGACGGCGTGCGGAGAGCCGACAAGATGTCAAAATCCGAATTTGCCAAAATGATGCGCGAATACGAATCCGACGTCAAACGTTCATCATTCAAATAACAGTGCCTTGCCGCTGTCTGAGAAAGGAAAATGATTATGGAATATCAACTCCCCACCGCCATCCAAAACCGCCTCGCACAGACAGGCGAAACGCCTGAATCCTTCATCAGCCGCGCCGTTGACGTGCTGGTACGCAAGGAAATGTCACAGGGTTTCAATGATCTTCCGCGGCACGCGGTTTTGAATGCGGAACCGCTCGGTCTTGGCTTGCTCCTGCTGACATTTGCCGACGGCGACCGTCGCCTGTTCGACGGAGCCGTCCTGAAAGGATATCCGCTGTACAAGGAGATATCTTCCGATTACGGGCTCACCTGCGCCCGCGTCGAGGGCTGCAGCGTTGTTTTTGAGGACAAAGACGGCATGTTTGACGAACTGCCGCCGGAATTTCTCTATCAGAATAGTGTTTCGCTGCTCGACCTCAAGCACGCAGCGTCGGTCAAACTCGGATTGGCAAATGCAGGAAGATCCGCCGAAAAACCTCTCACCGATGAAGTGCTCCGGCAACGCGTCTCGCTGCCGGATGACTTCGTGAAATCATGCCAAGCGCCGCAGGAGAAACCTGCCCACGCCAAACACAAGCACCGCAAAAAGAGAAATAACCGGGCGCCGATCGTCACTGAGGAATTTGTAAAGATAGATTAAAGAACGGCAAAAAACAGCACCGCACGGCTTCATCGGTCGTGCGGTGCTGACTGTTTCAATATTGTCCTGCTTCGATCAACCCGCGGATTTCAGTTACAAGATTAAGTATATCCCGCAGTGCTCTTTTGTTACGGATATGTTCGAGCTCTTCAAAAACGCTAATCCGCAGCGTTGTCAGCTCCTTCTTCTGAATATCAAGCGGCTTCGTGCTGATCAACTGCTGCACAGTGCAAACGAAATACCGCGCAAACAATACCGCTGTCTCTGCCGTCAGATCGGTCTCCTGTGTATAGCGGCGGTATTCAGTGGGCTCCATGTTCAAATCCTCACAGACGTCCTGCACACTAAGGTGCTGCATTTTTCTAAACGCTTCAATGTTATTGACTACAGCTGACATGATATCACCTCTGTCTCCGTTGAACATCTTTGTGTGCCTTGGCGTGCGGTCTTTACGATTTCCTGCACAAGCGCGTTCAATTTCTTTGCATTATCGACGGCAGCGCTGCCGATAAATGATATGGCGTCCGAGAAATTGTCCAGGCTATCGACGCCATCTGTTCCATAACAGGCGATTACTTGGAACGCGTTCGCAATCTGCTTTGTTTCCAGTGCGATCAATTCAAGATCGGTCAATAATTCACTCATTTTGTTACCTCTTTTCTGTGTTTATTTCATCCAAAATTTTCTACAAGCTGAGTAATATGCTCGTCGGCTCCTTTCCCGATGTTGGCCGCACCGGGCAGAGTTTTTTCTATACCCTCACCTCGATTCTCATTCCATAGCTGAGATAAAGCGCCTGACCGCCGCAGATCGACGACAAGCGGCTGAATATCTGCTTGCCGCTGTCCATCAGCGGCGCGATAAACGCCGCGAACGCTCTCGGAAGATAACCCATAGTATAGGCTCCTTTGCCGCGTACAGCGGCAATAACGGCGACGGCGTTCTTGTCTGCCGCGTTGCTTTTGTCACGGCACAGGCTGATTCTGACGTCCTGTGGACGGTAATGCATGAGATGTTCGATCGCAGTCTGCCGCTTGCCGTAGGTCACGCCTGCCACCTTGACAGTAACGCCGGAGAGCTTCACCAATGTCCAAGCCTTAACTATTGCATAAGCGCGGTTGTAACCCTGCTTTACGAGCTTATTTGCGATTGTCATTACCTTGCTGTGTTTCTGATATCTGCCGGTCATTGTGTTCAGCCTCTTTCCTTTTGCAGCGCCGGGAGAAGCCCCGGCACCCGATAACTCATTTTTATTCACACTCGTATTCCCAGACCGTGTTACCGTCAAGATCGTAAATACCTTTGATGGATTCATAATCGGAAGCAGCGAGTAAGGTTACAATCTGCTTAAAAGTCAATTTGAAATTTTTGCCAAAAATGTCAACCACCTTATAGGTTTGGTTTGCGTTTTCGATCCCGAACATCCGCTTCCAATAATCAATGCGTTCCTCTCTGAGTTTGAGAAGAATATCGCAATATTCTTCGTCGGAGCACAGCCATATAATTGTCGCGATTTCCTCAATCGAAAAAACGAGTTCGTTTGCGCGGAACAGTTTTTCATACTGCTTATTGCTTCCACATTTAAACCAGCCGTTTTTGATACAGAGCGTTCTCAGGTTTTCTGTCGTTGTGACCGTGTACTGTTTCATGTTTAACTCCCCTTTCCTTATCTCTATAACTATTATACTACTTGTACAACTATATTTCAATTGTTAATATAGCCAAACTTGTACAAGTATATTTGTTGATAATTGCTACTTGTACAAGTTGATAAACTATGATATAATATAGATAATGAAGGAGTGTGATATTATGCCGACAATATCAAAGTTCAGAGGAATCAAGATATTTATCAACTGGAATGACCATATGCCGCCGCACTTCCACGCAAGATACGGCAGTCATGAAGTATTGGTGTCCATCAATGACATTGAATTATTAGAGGGAACCATGCCGCCGAAACAGCTGAAAATGCTTCTCGGCTGGGCAGCGTTCCATCAGGAAGAATTAAAAGAAAACTGGGAACTCGCGGCTGATCATCAAGAGCTGTTTGATATTGAGCCGCTGAAATAAGGAGGTTTATATGCCGAACACAGTAGATTTTTACCTCTCAAAAGGCTTTGACCGCCCTATGGCGGAGTATTTTGCTCGCGGCAGGAAACGCCTTGCCGCTGTTGCGCCGCAGCACGACTTTACACTGCTATTGACGTATGAGGACGGCGAACAGCGCGTCTATGACATGAAGCCGCTTCTTGAAAAAGGCGGCGTGTTTGAACCGTTCAGAGAGTACGCAGCGTTTCAGCGCGTCTACCTGGACGATACCTGTTCCGTTGCGTGGGATATTGACCCGGATATTGACAGCAGCGTTGTTTGGAACAACAAGGTCGATATTTGCCCCGACGGGTGCTATGTAGACAGTGTGCCGCTGTCTGAATACAAGGCGGTGAGCTGATGGCTGATTCACAAGGATCCGCGCAGACCCGCGCGAAAAACAAGTATAACGCAAAAGCCTATGACAGTCTGCGTATTGTCGTTAAAAAAGGACGTAAGGAAATCATAAAAGCGCACGCCGAAGCGCGCGGCGAAAGCATTAATGGCTTTGTCAGCCGCGCGATCGACGAAGCTATGGCGCGCGATGCAGCGGACACCAGCTCCGAGCCGGGGCATCCTCCTGTCTGGGCGGTCGCCGCTGTTGAGCCGCACTCTGATTATACGATGACCGTCACCTTTCGCAGCGGCGAAAAGCGGCTGTATGATATGCGCCCTTGGATCGAAAGCGAGAAATACGGCAGAGTATATGCGCCGCTGAAGGATATTGATTTCTTTATGCGCGCATACGTTGACGGTTCGGCAGCGTGGAGCGATGAGATAGATATCGCTCCCGAGGAGCTGTACGATAACGGCGTGCCGATTGATGAAACAACACAAGGCAGCAAAGAGAAAAACGGAGAATCAGAGAATGAATGAATTAAACCTTGATGATTTGCGCAAGCTATGTGAGAGCGGCAATATAAAGTGGACAAAACATGTTATAAAACGCCTGCAAGAACGACAAATCTATCGTGAAGATGTGTATCATGCGATTTTTCACGGCAAAATAATAGAACAGTACCCCGACGCTTTTCCGAATCCGGCGTGTTTGATATCGGGAACAGACACAAACGATACTCCGCTGCACGTCGTTGTCGGTGCTGACGGCGTGATTATAACCGTCATAACCGCGTATACACCGACGCTTGACAAATTTGATACGAACCTTGAAACACGGAAGGAGAACAAACCATGACATGCTATCTTTGCAATGGTAACTATAAACAGTCTACCACCACGCACTTTGTTGACCTAAAAAAATGTATGGTTATCGTGAAGCATGTGCCGTGCTGGGAGTGCGAGCAGTGCGGCGAGATCGTGTATGATGACGCCGTCGCAGAGCGCCTTGACGCGATTATCAAACAAGTAGCCGAAATGATGACCGAGATTGCCGTGGTGGAATACACTGACAGCAAGGCTGCGTGATATTGTCACTGTGGGAAAATCACACGGACAGGATACCACGTCGCATGAACTGTATGAATTGCCCGTATCGGCAAGATGTGTGCGGACGACAGATCCATACAGTTTTGTATTGGAATTATACAGATAAAGGAGAAATAAAAATGGCTTTTCATAAAAACGGAGATTGTGAGAATTGTAATGGAATTGGTTATGTTGTTGACGACTGTGATAAAAAAGCAATGTATGATGAAGCTGACCGAATGACGGAAAACGCCGGATTTATGTCCATGGCGATGGCCGTAAGGCAGTTATACAAAACACAGAAATACAAGTTTCATGTTTGCCCTGAATGTCACGGTACAGGAAAACCCAAAGCAAATTAATGTCAATGACAAAAATCTTTGTTGCCGGTTTCGGCAAAACAATAACGCCGGATAAAATAAAACCTTTTTCTAAGAACCTTTTCGATGAGCTCAACCCTGTTGAAAAAAAAAAGAATCATTGACGCCATACACAAGTATGCCCTGCACAAGCCGAGAATTTGCTTGTGTAGGGCATACTCATTGTGAACAGTAAAAATACCTTATTTTGCAAAACAGCGGCTAACAAAACGATTTGCGGCAAAACAGAAAATGTGATTTTCGCATTTCTTCCCCGTTGTGTTCGCTTCTACGTTTTTTCAATTTCTGAGCTTTTGGCGATTTGCTTTCCCAGCGGATTTTGGTGCCAAAATGGTACCTAAAATCTGTGCTCGCAACCCCCTAAAACAACGTGGATTTTTACGGATACAAACCGGCCGCACGGGCGACAGAATGTTTCAAAAAAATAAATCAAAAATTCCAAAATACAGGATTTTGCGCTTCCGGTTTTGATTTGCGAAAATCGTGGCTTTTCAAAAATCACGTTTTAATTTTGCCGATCACAAAATCACAAAAACCGTTTTTTTTGCTGAGTGATAACGATTACTTTCTACGGCTGATTTTTCAAAATCAGGATTTTGGGTATTACCCCAAAACGAGCGAATTTTGTTCCAAGTATGAACACAAATTCTATGCTCGCAACCCTGAAATCACAAGTGATTTCGACGGGCGAATGCCGACAGAGAAAAACGCTCCCGAAAAGCAATATCACAAAATCGATTTTGCGGATTATCAGAATTTCGGATCCTATTCCTGCAATTAGAAAAATCCGCATTTTCAAAAAACACATGATGAAATGTTACACTGCGAAATCGTTCTATTCTTCATTTTCGCATATAAACAAAAAGCGCCGTCATTTGCCGAAATTCGGCGCATGTGCGCTTTTGATCACATAAAATGATACGATTATTCCCGCAGTTTTCTCAGATCGGACAGAACATATTTAGACAAACGCGCCCTTGCAATGTTCGAAACAGCTTTCCCCGGCACGCAAACCTTTTTGCCGCTGTTTACCAACGCCGCCGCGCAACCTCTCCCCCGGTTTCATCAGCACTCAGCCATTTATAACAAAGCCGGCAGAGCGCGGATCCAAAGCACATTCTCCGGTGTTTGCTTGGTGTTTATTTGGTGTTTATTACTATTCGGAAATACTCTCAGCCATTCCGACATACGCCCCGAAAACGGCTTAAACACTGATATTATTGCAAATCATTTACAGCGGCAAACACCTGTAAAACCTTTCGGTCGTCACTCCAAAACCGCGTGCCGAGGGTTCAAGTCCTTCTGCCCCTGCCAAACTCAAAAGTCCGAAAAATGGCTTGAACAAGCCATTCTTCGGACTTTTCCTTTTGATATTCCCACTTAAAAATCGCACGGCGCGCGGTCTAAAAATGCCTTTTTGACGCTTTAAATGAGCAGCAAAAGTGCATCCGGCGGTAACAAATCCTACGTTTCCGTCGGGTATAGCATCAAAATAGCAGCAGTATTTCGTGCGGAAACCGGTGACAGGAAGCAATTTTTTCGGGGAAACATTTCTACACAACACTTTTGGT
The DNA here is from genome assembly GCF_016680995.1 of Ruminococcus difficilis. Next base: position 14,641 of record NZ_JAEQMG010000047.1, on the reverse strand, counting down.
TATGAAGAATTTGGTTTTATCTTTGATTAGGTATCGCAAATTTTGAATCAATATATTTATACATGGTTTTTATCGCACCCGCTTGGTTTGATTTTTTGCTAAAAAGCAAGTGTTTTAACCCTCTCTTTGTTTTTTCAAATTCACTTCTTACTTCTGTTATATAGACATAAACAATTTGCAAAATAGGCTTATTACAGATTATTGTGATCGCTTTAATCATTCAAAAACAGCGCATCAAGATTTGCGAACTAAATAGTTGCCAACATTATTGCATATGTTAGGGCAACACCGCATATATCGAAAGAATATCGGATTCAAAAGAAAAACACCCGACAAATAAGCCGAGTGTGATAGAGATATCCTGTTTTTAGTTCACAAGGCAAACCAAATCAGACCGACAGTGATTTTCTGTCAGCCAGATAAAGATTCGCCAGTGCGAACATGATATAGCTTTTCAGCATCTGTTTTCGCAGTCCTCGGTATCGTGTTTTACGATAACCGAAAAGTCTTTTTACAACTGCAAAAACATGTTCAACTTTGCAGCGAACAGATGATTTTTCATGCTCTCTCTTTTTTGCTGCGTATTGTCCGCTTTTAGAGAGCTTATTGATAGATGATTGCTTTCTGTTGATAATATATTTGATTTTCTTGCCTTGCTTGTTCTTCCTGATTGCTTCGGGGCGTTTATCTGCACCAATGTAGCCACTGTCACCATTCAAAGTTTCTTCTTCACCGTGCATCAATTCACTTGTTGCTGTGACATCATGTTCGTTTGCTGATGTCGTTTTTACATGATGAACCAGCCCGCTGTCACGGTCAACTCCTATGTGCATTTTGTAGCCAAAGTGCCATGTATTGCCCTTTTTAGCAGAGTGTGCTTCCGGATCCCTTTTCTTTTCCTTGTTCTTGGTGGATGAGGGTGCTTCAATAAATGTCGAATCAACAATGGTACCTTTTTTAAGAATCAGACCGCGTTGCAACAGCAGATCAACTACTGTTTCAAAGATCGTTTGCTGTAATCCGTATTTGTTCAACAGATTTCTGAAACGTCCGATTGTATCTCCGTCGGGTACTTCATCAGGAGAATTGATACAGCAAAACTCAGTAAACGCACGACTATCAAGAATCTCATATATTACTTTCATATCTGCAAGATCGTATAGATTCTGTAGCATATATATTCTCAGCATCAATTCAAGTGGGTATGGTTTATTGCCGCGCTCTCCTTTGTAATAGTACGGCTCTATTTCTTTTACGAATGTTTCCCACGGAATAACGCTATCCATTTTATTCAGAAATTCTTTTTTGTTGGTTCTGGCTGCACCAAACTCATCATTCATTTCTGCCAGTGTCATCTGTCTGTTCATGTTTTTATTATATCATATTTTATATTTCTAAATGTTTCATAAATAAAATAATGACAATTCCTGCTCAATATGGTATAATCCTCTATACTGCAATGCAGGGAGAATAACTGTAAAGTATTCTGTTACCGGGCAAAGCAGAAATGAACTGTACCTATGACTCATGAGCCGAAAGAGCTGAGTATATCCTGAATCCATCAGTTCATTTCCGGTCGCAGGATCCCATCAGGAAAGGAAGCATTATTATGGAAACAAAAAAAAGAAAACTATGGCTTAAGATACCGCTTATTATCCTGGCATCCCTTTTGGCTGTCATACTCATATATGTTGCCTATGTGGTGCTGAGCTATCAGCGTATCGAGGATGATCAGCAGCTCACTATAGAAGGAACTGCTAAAGGGGATAAGCTCCGCTTGGGAACAGACTATACCGCTGTCACCTATAATATCGGCTTTGGCGCTTATACACCTGATTTCACGTTTTTTATGGATGGCGGCACGCAGTCCTGGGCAAACTCCAGAGAAAGTGTTATCAACTGCATAGACAAGGATATTGAATTGCTGAAGGAACAAAATGCGGATCTCGTGCTGATGCAGGAGGTGGACTTCAACTCCACCAGAAGCTATCATGTAGATGAATTGGCGCAGATACGTTCGGCATTTGAGAATACCTCTTCTTCCTTTGCAGTGAACTATCATTCAGCCTTTCTTTTCTATCCCCTTTATCAGCCCCACGGCGCTTCCAATGCCGGACTGCTTACACTCAGCAATACACAGATGACCTCAGCCGTAAGACGCAGCCTGCCTATATCCGGATCCCTTTCCAGATTCATAGACCTTGACCGCTGTTATTCTGTGAACCGTCTGCCTGCTGAAACCGGAAGGGAGCTTATAATATTTAATGTGCATACCTCTGCCTACGGAACAGACGGAGATCTGCAGAAGCAGCAGCTGACAAAGCTGTTTGATGACATGAATAAAGAATATGAAAAGGGCAATTATGTAATCTGCGGCGGCGATTTCAATCATGATTTTGTCGGCAATTCAAAAGAGCTTTTCAACAGCGAGGTGCCTGAGCAATATACCTGGGCGGCAGCTTTTCCTGACGAGCTGATACCGGAGCATTTTCTCAAGCTGACCGATTATAAAAGCGGGATTACCGTCCCCTCCTGCCGCAACAGCGATAAGCCCTATAATGAGGATTGCTTTGTACTCACCGTTGACGGCTTTATCATTTCGGACAATATCGAAGCGACCTATATGGATGTGATCGACACGCAGTTTGCCTACAGCGACCACAATCCCGTAAAGCTGACATTCCGCCTGAAATGATTAGAACCGCTGTAAACGGTTTCGGCGTTGTTGTTATTCTTCATAAAAGCTATAACCAATCACCGATGTCCCCCGCATCTTAGGCGGCGGGTGCCATTCGGGCTTTCAGTGGGGGTTATAATCCCCCACTGAAACCCCGAGGAGCTAAAGCTCCTGCGGTGAGGTTGCCTTGTCGCAGCCGAAGCTAAGGCAACACCGCGCAAAGCTCGCCTTACGGCTCAGCGCCACATCTGCTTGATCTTTTTCCGTCAGCTTGCACCATGATCCCTTGAAATACGTCAGTATTCCTGCGGTATTCTGATACGATCTGACAAAAGAATCTACTGCGCAGCTGTGGCACTATCTCTGTGCGGTATTGCCTTAGGTTGACTTTAAGGCTTAAGATTGCAATTTTTTCAATTTTATCAAGACTATTTTGGCAACTAATATTTGAGCAGTTCGTTATATACCTCTATAGCATATCGATCAGTCATTCCAGAAATAAAGTCAATTATAGCTTGAAGATATAGTTCTATTGTATCAAGATTACCATATATTTTTTCGTTTTTATATCTTTTATATGCTCCGGGATGTTCGCCCAATAGATCTATAGAAACGTATTTATCCAGATAATCCACAAAATCAATAATTAGCTTTGGATAGTATTTCTTAAGTTTTAATAATGAAGTAATGGTGTTTTTCGCATCATAAGCTTCAATCAAAATCTGATAAATTGAGCGAATTAATGATTTCACATAATTCCGGTATACATCAAATTTTTTGTTGAGATATATTTTTTCATAGTTATATGCTTTTATCTCATTAAGTAAATCATTGTACTTATCACCTAGCCGAATACCACTTTCGGGAGAACTGTTCTTGCAAATACTGATAATAAAATTATGCATTATAACTGTGGTGTTAATGGCTTTTTGATCATATTTTTTTGATATTCTCCCAAGTTCAAACAGATCTTGTCTTGTTAAAAAGTGTAATCTAACAGCATCTTCAATATCTCTACCAAGGTATGCGATTTTATCAGAAATTTTCACAACACACCCTTCCCATGTAAAGGGTTGATATTCTCCAGAAGTGCAAAATGTGTTTAAGTCAATAGCCGATTCTCTTGGCTTAATTCCATTTTCATCTACTTCACCGCAATGGGATATTATTCCATCACGTACTGCATAAGTTAGATCAAGATTGCAAAAATTTCTTTTATCGTTTTCCAATAATTCTAACTTATCTACTACTCTCAAACCATTTCGTTCATGCCAAAATTTGTCCAAGCCATTTTCTTTTCTGATTTCTGTTAATTCTACTTCGCCTTCATGTCCAAAGGGGGCATGTCCGAGATCGTGTCCTGTTGCAATAGCTTTTGTAAGATCTACGTTTAGCCCAAGATATTTCGCAATTGTACAGCTGACTGATTCTACATGCTGTACATGTTCCATTCGAGTACAAATATGATCGTTATCTATATTAAAAAACACCTGAGTTTTATGCTTCAATCGTCTGTACGCAAGGCTATGTAGGATTCGTGTATAATCACGTTCATATGGGGAACGGATATCATTTTCACGCTTATAAAGCGGTTTCTCTCGCGCAATATGAATATCCCAATTGTTATTACTTGACATAGATGATACATTTTTAAATCTTATTTCCATAGTTCTTCTCCGTGAAATAAATTAATGATTTTTCCAATTTACATAATTTTACATAATATATTATATAAATCGTATCTATTCAGTACCCCATTGAAATACGCATGATTTCTTACATAGATCAGCAATAATTCAACAATCAACACTAAAAGCGGGCAATATATTATTCGCTGAATTATGTGATAGTATAGGTTTTTGTGAATTTGACGGGGGTTCTGAATAGTTACAATAAATCAACTTATAAATCAACGCTTTAACATTTGCGTATCTAAGATAACACTATCGATGTATTCTTTCCACTCAGGAGCTTCCATGTTATCTCGGGGAATTTCACATACATCAATCAAGTCTCTTAAATTTTTCGGGTGTGCCTTTTGGGATTCAAACATTGCAACAAAGAATTTCTGGAACTGTTCCAGTGTCAGCGGCACGATGTTAAGCCTCTGTTTCACATCGCCCTTTGCATACCATACACCGTGTCTGAAAGTTTCAGCTGTATTTGTATCGATGCGAATTGCGATGAACATACCGTATACAGGCTTATCGTATTTCAAAACCGCATCAGAAACGTGACGTCTGACAGGCTCGCCTTCCATTGCTTCTTGACGAGAGGACGTAGACATTGTCACTTCTGTTAGAATGGTGAAATCGCTGTATTCACAATACAGATCACCTTTTCCACCACCGGCAGCTGATACGGGTAGGAAGTCGGAATCAAGCTTGAAGCCGCGTACTTCATAAGGTTTATTCACCATATGATCAATCGCTAATGCTGCACGCCAGAGTGTCCATTCAAGATAAGCAGGTGTTTCATCTTTTGGGACTTCAATGACATTATCTTCATCATAGACGTGTTTTCCGCCGCCTTTGATCAACAAAGTCATATAATCTCTGATTTCTTCCCATTGGTTGCACTGATCACTCGCATAACGGATTTCATCGGTCTGAGCAAGGATGTTTTCAAGTCGCTGTCTGGCAATATTGATTTCTGTAGCTGTGTTCAAGGGTAAATCAGAAATATCAAACATAATATGCCGATCTTTCATTTGCTTAATCAGATCGTCAAGCAATGACTTTGCAACATCTTGATTATCGGTAGGCAAAGAGGCCCCTGTACAGAGTATTTTATATTGTTCCATTAGTGGCACATCACTTGCCGTTTTCTTTGCAAGCTTTTCTGCCAAGACGTGTTTTGCTGGAACGATAATTAATCCTCTGCCTTTACGTTGAAAAACACCTGAAACACGGAGATATCGCATATTCATATCTCCGTAATCTAAGAAATTCTCCGGCATTTTATCATAATGCTCGGCTCTTTTGGCAATCTCTTTTTTATCAAAGACACGTTTTGACGGAGCAACTGCTCTACGTTGTCTTAGGTCAAGTATATTGTCAACTACATCATTCAAATTATAACTGGGATTAGTGGTATGTCCCCAAAGAGCAAATTCAATCCTGCTTAATTCAGATGACCCTGTTCGCTTTTCAAGCTCCAACATAATTGCTAACAGCCATCTCAAAGGTGAAAAATGAAGTTGTTTATCAGGCATATCATTTTGTTCTACGCTCATTGAGCGAAGAAAGCACTCCTGCATTGCGGGATATGTATCCGCTTTCAAGAATACTTTACCGAAAGGTGTAATATCATCCATTACTCCGAGATCTTCTTGCAGCCCGTCCTTTTTCTTGACTTGAGGATAGATAAATCCGTTTCTCGCAAACATCAGTCGCCATTTACGAGCATGGCTGCCTGAGATATCCTTACCTGCTTCGTTTTGTATGATGCCTTTTTCGTTCAGCAATTTCATAAAACCAAGTTCATTTTCACGACCGTGCAGACGCCCCACAAATGAAGATTTTGCAAAAACCGAGAATCCTTCTTGAATTCTATTCGGATTTCGCAGACCTGTATTACCCACGTGCCATATTGTTATTTGCTCACTCATACCGTGTTCTCCAATTAATACCCTACAAAAAGGTATTCTTTAACCGTGTTCCTATGTGTTTTTGCATCATTCTGATTGCCAAACGAATATTTGTAGTCGATTGGGATGACCTCTACGTGTTTTTTATACTTCGCCATTATCGCAACCATTTCATCTTGTGTGGGCAAACTATTTGAGGAATAAGATACAATTAAAACGCTTTTTGCATATTTCTTAAACAAATGATCAAATGCATTTGCTGCTCCTGTTCTGGTAGAGAATGGAGTTGGATAAGACTTGAATTTTTTGGTCTGTGTATGTTGCTGAATCTCTACACCTTTCCAATCACGTGCAAGACCTTCCACGAAATGATATCTGCGAACATATTCATTATCCGATAACTTAGAATAGTATGGAGGGTCAATATAAACCAAATCAGCTTGTTCGACTTTCAAATCCATTGCATCCGATTGAGCAGAGCGATTTTTCTGCCCATTATCAAAAACTGCATTGTTGATAGCTTCAACAGCTTCCAAAAACTGTTGTTCAAGCGTCTTTTGCAAATCCTTACGTCCATCGTTGTATCGCTGTCCTGTGTAGGTAAAGATACCACGAGGACGTTTTTTTGTGCAGGCACGAATTAATGCGGACATCGCAATCGCACGTTTATACTGATCTTTTATCAAGGCTATATTGGTACGCAATGTGTCAATCAAATCATTTTCTTCATCAGTGTAATACAAATCCTTGAAAGTAGACGCAACAAAATGATCGGACTCTTTATGTGCAACCAGCAATTCTCTTGCTTCTTCCAAAGGTAAAGTAACGGTATTATTCTCTACCATTGCTTTAGTAAAAATAGCAGACATTGCCATATAATCATTGCAGACTACCGCTTTACCCTGAGCTTTGAACATATAACCGACAATACCGGAGCCAGAGAACAAATCAACAACCGTATTCACCTTAAAATGTGAAGCGACAGACCAAATCTCTGATAACAGCTTGCGTTTTGAACCCATAAAGCGAGTCGGAGGATAAGCTGAAACTTGCTCCGGGAGAGGTTTAGGAAGAAGCTTAATCAGAGTATGCTCTTTAGGAGGAATTGTTACAATAACGTCCTCTCCTTTACGAGTGCTGCCATTACAGGAAATATGTCGCCTTGTTTGAATCACGTCAATATTGAATTGAGCGTATAGCTCATGCACTAACGGATGATTGGAGTTGGTTAAAATGATATAACAACCACGTTCGTGCAAGTTCATAATCATTTTTGACAATTCAATATGATCTTCCTCATAAAACTGCTCTTTAGTGTATCTCTTAAAATCAGCATATTCAGAGATAGGCAAATACGGAGGGTCAAGAAAAACAAAATCTCCCGGCTGCGCATAGTGTTCCAGAACCAACAAGTAGTCGCCGCACAAGATTTCTGCTTTTTGTAATGCAACGGAAGCTGCTCTCAGTCCTTCTTCATCACAGATTTTGGGATTCTTATACTTGCCAAAAGGAACATTAAACTGTCCCTTCTTATTGACACGATATAACCCGTTAAAGCAAGTTTTGTTTAAGAAGATGGTTCTTGCCGCCGCTTCTGCTTTAGATAGAGCTGTCCACTCCTGGCTACGAACAGCATAAAACATTTCAGAAGTGTTTTCATACTGTTTTAAATATTGAATTACATCTTCGACATGATCAGCAACTTCCCGATAGACATTAATAATTTCAGGGTTACTATCCGCAATAATGGCATTTTCCGGCTGTAACGCAAAGAACATTGCTCCACCGCCAAAAAACGGCTCAATATATCGGCTATAAGAGTTCGGCACTTTAGGCAAAAGTTCTCCTAATAATTGCGTCTTTCCACCTGCCCACTTCAAAATAGGCTTTGCTTGAATTATTTCCATTTCTTTTACTGCTGCTTCTGCCACTATACTACCCCCTTTCGCTAAATAGAATCATGAGTTAATTCCATTATATCGCCGATGTCACATTGTAAGGCTGTGCAAATTTTCACCAACACATCAGTCGTGACATTCTCATTTTTCCCTAACTTAGCCATGGAAGCATGACTAATCCCTGCTGCTGCACATAAGTCTTTCTTCTTCATATCTTTATCAATCAGCATTTTCCATAGCTTTTTATAACTAACTGACAAGAGAATCACTCCAAATAATTATCATTTCAAGAATTGCAGAACTAAAATCAGCGTTCACTGAGTTTAGATTCAGTATAGCATACTTTACTTCAATTATCAATAATTCCTTTACTATTGTTTATATTCTGATACAATATATCTATAAATGAAAAACTATAAATATACACTTCTCATATTTCAATAATACAAGACAGACAATATCGTCTACACATTGATTAATGATAAAATTATTCTAATCGTGCTAAAACAGTATTCTGATCAAGAATGGCTATTTGAGTAATGCCACATTTTGAATGCCGTCCATCTCAAATGGGCGGCATTCGTCTGTTTAACATCCTCTGATATATTCTCTAATCTGCACTTCCTTTATGTGGTCATCCAATTGTTTTTCTTTGTCTTCTAGGTACTGCTTATGATCCAAAAAATCAAGTCCATGTAATTCATTATTGAGTTTTACGATGAATGCCTTATTCTTTTCAATAATCGGAACTTCACTGCCTGACCATGAATAGGTTTCCGAAACCACCGGAAGCTTTTTAAATGCGTCAATATCCTGCGTTTGATTTAAAAATGCTTTTATATAGGTGATTCGCTCACTATCTTCCAATTCAGCGATCGCATTAAACATGCAATACATATAGTTTTCATCCAAAAAATGACTTTCTATGAAAAACATGATCAGCATATTTACTTTTTCTTTGTCTTTATCCTTTAAAAGCGTTTCAAACAACTCCTGCAGTTCATGCAGGTAGTACTTGAATGAAGCGACAATCATTTCAGCAAGTTTTTCAAATATCTCAGTATAAACATCAAACTCATACACTCTTTGTATCTGTCCACTAATGTCTGATACGCGAAAATGCTCTGATTGAGATATCACCGTTGAAAAGAAACGGCAAACGAATTCGGTATCTATTGCTGCCAAGATTTTAAAATAGGTTTCGTTGTTATCAAAATGCTCGTTGTACAGCACTTCGAAAATATAGATTTTTTCAAGCAAGTCCATATTTGAAGAAAACAACTCCAGCACTTTATCAACCGGTGTGATATAACTGTGAAACATATAATGAAAAAAACTGTTTACCAAATTCGGATTGTCTTTTCTTTTTCGGTAGATGATCTTACAACAGTTTATAAAAGCGTCTTCCTTAACTGAATTGAATTTGCAAATGAATAAGATTTGTCTAAAACAGCTTGCATGAATACTATTTTCTGAATCATCCAAAAGCAATGCATAAAAGTTATTCAATACATCTTCAGTAATCTTTTCTTCCGGGTACAGGAAATAGTATGTGAATAACCATTCGTTTTTCTGAGAATAAGTCGGCAAAGAAATGAAAGTCAACAAATCCTTTTCATCTATCATTTGAAATAAATATTGCAAAATCAATTCCGGAGAAAGATTTTGAGGTGTATTCGTTAACAAGTAGTATCGTACAGCGTCTACAAAATAATGATTGCTTTCATAAAGAGTCTCAAAAAAGAGCTCTAACCCCTTTTTTACACGATAAGTATTATCAAAAAATGAATTATTACAGATATCGATAACGCCTTGTATTGCCGCAAAATCACTGTTTGTTGTCAGAGCTTTAATTCTTTGCTTTCGCGTGATTATTTCTTTTTCGTAATCCTTACAAAGAAATGGCGAATCACCAATCAAAGTCTTATAAATATGCAATTGCTCTGAACATAAAAACACATCAACAATTTCGGATGAAATGCATCCATTTAGTTTATGCTTATTCAGGAAAGAAACATATTCATCTACGGTGATGCAATCTTCTAATATCCCTGAATTCAAGCATTCTGAGATGATTTTGAAAATCCCGCTGCAATCAGCTTGAATGATTGGTAAACTATTTTCATCCGAATTTCTTCCGTAAGTTCTCATTATTGAGCGAAATCCATTTTTGAAATAGGGATTGCGCTTTGCTTCGAGCAAGTAATCCCAAACCTGACATCGCCATTCTATAATATTATCCCCGGAATGCAATACTGTATATGAATAAGAAATTGAATAGTTATTGCTTGATACAAGCCGATCAAATCTAAAATCAAGCATCGACTTTGCAACATCCATAAAGAGATATGAAATCGCATAATCATTCCAATCGTTTGAATACTCTCTGATCAGACGAAGAAGTTCCTTCTCAATCAGAAAGTCATTATACTCCGAATACTTGTTAAAAATATAATCTTGTTTTATCACTTCAAGGACTTTCTGATACAAATCAGGTCGTTTTTGATAATACCGTAGTAACAGTTCTATCGCTAAAGAATAATTTTTGCAACGATAAAAACCGGATAAAATAGATATAATATCATCATTGAAGTAGTGTTTTGTTTCAATGATTTTCTCATCAAATTTCTTTGCTTCTTCACTGTCAATTCTTTGTTTCAGCAATTGCAATGTTGCCATTTCGTTGATTGGATAAAATGCTTTAACAAATTCAAAGAAGTGATCACTGTTTATCTCGGATAAATCATCCCATATCGTTCTGATTTCACGTTCAACAAACGCAATCATTTGCTCAGAGTAGAATACATTTGACAAAACATTTACCGCTGAGATCGTTTTTGATTGGTTGATAGGAAAATAAGCATTTATCATTTTTGAAAGGCTAACCAGTTTTTTATCATAAAAAACATATTTAAGAATGTAGTTTGACAAACACTGTTCGGATATTTTGACTGCTTTGTCATTACATATATCAACCAACTCAAAAGAATGTAACCGATATATACATTCCAAGAAATCATCTTTACTTATATTGGATGCTTCAAATACAGGATTAAGATAATCTAACAAATCAATATGAAAAGAATTAATAAATGCCGTAATTCCAAAAGCAACTAAAAGATCTTTATCATCAGATAGCCCCACTCCCTTAATTGCATTCCCATAATAACTCTCATATAAAGTTGATACATCTGTAAGAGAAGATAGGTTGTTTTCATTCTTTGCTGTTTTTCCGGCTATCATAGCAATACGAGCATTACCACTTGATATCTCTGCGATTCTGTCGAGATACAGCTGATTTTTGATTCCAACTGCAACTTTTACTATCTCGACTATTTCGTCATCGCTGAACGGACTGATTATTACAGAGTTAAATGTCGTGAATTCAATGATCTTTTTCCTAACATCCATCAACGCATAATCTCTAACAGTAATGAGAATTTTAACATTGATATCTTTGCTCTTTTGTGTCAGATAATACAGAACATGTGACAAACCGGCAATTTGATTGGCATCATCCACTACCAAGAAATAATGACCCGGACTGCCAATATAATAATTTAAGTCTTCATAAATAGGAAGAGCGTTATCACGAATGCAAAAAACCTTTTCCATGCTGTTTTTCGCGCGTTTTTTTGCATACTCAACAGCCACCCGCGTCTTACCGGCACCCGCCCTGCCAACTAATACGACTACATCTTTTATTTTGAAGATATCATCTATAGCGCTCAGTTCTTTCGCTCGAAACATAAATTCATTATCTAACGGAGCAGCTAAATCCGATAGACTATTCTGCTTGATAAAATCATTAACTTCAAAAATCTGATTATTATCAATTTGAATATTCAAATACTCTTTTGCTAAAGAGCGATTATCTCTGTAGAGATTAAATGCAATCCAATCTATCCCATAAATCGAGATGGCAACACCCTTCTCTCTGCATAGACTTCTAATCTCGTTATCCTGTTTTGGTGATAAATTTGAAGAAGTATGAAAATAGAGAATCTCAACTATTCGACTCACTTCAATTCCTGTTGCTTTTTCATCCAAGCACTTATCAATATCAGATTTTATTTTATTAAAAAGTTGTTTTTCTTGAGTAGTGTATTCAACAAAAATATATTTATTATCATCCACAATACAATATGTATCCGGAGTTCCCTTTGTAGTCTTTTGTGTCCCTGCTTGACTTCCCAGTGAAACAAGGTTATTGTACCCCATTTTTGATAGAATATGGTCACAAAGGTTTTGAAATGATCCTTGATTCATCATCCTAATGCTATTTTTAATTGTAGTGATTATAGCCATACTTCTTCCTCATATTATTCGCTAATAACTATTATTCAATTATATTCTATCACTGATTTCACCGACTTTCAACTGGAACGAAGGAATTCTATGGCTTTATTTTTTCTGAATATAAATACGGTATCATATTACTCATAACTCAAACCCATCCGTAATCCCGTTGAGCATATTCGTATCTCTCTTGACGTAGTAGAGTTCTGTGATTTCTGAGGTGGTGTGGCCGAGGAGGTCGGCTACTTGTTTGGGAGTGAGGGATTTGATGTTGCCGTTTTTGTCCTTAACTCCGTTGATCAATCGGGTTGCAAAGGTATGGCGGAGGCTGTGGAGACCTTTGGTTTCTATGCCGGCGGCGGTGAGGATTCTGTAGAATCTTTTGCGGAAGTTGACGGGTCGGGTGACTTCGCCGTGCTCGTCGGGGATCAGAGGGCTATCCTCGCCGAAGTAGAATTCTTTGCGAAGGTCTTTGATCATTTCGATAGCTGTGTCGTTCAGTGGGATGTCGCGCTTGCTGGTTGCGCTCTTGAGTTTGCCGACGATCACCTCCCGCCCACTCTTTTCTGTGACGCCTTCGCGTTTGGAAACCTCTTTCACACCGCGCTGAACGTGCATGACGCGGTTGTCTAAGTCGATGTCGGTGTTGAGTAAACCGAGGGCTTCGCCGGTTCTCAATCCTGTGTTCAGCATCAATATATATGCTGCCGCCTGCTGATATTTTCTCTTACCGTTGCCGAATACACTGAACGCTTCCGCCTTGAACTTTTCAATTTCTTCCTCTGAAAAGACTGTGATGGTCTCCGTCGGAGGAAGATTTTCTTTGCCCTGGGCTGACATGAAGTTGGCTTTCTTGAGCATTTCCACGTTCGCCATCGGGTTTTTTGTGATGATTTCCTGTTGATAAAGGTACCGAAAATATTCATTGAGGAGCGTGTAAACCTTCTTGACCGTTGTGTAAGCGTAGTCCTCGGTCATCCAATAGTTGAGCAGCTTTTTGATATCTGCGGCTGTGATGTCGCCGACGACCTTTTTGCCGAGTTGAGGATAGATCTGGTTTTTGGCGATGGATTCCGCTCTGTCGTAGGTAGTACGCTCGACTGCCGGGAACTTGAACACCTGCAGCCAATTCTGCAAACTATCCTCCAAAGTTTTCAAAGACTCAACCGAATCGTTTTTATCTTCGTTGAACTCCACGATGTATTTCTTCATTTTCTTGTTGACTTCTGCTTTCGTGGTGCCGGAAAAGCTCTTGCGTTTACGCTCGCCGTGCTCATCTTTGTACCAGACGACGCCGCACCAGCGACCGTCGGTGCGCTTAAATGCGCTGCCGTTTGTGAGTATTTCACGTTGTGACATGGCAGTTCACTCCCTTCTTTAGCTCAACAATATACCACAGGTTTTGGCAAATATCCAGACTTATTCTTTGTTGTACCAGCCCTTTGCGATATCGTCGAGCTTGATTTTACCGCGCGTTCTGCGAACATTATTGATGGCTTCACGCCGCATTTCATCCAGTTCATCATCAGTAAACTCATGCGTCTGCGCGATGTAACGCATCATCATTTCGAGTTGAACCGCGTATCGAAACAGACCTTTTGAGATCGCCTTCGCGTTGTTTTCCGAGACTGCTTCGATGGCTTTTGCAAGCTTTTCGCTCATCACATCGCCGCCTGATTTGATTGCTTCATCGGCGATCAGGTTCTCTGCTGCCTTCTCAAAAAACTCATTCCGTGAATGAAGTCCGTTCTTTTTGATGAATGAATCCACCACCTGCACTGTTTTCTTATCAAGGTATAAACTTACCCTTTGTTTGTTTTCCGAATCCGTTTCAATCCCTCCCTAAATGTTGACGCCAACAAGGTTATCAACCAAAAAACGCCTATTTTTTCGATAGGTATGCGAAATCTGAAAATTATAGCGTTATTTTTTACACCAAACCGAAAACAGGTGTCAACCTAAGAATCTTGCACAGGAAACCTCAAAAACGGCTTGCGGTCGGCGTTGCCGGCCGCTGTGAACCGCAGCGGCGCTCACAAAAGCGTCGCTGCTTTCTCCTGTTTGCCGCCCGATTTTGAGACCTGTTTCCGACTTGTGCAATACTAACAATCGTTTGCTGCTATTTTCTTCTGCCGTAATGGTTAAGCTGTCGCCTGTGAAAGGCATCTACAGCCTGCT
>NZ_JAEQMG010000046.1 GCF_016680995.1 Ruminococcus difficilis | reverse complement strand
ATGCTAAAGGGCGCGGAGATCATTCTTGTCCCAAACGATTGCGTCAGTATGCGCCCCCGTTTGCAGGCGCTTTCCACAAGAGCGTATGAGAATATGTGCGGCGTTGCGATGGCGAATCCCAACGGCAAAAACGCGGGCAACTCCTGCGCGTACAGCCCGATTTGCTGGGATGACAACGACGAATGTACAGATAACACGCTGCTGCTCGCCAACGCCGAAACAGAGGGATTGTTTTACGCCGCATTTGACATGGACGCTATCCGCAAATACCGCGAGCGTGAAATGATGGGAAATACATTCAGAAAAGTGAAGGCTTATTCTGATTTGTTAAGTGATGAAATACAATATCCGTTTATTAGGGAAGGGCAGTAAAACGAGGAGATGCTTTTAATGAAATTAGAAAATGCAGAATTGAAAAATATCGAAAGGATCGTGGCTATATCAAAAGCTGCGTTTGACAGCGATATTCATGTTGGCGCTTCCGAAGCAGATCGACCTCCTGATTATGATTCTATTCCATGGCACATTCAGATGAAAAATGAAGGACATTTGATGCAGGCAGTCGTAGCCGGAGAAATCGTTGGCGGTGCCATTCTGTTTGCGGACAAAGACGGTGAAACATTGTACATTGGCAGAATATTTATAGACCCGGTTCACTATCGGAAGGGGTATGGTCTTACCCTGATGAAGTTGGTAGAAACCTTCTATCCCGGTAACAAGAGAATCAAACTTGATACACCTCTTTGGAATGTAAGAACGAATGCTTTTTATACAAAGCTGGGTTATTGTGAAGTGAAACGAGATAAGGAGTTGGTTTACTACCAAAAAGAATTAGATTGACAAATTCCGATTTAAGATAATATAAGGAAGAATTATGAAATGACAAAATCAGAATTACATCAAATGATCGCCGACAGCACAGGAAACGAAAGCAACATCTGCCAGATTTATGCGATAAAGAATGGCTCTGTTGTGTTTAACGACTGTTGGCGCGGTTATAAAACGACCGATGCGGTGAACGTGATGTCTGTCACAAAAAGCGTCATGGCTTTGCTGATCGGTATTGCGATTGACAGAGGGTATATCAGAAGCGTGAATCAAAAGGTGATAGATTTGTTTCCTGATTACTCTGTCAAGCGTGGAGAGAAAACGATTTACAAGGTCACGCTCCGACATTTGCTTACCATGACCGCGCCGTACAAATACCGCAGTGAGCCTTGGACAAAGGTCTGCACCTCCGACGACTGGACAAAAGCCGCGCTTGATTTGCTCGGCGGCAGAAACGGGATCACGGGTGAGTTCAAATACGCTACGCTCGGTATACAAATCCTATCGGGCGTGATTCAAAACGCTTCGGGAATGAAATGCATCGACTTTGCAAATCAATATCTTTTTGCTCCGCTCGGTATTTCCGAGCACACGGTTCACGGCGCAAGCGATAAAGATGATCAGTTTGATTTCCTGATGAACAAAGCGCCGAGAAAGAACGAATGGTATTCCGACCCGAAAGACACTGTTACCGCAGGCTGGGGATTATGCATTTCCGCTGAGGATATGGCGAAAATAGGCGTTTTGATTCTGAACGGCGGTGAATATGATAACAATCGGATTATTTCAACAAATTGGATTGATGAAATGACTGCGCCGCGTATTTCGCTCGGGGAACGCTTCGGAAATATGCACTACGGATATCTGTGGTACAGACCATTTCAGGATAGGGAAACAATCGCTGCTATAGGTGACGGAGGCAACGTGATATATGTCAATCCTGAGAACAAAATTTCAGTCGGCGTGACGGGAACCTTCAAGCCCCGTGTCTTTGACCGCGTTGCATTTATTGAGAAAAACATTCTTCCTTTACTAACGTGACAAATCAGAAATAAGGAATAACATGACGGTAAAAGCAAACGAGTTATTGAAAACGAGGTGTTAGTGTAAATGAGATACGCAATTGAGATGTATTTTGACAAAGAAACCGAAGAAAAAATCATGCGTTTGGCGCAAAAGATCGCCGACGCGGGGTTGAGCACGAAGTATCTGGAATGGAAAACAAGACCGCATGTGACATTGGCGGTTTACAATGATATTGACGTTGACAGGTGCGCGCAGCTGCTTCAAAAGTTTGCAAACGACCGCAAGGCATTCCCTGCACTCTTTGATGCCGTCGGAATGTTCAACTACACAAAAACGATCTTCCTGTCACCGATAATGACAAGGAGCTTGTATGAGCTGCACAGCGAGCTTTACGCGCTGATGCAGGAATTTGAAGCGTCGGCGTGGGAGTGGTACAAGCAGCCCGACTGCTGGGTGCCGCATTGCACGGTCGCGCTGACTTCGGAGGATGAAGAAAACGTTTTCTATGAGGCGAGCGACTTGGTTCTGCATGAATTCAAAAAGCTGGAGGGTGTCTACACCTCCGTCGGCTTGGTGAAGATCACCTTCCCCGTAGAGGAACTTAAGACGTTTGATTTCCGGGAGGAGCTTGTGAAATGACCTTTACAGAAGCTCTGAAAAGCGGAAGCTTAGACGATATCAGAAAATATCCGAAAGCGGATCTGCACAACCATTTTGTGCTCGGCGGCAGCAGGGAGTATATTTTCAATCAATCGGGGCATCAAATCAATCCGATCACCAAGCCGCTGAAATCCATGCGCGAGATGGATACGTGGAGCGGTAAATATATCGGCGATCACTTCAACAGCCCGGAGGGTAGAAGGCTTCTGATCGAAGCGGCGTTTGCGCAGGCAAAAGCGGACGGCGTCACGGTTTTAGAGATCGGTGAGGATGTTTGGGGGCTTGGCGAGTTCTTCAACAACGCTATCGGCGAATTGATTGATGCCTTTCGGGAGGCGAATGAAAAAATTGCGCCCGAGATAGAACTGCGTCTGCAAATCGGCTTATCTCGTCATTGTCCAATCGATTATTTGGAGGATTGCCTGAAACACTTTTGGGGACATAAGGAGTTTTATTCGATTGATCTATACGGAGACGAGTTGGCGCAGCCGATCGAAAACTTCATTCCGATATATGAAAAACCGATAGGAGGAGATTAACATGAAACAATCTAAACGAGCGGTCAGCTTGTTGCTTGTGTTAACGATGCTCGTTGCCATGTTTACCATGTGCGACGTTCCCGCAAGTGCTGCTGATCCGTACGACGATGTTCCGTTGCTCGGCGATATTGACGGCGACGGCATCGTTACCGCTGCCGATGCGCTTGATCTTCAATGTTCACTGGCATGGTATGAAGGCTACATCCAGTACGACGATTTTACGGAAGATGATGTAGAATTCAGAGTCGCGAACACCTTCCATGATGATGTTATCGACATCGTAGACGTGTTCTATATTATGCTCTACCTTGTCGATGATCCCGAAGCACGCGACAGAGGCATCGAAGAGCCCATCGACATGCCCGTAAAGCCTACGGAATCCCCGACCGAGAAGCCCACCGCTGCTCCCGTTACTGAGAAGCCCACGGAGAAGCCCACCGCCGCTCCCGTTACCGAGAAGCCTACCGTAGCGCCTACAGTCGCCCCCGTTACCGAGCAGCCGACTGAGAAGCCTACCGAGGCTCAGAAGACGAGCGTTACGATCTACGGTCTGAACGGTCAGTCCGAGACCCGCGAGTTCAACGTCGGCGATACCTTTACCGTTTATACAACGCTGAATGCGCTCGATACCACCGCACAGGGTAAGATCGCGGCTGTCAACGCGGCCCAGACCTTCACCAGCTCCATCCTGAAGTCTGTTGATCCTGTCGGTCAGTACAACCTGTTCACCAACCCCGCCGGTATGTTCCCGATCACCGGGGCTGACACCGTCGCCCGACAGATGGGCGCGATCCAGCGCTATAATGCTGCAAACGCCGGCTTAGACCCCTTTGTTTTCAACAGCGACAGCAGCATCTTGTCGCAGTTCACCTACCGTGTCACAAAGCCGGGTAATGCTGAAGTCCGTAACACGATTTTGACGCTTGCCGCCGCCGACGAGGCGATCACCCGCGTGATCAATAAGAGCACCGTTGCTCCCGGTGAGAACGTGATCGTTACCGCTTCCTTTGATAAGCCCGCTCCCGCGCCTACTCAGCCCGTAACCGAGAAGCCTACCACTGCTCCCGTGACCGAGAAACCCACTGAGAAGCCTACCGAGAAGCCCACTGAGAAACCTACCGAGAAGCCTACCGAGGCGCCCTCTAAGGCGACCGTAACCATCTACGGCTTACAGGGACAGAGCGAGACCCGCGAGTTCAACATCGGCGATACCTTCACCGTATATACCGTGCTGAACGCAAAGAACATTAACGGCGGATATATCGGCGCTGTTCAGGGTACACAGACCTATACCAACACGATCGTCGATGAGATCGACGCCTACAGTGCAAGCTCCGGTCTTGTCAGCGACGCGGCGGCAATGTTCCCGATCCTCAGCACCGGAACCGTCGTCGGGAATCTGGGACTGGATGATACCATCGGTTTTACCGCGTCCGCTCCCGGACTTGACGATCAGGCGTATGCGTTCAACAAGGACGACAGCCTGTTCATGGTAACCAACTACAAGGTTATCGCAGGCGGCAATGCTGAGATCAGGACCAACTTCAAGAAGATTGCCTGCTCGGATGATGACCTTACTTTGATTATCAGGAACGGCAATATCCAGAATACAAACTTCACCTTTACCGCTTCATTCGATGAGCCCGAGCCGGCTCCCACCGAGGCGCAGACTGAGAAGCCCACTGAGAAGCCTACCGAGAAGCCTACCGAGAAGCCTACGGAGAAGCCTACCGAGAAGCCTACCGAGAAACCTACCGAGAAACCTACCGAAAAACCCACCGAAAAACCCACCGAGGCGCCCTCTAAGGCGACCGTAACCATTTACGGCTTACAGGGACAGAGCGAGACCCGCGAGTTCAACATCGGCGATACCTTCACCGTATATACGATGATGAACGCGAAGGATATCAACGGCGGGTACATCGGTTCTGTTCAGGGCTCTCAGACCTACAGCGATTCTATCCTGAAAGAAACCGACGCATATAACACAAGCTCCGGTCTTGTCAGCGACGCGGCGGCAATGTTCCCGATCCTCAGCAACGGCTCCGTTATCGGAAACCTGCTGGATTCCGGCACGGTAGCATTCACCGGCCTTAACCCGAATCTTGGCGATCAGGCGTATGCGTTCAACAAGGACGACAGCCTGTTCATGGTAACCAACTACAAGGTTATCGCGGGGGGTAATGCTGAGATCAGAACTACCTTCAAGAAGATTGCTCGTGCTGATGATGACCTTACCCTTATCATCAATAACGGAACGATCGTCAATCCGAATTTCACCTTTACCGCTTCATTCGATGAGCCCGAGCCGGTTCCCACCGAGGCGCCCACCGAGAAACCTACCGAGAAGCCCACTGAGCCTCCTGTAACCCTGACCGACGGTTTCTATATCATCAAGCCGGATTGGAGCATCGATTCGATCGACGCAAACGATATGTTCAGTGAGAATACAGCTACCTCCGGCGAGTATATGCTCAGTACCACTTTGACCGAGGGCGATAAGCTCAAGGCGGTCAAGGTCGAAAACGGCGAGATTACTGCATGGTATCCCGACGGTATGGATAACGAGTACACCGTTGACGCCGCTCACGCAGGCGAGGTCACGATCTATTTCCGTGAGACTTACCAGAGCGACTGGGCAGCCTTCGGCGGATATTTCTACATTGACAACGGCTCTACACCTGTTGTTCCCACCGAGCCGACAACGCCCGATGATGATACCGTAACCGTATATTTCACCGACGCTCTTAACTGGGGCAGCGCGAATATCTACTACTGGAACAACGGTCCTCAGTGGCCCGGTACCGCGATGACGGTACACGAGACCAACACCTATGGCCAGACCGTTTACAAGGCGACTGTTCCCGCTACCGTTACCGGTATTATCTTCAACGGCGGCGGTAAGCAGACGGTCGATATCACGACCGATATTACCGACGGCGCTCAGTGGTACACGACCGGTGAGATGGACGGCAGCAAATACAAGGTCAGTCTTGTAGGCGGCACACAGCCCGAGCAGCCCACCGATCCGCCCACACCCACCAAGACGACTCTGACCCTCCAGCCCAGCTCTGATTGGCAGAAGGATGGCGCGCGCTTTGCCGCTTACTTCTTCGGCAACGGCGAGACATGGGTCAGCATGACCGGCTCCGGCAATACCTATACGGTCGAGGTCCCCGACGGCTATACCAGCGTCATCTTCTGTCGCATGAATCCCTCGAGCACGACCAACAACTGGAACAATAAGTGGAACCAGACGGGCGATCTGAGCGTGCAGGACGGCATCGGCAAGAAGTACGTTATCACCGGCTGGGATAACAGCGGTTATTGGGAGTAAGCGTTCAGCAGCCGCATGGCGGGGACGTACGCGGATTATTCGCATACCATCAGGATGATCCGACAGCACAATTTGCGCTCCCGAACGACTCATTGCTTACTTGACCGACATCATTACTATATTACCCCGAGGGGCAGACTGCGGTCTGCTCCTCTTTTTTTGAAAAAAGGGTGGATTTTACGGAAATATATGTTATACTAAAATTCACTACATAACAGTATTAATCGGAAATTAAGCATTATAGTAATCCGGTTTTTCTGATTATTTTTTTTAAAATCATGCAACACTTTCCCGCTTTTTTGACACTTTATAAGTGAACGACGTCACAGGAGGATGGGATTATGGACGAAAAATCCTTGATAAAACAGGCGATACGAGGCGATAAAAACGCTTTCGCCTCCTTATATGCGCTCTATAAGGATGATTTGTACCGGTATGCGTACTTTCGGCTCGGTAACGCCGACGACGCGAACGACGCGGTTTCTTCCTGTGTGACGGCCGCTTACGAGGGGATCTACAAGCTGCGTGCCGCCGGTGCGTTCAAGGGATGGATTTTCAAGATCCTCTATTATTCATGCGGAAAGCTGATCGCCGACCGTCAGCAGCAGCGTAACCGTGCGGATGTCGAGGAGCTTGACCGCCTGCCGTCACAGGAGGATCATCTGTCGCCTGAACTGCAGGAGGCGCTTGCGTCGCTTGGTGAGACGGACAGAGAGATCGTCCTGCTCGGCGTGGTAGCAGGTTATAACAGTAAGGAGATCGCCTCGATGTTGGGATTCAATGCGTCCACCGTCCGCTCCCGACAGGCGAGGGCGCTGGCAAAAATGAAAGCTTTTTTGGAGTGATCAGCATGAAAAATGATTTTGATTTTATTAAAGAAAAGTTTGAGAGCAGCGGCGTTAAGGCGCCGGACAGCCTCGACAAAGACGCTGTGCTTGCGATGCTCGAGGATAAGCAGCCTGCCCCGATCCCGCTCCGTCCCAAGCGTAGATGGCCGGCAGTTGTCGCTGTAGCCGCCTCGCTGGTCATCGTCGCGTCTTTAGGTATCGTTCTGGGCTCGAGATTTATCGGGAACAAGCCCCAAACTGCGCCGCCGACCACTGTGATCGCCGACATCAAATCGCTGCAGACCTTTGACAGCTACAATGACGTCGAGGACGCCGTCGGCAGTATCCGTAAATTGAATCAGAAGAAGGATTCCCGTATGTTTGAGGCGATCAACAGCGATATGGCGGCTGACGGTTATTCCGAGGTGGGAAACAGCGCTTCCGCTGAGTCGGGGAACGCCTCTTCGAGCTCTCACAGCGAGACCTATAAGCAGGTCGAAGGCGTCGACGAGGCGGATATCATCAAGACCGACGGCAGATATATCTACTGCGTTGAGAATCGCTATAACGCGGCTTTGATTAAGATCTTCTCCGCAGACGGCGACAGCTCCCGCTTGATCACGACGCTGGATGCGAGCAAGCAGAGCTCCTCCACCGCCGATGAAGCCGCCCTTTCCGACAGCGACGCCTATTATTATGATTACAGATTCACCATCTCCGATATGTATCTGCGCGATCATACTCTGGTGCTTTTATGTATGGATCACCGGGATGCCGAAGAGACCGTGACCGAGGCTCAGGTGTACGACGTCAGCGACATCAACAGCATCCGCTTCCTCGGCGACCATTCTCAGAGCGGGTATCTCGCGTCCTCACGCATGATAGGGGACACACTGTACACCGTCAGCTCCTACTATCCGTATGAAGATCGCGTGATCCCTTACTGCAACGAGAAAGAGATTCCCTGTAACTGCATCTATTCGCTCCCGAACCCCAACACCGAGAGCTTTTTGGTTGTCAGCTCCTTCAATACGCGCGACTTTTCTGCACAGTCCGAGAGCAAGGCGCTGCTCGGCGCGGTAAGCGATATTTACTGCAACGAGAATAACCTCTATATCTATGCCTCTCACTATGATGTTGATGATGACGGATGGTTCAACTTCTTCAGCAGCAAGGTAACTACCCGGATCGTCAAGGTGAACCTGGACGATGGATTGGAATTTACCGCTTTCGGCGAGGTCAAGGGTTACGTTAAGGATCAGTATGCGCTGGATGAATACAGCGGTAACCTGCGCGTCGCTACAACCTGTGAGAGAAACGGCAAGGACGTCAACAACCTGTATGTGCTGGATGAGAACCTGAGCGTGATCGGCTCCGTGAACGGCTTCGCAAAGAACGAGAGTATCAAGGCGGTCCGTTACTTGGGCGATACCGCGTATGTGATCACATATGAACAGACCGATCCTCTTTTTGTGATCGATCTGAGTGATCCCGCGGCTCCCGCAATCCTCGGCGAAGCAAAGATCAGCGGCTTCTCTACCATGCTCATACCGATCGGCGATGATCTGGTGCTGGGTCTGGGTTATCATACCGAAAACGAGGATTATACCGACCTTGAGGTGCAGGAGGGCTTCAAGCTCGCGCTCTTCGACGTAAGCGACAAGGCTAACCCGAAGGTACTCGACAGCAAGTCATACGTTGAGTACAGCTCAGAGGTGCAGTACAACCCCAAGGCTCTGGTCTATAACCCCGACCGCGACGATTACATCATCCCGCTCAACTACGCCCATTACGGCTGGCGCGATTACATTGACGCTGAAGATACCGAGAGCGCGGATGGCGCCTCTGAGGATAAGGATGTGATCTACGGCGGTATGCTCAACTTTACCGTCCGAGACGGCAAGATCAAGGTCATCGAGCAGTATCGCTGCGACAGAACCAATGAGATCGAGCGATGCATCTACGTCGGCGATACCGTTTACATGACCCACCGCGGAGAGAATTACGACGGCGACCTTACGATCGAGACAAAGAAATATCAGTAAAAAAATGGGGATGAAGTTAGAGCTTCATCCCCTGTTTTATTATAAAAACAGTATTATATATCATTGTCGTTTTGTGATCTCCAAAAGCAGGCTTTTTGGGAAACCCTGTTTATTCAGACCAACAGCAAAGGCAGAACCATTTGGTCCTGAGTTGGTTATGGCCCGCCCGTCGTCCTCGCGAACTTCGCTGATAGAGGACGATAAGGTGTTATCGTCCTCCGATCGCTCCGTTGCTCGTCCTCTCCCCAAAAAGCAGGCTTTTTTGGGGACCCCGTTCGTTCAGACCAACAGCAAAGGCAGGACCATTTGGTCCTGCCTTTGCTGTTGGCCCGCCCGAAGAGATTTGAACTCCCGTTCTCCGGAATCGGAATCCGTTGCGTTATCCAGCTGCGCCACGGGCGGATGTCGTACCAATAT
>NZ_JAEQMG010000045.1 GCF_016680995.1 Ruminococcus difficilis | reverse complement strand
GCTCTTCCGATCTGCCGAACGCGACAACGGCGACCGTCCGAAGTTTAAGGAGCTGCAATTCAACCCTGAGAGTTACGATACGATTTTCATCGGCTATCCGATTTGGTGGTATGAGCTGCCTATGATTATGCAAACCTTCTTCGATACCTACGATCTCAGCGGTAAAACAATCATTCCATTCAATACCCACGAGGGATCGGGAGACAGCGGCACCTATGACCAAATAAAAACCGAGGAACCCAACGCGACAGTGTTGGAAGGTCTGCCGATTCGCGGCGGTGACATTGAAAATAGCGATTCAAAAGATAAGGTTACAGAATGGCTCACAGGTTTGGGCTACTGATTATACTATACAGGAGGTTAACTATGAATTTCATTACATTAAATGACGGCAATAAAATCCCCGCAATCGGATTCGGCACCTTTCAGATTCCGCCCGACGGAAGTACCTACGAAGCGGTCAAGACCGCGCTCTCGCTCGGCATACGTCACATTGATACGGCGGTTGCTTATTTCAACGAGCAGGAAGTCGGTCAGGCTGTTAAAGACAGCGGAATCCCGCGCGAAAAAATCTGGATCACAAGTAAAATGTGGCTTCAGGATTTCGCGTATGAGGACGCAAAGAAGTCAATAGACACATCGCTTAAAAAGCTCGGTACCGATTATATGGACTTGTACCTGATTCATCAGCCCTACGGAAAAGTTGACGAAGCGTGGCGAGCGATGGAAGAAGCGAAGAAAGCAGGCAAAATCCGTTCTATCGGCGTAAGCAATATGACGCCGAAAATCTGGAACAGTTTTGTTCCCGGTTTTGATACAATGCCCTCTGTCAATCAGGTCGAGTTCAATCCTTATTGTCAGCAAAAGGAGCTGCGTAAAATTCTCGCCGAAAACGATGTTAAGCTCGAAGCGTGGGCTCCGCTCGGTCAGGGCAGAGCTGATTTGCTTACCAATTCCGTGATTACCGAAATCGCTGAGAAATACGGCAAAAACGCGGGACAGGTTATTCTTCGATTTGAGAATCAGGAGGGTATCATCGTATTCCCGAAATCCACAAAGCCCGAGCGTATCAAGAGCAATATGGAAATCTTCGACTTTAAACTTACCGAGGACGAGCTGAACGCGATCCGCGCGCTCGATACAGGCAAGGGCAACCACGATCCCGACGCCCCGGGCGTAGGCGAATGGCTCCTCAGCGCTTATGATATTCACGCCAATGACTAAAGGAAACAAAAAGAAAACAGCTAACATCATCATTGACTTGTCAATGGTGGTGTTAATGCCGCTTTTGATGGCGTACTCCCTGATTGGTGAAGAGTTCCACGAAATAATTGGAACATTAATATTCATATTGTTTATTGTCCATCATATATTACACTTGAAATGGTGGAAAGCGATCCCGCGCGGAAAGTACAACGCTTATCGGATATCCATCACGGTGTTCAACATCATTCTGTTGATCGTGATGTTCTTACAGCCGCTGTCCGGTATCGCGCTGTCAAAGCACATCTATACCTTTTTACAGCTCAAAGGTGTAGCTGCAACAGCGAGAACAATTCATATAATTTGTGCTTACTGGTGCTATGTGCTGTTGAGCCTGCACCTCGGACTGCATACCGATCAAATCATCCAACCGTTGAAAAGCAAAAAGAGCTTTGCTAAAATGAAGTGGATCGGACGTGCTGTATTTATTCTAATTGCCGCCTATGGTATCTACGCCTTTATCCACAGAGGCTTTTGGGGTTATATGAGCGGCAAAACGATGTTCGCGTTTTTTGATTTCAGCGAATCGAGAGTGTTGTTCATCGTCGACTATTTAGCGGTGATGACTTTATTTGCCGTTATCGGCAATTATCTAAGCAAATTATTAAAATTCAGGAGGAAAACAAAATGAAAATAGATTTAGGCTCAATGCCCGCTTTATACCCGATGCCTGTGCTGATGGTCGCGGCATATGACGAAAACGGAGTGCCCTGCGTGATGAACGCGGCTTGGGGTACAATCTGCGGAATGGATAAAATCGCGCTCATTATCAGCGAGGGACACAAGACCACTCAGAACGTCAGAGTAAGCAAAGCGTTCACCGTTGCTCTCGCCGACAGAGAGCATATGGCGGAGGCGGATTTCTTCGGCATCGCAACAGGCAACAAAATGCCCGATAAGTTTGATAAATCGGGCTGTCACGCGACAAAGAGTAAATTCGTAAACGCTCCGATCGTCGATGAGTTCCCAATAACAATGGAGTGCGATCTCGCCGAGATAGTTGAAACCGAAAATCTCCACGCAGTAGTCGGCACGATCGTTAACGTCTGCGCTGATGAAAAAGTCCTCGACGATAACGGCAAAGTTAATCCCGAAAAGCTGAACGCTTTAATCTTCGACCAGTTCCAGAGCGGCTATTACGTTAGCGGCGAAAAGGTCGGCAAAGCGTGGAACGCGGGCAAGGAAATGATGAAATCCGCACAAAGTTAATAACCTAACTATACCAAAGCCCGACAGTCACTCTCAGTATGACTGTCGGGCTAACTTTATGTGTATATTAAATCATTATTCACAATTTCTACTGCACGATTACGGATATTGTTCATTTTCCGCACCCACAGCATTTGGTTTTCTGCTTTGAGCAGTTCCGTCACGCCTTCACACTCCGCAAGTTGTTTGACAAGCCTATCGAACATCTCGGTTGCTTCTTCATCAATATCGGCGAGATAGGCGGTGAGCTTACAACTCGTCAACAGATTGGTATATATAATAGGGTGATGTTGCTTGATATAACGTAAATGTCTCTTTCCCCATATTCCAATCTCAACCTTTGGCTGTTTGGGTAACTTCAGATCAGGCAGTAAATAATCACCCTGTTGTGTGTAAGTAATCTTTGTAGCCATAACGCAAGACTCCTTTATTTTGATTCTCTTGACTTTGGCTTTTGTAAACTTGACAAGCAGTTCATCAATAATGTCGGTGTACCTGCCCTGTGAAATAAGGTCATTCCTAAAATTGATCAGGCTATTAATAACTATCCTCCGTTCATCAGGCGTTAGGTATAAATGGTATTTTGGATTTCTCACTCAAACTCCTCCTTCAAATAATTACGGTACGGTGCGCTATTGTCCACAAAGGCATCATAAGCAAACCTCGCTCCGAGCCTGAATCCTACAATAAACCTATCAAGTTCCGTTTCGCTCAATATGACATTTGAAGAGTTAGCAAATGCAAGAAAGGTTTTCTTCTCATCTCCAGATAGCTTCTCTGTTAGAGATTGCTCACAGCTTGACAGAATTGACATTTGCTTTTGAATAAAGCTGTCATTTTCAAAACTTCGTGCCTGCGGCTCAATGTTGCCGAAATACAGTTCTTTAATGATGTTCTTCATTGAATTACCTCCGTTTCATTTTGATGATTATATTTTACACGGAGATTGCAGAAAAATCGAATGTGTGGATTTATTATTTCAAAAGAAAAGAGCCGAGAAAACTCAGCTCGAATCTTTAATGCTACTCTCGTATTTAGTTTTATCCTTTAGAACACGTCGTTTCGGCTGTGTGCCTTTTTTTGTTGAACATCTCGGGCGAATCGTGTATAATAAAAGGAGTACCGGAAAAGAAGGAAATAATCATGATCAAACTCCGCCGATTTTTGAAAGGCTACAAAAAAGAAGTCATAATAGGGCCGCTGTGCAAGCTGTTTGAGGCGATACTCGAGCTGTTTGTGCCGCTGGTCATGGCGAACATCATCGACGTCGGCATCAACGAGCTGCACGACACGGAATACGTCCTGAGAATGGGCGGCGTCCTTGTTCTGCTCGCGGCGACAGGACTCACGAGCGCGCTGTTCTGTCAGTATTTCGCGTCAAAGGCTTCTCAGGGCGCAGGCACCGAGATACGCCGTGCGCTATTCAGGCACATCAACTCACTCTCGCACGCGGAGCTCGACAGTCTCGGCACACCCTCGCTGATCACGCGAATCACCAACGACACAAATCAGGTTCAGCAGAACATCGCCATGTGCATACGTCTGCTCACCCGCGCGCCGTTCATTATCATCGGCTCGCTGATAATGGCTATGTCGATAAATCTCAGAATGTCGCTGATTTTCTTCGGCGCGGCGCTGCTTATCGCGCTGACGCTCTACATCGTCATGAGCCGCAGCGTGCCGCTATATGCCGCAGTTCAGAAAAAGCTCGACAAAATCGGCCTTATCTCGCGCGAGAACCTCTCGGGCAACAGGGTTATCCGCGCGTTCTCGAAACAAAATACCGAGAAAGCGCGCGTCGACGCGGCTACCGAGGACTTAACGAGAACCTCCGTGCGCGTCAGTAAGCTTTCGGCGCTGCTCAGCCCGATCACCTACCTCGTCACCGACTGCGCGATCATCGCGATTGTCTGGTTCGGCGCGGTCAACGTCAACGCGGGCGGAATGAAAACGGGCGATATCGTCGCGCTCGTCAGCTACATGACCCAGATCCTGCTCGCGATGGTAGTCGTCGCGAATCTCGTTATCCTCATGACAAAGGCGGGCGCGTCCGCGAAACGCATCAACGAGGTCTTTGAAACAAAGCCCTCGGTCGCCGAAATCAACCATGATTATATTTCCGCAAAAGAAAATACACCGAAGATAGAATTCAGAAATGTCCGCTTCAACTACAGCAGCGACGGTGACGACGAGCTCAGCGGCATTTCATTCACCGTCAAAAATGGTCAGACCGTCGGCATAATCGGCGGTACCGGCTCGGGTAAGTCGACGCTGATTTCGCTTATTCCCCGTTTTTACGACACGTCGGACGGCGCGGTGCTCGTCGACGGCAACGACGTTCGCGACTATCCCTTTGAGCAGCTCAGAAAAAAATTCGGCATAGTTCCGCAGCAGAGCGTTCTGTTCAGCGGCACTATCCGCGACAACATGAAGTGGCAGAACCCGGACGCAAGCGACGAAGAAATCAACCGCGCCCTGCAAATCGCCCAGGCAGCGGAATTCGTCGACAAGCTGCCGAACGGGCTCGACAGCCGCGTTGAACAGGGCGGCAAGAACTTCAGCGGCGGTCAGCGGCAAAGGCTGTGTATCGCGCGCGCGATCGTTTCGCAGCCCGAGATACTGATTCTCGACGACAGCTTCTCGGCTCTTGACTTCGCGACCGACGCGGCGCTGAGAAAAGCTCTCGCCGAAAACGCAAAAGGCACGACCGTACTGATCGTCACACAGCGCTGCTCAACCATCAAAAATGCCGACCTTATCCTCGTTCTCAGCGACGGCAGGCTCGCGGGTCAGGGCAGGCACGAAGAGCTTTTTGAGCGCTGCGAGGTATACCGCGACATCTGCCTCTCCCAGCTCAGCGAAACGGAGGTGGCGAAATGAAATCCTCCGCTGTAAAAAAGCTGCTTCCGCGGCTCAGAAATCATATGGGTCTGCTGATACTTGCGCTGCTCAGCGCCGTAGTCAGTATCTCACTCACACTACTGATTCCCGTCCTCGTCGGCAAGGCTATCGACAACATCATCGCCGAGGGGCAGGTGTACTTTGAGGCGGTTACACAAATTATCCTCTATATCGCAATCGCGATAATAGGCGTTACCACCTGCCAGTGGCTGATGAATTTCCTCGTCAACCTGATCAGCTTCCGCCTTGTGCGCGACCTGCGCCGCGACGTTTTCCGCAAATTCAACACCGTGCCGCTCTCGGCGATCGACACAAACTCACACGGCGATCTTATCAGCCGCGTCATCAACGACGTCGACGCTGTCGGCGACGGTCTGACGCAGCTCATACTGCAGCTATTCTCGGGCGTCGTCACTATCATCGGCACGCTCGGCTTCATGATCGCAATTGACTGGAAAATCGCCATCGCGGTCTTTCTGCTCACGCCTATGTCGCTGTTTCTCGCGGCGTTCATCGGCAGGCTGACGCACAGACGCTTCACAGCACAGCAGATATTGCAGGGCGAGATCTCGTCCTACGTCGAGGAGCACGTCGGAAACCAGCGGCTCGTCAAGGCGTTTTCATTTGAGAAACGCGCATTCGAGGGCTTTGACAAATACAACGAGGAGCTGCACGTTGTCGGCTTTAAGGCGCAGTTCGCGGGCGCTCTCGCCAACCCGAGCACGCGCTTTGTCAACGCGCTCGTCTATGCCGCAGTCGGCGTTTTCGGCGCGGTCACCGTTATATCGGGCGGTCTGAGCATCGGCGGTCTGTCGTGCTTCCTCACCTACGCCAACCAGTACACCAAGCCCTTCAACGAGGTCACGGGCGTTCTGACTCAGCTAAACACGGGCATCGCGGCGGCTGAGAGGGTTTTTGAGGTTCTCGAATGGGCGGACGAAACCCCCGACAAGAACAGCGCTCCGCTCAAAAACTGCAAAGGCAGGGTCACGATCGAGGATGTCAGCTTCTCCTACGTTCCCGAAAAGCCGCTTATCCGGCACTTCTCACTCGACGTTCCGAGCGGCTGCCACGTAGCTATCGTCGGCCCGACGGGCTGCGGCAAAACAACGCTTATCAACCTGCTGATGCGTTTCTATGAGGTCAACGAAGGCAGGATACTGCTCGACGGCACCGATATCCGCGACCTAAGCCGCGACGCTCTCAGGCGCAGCTACGGAATGGTTCTCCAGGACAGCTGGCTTTTCTGCGGCACGATCATGGAAAACCTCCGTTACGGCAATGAGAACGCCACCGACGAGGAGGTTATCGCGGCGGCGAAATCCGCGCACGCCCACAGCTTCATCAAGCGCATGCCAAAAGGCTATGACACCGAAATCAGCGAGGGCGGCGGCAACCTCAGCCAGGGTCAGAAACAGCTGCTCTGTATCGCGCGCGCTATGCTGACTAACCCGAGCGTGCTGATTCTTGACGAGGCGACCTCGTCCATCGATACCCTGACCGAGATCCGCGTCCAGAAGGCGTTCGCCAAGATGATGAAGGGCAGGACGAGCTTTGTTGTCGCCCACAGACTCTCGACGATCAAGGAGAGCGATGTTATCCTCGTCATGAAGGACGGCAACATCATCGAGCAGGGCAGCCACAAGGAGCTGCTCAAAAAGCACGGATTCTACCACACGCTATATCACTCGCAGTTTGAAAAGCAGTAAATAATTATCATCTTCTCCGCATATAATTGACGTAGATTATATGCGGAGGTTTTTTTATGTTAACGGCACTAAGCGTAAATGTTCCCGAGAGAGCGGAAGGACTGAAACGGCTGCGCAACCGTCTGCGCCGCGACAGGGTCGATGTTCAGGTCAGCCGCGCCAGAGGCGTGAGCCTGCGTCACATTACATATACAAGCTACAGCGGCGAGGTGCGGCTCGACCGCGCAGACAGGCTGATAGGCGCCCAGCGCTCGCAGCTGCTCTGCTCCGAAAAGCTGGTTTTCCCGATGTCCAGCGGCTACAGGCGGTTTTATTCGCGGTCGTTCTCGGCAAGGCTGTGCGCAAACATGGCGCTCGAAACTCTCAGACTATGCCCGTCCGCCGCAAGACTCAGGTGCGGGATTTACGACCCGAAGGGCGTCGCGTCGGACTACCTTCTGCAATCTCTCGCCTACTGCGTCAACCCCGTCGTAATCGAGGGTGACAATGAAATCTATTCCCTCGCCCGCGAGCGCGCTCTGACCGAGCTCGGCGCGCCTGTCACCGTGACAAGAAACCTCTCTGAGCTTGAACGCTGCGGCTTTGTCCTCGCTCCGACGGGTATTGATGTGCCGCTGAAGCTCAGTCCCGACGCGGTAGTCCTCACCTCTGGCGAACCGTCAACCCCTGTGAGCGGCGAGGTTTACTACAAATACAGCTTCCGCATGCCGAACGGCTTTGACGCGCTCAAGCCCGACGAGCTCAGCGAGGAGTATTTCTGCTCAGCACTCTACACCCTCGGCGCGCAGTACGAGCTCGGGTCGATAGTACCCCTTAACTGCTGCGGAAAATACGGCTCTCAAACCGTCAATTCCCTCTCGGAGCTTCTTGACAACCGCGCAAAAAAGGCATATAATAGGTGAGTGTGTAACCAAAACAATTTTCACTGAAAGGAAGTTTTTGATATGGCAGCAAAACCTACAATGCTCACCGCGGAAGGCTTGAAAAAGCTCGAAGATGAACTTGCATTTTTACAAAACGAAAAGCGTAAGGAAATCGCGGAGAAGATCAAGGTCGCGCGTTCCTTCGGCGACCTCTCCGAGAACAGCGAATACGACGACGCCAAGAACGAACAGGCGATCATGGAAGCCCGAATCAACACCATCGAGGCTATTCTCAAGACCGCCGTGCTCATCGACGAGTCCGAGACCTCCAATGAGCGCGTACACCTCACCTCTGTCGTAAAGATCGAGATGCTCTCGACAGGCAGACAGGTTCAGTACAAGATCGTCGGCTCAGGTTCAAATGAAGCCAACCCCAAGGAGGGTAAAATCTCCGACGAAAGCCCCATCGGCGCTGCGCTGATGGACAAGAGCGTCGGCGACGTTGTCGAGGTTGAAACACCCGGCGGCATTGTCGGCATCAAGATTCTCGAAATTACTAAGTAAGGAAGTTGAAATATGGGTAACAAGCCACAGCAGGCAAACACAAGCGACGTTATCAAGGTTCGCTACGAAAAGCTCCAGGCGCTCAGAGAAGCCGGCAGAGATCCCTTTGTCATCACCACGAGCGACCGCGATGTTTATACCGCCACAGTTAAAGAGAAGTTTGAGGAATATGAGAACAAGGACGTCTGCGTTGCCGGCAGAATCATGTCGAAGCGCGGCAAGGGCAAGGTTTCGTTCCTCGATCTGCACGATAAGACAGGCAAGATTCAGATTTTCGCCAAGTTCGACGACCTCGGCGAGGAGGAGTACGGCTTCCTCAAGAAGTGGGATATCGGCGATATCGTAGAGGTCAAGGGCTTTGTTTTCAAGACCCAGATGGGCGAGATCTCGGTTCACGCCAAGGCGGTCAGACTTCTCTCGAAGTCACTCAAGCCCCTGCCCGAGAAGTACCACGGACTTACTAACACCGACCTGCGCTACCGTCAGCGCTACGTCGACCTGATCATGAACCCCGAGGTAAAGGACACCTTCGTCAAGCGCTCCAAGATCATCGCGGCTATCCGCCGTTACCTCGACGCTCAGGACTTCATCGAAGTTGAGACACCCATGCTCGTCGCCAACGCCGGCGGCGCTGCGGCTCGTCCCTTCCTCACCCACTCTAACGCTCTTGACGAGGAGTTCAAGCTGCGCATCTCGCTCGAGCTTTACCTCAAAAGACTTATCGTCGGCGGCCTCGAGCGCGTCTACGAGATTGGCAGGGTTTTCCGCAACGAGGGCGTTGACACCCGTCACAATCCCGAGTTCACCCTGATGGAGCTCTATCAGGCTTACACCGATTACAACGGCATGATGGATCTCACCGAGAACCTCTACCGCCATGTCGCCCAGGAGGTGCTCGGCACCACCACCATCACCTACAACGGCGTTGAGATGGATCTGGGCAAGCCCTTCGAGAGGATCACAATGGTCGACGCTGTCAAGAAGTACGCGAACGTCGACTTCAACGAGATCAACAGCGACGAGGAAGCAAAGGCAATCGCAAAGGAACACCACGTTGAGTTTGAGGACAGACACAAGAAGGGCGATATCCTCAGCCTGTTCTTCGAGGAATTCGCCGAGGAGCACCTGATCCAGCCGACATTTGTAATCGACCACCCGATCGAGATCTCACCTCTGACAAAGAAGAAGCCCGAGGATCCCAACTATGTTGAACGTTTCGAGCTGTTCATGAACGGCTGGGAGATGGCGAACGCCTACTCTGAGCTCAACGACCCGATCGACCAGCGCGAGCGCTTCAAAGCTCAGGAAGCGCTGCTCGCTCAGGGCGACGAAGAAGCTAACACTACCGACGAGGACTTCCTCAACGCCCTCGAAATCGGCATGCCTCCCACAGGAGGCATCGGCTACGGCATTGACAGACTGACAATGCTCCTCACCGACAGTCCTGCTATCAGAGACGTTCTGCTCTTCCCGACAATGAAATCCTTAGATAAGTAACGCCCCAAAACCCCAGTGTTTATGCGGGTTTCGAGAGTTGCGATGTCTCGGATTTACGCCATTTACGCCAAACTTACGCCAAACGATGCAGAAAGTTGTGCAGAGCTGAATCAATCGCATATTTGAATGAATTTGACCTTGATGGATTCGTTTTCATCAAGGTCTTTTTTTGTTTGACGGATAGACAAAATCAGGCTGAAATGATATAATTATAGAAAGATAAATCGGAATAAACCGAGGTGCGAGAACCATGAAATTTCAGGAATATGGGCTGAAACATAAAGACGCGGTCATTCTGCTCCACGGAGGTGGATTATCATGGTGGAATTATCGGGAAGTGGCATTGCTTCTACAGGGGGAGTATCATGTCATCCTTCCGATTCTGGACGGACACGCCGGGAGTGATCACCCTTTTACTACGATTGAAGAAAATGCGTCCGAGATCATTGAATTCATTGATGAACAATTAGATGGCTCTGTATTACTGATAGGAGGTCTTTCTTTGGGCGGACAGATTCTGCTTGAAATGCTGTCACAACGCAAAGATATTTGCTCCTATGCTTTGGTTGAGAGTGCATCTGTCATTCCGTCAAAACTGACAAATGCGTTGGTTTCCCCGACATTCGGCAGCAGTTATTGGCTAATCAAGAAAAGAAGCTTTGCAAAGCTTCAGTTTCAATCTCTGCACATTAAGCCGGAACTCTTTGAGGACTATTACAGGGACACTTGCCGGATAAAAAAGCAGGATATGATTGCTTTTCTAAAAGCAAATACGTCCTACTCTCTGAAAGATGCTTTCAGAGAATCGTCTGCTGAAATTCACGTTTATGTTGGAGCAAAAGAAACAAGAGAAATACTGCGTTCGGCAGAAGTCATTTGTAAAATGCGCCCCTCCTGTAGAATGAACTGTTTAGACGGTCTTAAACACGGAGAGTATTCAATGAATCACGCAGCTCAATATGCAAATGCCATACGACAAATTGTTCAGGGCAGATAAAGTCTGATTTACAGCATTAATCTATACTATAGCAGGCAGCCTTATGTGAGGTTGCCTGATTTTTTATGCCCAAGAACGAATTGCAAACTTCGATTTTCTCCTGTTTCTCATATAATATAGGTAAGATAAACAATCGCATATTTTAATGGATTTGACCTTGATGGATTCGTTTTCATCAAGGTCTTTTTTGTTTGACGGATAGACAAATTCAGGCTGAAATGATATAATGATAGAAAGATAAATCGGAATTTGTTGAGGTGAAGGTTATGCATTTTGGCTTTTCTTATATTGGTTTGATTTTTCTTTTAATGCTGTTTATACCTAATTTCTTCTGGACAAAAAACAAGCCTAAGGACTA
>NZ_JAEQMG010000044.1 GCF_016680995.1 Ruminococcus difficilis | reverse complement strand
CTATTCTGCGGCGGCTGCAATGTCGGCATCAACATAGATTCCAAAAGAGTAATTTACAATGATGTTGACGAGCATTTATTCTATCTTTTCAATACCTTTAAGAACCTTGATAAAGATGTTATTTTTGAGCTGATTTTTAAGATAATTAGCGATTACGATTTATCTCTTGTGTGTGAACACGGATATGATTATTATCATTGCGAGAGCGGTAAAGGTGTCGGTAGTTATAATAAAGAGCGTTTTTTGAAACTGCGTGACGATTTCAATCATCATAAACAGGAAGATTACTATTACTACTTAATGTTGTATGTGTTGATTGTATATGCGTTTAACAATCAGATTCGATTCAACGCTAAAGGCGAATATAACTTGCCGGTAGGAAAAAGAGATTTCAATAAAAAAATGCAAAGCAAACTGTCTGACTTTATTGACAGACTACACCGTCAGGACTGTCGCTTTACTTGTATGAGCTTTAATGAGTTTGATGTTTCCGGTTTGACCAATAGAGATTTTGTCTATGT
Source organism: Ruminococcus difficilis (assembly GCF_016680995.1). The sequence continues at coordinate 4,900 of NZ_JAEQMG010000044.1, read as the reverse complement.
TGATCCGCCTTACTTAATTACCTGCGCTACATATAACGAACAAGACGGTTGGAATGAAGATCACGAAAAAGAGCTATTGCATTTTCTTGATGAATTGAATAGCAAAGGTATTCGTTTTGCCCTTTCAAACGTTCTCCGAAGCAAGGGTAAAGAGAATACTATTCTTATCGAATGGTTATCAAATAAAAAATATAAAACACATCATCTGGATTATGGATATTCCAATTCCAATTATCAGACCAAAGATAAACAAACAAAGAGCGAAGAAGTATTGATCACTAACTATTGAGGACTTAGCTATGCCGAACGAAATTCCTTATAAGAGCTTTTGCTGGGCTTTAGGAACTACCAGCTTTAGGACAAAAGATTTTAATAAGACCATTGAGGAACAGCTTGCGCTACTCGATGGCTTCTGGGCTTTGCCTGAAAATCACGGAGCGACCTGGTCGGGTGATAATAACACTCAGGCACGCTACTATGATTATATGAAAGCAAAGGAGTTTGTTGTCGGAAGCGCAAAGAATAAGCCGAAGGACGCTCGTGAAAAGACCTCCGGCTTAGTTGATATTGGTATCATTGATGAGAATCGCAAACTAACCGAAGCAGGTAGAGCGCTGTTAGAAATCAGTCAATCAAATGATTTTACTTCGGATAACTTTTTCCAGATCCCTAAAGATAGCTTCTTATATCTAAGACAGCTACTAAAAACATATAACAATGTTGACGGCTCTATTGTAAGACCGTTTATTGTATTACTCTACGTTCTGTCAAAGGTAGAGTTTCTTTCCTTGGATGAATTCACATATTTACTTCCCTTATGCACCAGCAATGAATATACTGAGCAGATAATTGAAGGTATCCAAACTTGCCGGAACAATACGGCGTCATTTGATGATATTATAATTAATCGTTTGCTTGAAATGGACAATTATCAAGCAGCACTGAAAAAATTCCTTGATAATACTGTTACAGAGAACTTAATCTGTGAAATCGGACTAAATAGAAAAAGCCGAAACTACGACAAGACATATCTTCGTCTTTATGATGAGTTGTATTCTGTTTTCGTCAATCACGATAACACTCGAATTCCGCTTATCTTCTCCGCCACTAAGAATATAAACATAGGTAAGTGGTGGAGGAGGTATTTGTTCAATACATCTTCTGAAAAAGCTATTGAAAAGAATCCGGTTGCTTGTTTGAAGCATACTGCTTTTGCGGGTGTATCAACGGAATCAGAATTCAAGATCGTTTTCTTTAAAACTATGCACTTGTTTAAGGCAAAGGCAACCTTATCCGATTACCTTGATTTAAACAGGCGATATATCCGAACTACAGATATTGTTTTGTTTGAGGACAGTAATATAAAGCTGGATATTATTCCGAAGCATTTCTTTAATTCGGTTGCTGATGAGCTGCACAATTACGCCTACACAGCTTGTGACATATTGTATGAAGATAGTAAACTGGTTGAGATTGCTGATTGCCTTGTAATTAACGAGGAAACTGTAATCGAAGGCGTAAATGCTGAACTCGGCACAAATGTCACTACAATAGGCGAAGCCAGAAATGTTCTGGAGGATAACCGCTATCGTAGATTACAGCATTTAATTGATACGAAGTTTACCGATGAAATCATTGTAACTCTACTCGGATATTTTGAAAGCAGAAACGATGCTGAAATAAAGAGTATGGTAACGGAAAACGCAGACATTCCGACTATCTTTGAATATGTGTTAGGTATTCTTTGGTATAAAATCAGTGAAAGACAGGGTAAGATTCTTGATTATATGAAATTGTCCCTTGACGCTGATCTCTTACCCAAAACACACGCCGCCGGTGGTGAAGCAGATATTGTATATGAATATCCCGAAACAGAGTATTATCCTGCACACACACTTTTGCTTGAAGCGACTTTAGCCGACAACACAAATCAGAGGCGCATGGAAATGGAACCTGTTTCCAGACACTTGGGCAGACACCTTATCAGAACAGGTAATCTGAATTCCTATTGCGTTTTTGCGACAACTTATCTTGATATAAATGTTATCGCAGATTTCAGAGGAAGAAAGAATATGCCGTTCTATGATACTCAGGATTATACTAAAAGTGTAGATGGAATGAAGATCATTCCGTTGCAGACTTCTGAATTAATAAGAATCGTAAATGATAACAGAAAGTATTATCAGCTATATGGTTTATTTGAATATGCTTTTCAATCAGATTTGCGTCCTCATGAATGGTATCAAAAGAACATTAAAAATATGTTATAATTTAGAAAGAGGTGTTTAAAATAAAAAGACAAGTATTCTTTAGCTTTCATTATGACAATGATGCATGGAGAGTATCACAGGTAAGGAATATGGGAGTCGTTGAATCCCAAAAACTGTTTTCAGATAATAGCTGGGAAACTGTACGGCGAAAAAGCGATCCCGCAATTAAAAGTTGGATAGACAATGAAATGAAGTGGCGCTCTTGCGTAGTTGTTTTAATTGGCGCTGAGACTGCAAATCGCAAGTGGGTTCAATATGAAATAGAACACGCTTGGAAAGAAGGAAAGGGAATCGTTGGTATTTATATTGATTCTTTAGAGGACAGTACAGGAAAGCAGTCCAAACGAGGAAAAAACCCATTTGATTATTTCTGTATTGATACTACATTCAACTATATTACAAAAAACTCAATTCCAGCGGATTCAAATGAGGTAAGACTTAGTTCTATAATAAAAACTTTTGACTCGAGTTATGTGAGTAGCAAATACGTTTACGAAGATATAAAAAACAATATTGAAAAGCTAATTGAAGAGGCAATTAAAATTAGAAATAAATATCCTAAATGAGGTGTTTGTTGTGGATGATAAGCAAAAGTGTTTAGAAAAAGAAATTGATTTAATACAAGCTTGCATAAATCGTATGGCAAAAAATTCATTCGTCGTTAAGGGCTGGGCAATAACCTTGGCTTCAGTAATACTCGCATTATTGCCCAAGAATATCGATATAAAAATTCTAAGTTTAATAGTCTTAGTATCTACATTATGTTTTTGGTATATCGATGCTTTTTTCTTGAAAACCGAAAAATTGTATAGGTGGAAATATGAGTGGGTTATAGCAAACAGACATAAGAACGAACATTACAAATATGACTTGAATCCTTATAATAAAAATATGTGGATGAAATCTAATAAAACAGAGCGCAAGGCACCATGTATTATTAGAGTAATGTTTACAAAAACGCTCGTTCCGTTATATGGTTTGTTGATCTCACTTTCTGTTTTTTTGTTTATTAATTCATATTTTAATTTCATCGATGTATTAATAGTGAGTGGTACTGTAGCAACTTAAAACAATAATGGAGATTTTATGGCTGGATTTACAAAACACAAGTATGCAAAAGATTTAACGCAAACAAAGAATAGTTTTAATACTTATGTCAAAAAGATAAGTCCTATATTGCCAATTGAGTTTGACTTAAACTGTATTATTAAAACATTAAAAAAATATTATCCCTATGAATGGAGATTACTTGAGGAAAAATATAAAGAATACACCAGAGCTGATAGAAAACTAATTCGTGTTGGTAAAAAGGCTCGATATAAAACAGTAACACCCGAAAAACTGATTTCCATTCTTCCTCAAACCAAAGCTATCCTATCTAAAGATTACAAAGCTAATTATCGTAATAGTTTTTCTGAAGTTCAAAGAACTCAAAATGAAGAGAAGATAAAAAAAGAACGGTTACCTAAAATTCAAAGGATTGACGATCGCATTGCTAAAGCAAAAAGCCGAGTTCAACAAATGGAACCAATCTATTTTGAGAAGATGATGGGTTTATACGATAGAAAGGGGACAACTCAAAAAGATCGGGTATATATTATGCATGAACTCACTAAATACTATTCACCAGAAATCGTTCAATTTTTTAGCAGAAAAGCCCATTCTGAGTATAATTTCCAATTAAGACTAATGGCTTTTTCCTATTTGCAGCAGTTTTATCATTATACTGAACTTCGTAGTCAAAAACATATGGAACTTCGCACTACGAATAAAAAGAAAAGAAAAGAAATGCGAGAATACGCAAAACAAAAATTTAACCTGAATTATTCATGCACATCCTGAACTGCATCTGCAAATGGTTGTGCATGATCAGACAGCTGCAAAGCTGTCAACCTGTATAGTTCTCCGCCGAGAAAAGGGTACACTACTCCCTTGGGGTTTTAGATTTTCTTTGAACGGGGTTTCTTTGAAGCTGTCAAGGTACACGGGGTAACGGTTATTCGAGTTGCGGACTGAGTTTTTCGATATTGGCGAGAGTCTCGAAAAACTGCTTTTGGTATGGGCAGTAACTGCACAGTTTAAAATACACATATCTTGCAGAGCTGACTACTCTGGCTGCAATTTTCAACAGCTTGAGTCTGACAGTGTCGATACGATCCTTTCGCATGGATTCCGGCAGTGTCAGGCGGCGGAACCAGTTGAAAAGATTGTATGCCAGTGCATGAATCTGAACCCGGTTGGCGTTGACAATCATGGAAGAACTGCTGACATAGCTCATATCAAAGCCGGATTTGCACTCCTTGATGAAGTTTTCCATATTTCCACGCTTGCAGTAAAAGCGGATTAAATCCTCGGGAGAGGATTCCATATTCGTCACAACAAAGGTATTCATGTGGAGCATCTGACCGCAGGGCTTCTCAATTTTGCAGACGACGCGTCTGGGATAAGCCCAAGAATCGGCTTTGTAAAGGAACTCGCCATAAACGACGGCATAAGAGACCATGTCGTTCTGCGTCAGATAAGACAATTCGGAGTCCAAAGCTTGAGCAAGTCTTCTCAGCACAGGATTTTCCTTGAGCCGAATGACGTAAGAAGTGCCGTTCGTTTCAAACAGGCTGTAGAGTTCATCT
>NZ_JAEQMG010000043.1 GCF_016680995.1 Ruminococcus difficilis | reverse complement strand
GGAGCCTTTGCCTTCTTTTCAGAAACCTCTCTGCCCTTACGTACCAACTGGTTAAATGTAGGCATGTTTTTCCTCCTTTCAAATTTAGTGGAATTGATAAACTTCGCTTCGCACTCCTCCGCACCCTTACCTATAAAAGGGCGCAGTTATAGAATGCTCCACGATTTATTATTATAAACCACGAGACGGCGATTTGTCAAGGTTTTTTTCGGGTTTTATCGCGTTTTGCGCATTTTCGGCGCATTGCACCTAACAAAGGAAATTATTCCCCGAAACAAGGGTTTTTAAACCAAAAAGTGCCGGTGGGCACTCCCTCCCGCCTTTGGAAACGTCCGTTTTTTCAAGCGTTCATCAACGGCGGGACAAAGAAGTTTTCTGTAAACCCCAAAAAAAGCGAACGCATTACGCGTCCGCTTTTTCCTCACTCTTCTCACCCCCGGCGGCGAGCTTCTTCTGCAGCTCCTCTCTGCCGACGGCAAGCATAAGCTTTATTCTGTTCTCCTGATTGACCTTCGGCGCGCCGGGGTCGTAGTCGATAGTCACGATGTTGGCGTTCGGGCGGATCTCCTTTATCTTGCGGATAGCGCCCTTGCCGTTGATGTGGTTTGGCAGGCAGCCGAACGGCTGGGTGCAGACGATGTTCTCGTAGCCGGTGTCGGCAAGCTCGATCATCTCGGCGGTGAGCAGCCACCCCTCGCCCATCTTGCTGCCGTAGCCGATTACGCCCTTGACAAGCTCCTTGGTGTGGGCGTACTGATGCGGAGGAACGAAGTTGAACCGCTTTGCCGCCTCGACCATCAGCGTTTCGAGCTTGGTCACGTAATCGAGCAGAGCCTTGCAGAATTCGTACTTGAGGCGGTTGCCGCCGAACATCTTGTAGTCCTCAAGGCGGTTGTCGACCTTGAACGAGGCAAAGCCCATCAGACCCGGAACGCAGACCTCGCAGTCCTGCTCGGCGAGGAAGTCCTCAAGACCGTTGTTAGCCATCTTGGAGTATTTGACGTAGATCTCGCCGACGATGCCCACCTTGACCTTGGGCACGCGGTTGACCGGGATCTTTGAGAAATCCTTTGTCAGCTTGTGAAGCGTCTCGTCGATCTCCTCGAGCGTGTAGCCCTTGCCCTCGATGAGCATTTCAGCCAGACGGTCGCTCCATCTGTCGACAAGAGCCATCGTCTCGCCCTTGTTCACCTCATACGGCTTTATCTGGTTGGCGAGGAGCATGAGCTGGTCGCCGTAAACAAGACCGCCGACGAAGCGTCTGATAAGCGGAAGTGTGAGCGAAAAGCCGGGGTTCTTCTCCATTCCGAACGAGAGAGAGATGACCGGCACGAACTCAAAGCCCGCCTTTTTGAGAGCCTTGCGCAGCAGGAAGATGTAGTTTGACGCGCGGCAGCCGCCGCCTGTCTGGGTTATCATGAGGGCGGTTTTGTGCACGTCGTATTTTCCGCTCTGCAGGGCGTGGATGAACTGACCGATTACGAGCAGCGCCGGATAGCAGGTGTCGTTGTGGACATATTTCAGACCCGTCTGAGCGATTTCGGGGCCTGTGGTCTCGAGCAGCTCCGCCTTGTAGCCGTAGTGGACAAAGACGTTTTTGAGCATTTTAAAATGTATGGGCGCCATGTTGGGCATGAGTATCGTATACTCGCGCTTCATCTGCTTGGTAAACAGCAGCCGCCCTGTTTTTTTGTCATACTTCAAATCTGCCATAAGTATTCCTTCTGTCAGTCTTATTAGTTGGTAGTTGGTAGTTGGTTAGTTGGTAGTTTATAGTTGGTAGTTTATAGTTGGTAGTCGGTAGTTTGCAGTAAATGAAAAATACTGCTTGGAGCGAAGCGAACCTTCACTGACCGCTAATCGTTATCGATCGCGGCGAGCAGGCTTCGGATCCTGATCTTGACCGCGCCGAGATTTGTGATTTCGTCTATCTTGATCTGCGTGTAGATCTTGTTCTTTTCCTCAAGTATCTCGCGAACCTCGTCGGTCGTGATAGCGTCAACGCCGCAGCCGAAGGACACGAGCTGCACAAGCTCCATATCCCTGCGCGTGGTGACGTACTTTGCCGCCGCATACAGACGCGAATGGTACGTCCACTGGTTGAGAACGCCTGTGTGGAAGCGGTCGACGCGTGAGGAAACAACGTCCTCGCTGACGATCGCGACGTCAAACCCCGCGATGAGCTTGTCGATACCGTGGTTGATCTCGGGGTCGATGTGGTAGGGTCTGCCCGCGAGAACAAAGATTTTCTTGCCGTCGTGCTCAGCCTTGCGGATGATCTCGTCGCCCTTAGCCTGAACCTTGGCGCGGTAACGCTCCTGTTCCTCGTAAGCCTTCTTCGCCGCGACCCTCACCTCGTTGAGCGTGATGTCCGGGAAGTAGAAGCTCAGGCGCTCGTACGCCTTCTTGGGGAAGTCCTTGGGGCGGTGGATGCCGAAGTACTCCTTGATGAAGTTGACCTTCTTGACGTCCTTCATGTTGTTGCGGATAACCTCGGGGTAATAGGCGACGACGGGACAGTTGTAGTGGTTGTCGCCAAGGTGCTCGTCGAAGTTGTAGGACAGGCACGGATAGAAGATCGTCTCTATCCCCTCGTCGATCAAAGTCTGAACATGACCGTGCATGAGCTTTGCCGGGAAGCAGACCGTGTCGCTCGGAATGGTCTGCTGACCGCGCTGATAGAGCTTGCGGTTCGAGAACTGAGAATGCACGACCTCGAATTTCAGCTCGGTGAAGAAGCGGTACCAGAACGGGTACAGCTCGAACATATTCAGTCCCATCGGGATGCCGAGCTTGCCGCGGATTCCCTCAACGGGACGGTAGGTCTCGAGCAGGCGGAGCTTGTACTCGTACATATTCATGCCGGTAGCCGGCGCTTTTTTTGTAATCGGACGCTCGCAGCGGTTGCCCGCGATGAACTTTCTTCCGCCGCCGAAGGAGTTGATCGTAAGGCGGCAGTTGTTGTTGCACAGGCCGCAGTTCGTCACCTTGATCTCGTGAACGAAGTTCTGCAGCGCCTTTGAGTCCGAAAGGCTGCTCTTGCCGCTGCCCTTCGACTTTTTCATGGAGTAGAGCGCCGCGCCGTAAGCGCCCATCAGACCCGCGATGTTCGGTCTGACAACCTCTACGCCCATCTCCATCTCGAACGCGCGGAGCACCGCGTCGTTGAGGAAGGTTCCGCCCTGAACAACGATTTTCTTTCCGAGCTCGTCGGGGCTCGAGGCGCGGATAACCTTATATAATGCGTTCTTGACAACGCTCAGCGACAGACCTGCCGAGATGTCCTCGATGGTCGCGCCGTCCTTCTGAGCCTGCTTGACGCTGGAATTCATGAATACAGTGCAGCGCGAGCCGAGATCTACGGGACGCTTTGCGAACAGACCGAGCTTTGAGAACTCCTCGATGCCGTAGCCGAGGGCGTTCGCGAAGGTCTGCAGGAAGCTGCCGCAGCCTGAGGAGCATGCCTCGTTGAGGAAGATGTTGTCGATCGCGCCGTTGTGGATCTTGAAGCACTTGATGTCCTGTCCGCCGATATCGATGATGAACTCGACGTCGGGCATGAAATATTTCGCCGCCGTGAAGTGGGCTATTGTTTCTACAATGCCGTAGTCGACGTCGAAGGCGTTGCGGATAATGTCCTCGCCGTAGCCCGTGACCGCGGACGATGCGACGTCGAGGTCGGGGTTGATCGCGTAGACCTCCTCGAGGAACGCCTTGATGATCTCGACGGGGTTGCCCTTTGAGGGCAGATATTTTGAGTAGAGCATCTCACCGTCGGAGTTGAGCACTACGCCCTTGACGGTGGTTGAGCCGGCGTCCATTCCGATATATGCCCTGCCCTTGTAGCCCTTGAGCTCCTTCTGCTTTACGTCCGCCTTTGAGTGGCGCAGGCAAAAGCTCTCGTACTCGCCCTTGCTGATAAAGAGCGGCTGATTGAAGGCGAAGTTGCCCGAGCCGTGGTAGTTTTTGACCGCCTCGATGACAGCGTCGAAGTCGATTGGCTGCTCCGCGCAGAGAGCCGCGCCGCAGGCGACGTAGTAGAGTGAATTTTCGGGGCAGATGCCCTTGGTGCCGAGGGTGCGGTCAAAGCAGTTGCGAAGCTCGCTCATGAAGGTCAGCGGGCCGCCGAGGTAGACGATCTGTCCCTCGATCTCTCTGCCCTGCGCGAGTCCCGCGACGGTCTGGCTGACAACTGCGTTGAAGATGCTCTCCGCGATGTCGCTCTTGCGCGCGCCCTGGTTGAGCAGCGGCTGAATATCCGTTTTCGCGAACACGCCGCAGCGCGAGGCGATGGTGTATGTCTTTTCGTACTGCTTCGCGAGGTCGTCCATCTCCTCGAGAGGGACGTTGAGCAGGGTCGCCATCTGGTCGATAAACGCGCCCGTACCGCCGGCGCAGGTGCCGTTCATCCGCACCTCGAGACCGTTTGTGAGAAAGAGAATCTTCGCGTCCTCGCCGCCGAGCTCAATCACAACGTCCGTGCCCGGAATAAAGGTATTCGCCGCGACTCTGGTGGCGTAAACTTCCTGAACAAAGTCGATGCCGCAGTCCTGGGCGACGCCCATTCCCGCGGAACCCGAAAGCGCGACAAGAGCCTTATCCGCTCCGTCGATCTCGCGGCGGACGCGGTCGAGCAGCTCGGCGATTTTGTCGGTGATCTGGGAATAATGGCGCTCATATGTGCTGTAAATCAGCTTGTTGTCCTCATCAAGCACGACGCACTTTATTGTGGTCGAGCCGATATCAAGTCCTAATCTCAAAAGTCCGCCTCCTAAACCTCATCGCGGTATTGCCTTGATAATTTTATGCGCGGGTTTCTTCGCCGAGAAAGCTCCCGACATAATTCGACAAGAAGCGATAAAAAACCCTAAAATAATCCATAATCAATTTATTATAATTCTTTTTCGCCGTTTTATAATTCTGTTTTCGAATTATGTGCCTATATTAATGATTATATCATCATTGACAAAAAGGAACAACGGTCAAATTTTGGATTTTATACATTTTTATACTAAATTGTACATTTTCCGACAACACAAAAAACCGAGGTCTGAGTTTTCATCAGACCTCGGAATAATAAAATATTTACGCTTCCTTGACTCTCAGGATAACCGAGCAGTGCGCCGGGAGCTTGAGCTCCGTACCGCTCAGGCTCGCCTTTTCCTTGCCTGTTGACAAGTCTGCGACGAGCTCGGGAGACTTGAGCATTTCGTCTGTGATCGTGAGCTGCTTTGAGTTCTCCGCGTCAAAGTTGTGGAGCACCATGACCTGCTTTCCGTCGTACTCGGTGATGAACGCACCGACGGTATCGTCGCCCATATCGGGAGTCGATACCACCATGCCGCGCTGGATTTCGGGATTCTGGAGCTTCGCCTTGATTATTTTGCGGTAGAAATTGAGCAGCGAATCCTTGTCCTTGAGCTGCTGCTTAACGCCGCCGTTTGTCGGAGGTTCAAAGGTGTCGCCGGCGCCCTGTACGTAGATTTTCGGCATATCGTCGCTGTCAAAAACCATCGGCGTGCGGTAATTCGCGTCGCCCGAGGGGTTCGGCGCGGTCATGCCGATCTCTTCGCCGTAGTAGGTGAAAGAGTTGCCCGGGAAGAGCATATAGACCGAGGCGGCGAATTTTTCGTAGTCAAGACCCTTCGACTCGAGGGCGTTTGCGATGCGCACCTGGTCGTGATTCGAGAGGAACATCGCGTTGATCTCGTCGGGATTAGCCTTGCGCATCTTCTCATCGTAGCCGCTGACCTTGGAAACGAGAGCCTTGCCCTTCTGGGTGTTCATGAACTCGACGATCGTGCCTGAGGTGGTGGCGTACTTGAACGCGAACTGGCTGTCGATGCCGCTCTTGTACAGCTCCTCGATGTCCGCATCGCCCGACCAAGTCTCGCCGACGATGTAAACGTCGGGATTGATTCCGCGGCAGGTCTTTACGAACCACTCGAGGAACTCCTCGCCGTTTGTTTCCTTGTTGGTGTAGAACTTGCAGGCGTCGAGACGGAAGCCGTCAACGCCGCGGTCGAGCCAGAACTTGGCTATCTTGGTGAACTCCTCGCGGGTCGCCTCGGAGTTGAGGTTCCACTCGGGCATGGACTGCGAAAAATTCGCCTCGCAGGCGTAGTCGCCGAGGGCTACGACCTGTGTGTCGGGGCTGAAATAGTCCTTCTTGTGGATCTCAAAATACTTCGCGTTGCCGTCGAGGTTGCCGTCGACGACCTCCATCGCCGCCTGTGTGAAGAGCGGGTTCTGCGAGGAGATGTGGTTGAGCACGAGGTCAATTATCAGCTTGATTCCGCGCTTGTGGCACTCCCCGACGAGGGTGTCGAAGGTTTCGAGCGTGCCGAAGGCGGGGTCGATGTCGTAGTAATTCTCAACGTCGTACTTGTGGTAGGAATGCGACGGCATGATCGGGGTGAGCCAGATGCCGTCGATCCCCAGATCCTCGCCCGTATTTGGATCACCGTCGTTGAGGTAGTCGAGCTGTGAGATGATTCCCTGCAGATCGCCTATAGCGTCGCCGTCGGAGTCGCAGTAGGACTGGGTGAAGATTTCATAGAAGTTGCGGTACTTGTCCTTGGACGCTTCCGCCTTGCGGCTGTCCATAACGTCGCCGCTGCAGCCCGAAAGAACGGCTGACGCGAGCAGCAGCGCGCACAATAGAAGGGAAATAATTTTTTTCATAGAAACACCCCGTATATCAGAGTTGAGTTTTATCGTTCCTTTGTCAAAGAAATGGGATTGGTATGAGTCTGATGAACACTTCCCGCGTAAACGGGCAGCTTGATTTCATCGAACCCATAGTCCGCGAAATAAAAAACGCGAAATAAAAAACGCGAAATAAAAAGAGGCGGCAGCCGAAGACTGCCGCCCGTAAGAGCATATGAGTTTGATAAAGAGAATTAACCCTTTACGCCGCCCGCGGTTACGCCTTCTACATAATAGCGCTGCATGATGAGGAAGAGCGTTGTAATCGGAATAGCAACCATTACGGAGCCCGCGAGGAACTGCTTGTAATACTCGTTGATAAACTCGGCGCTTACCATGGACTGCAGACCGATAGCTACGGTGTACAGCTCACGCTTATCGCCCATGATGATCTTAGCCAAGATGAAGTCGCACCACGGACCGATGAAGGAGGTCAGTACGGTGTAAACTACGATAGGCTTTGACATCGGGAGAATGATCTTCCAGAAGATCTGGTTTCTTGTTGCGCCGTCGATTGTAGCGGCTTCGTCGAGAGCACGCGGAATGGTGTCGAAGAAGCCCTTTGAAATCTGGAAGCCGAGGCCTGCGCCGGAGCTGTAGCAGATTACGAGAGCGATAAGGTTCTGGTTAAGACCCATAGCCTTGAGGAGGTAGTAGATAGCGATCATGGTCATGAAGCCGGGGAACATACCGAGGATCATGGCTACATTCATCAGCTTTTTACGAGCGCCGAATCTCAGACGGCTGAAGGTGTAGGAAACAGCCAGAACGGAGATCGTGGAGATAATGCAGCTGAAGATAGCTACTACGAAGGTGTTAATGAACCATCTGGGGAAGTTGATCGATGAAGAACCCGCGCTTGTGAAGAGCTTGATGTAGTTGTCAAACGTCCACTCGTGAGGAATGAGGTACGGAACCGTAGTCATTGACTCAGCACGGAAGGAGTGCATAACCAGGTATACAAACGGTGATACCCAGATAATACCGAGGATCGCAAGGAGAAGATAGATGAAGAAGTTAGCAATGCGTCTTCTGAACTTATAGCTTTTTATCATGAGAACGCCTCCTCATCCTTCATAGACTTCGAGTTGTTGTATACGATCAGCGAGATAGTCGCGCAGACAATGAATACGAGAATACCGATTGCCGCCGCGAGACCGTAGTCCTGGGTATCCATGGACAGCTTGAACAGCCATGTAACAAGGATATCGGTACGACCCGCCTGATAGTAATCCTGCGTGGTGGGACCGCCGCCTGTCAGCAGGTAGATAACGTTGAAGTTATTGATATTGCCGACGAATGTGGTGATCAGCTGAGGTGTGGTAACGAAAATCATGTACGGGAGAGTGATGGCGGTGAAGGTCTTGACGGGAGTAGCGCCGTCGATACGCGCGGACTCGTAAAGATCCTCAGGAATGTTCATCAGAATACCGGACATTGAAAGAATGGTATAAGGAATACCAACCCAGATGTTGACGATTACAACCGTCGCACGTGCCATGAAGGTCGTGCTGTTGAGGAACTGGATCTCTATCGTCTCCGTTCCGCCGAACAGGTGGCTGATATCGGTCAGAAGAACGTTGATAGCACCGTTGACCTGGAGCATCTGGTTCATGAGAAGCAGGGATACGAACTGGGGAACCGCGATAGCGATAACGAAGAGAGTTCTCCAGAGACCCTTGAACTTGATACCCTTCTTGTTGATCATCAGAGCGACGATCATACCGAGGATATAGTTTGTGAAGGTAGCGAGAACCGCCCAGAGGAGCGTCCAACCGGTCAGCTCGATGAAGGTCTTGCCCTTCTTGGCGCCCTCAACGAGGTTGAAGAGCGAGCCGAAGTTGTCCATTCCCACCCATGTGAACAGGGTTCCGGGAGGCATGTGCTGCTTGTCGTAGTTTGTGAACGCGATAAGGATCATGAAGATGAGCGGGAGGATGTTGAAAACAGCGATCATCAGCACGGGGAAAGAAAGAAGTGTGATGTGATACTTGCCGTCCAGGAACTCCTTGACGTCATGTCTGAGAGAGGTGGGCTTTTCGCCGTTTTCTCTCATTACCTGATGCTTATATGCGTCCTTGATATTTGCGATGTAGATGGCGAATACAACTACCGTGATAACGATGGTAAGTACGGAGTAAAGCAGGATAAGCATTGAGTTGTCGCCGAATACCTGCTTCGGGATACCGTTGACCTTCTGCATGGAAGTCTGTACGGTACCGAGGGTACCGAACTTGGAGATGTACTGCCAGCCGAAGAGTGTGATGTAGAGAATATAGAGCACCTCGGTAATGAAGAAGAGGATACCCTTGTAGTATTTACCCTTGTGCAGGTCGCCCACGCCAAAGATCAAATACGATAATTTAGTCGCCCAGTCACCCTTTGCGAAGGTGGTGCCGTAGTTCTTGAAGCCCTTGCCGATACCGGTGAAAAATTTCACGATGGCCTTGCCGATGCCAACGAAGAAACGTCCCACCGATTTGGGAATTGACTTGAGAACCTTCTTGAAGTTGTAAGCAAACCTCTGGAAAGGATTGAGCATTTTATATTCAACAAATGTCATATAAGCTCTCCTTTGAATAATTTGAAAATCTCTCTTTTATTACGGGTATACACCAAACTAATAATATTCTATTACGTTTTCTCCCATAATAAAACATTATTCGTTTGGTGCAGTCGAAAACGTAAATCAGCCGGCACTTCGGGGCACCGCAGAGCAGCACCCCGAAGCTTAATTCCGGGTAATAAAATATTCAGATGTTTGTTGTGCGATTAGCCTTCGTCACGTACGTTGGCAACGGTGTCCTTGAGGAGCTTGGAGAAGTAAGCCGCGTCGTCGGGATCGGTGTCGTCAGCTACGAGCTTGTTGCCGAGGTTGCCCATCGGATCCCAGAATGTGGGAGCGATGTTAACCTGTACGCAAGCGTTCTCGGACTGCTGCTTGATAGCCTGCTGAACAGCGCTCTTTGTTACAACGTCCATACCCTGTACGTTCTTGTTGGAGGGACCCCAGCCGAGCTTTTCAGCTCTCTGCTGCTGGCAGGTCTCACCTGCGAGGTAGTATGCGAGAACCTGAGCTGCTGCGGGGAACTGGGAAGCAGCGTTAACGCCGATGTACTTATAACCGAAGAGCGAGATGAGCTGCTTGTCGGTGCCGTCAACATTGATGGTGGGGAGCTTGGCTGCGCCGAAGTTGTCCTTCAGAGCATCCTGGTCAGCGTTGGTGTTCCATGAACCGTCAACGCCTGCGCCGAGTGTACCGGTCGAGAAGCCGGAAGCTACCTGAGCGTTGTCAAGAGAGGTGAATGTGCCCTTGTACTCGTGCATGAGCTTGGAGAACGCCTGCAGAGTCTTGACAGCCTCAGCCTCGTCATAATCTGTGAACTTCTGGGTTACGCCGTCTTCCTCGAGGCCGTCGATCTTAACGCCGGCGGTGAAAGCGAATGTGCAGCCGTAGAAGCCGTTGCCGCAGTTGAAGATGAACTTCTTGCCGGCTTCCTTACAAGCAGCGAGAACGTCCTCGAGCTTGCCTGCCTGCTCGTCGGAAACAACGGTCTTGTCGTATACGAGATAGTAGCCGTTATCGTTGGTCTCGGGATAAGCGTAAAGGGTATCCTGGAGAGTACCGGCGGTAACGCAAGCCTCGGAGTTCATGTCTGTAACAGCCTTGGCGAACGCTACGGGAGCGATAACCTTAGCGTCAACGAGCTTGTTGAGCTGGTCAGATGCAAAGCTGAATACGTCAGCAGCGGTGGAAGCGTCGTTCATGAGCTGTGTGCCCGCGTCGCCTTCGCCCTGTGCTACAACTTCGATCTTTGTGAATGTCTTTTCGGGATAAGCAGCCTTGAAGGCCTCGATCTGCTCTTTTACAAGAGATACGGCCTTATCGGGAGCCCATACCTTCAGGGAGATGTTGTCCTCGTCGCCGAACACGGAAACATCTACAAGGTTAGCGTCCTTGACCTCAGCGCCGCCGTCATCGGAGCTGCTCTGAGTGTCTGATCCGCTTCCGCCGCTCTCGGTGTTGCCACCGCCGCCGCAGCCGGCAAAAACTGTTGCGGTCATCATGCCTGCCAATAAAATGGCGAGAATCTTTTTCATTGGAATTTCCCTCTTTCAAAAAAAATATTTTTTCGATGGAGCAAATTGCACAAAGGGCAGTCCGCTTCACTAATTAAATAATATCAAAAAGCGGAGCAAATTGCAACTGGTTTTGTAATTTTTAACTAACTTGTTAAAACTTTACTATTTTTTTGTTTAAATTCACACTACATTTTAGATAAATTTATCTTTTACACAAATTATATGATGATTTTTTGTAGAGTATTACCGTTGATCCCTTGTGCATTATGCTCAAGCGACCTTTCTTGATTTAAGGGAAAAGCACGATTTGAACCCTTTGCGGCGGCGGTTTTTCAGAGAGGCTAAAAATTTTCTCTATTTTTTTAGTGAAAATTAACCAATCTTGCATGATTAATAATTTTTTGCTCTTTTGCCGCCTGAGGTTGTAATCTATATTATTTACTGGTATAATATTTACAGCTTGCGGCGCGCTGTTCTGATCGGCGCCCTGTATGAACCAAAACACAAAGGAGCGATTTTTTATGAAGCTGTACGACCTTCTGAGGGACGTTGAATACACCGTTGTCCGCGAGGGCAACCCCGAGATAAGCGATATCATTTACGACTCGCGAAAGGTTAGCCCCGGCACCGTCTTTGCCGCGCTCAAGGGAGCTGCCGCCGACGGTCACAAATACGCCTGTTCCGCCATCGACAAGGGAGCCGCCGCTCTCGTTATCAGCGATGACCTTGACTTTGATATTCCCGACGGCGTCGCCGTTGTGAAAACCGACGACACGCGGCTTGCTCTCGCGCTAATGAGCCGGGCGTTCTTTAATTACCCCGAGCGCGAGCTGAAAACCGTAGCTATCACCGGCACTAAGGGCAAGACGACCACCGCCGCGATGATCGCGGAAATTTTTGAGCAGGCGGGTATCAAGGCGGGCACTATCGGCACCCTCGGCATTGTCTACGGCGGCAATACCTACAAGACAGACAACACAACGCCGGAGTCCTATGAAATCCAGAAGGCAATGCGAAACATGGCTGACGCGGGAGTCAAGGCGTTCGTCATCGAAGCCTCGTCGATCGGTCTTAAGGCGAGCCGTCTCGCTGGAATGACCTTTGACGCTGCCGTGTTCACAAACTTCTCGAACGACCACATCGGCGGAGTCGAGCATAAGGACATGGCGGAGTATCTCTACTGCAAGAGCCTGCTCTTCCGTCAGTGCAGAAACGCCGCGGCTAATATCGACGACCCGGCGTGGGAGAAAATCACCGCGGACTTCAAGGGCGATATCCTGACCTACGGCTTCTCCGAGGGCGCAAAGCTCCGCGCCAAAAACGACAGGCTTCTCTCGGATAACGGCTTCATCGGAGTTCATTTCGAAACAGAGGGGCTGAAAAATCTCTCGCCCGACGTCGGTGTTCCCGGAAAGTTCAACGCCTACAACGCTCTCGCTGCGATAAGCGCGGTCTCGTTCTTTGACATTCCCGACAAGGCTATACTCGACGGACTGAAAATCGCCCACGTCAAGGGCAGAGTCGAGCCCGTCAAGGTTCCCGGAAATTACTCGCTGCTGATCGACTACGCGCACAACGCTCTCTCGATGGAGAACGTGCTTACGACCCTGCGGCAGTACAAGCCAAACCGCCTTATCACCATGTTCGGCGCCGGCGGCAACCGCCCGAAGGTGCGCCGCTATGAGATGGGCGAAACCTCGGGCAGACTGAGCGACCTCAGCGTTATCACCGAGGATAACTCCCGTTTTGAGGACGTAATGGACATAATCGCGGACATCAAGACCGGTCTTCACAAAACGGACGGCAAGTACGTTGTCGTGCCCAAGCGCAAGGAAGCGATACGCTATTGCATGCTCAACGCGCAGGACGGCGACATCATCGTCCTCGCGGGCAAGGGTCACGAGGATTACCAGGAAATCAAAGGCGTAAAGTACCACATGGACGAGCGCGAGCTGATCGCGGAAATAATCGAAGAAGAAGGACTTTGATCAATTGACAATGGACAATGATCAATGGACAATTATGGGTCGCTCCGCTCCGAATATAAATCGGGTGCGGGCAGCGCCCGCCCGCAATTATTCATTTTTCAGTTTTAAGTTTTAAGTATTCATTAATATACTTAAACTATACCCCATAAAATGGACACGTGTAATTTAGGAAATCCGGCAGACGTCCCCGAAAAGCGGACAGGTGCGAAAAGC
>NZ_JAEQMG010000042.1 GCF_016680995.1 Ruminococcus difficilis | reverse complement strand
TTGCCTTCCCACCTCCGTCGCTTCTCTTGCGGACGAGGCCGTCGCCGTCAGGTCGTTTTCCTGCCATGCCTTTCACCTCCTGTCAACGACACAGGATACCACATCTTTTTGAGAATATCCAGAGAAAATTCACATAGAAATTCCGTAATATTCTTCCTCGCTGTCGTCGTTGCTTTGCGCGCTCTTGTCGGTTTTTAAGCCGTGGGCGCGTTTCTTTTCTTCGATAGCGGAGAGCAGCTTGCTGTCAACCTGAGAGCGCAGCTTGGCGCGTTTGCGCTGACAGCTCTGCGCGATCAGCTTGGCAAGCTGAAGCAGAATACCCGACGCGCTTGCCTTTACCTGCGCGGCATTGACAGGATTTTCCGGCGGCAGCTGAGAGAGAATCTTGAACGCGCGGAGCAAATCATTTTTGATACTGCGGAATTCTTTGTTGTCCTCGAGCGGAATGTCGGGTGTTTCCTTCTCGTGATAGAGCGAAAGCTTTTCTCGGTTGATCTCATTCCATTTCGAATAGAGCGCGGCGATGCCCTCGTCCTTTGCAATTTCGTGAATGATTTTATCCACCAAATCCTTCGTCGGTTTCGGAAGATAACCGTAGAGCCACTTGCCTTTGTGCTCCTTCATGGCGGCTGAAAGCTGACGGAACAGATCCACAAGCTCGTCGGAGGGAGTATGATTTTCACTGACATTGGCGAGCAGCTCGTCGATGACGCTCTTGGATTCCTGCTTGATTTCGTTGCGGATTTCCGTCTGCATCTCGAACAGCTTGTACTGCTCGTTGCGGAAAATATCGTTTCCGAACCGGCTTCTGAGTTTTTCGATGCCCTTGTTGGTCAGATAACCCTGTCCCGATTTGGAGTAAACCATCAGATGAATGTGCGGATGATGACCCGTGTTGTGAAACGCGGCGTACCATTGCAGGTCGTCGAGGTCTATCTTATGCGCTTCGGCAATCGCGGCGACGTTCCTGCGGACGAGCTTTTTCCACGCGTCCGCTTTGTTGTAACCCAGCCTTTCCGCATCCTCACGGCGCAGACTGAGTACGTGTGTCCACACCACACCATCGTGATTATTGACCTCATCCGCGACCTCATTGAGATTGATTTTGTCGTCCGTCTGAGAAAACAAGCCGTGGCTGCCGAGCTTTTCCACACCGGGACGCTCCGCAAAGTAGCGGACAAGACCCTTCATGTTTTCCGCTTTATCCGCGTAGTTTTCTTCAAAGTAAGAGAGAAATTCACTCGCGTTTGCTTTCGTCGGCTCGTTTTCGTAGTCCTCGAACTCGATGGATTTCTTTGTCTCGGGAAAGTTTTTCGCGATGCTTTTGATCAGCTTTTCCTGCTGTTTGGTGGCAGGCTTGTTGTCAATGCCCTTTGGCAGCTTCTCCACGCCGTCGCGTGTCGCCATATATTGCAGCAACTTTCCCGCGTTGGCGAAGGCGGGATTTTTGATATATCGGCTTGTCAAAATAAATTTTGCCATCGCTAATCCTTCTGCCAAAGGTAGGCGTCCTCGAAGGTAAATACGCCGTTGGTGGAGGCGACCTCCTCGGCAACGTTCTCTCTCAAACTGGAAACGGTTTCGTCAGAATAGTTATGTGCCGCGCAGATCACGTTGGAAAGCACGCCGAGTTCCACCGCGATCTTGAACATCATCTCGGAAAGATTTCGCTCGACGCTCTCTGCTTCGTTGTGAACGGTCTGCTCCAGCAGCGGCGCAATCAGATTCATTGACTTTCCCAAGTGCAGAAAGCGGATATAAAATTTCACCGCCTGACAAACGAAATCGCTCTTTGATGTTGCGTTAGCCAAATCAAGCGATTTTTCTATCTCCTTGACCATGGATGGATACATCCAATAAGCGTATTTTTTCTTATTTTCAACCATGAAAAACTCCTCAAAATATAGACCCCGAAATGCAGCAACCAACAAAACCGCCGAATAACGCCTTAACCATCGCAACAGTCGGCTCTGCCGTCTGATGTACAGCGTCATGGCGGACGCCTGACTTTAACCTGCTTCTGATAATCATCTTCTTTTACGGCGCTTTTCCGGCTTGAAATACGGGATATTCCTTCGTTTCCACATCTGCTGATAATAATAGACATCCTGCTCGTTTCTGAGAGGCGCTATCTTGAAAATCAGATTGCCGTTCCACGCTTTGCCGTCTTTGGTGATCACGAAGGACTTGCGCTTGGTGATCAGCTCTTTTTCTTCGAGCATATTCACATATTTGATGACCGTGTTCCGGCTTTTGCCGATGGCGTCCCCGATGGTTTTGTAGCTTGGGTAACAGGTGTAGGTTCGTCTGTCCTCGCACTTCATCAGAAAGGCATACACGGCGATTTCCTCCGCGGTCAGTCCGAGGTCAAAAATGATATTCGGCAGAGGAAAGAAATTTCTGACGGGAAGAGGTCCGTGATACTGACCTTGCGGCGTCGTCGCGTACTTGTTCATGAGTTGTCCTCCACCCACTTGATGAATTTTTCCTTCGGCACTACGATCCGCGCACCGATGCGCAGACAGGGAAAGCCCTTTTCTTTTACCAGCTCATACGCTCCCGAAATAGAAATGCCGAGCACGTCTGCCACGTCCTGTACGGAAAGCATCAGCGGAAGCTCGTCGTAGCTTTTGTAAGTTTTATGTTCCATAGCGTACCTCCATAGCAAATATTGTAACGAAGTGTCGAAGCGAAATCTGTCGAACCGTGTCCATCAAAAAAGAACGTTTCTTTGTCGAATGTATGTTCAGTATAACATACTCGAACATTTGTGTCAATGCTTTTTTAGAACGGATATTCGAAAATATTTTCACTCTCATAAACCGCGAAAAACGCCCGACACGGCGCGAAAGGTTTCGTCGGGTACTTTCCCGTCTTTTCGCAACAAATCGCACACAGGGCGACACACGGCGAAACAGGGCGTGTTTTCTTTGCCGTGAGTCCCTCGTTGTGAACAGTTGCTTTCGCAGGTTAGATGATTTTTTTGACCCGCCGTTTATGGCGGTTTTTAATGTCAGGAAGTTCATAATAGGCGGATAAAGTACCCGCCGGTACTCTTTGTTTTATGCAGCGCAGATTCTGACACGGCTCCACAAAGCCGCGACAAACGCCCGACACGGCGCGAACGGTTTTATCGGGTACTTTCCCGACTTTCTGCAACAAATCGCACACAGGGCGACACACGGCGAAACAGGGCGCAAAAAACCTCGCTGAGTAATAGACTCAGCGAGGCGCGCCTTAAAACAGTATTTCCTCCGCGTCGATGACGCACACATTTTCCGCTCCCGAGCCTGCCGCCATTCTTCCGATTGTTCCGACGTAACAGAGCGTTTTGTCAGAGAGCACCGCGATCAGATCCGAGGGATGCTTTGCGGTCGGTTTCATGCCGCCGAACAGGAATCCTTCGTTCTCTGCCTGCGCGAAAAACGCTTTGCAGATTTCATCACTGCTCATTCTGACATAGACCTTTTTGTTTGCGTTGATAAGACTTGTGATTGTTTTCATTTTCGTTCCTCCAAAAAAATTATTACCCAAAAGAGGAGCACGAAAAAACGCCCATCGTCAGACGGGCGTAGTAAATCAAAGGATTACCCTCGCAAAATATAGTCGTTGCGCGTCGCAGTTAAAACTGCTCCTTCAACGCCTTATTTTGCGCAGCGCTTTTGCTCCCTTCATCCGCCACCGGCGGCGGTCGCAACGCTACCCATCATTCAAGCATTACCACCTTACATGTTGCAGGTTGGTGTGCGGTCAACGAGCTTGTCTCTCGCGCACTCTTTATAGGTTGGTTATATTATAATTTCCGAAACGGGATTTGTCAACCGTTCATTTTCAGTTTTTCGAAATGGTACGAGTAGCTCTTTTCGGCGCCCTTGAAAACAGGCCATCCGTCAATGCCGTCATTGCGCTTGCGCGGAATGATGTGGATATGGAAATGCGGTACCGACTGACCTGCGCTTTCATCGCTTGCGTTGAGCAGGTTCACGCCGTCGTAACCGCAGTTGTCGACAAGGTGACGGGAAACCTTCTGCACGGTATCCATCATGTCGTGCAGCGCATCGCTGTCGCAGTCAAGAATATTTTTGAAGTGCTTCTTCGGAATGACGAGGATATGTCCGTCAACGTCGTCCGCGATATCCATGATGGAACTCGTTGTGTCGTCTTCGTACAGCTTGCAGCTCGGAAGCTCTCCCTTGATGATTTTGCAAAATACACAGTCCATATTGTTTGCCTCCTTCGATAGGTTATAACTCATTATAATACGCGCGGCGAATGATTGCAACAGTTGCGTTCCCGAAAATATTGTTATAAAATATTTTCGGAAAACACTTGACTCTGACGCAGCGTCATAGGTTATCATAGAACCCGAGGTGAGGAAGTTGAAAATGCAGATTAAAGAGTTTGCGCAGCAAATTGGCGTGAGCGTGCGCACGCTTCACTACTACGACGAAATCGGATTGCTCAAACCGTCCGAGGTCGACGCGCAGAACGGATACCGGTTTTATGACGAAAGATCTTTGGAGCGCATGCAGGAGATATTATTTTACCGCGAGCTGGATTTCTCTCTCAAAACCATCGCGCAGATTCTCTTGTCGCCTGACTATGACAAACAGCAGGCGCTCTCACGTCAGCGGAAGCTGCTGCTTGCGAAAAAAGAACGACTGGAGCGGTTGATCATGGCAATCGACAGCGTGGAGAAAGGAGAGTGTTTTATGAAAACGAAAAACGAATACGAAGTTCTGAAAAGTCAATACGCAGAGGAAGCCAAACAGCGTTGGGGCAATACCGCCGCCTACAAAGAATTCGAGCAGCGCCATACCGATCACAGCCAAGCCGCCGCCTTGATCGATGCGGTGTTTGAAGAGTTTGCCGAGTTGAACCGCGCCGGTGTTTCACCTGACAGCGAGCCGGCAAAAATCACGGTAGAAAAATTGCAGCAGTGTATTACCGACAACTTCTACACCTGCACCGACGACATTCTCAAAGGCTTGGGACAGATGTATGTCACCGACGACCGCTTCCGGAAAAATATCGACCGGCACGGCGAGGGCACAGCGGAGTTTGTTTCGGCGTGTATCAAGTCCTACTGTAAATAAATCCTACAGCGTGTAAGCAGAATTCAAATCTGTTTGCACGCTTTTTCTAATCATATATTGCAAATAAGCGGGAAAATCACGATGATGGATTGCAATGTCCGTTAAATGGGACATCGGTTTTGAGATAATATTGGTATCAGAAATACAACACATACTTATTTTATGGGGAGGTATTACCATGAAGTTCAAAATCGGTTTCAGCGGATATGAGGAAGAGCAGCAGACAGCGGAGCAGCTTGCGGAGATGCCCGGAGAGATGCAGCCTGTAAAGTCGGTGGTGCAGGTGCGCTTCCCGAGTCAGGGACGTTCCTATTCTTACTACAACGACCGCTTTGATCTGCACGTCGGCGACATCGTCTTTGTCGAGGGAAAGCTCGAGGGCGTGAAGGGAATCGTGACCGAGCTGTCGCGCACCTTTAAAATCAGACTGTCCGACTACAAGCGCGTGATCGCGGTTGCCGACACAGAGGTAAAAGGCAGACTGTATTTCGGCGGTTCGCACCTGATAGCCTTTGACAAGGACGTCATTCCATACGACAAGATCCGCGCGTGGTTCCTTCCTCCCGAGAGTGAAGAGGAGTACGCGGTGGGCTGTGACAACGAGAGCGTTCATATTGATGACCCGAGAGCCTTTGGTTTCCGCAGCGAGATAGCGGAAAGAGGGTTTGATTACTACAACCGTTGCAAGGTAGTGTACATCAGCGTGGACGGCGAAAGCGGCAGAGCGATCGTCGAGGGCAGCAGGGCTTATGAGCTGACGTTTGACTATTTCGCGGGCGAGATCAGCAATCTGACCTGCGGATGTTTCTGCTCGTATCACTGCAAGCATGAATTTGCCATGCTTCTGCAGCTGCGCGAAACGCTGAGGATGATAGAGGAGCTGTATGACGATGAATACGGCGAGTCCGATTACTTTGCCGCCATCAGCAAGTCCGCTCTGCTGACATACGCGATGGACAGAGAAGAAAAGGGCAGTATTGTATTGGAATGAAATAGTTTTGGGAGTTATGAAATTTACGGGTGATTGGGGTAATATCTGCATTTTATCAGTGTTCATCAGCTTTTTCAATCATCCGCTGGGGTGATGTTCAGGTAAACTTGAGGGGATAAATCACCCGAACGCCACCCTGACAAAAAGTGGAAAACACAAGTATTTATGCGGATTTTGGAGAATAATCACCTCAATCACCCCATTGAAATATTATGTGGCTTAACCTTGACGGAGCGGCAAAAAAAGTGCTACAATTAATTCAGACTTTTCAGAGGAAGTGAACACCCTATGAGCACATCATTACATGCCGCGCCCGGCAGTACGGCGGAGGATTTGTTTATCGACCTGTTTTCCGATACCTTCGGCGCGGAAAAAGCAGGGTACTTATACAGCCAGTATCACTTCTTTGACATCTACAACAACGATCGATTTGCGGACTTCCTGATTGAGAACGGCGCGAAAAGAATCGCGATTGAAATTGACGATGAAGCCACCCACAATCCGCGGCTTGTTTCGCGCAACAAATACTATGACGACCTGCTCAAGCAGAACAGCATGATCTATCTCGGATGGGATGTTTACCGCTGGGCGGTTCGTCAGATGCAGCAGCAGCCCGATACCGTCAAGGACGAGCTGCGCGTTTTTTTAGGTTCTTCGCCGCATTTCCGCGAGGTGGAGGACTATCTTCCGTGTCAGCGGAGCAAAGCCATTGAAGCGGATAATCTGGAGCTCAAGGAACACCAAAAAGACGCGCTTGCTTCGCTTGAAGAAATGCGTAGGCGGCATGAAACCATCGCCTTGATTTATCACGCGACAGGCACGGGAAAAACCGTGACTGCGGTCACGGACGCAAAGCGCATTGGCAAGCGCACGTTGTTTATCGCGCATACCAACGAGCTTGTCACACAGGCGGCGGAGACATTCAAAAGACTGTGGACTGACGTGAGCGTCGGTATTTATATGGGTCCGCTCAAAGAAAAGGATGCGTTTGTTGTTTGCGGCAGTGTGCAGAGCGTCGCGCTGCATACGGAGGAGTTTGGCGAAACGGATTTTGAGTATCTGATCATTGACGAAGCGCATCATGCGGCAGCTGAAACCTATCAGAAAATTTTGTCGTATTTCAAACCGTCCTTCACGCTCGGACTGACGGCGACTCCCGAACGTGCCGACGACCGGAACATTCTGGACATTTTCAAAAATACCGCGCATAAGCTCGATATCAAGACGGCGGTGGAAATCGGCGAGCTTGTGTCCGTTCGTTGTATCAGAATACATACCAACATTGATTTGACGAAGGTGCGGTTCAACAGCGTCCGCTACAATATCCGCGACCTTGAAAGTAAGATATTTGTTCCTGACCGCAACAAACTGATTGTTGATACCTTTATGGAATACGTGTCAGACAAACGCACGGTCATCTTCTGCGCGAGTGTAAAGCATGCGGAGGAAATCGCAGCAAAAATACGTGAACGCGGCGTTCCTGCACAGGCGGTGTCGGGCAGCATGAAAATGTCCGGGAGAAATGAAATCCTTGCCAAATTCAAGCATGGCGAAATCAAGGTGTTATGCGCCTGTGACCTGCTCAATGAGGGTTGGGATTGCCCTGAAACCGAAGTTTTGTTTATGGCACGTCCGACAATGTCAAAGGTGCTCTATACACAGCAGCTCGGCAGAGGTATGAGGTTGAGCGACGGCAAGGAATTTTTGATGGTGTTTGACTTCGTGGATAACGCGAGTCAGTATAATATGCCGTATTCACTTCATCGACTGATGAAATTAAAGGAATATCATCCCGGAAAGCGCGTCCTTGGAACCAAACAGCAGATGCAGGAGGATGACGAGCTGTACCGCAGAGGAGAAAAGCCGGAAGCGCTGATCGACTATCCCGTCAGCGCGACGGATTATGAAGCGGTTGACGTATTCAACTGGCAGGACGAAGCGGCGGGAATGTTGTCGCAAATGGAGTTTATCCGCCGCGTGGACGTGCAGTCCGAAACCGTTGAACGCTATATCCGTGAGGGCAAGATCATTCCCGATATGATCGTACCGCTCAGTGAGCACAAAAAGCTGAAATACTTCCGCGAGGAAACGCTGAATGCGGCGGCTGAAGAATACGGCTGGACATTAATAGACGATGAAAACCGCAAGGAGCTTTTCATGGATATGGTGCGGCAAATGGACATGAGTTATTCCTACAAGCCCGTTTTGCTAAAAGCGATTTTTGCACATGCCGACAAAAACGGACGGGTGCCGATTGATAATATCGTCGCGTATTTCAGGGAATATTATGAGGGAAGAAAAGCAAGCGGATTGAAAGCTGAAAAAGCGAACAGTATTTTCGCGAAGGGCGGTTACACCGACGCGGAAGCGAGAAGGAATATCCTTGCAAATCCGTTCAAACGCTTTGAAGATATGCAGATGCTCCGCCACACCAAAACCCTCGGCATCATCGAGGTGGAGCCGACAGTGTGGAAGAATCTGACTGATGAAGAAAAGCGGGAAATATTGCGGATATGCGATGAGAAGTCAGAAAAGTATTTTCAAAGAATAGAACATTCATAATACAAAGGAATGATGAAAAATGTCACATGAAATAATCAAAAATCTCACTGCCGATGAAGCGTTGGAAAAGCTGAAAAGCGGCAATCAAATATACATGAACAGCAGAACCGGCAGCGGCGATATTTCGCCTGAAAAGCGGCTTGATACCTGCCGGAACGGGCAGCAGCCGTATGCGATCATCATCACCTGTTCGGATTCGCGTGTGCTTCCCGAAAGCGTGTTCAGCGCGGGCATCGGCGAGTTGTTTGTGATTCGTGTTGCCGGTAATGTGATGGACGACCACCAGCTCGGTTCTGTAGAGTACGCCGCGTCGCACCTCGGCGTGAAGCTGATCGTCGTGATGGGTCATAACCACTGCGGCGCGGTGGACGCCGCCATCAACCACGACCCCGACGGGTACATCAAATTCATCACGGATGAGATTCGCCTTGCCATCGGCGGAGAGACCGACGAGGAAGAAGCGTGCCGTCTGAACGTCCGTCACAGCATCGCGGTTATCGAAAGCAGTCTTGCCATTCACGAGGAAGAGGAGCACGGCTTGAAAGTGATCGGAGCGCTTTATCGCCTTGAAGACGGTAAGGTGGAATATTTTTGAGGTGCAGCGTATGACCGACAACAAATCCGCGGTTGCGGTAAACCGGTATGACGAAAACGTGCGGAAAGTGATTCCGTTTTATGATGAGATATATGAGCAGATCTTCAGCGTGATTCAGGCGCATTGCGGCAGTAAGCCGCTTGCCGTTCTGGATACGGGCTGCGGCACGGGTACGCTCGGTCAGATGGCGCTCGAAAGGCTGAATCTGTCGGAGCTGGTGCTCTGCGACCCGTCCGAAAAAATGCTTGCAGACGCGCGGGAAAAGCTCAATGATCAACCCTGTGAATTTCACTGTGTCGGCTCGGAAAAGCTGGACTTTGAAAACCGCTTTGACGTCGTCACGGCGATTCAGTCGCACCATTATTTCGACAAAGCGACCAGAGAAACGGCGGTCAAAAACTGCTTCAAGGCATTGAAGTCCGGTGGCATTTTTATCTGCTTTGAGAACACCGCGCCGTTTACCGAATGCGGAGTCAACAATATGCTGAAACGGCTCGAGGATTTTGAAATCAAGGCGGGAAGAACACCCGAGGAAGTGAAATCTCACTCCGCGCGGTACAACCGCGAATTCTTCCCGATAACCATTACCGAACATTTGGATTTGCTCAGGCAAACAGGCTTTTCCGTCGCGGAGCTGTTTTGGCATTCCTACATGCAAAGCGGATTTTACGCGGTAAAGAAGGTGTAGTATGTGCTTGATCTGCGACAGGATTGAAATGATAAAAAGAGGCGAAAACCCGTATTTTGTCAGAGAGCTGAAAACGGGCTATGTCGTGATCGGCGATCATCAGCATTTTCGCGGCTATACGCTGTTTTTGTATAAGGAGCACGGCGATAAGACCGAGCTGTTTCACCTTGACAAAGCCGAACGCGCGCTGTTTTTGGAGGAAATGACGATCGTCGCGCAGGCTGCGGCAAAGACGTTTGGCGCGGAAAAGATGAATTACGAGCTGCTCGGCATGGGCGACGCTCACCTGCACTGGCACCTCACGCCGCGCGTCAGCGGCGACCTCGGCAGCTACGGCAATCACGGAAAGGGTCCTGTATGGTGGTATCCCATGGAAAAGATGTACAGCGACGAAACCCGACCGAATCCTGATGAGCTGCAAAATATGAAGCGGCTTTTATCCGCGGCTCTGGATGAGATATTGACGGAGGGTACTCAATAAGGCGAAACAAGGGGCTGTCGCAATAAGCCCTAGCAAAAAGAAAAGACCAGGTAGCCCGAACGCGTAGCCTGTCCGGTTTCGGATGGGTTTCCGAACCTGATTTGTCGGTTAATGAACAGTTTCTTGACTGCGGTTCTGCGGGCGGCAACGGTGCGGTTCAACCCCCGTGCAGCTGCGGTTCTCGGAGCGGGATACACATTTAATGCTTGCAAAAGGCTTATTTATGAGAAAAACAGGACTCTGGAATTGTATCATTTCCTGAGTCTATATACGGCAGGGAGCTTTTATTTTTTGTTAGGACTTAGTGCGACAGCTCCCTTGAATTGTGGAAATTCAGTTTTCGACAACAGAGATGTATTTGAATATCGTGGGATAGGAAACCGAACAGAGCTTTGCAAATTCAGATTTGTTGATTTCACCGCGCTTGTACTTTGGATAGTATTTGAAAAATATTTTCGGGATCCTGTCTTCAGAGGTCGCGGGTCTGCCAATAGCTACGCCTTTGGCTTTGGCATTCTGCAGGCCGCTTTTGACGCGCTGGCTGATGATGTTGCGCTCAAGCTCGCTGAATACGCCCATCATTTTCAGCATACCCTCAGTCATGGGGTCAAGCTCTTTTGTACAATCGACGATAAACGAACCCAACACCAACTTGATGTGCCTGTCTTTTGCAAATTCAATAATTTCGCAGAGCTGTTTTGTGCTGCGCGTGATCCGGCTGACCTCGGTAGCGACAATCGTGTCGCCTGCTTCGACTGCGGATAACAACCGTTGAAGTTCCACACGGTCATTCTTCATACCGCTTTCATATTCACGGTAAATGTTTTCCTCCCTAGCGCCAAGCTGTATCAATTCTCTGATCTGTCTGTTGATGTCCTGCAATTCCTCGTTGGTCGAGCATCTGGCATATCCGTAAATCATAATTCACCTCAAAGTTTTTGCGATAAAGTATAAAAGAAAACCCATATGGAGTTTCTTTTATACTTTTGCTTTTTTATACGTCTGTTTTCGCCGCTTACCTGACAGCGAAAAGATATAAACGAAAAGAAATGGTTTTGTTTATATGATAACACAGTTCTGAATCAAACTCCATAGTCTTTGAAAAGCTTCTCCTCTGTAAATATTGATTCTGCTTTTCACTATGTCATGAGGGTTTCTATATCAAAAGAAGAAAGATGCACCGAAAAAGCGCCATAAAGATATGTATAATGATTGAATAAAGAAAGCCAATATGCTATTATAATATCAGAAATCAATGAGTATGCAACAATAGGAAACAGTATGAATGAAAGAATCAAAGTTATTGTGATGTCGCGTTTGGAAGCATATCAATACTGTAAAAAACACCATGACAAACCGTCCGCTATCATTTCAATTTCTACCCCTTACAATATATACGATTATTGCGTATTTAAGAGCGAAGAAAATCAAGTCATTGATATATTAGAGCTGTCTTTTGTAGATGCCGATGAGCCAGAAAGCTTAGATGTAAATGATATTATTGCTGCCGAAAAAGACCTCTTATGTGATAAAGATGCAGAAAGAATCGTTGAATTCTCCAAGAAATACAAAGATAAGCTGTTGATAATTCATTGTGATGCGGGCATTTCCCGTTCATCAGGTATAGCTGCCGCAATACTCAGGCACTATACCGGGGACGACGCAGAAATATTTGATAATTATTCCTATGATCCGAATATGTGGTGCTATTTTAAAACTCTGAAAGCGTTTGGTGACGAATTATTTTAATCCGAGGTGAGTGTGATGTATGCCAAGCCGCCGAAAAAGCTGTTGATTATGAATATTCTGGATATTCTCCGCAAATACACTGACGAAAACCACAGACTCAGTCAGAATGATATCCTCGAAATTTTAGAGCGTGAGTATCAGATGAAAACCGAGCGTAAAGCTGTCAAGCGGAACCTGATGGATTTAATTGAGTTCGGCTATGACATTGAATACAGCGATTCACTGAGAATGATCAAAGGCAGAAATGGTGAGTTGGAGGAAAGCCATATACTTTCCGATTTTTACTTGAATCATGAGTTTACGGACAGCGAGCTGCGGCTATTGGTTGACAGCGTAATGTTCTCAACGCATATTCCGAGCGAACAGAGCCAAAGGCTGGTGAAAAAGCTGAAAGGCTTGTCAAATATCTACTTTGATTCGCGCGTCCGTTATATTGTAAAACCACCTGTTGAAAAGACAGATAACAGGCAGTTATTTTACAACATCGAGTTGTTGGACGAAGCAATTTCAAAAGGGCGGAAGGTTCGTTTTCATTACACCGAATACCGCTCCGATAAAAAGCCGCACAAGCGTATGAGAGCGGACGGAACGGTGCGTGATTATGTCATCAATCCTTATCATATGGCGGCGCGTGAGGGAAAGTATTATCTTATTTGCAATTACGATAAGTATGATGACGTCACCAACTACCGAATAGACCGAATCTGTGATATTGAAATCCTTGACGAAGCGGCAAAGCCGTTTGAATCCTTGCCTGAAGCAAACGGGCGCAGACTTAACATCAAGGAATATATGACCAAGCACCCGTATATGTTCGCAAGTGAAGACGTTCATGCGGTATTCCGCATTGATAAGATCATCCTCAGCGACACGATTGATATGTTCGGGAAAAATATACGACTCACGGACGAAACGGACGAGCAAATCACAGTAACAGTCACGGTAAATGAAATGGCAGTTGAGCAATTCGCAAAGGCATTCACTCCGTTTGTTGAAATCATTGCTCCGCAAAGACTTAGAGAGCAGATGATTGATAATATGCGGATTGGATTGAAAAAATATAGAAAAACAATAAGGAGAGATGAATAATGGCAAAGACTTTTCAATTTGATTATCCAACACCGGAATTGGTAAAAGAGTATGTTGATAAGTTTGATAATGACAACAACCGTTCGGATTTCTTTAAGGATAGTGCAATTATCAAGCTGTATAGTAAGTTCCCAAACAACACAGACCTCGATGAAGTGTTAGCAAAAGTTACGTTGTTAAATGCTTTTTACAGCACACAAATCTTAGATATGGACTTGTTGAATGTTTCCCGTGATATTGTAGAGCTCAATATCGACAGCTCAATTCATGGCGAGAAGGTTGATTATGACATTGTAAATCGAATTGCGTATGGCGGAATTTTTTATCAGCGCAAGCTCTACTCCTTCGCTTCAAAGTTTTGCAGCTTTCATAATCCCGCTGAATTTCCGATTGTTGACAGTTATTCAAAGGGTATGCTTTACTACATGAATAACTGCGAAGATTCTTGTTTTCATTTCTTCACTCACGGCTTTACGCAAAATGACCTCAATAACTATCATAATTACTGCAAGGTATATAACGCATTTGTAAAGCATTTTAAGTTAGAGAATATATCCTACAAAGAAATCGACAAATATCTTTGGAAATACGCTAAGTACGAAATGGGAAGTAAAATTCAGATTACGGATACTACGGTTTATTTAGATAGATTAATCTGATGAAAATATTTATCGCAGGCTCAAAATCTATACATTATCTTAGTGATGATACTATTCAAGAGCTAAACAAAATAATCCACTATGTAGATACCGTGTTAATAGGTGATTGTCGCGGTGCTGATGCAGCTGTACAGGAATACTTCGCTGATTCGGGCTATAAAAATGTTATCGTCTATGTGAGCGGTAATAATGTCCGAAACAATATTGGCGGTTGGGAAGTTCGCTATATATCTGTTTGTTATGAAACAAAAGGGTACGATTTCTATATTCAAAAAGATATCGCAATGGT
Source organism: Ruminococcus difficilis (assembly GCF_016680995.1). Next base: position 8,087 of record NZ_JAEQMG010000042.1, on the reverse strand, counting down.
CGAAAGCGCCGATCGTGGGCTTATGCTTTGGGATGGAAAGAGTAAAGGAACCAAACGTAATATTGAGCACCTTTCACGCAATAATATACCGGTAACTATCAACAAATATCCTTAACAGAGGTATCTTATGCCATATAAAGATTATTCAAACACAGGAATATTTGACAGAAACACTGCTCAACCGGGCACAAAAAGAAAAAACACCGAGTTAAAAGCTATGTATACTGCTTTTTATAATCATATAACGTCAAAACGCTTTGATTCAGAAGACTTTAACGCTGAAAACTACAAAGGATTCTACGGTAGAAAATCATTTGAACAGCATTAAGGAACTTACAAATGTTGATGAATATAAAGAGTTTATTTTATCACGAGTAAATGAACGCTTGACAAACGATTATTTCGATATAACCCTCGTTGGCTCTGAAGGGTTGGCAGTGTCGGGTAGAGGCAATAACGCTTGGAATGCGTATGTTGCTTCTCTTAATATTTTGAATGCGGGCATTTTGTTTTCAAAAAGCAATCTGTTCGTATCCAAATTGTTTGAGACGGGTACTGACGGAAAAAGAAAATCTCTCGAAAAACATCATTTATTTCCAAAAGCATATCTTAAATCTATGGGGTACTCGGATGCCAAGATAAATCAGATGGCAAACTACGCCTACATTGATTGGAAAGATAATATGGATATTCTTGATGATGCACCTTCGGTATATTATCCAATTATTTGTAGTGGCAAGTCTGATGAGGAGATTCGACGCATGGAAAGTGAAAACGCCTTGCCGCATGGTTGGGAAAATATGGCTTATGAGGATTTTCTTGAGGCGCGCAGAAAATTGATGGCGGCAAAGATTAAGGCTGCGTTTGAGCAGCTGAAGAAGAATGTGCAATAAGGAGTGATTTTATGCTTGGAGCAATAGTCGGTGACATTGTAGGCTCCGTTTACGAATGGCACAATATAAAAACGAAGGAGTTTCCCTTGTTTCGAGATGACTGCTTTTTTACAGATGATACTGTCATGACCTGCGCCGTAGCGGAGGCGGTCATGAACGGTGGCGAGAAAGACGACTTTATCGATGCCATGAAGAAATATGGTCGGATGCACCCGGATGCCGGATACGGCGGCAGATTCGGTGCATGGATTACATCCGATAACCGTGAGCCGTATAATAGCTTTGGCAACGGTTCCGCTATGCGAGTTTCTCCATGCGCATGGATTATGGATTGTGGCTTCTGTGCCAGAACTGGAATGTGGCCGTCTGGTGGAAGATCGATTGCGCAGCTTTCAGCAGAGGTTACACATAACCACCCGGAAGGCATCAAAGGTGCAATGGCAACGGCTGATGCAATCTTCATGTGCCGTTATTACTTTGGTGGGTATCACGGTGACTACGAACAGCCGATTAATGGTGATCCGGCAGAGTGCAAAAAGCGCGTCAAGGAATACATAGAAAAAGAATACGGATACGACCTCTCTCGGACATTGGACGAAATCCGTCCTACCTATCGTTTTAACGAGACTTGTCAGGAGACCGTGCCACAGGCCATTGTTGCATTTCTTGAAAGCACTGACTTTGAGGATGCCATTAGGAACGCAATCTCCCTTGGTGGTGACAGTGACACGCTTGCTGCAATCACAGGTAGTATAGCAGAGGCGGCTTATGGCATTCCCGGCTGGATTCAGGACAAGGCATTTTCTTATTTGGACGAGCCGCTGAGGGATGTGTTAAGAAGGTGGAAAAAGTTTATTTCAAGAGACTAATCGAATCATTTTGAACCTTTTAATTATTCGTAGAAAAATTAAATTGTTTACCAAGGGGGTGCAAATTTTCTTTCGGGTTTGCACCCTAAATAATTAAAAAGTTAGGAAATAAGCGGACTACTGGGATGCGTTTGCACCCCCGTAGTCCGCTTTTGGCTTGTATAGTAGCCATTTTAAGATAGAAAAATTAAAAGGTACTATGACAACTTGTATCATTGTCATAGTACCGATGTGGCAGGGGCAGAAGGACTTGAAGCGGATAGGAAAAGTAATCTTGTTTTATTTGTTCCTCTGTAATATTACACAGAGTATTATGAAGTTTTTCTTTTAACAAGTTCGCTTGATACCGCTCCGCCGATGATCAGCGCGGCTCCGAGGATCCGGATCGGCAGCATCGTTTCGTGCAGGACGATCACCGAAAACACGACAGCCGAGAGAGGTTCCAGATAACCGCAGACCGCGACTGTCTGGACAGGCAGTTTACCGATCGACGAAAAGTAGAAGTAACACCCTATTCCTGTATTGAACAAGCCAAGGATCAGCACAGGGATGATATCCTCCGTGTGCAGATGAACCGTTAACCCCTGCTTGAACAGGACAAAGATAAATACCGTCAAAAAGCTGACAAGCAGCTGAAGTGTGGCGTTTTCCTTTCCGGTGATACGCCGCGCTTTTTTGTTGCAGATCACCATAGCGGCGTACATCACGGCTGACATCAGACCGCAGAAGATACCCCACAGATTACCGTTTCCGTCAAAGGCGCTGCCGTTGACAAGGATGATTCCTATGAGGACCGCCGCAAACCCGCAGAGCTTTGATGCGGTCAGCTTTTCCCTGAACAATAACGGCGACAGCGCCATCACGATGACCGGTCCGCAATAGTAGCACAGAGAGGCGATGCTCACGCCGATTTGGGCGTATGCTTCATAGAGGAACATCCAGCTCGTCCCCATAGCGATTCCCGAGAGAAGCAGGAACAGGCTGTCATTTTTGTATTGATAAAATGTAAGCTTATTGCGCGTCAGGAAGAACAAAGCGATTAATAATACGCTTCCTATGAATGTTCTCAGCAACACGATCTCATAGCTTGATAAATCAATAAAGCTCGCTACGATCCCGTTGAAGCCGAACAGCAGCAGTGCCGCAAAGTATTTCATATACGATCTTTTCATAACGCACCTCTTGCATTTCTTCTGAGAATATCGTATCATAGGGATATGGATTTGAAAAGCGGAATTATCAAATGATAATTATTCGGAAAACAAATAGTAAAAGCAGGTGATAATATGGCAAATATTCAAAAATATTTATCCTTTGTCAAAACAGCGGAGTACGGTAGCTTTACACGGGCGGCTGAGATGCTTTCCTACTCTCAGTCGAGCATCAGCCGCATGATCGCTGATCTGGAAAAGGAATGGAATGTTACGCTGCTGGAGAGAAGCGTGGGCGGTGTGAAGCTGACATCGGACGGCACCAAGCTCCTGCCGTATGCGAAAAATGTGGTGGCAGAATACGAAAAGCTGCAAATGGAAGTGGACGAGCTCAACGGCTTGCAGTCGGGCTTGATCCGTATCGGTACCTTTTCAAGCGTTGCGACGCATTGGCTGCCGAACATCATCAAGGCGTTTCAGAAGGACTATCCCGACATCGATTATGAGCTGCTTCTCGGCGACTATACCGAGATCGAGGAATGGATCGCCGAGGGACGTGTTGACTGCGGATTTCTCCGGCTTCCGGCGAACAGTGATTTTGATACCATCTTTTTGGAGCGTGACAGACTGCTTGCCGTCATCTCCGAAAATCATCCGCTGGCAGGGTGCGAAAGATTCCCTGTAAAAGCGCTTTGCGGCGAACCGTTTATGCTGATCGAAAAGGGTGCAAAGGCGGAGATATCCGAAGTTTTCGAGAAAAACGGATTGACGCCGAATGTGAAATTCACGACCTGGGACGATTATGCGGTAATGTCGATGGTTGAAAGCGGACTCGGTATCAGCATACTGCCTAAGCTAATTTTGAAGCGGATTCCGTATCGGATCGCCGCCAAAGAACTTGACGTTCCCGCCTACCGTGATATCGGTTTGGCTTTGAAAAACAGAAAAACCGCCTCGCTCGCAGTGAAACGGTTTATTGAATATCTGGAATACAGGAACTGACCTCCGTTTGGTTGTCCGACCCCCGAAAGCCGGAACAATCCAAACTGAGGCGTTTGTTTATGCTTCTATGACTGCGTTTTTCAGCTGACAGTAGGTGTATTCGCCTTCCTTGTAGGTGTTGAAGGTGCCGAAAACGGTGATGTCGGTGCCTTCCGCCGGATAACTGCCATCCTTGAGAACAAACTCGATTCCCTGAGAGCAGCAGGCGGTGGCGTCCTTGATGATACAGGCGTAATAAACTTGGTTGTTGCCTTTGCTCATTGCCATCGCGCCGTTCATGCGGACGGTTTTGCCGATGTAATCATCCGGTTTGGAAACCATGTTATAGACCTCGGAATAGACCATCGTGCTGCTGAGCTCGGTTAAGTCAACGTCTGCCTGCTTTTTGTTCGTGTTATTGTTTTTCACCGTTGACGCCGATGTTGTCGCTTCGACCGTGGTTGCCGTCTGTTGCTGCAGCACGTCGTCTACCGTTTTCGTTTTAGAGCCGGTTTTGTTGTCCGCGCCCTGAGAGCAGGATGCGAGGAGAATGGTCATTGCCATCAAAAGAATCATTGCTGCTGCTTTTTTCATTGTCTGCTGCCTCCGATAAATTTACCTAAAATTGTGAAAATAAAGAATGAAACGATGTCTACCGCCACGATCGTCGAGCCGACGGGAGTGCCGAACCCGATGGATATCAGCAATCCCAGCACTGCGCATACGACCGACAGAACCGCAGAACAGATCGTGACTGACTTGAAGCTGTTGAACAACCGCATTGCCGAGAGAGCCGGAAAGATGATCAGTGCCGAAATCAGCAGCGAGCCAACGAGGTTCATCGCCAGCACGATTATCACAGCAATCACCACCGCCAAAAACAGATTGTAGAGCTTTGCCCGTACGCCCGTCGCGAGCGCGAAGCTCTCGTCAAAGGTGATGCAAAAGATTTTGTTGTAAAAGAAGATGAATACGCTGATCACGAGCACCGACAAAATGATACACAGCCAAACGTCAACCGGCGTGAGCGTCAGAATCGAGGTGGAGCCGAACAGGGTAGAGCACACGTCGCCCGATAGGTTACTCGACGTCGAAAATATATTCATAATAAGATATCCGATCCCCAGCGCGCCGACTGAGATCATTGCCAGAGAAGCGTCACCCTTGATTTTGGTGTTCTGTCCCGTGCGCAAAAGAAGAACTGCGCTTACGACCGTGATTAGCAGGACGAACGGAATATCGTTGGTGAAATGCAGTACGGCGGCGATTGCCATGGCGCCGAACGCGACATGCGACAGGCCGTCTCCGATAAAGGAAAAACGTTTCAGCACCAGCGTCACGCCCAAGAGCGACGAACACAGCGCTATCAATATGCCGACGATCAGGGCGTACTGCACAAACGGATATTGCAGATAAAGTCCGAGCTTTGAAAAAACATCAGCCATGGTACACCTCTCCCTTCACAAACGCGCTCGATTGGCTACTTTCGAGGTATTCCGCCTTCGTGCCGAAAAACACTTTTTTACCGATGTGAAGGATCTTGTCGGCGTATTGAATAGCTGCGTCCAGGTCGTGCGAGATCATGATGATCGTCATGCCGTCGTCACGGTGCAGTCCGTCGATCAAGCGGTACATCTCCTCGGTGACGATGGGGTCGAGTCCCGCAACGGGCTCGTCGAGCAGCAAAAGCTCCTCGGCGGCGCATAACGCGCGCGCCAATAAGACCCGCTGCTGCTGACCGCCCGAAAGATGGCGGTAGCAACGTTTTTTCAGTGATTGCAGCCCCATTTTTTCGATGTTCGCCTGCGCTCGTTCCTTGTCGGCTTTAGAGTAGAAAGGACGCGCGCCGCATTTGTTCTGACAGCCCGACAATACAATCTCCCGGACAGAGGCGGGAAAGTCCTTTTGGATTTCTGTCTGCTGTGGCAAATAGCCTATTCGGTTTCTTGTCAGACCTTCATCCAGCAGCACCTGTCCACTGACAGGCGGCTGCAAGCCGAGAAGGGTTTTCATCAACGTGCTTTTTCCTGAGCCGTTTTCACCCACGATACACAGGTAATCTCCCTTTTCTACCTCAAAATTGAGATTGCCGATAATCTCCTGCCCGTTGTACCCCGGACACAAATCCCTGCAAATCAGTTGTGCCATGGTGATTCTCCTTATTGCAAAGCGTTTTTCAGCGATTCCAGATTGTTTTTCATCACGGACAAATAGGTTGTTCCACCCTTGACCTGATTTCCGGTCGTTGACTGCATGGAATCAAAGGTCACGATCTCCTGATTCTTTTCCTTGGTGTTATCCTTGATCGTTTGGGCGATCTTCCCGTCTGAGCTTTCGATTTTGCATATCGCCTTCAGGTGCAGCTCGTCTACTTTGTTGGCAAGGAAAACGATGGTCTCAAAGCTCGCCTCGCTTTCCGCTGAGCAGCCGACAAAGGCTGCGTAGTAATCAAGCCCGTAGTCATCGACGAGATAACGAAATGGAAACCGGTCGCCGAACAGCAGGGTTTTGACAGCCGCCTGCTTAACAGCCGCTTGATAGTCCTTGTCCAGAGCGTCAAGCTGCGCCGTATACGCCGCTGTGTTGCTTTTAAAGGTATTCTTGTCGGCGGAGTCGATTTTACCGAGCTGTTCCGCGATATATTCGCACAGAACCTTCGCGTTTTTCACCGAAAGCCAAATATGTTCGTCATATTCGGGCTCGTCCTCCGATTCCTCGCCTTCCTCGGCTTCCATACCCTCCTTGACCTCTTCCTCCTTCACGGAATCGCCGAGGACATCCAAAAGATTGATCGCGATCATATTTTTGTTGGTCGCTTCTTTCAGCGCGTCCTCCACCCACTCGTCGGATTCGCCACCGACATAGATGAACATATCGCAGGTGGAGATATTTACGATATCGTCTGCCGTGGGCTGAAAACTGTGCAGATCAACGCCGCTGTCCAGCAGCATTGTCAGATTGACGTTGTCATTATCGCCGACGATTTCTCTGACCCAATCGTAAATCGGGAAAATCGTCGTGACGATGTTCAATTTCCCGTTGTCCGCAGCGGTGCTTCCGCATCCGGCAAAAACGCCGCAGACCATCAGTACACTCAAAACCAAAGCAATTATTTTTTTCATTAGTAAAACCTCCGAATAAACAATTTCTAAAAAAGAGCGCAAAAATACAGGGACTTTCGCACACGCGAAATAAGCCTGCCGGAAAGCAGACAAAATCCCTGTTGATTTGAAATATTTAATTCGTCAGCTTCACCTTGAGCGAAACGGGAGTTTGCGTATCAAAAACAAACGGACGGCTGTATGTTATGAACGTCCGCATCAGCGCGAGCGCAACGATCAGCGAGATAAAGACAAGTATCAGAGATAATCCTCTGACGTTGTTTTCACAAACCGCAATGAGCTCACATATGGGACAATCCTCGCCGAGGCAGTCGTGACCCGCTTCCGCGGCGACAACAAACAGCGAGAACGCCATGACAAAGAGAACGACAGCCGCAAGCAGCAGCGCGATCAAACGGTTTCTTTTCGTCACGGCAATCCCTCCCATTTAAATCTGTCAATCATTATAGCACAGCCGAGACCCTTAGTCAATTGCAATATGATAAATCATTTGCGCTCACAGTTATTGACATATGTCAATAACTATGGTAAAATCATCTGTGAAAGGAAGTGAACGCTGTGCCGAGACCGAAACGTTGCCGATTTGTTGACAGGCTGCCTGTGTATCGCAGCTTTTCGCCGGACGATATTGACGCGTCCGAGAGCGTATTGATGACCGTTGACGAGTTTGAAGCACTCCGTCTGCTCGACAACGAAGGGATGACGCAGGAGCAGTGCGCCGCGCGTATGAACGTATCGCGCACGACCGTTACCGCCATCTACGACAGCGCGCGGAAAAAGATCGGAGACGTTCTTGTCAACGGCAAGCGGCTTTTGATCACGGGCGGCAATTGCAAATTCACGCCACAGCAGCCACCCGAAAACCTGATTGAGAAAGGACAAAACACCATGAGAATTGCAGTAACCTATGACAACGGAGAGATTTTTCAGCACTTCGGACATTCAGAATATTTCAAGCTATATGACGCGGAAAACGGCGTGATTGTTGGCGAGCAGGTCGTCAGCACAAACGGCAGCGGTCACGGAGCGCTTGCGGGATTCTTGCAGGCGGCACAGGTCGACGCGCTGATA